>NZ_JALPRJ010000029.1 GCF_030464885.1 Caballeronia sp. SEWSISQ10-4 2 | reverse complement strand
GTTTTAGTACCTCACGCGGGCCAGCCCTTACTTCCACGGAAGTCATACTGACTTTCCGATATGTTCGACTAATGCTTCGCCGTCGCCGCCCATCTGCGGATTCAGTTCGAAGGGATGCACGACCAGTTCGACGTCGACGGCCTCGCCAAGGCGCGAGATCGCAAGTTGGAGCGAGGATAGACCGATCGCACACCACGAGCACGCTACGTCGGAGACAAAATCGATTCTGAGTGGTTGTTTCATTGCTTTCATGATGAAGATGATCTGTTGCGCGAATGGCTGGATACGAGGGCGACAGCCGCACACAGCGGTAGCCGGATTGCGAATGTTTGCAGGATCGTTGGTCCGATCACAGTGCATCCAAGGCCGGAAAACGCGGCACGACATAGGTGGCGAGCTCATCGAGCACCGCCTCTGCAGGCCGGCTTCCGAATTTCAAGTTGAGCAGTACGTGGTTCGCGCCTGCTCGCTCGAGCATCTCCAGATGCCGCATTAACCAGCTGCGGCCCAGACGGTGGCCGTTATGGATCGGTGTGGGCGATGCGTCCGGATCGGCGACCAGATCGATCTTGTAGGGCAAGGCAAACGGCTTGAACGTACCGGGCGCGACGGCATCGACTGTGTCGTGCCATTGCCGGATCAGCTCCACCTGGAAGTCCAAGGGTCGTAGATAGGTGATCCACCCGTCCGCCTTGCTCGCGATCCAATCGACCGATTGCTGGCTGTTACCGGTGACGATTAACGGCACCCGGGCCGAAATGGGCTTGGGCACGGGGTCGGCGCCGTACAGCGTGCCATAGCGACTTTCGAATTCCGGATACGTGTTGCCCCAAACGGCGTTCAGATATTCCACCTGCTCGCGGAACAAGGCACCGCGTTCTTCGCGGTCGACACCGAACGCCGGAAATTCCACCTGACGGTCTCCCGACGCGATGCCGAGCACAAGACGGCCGCCGGTAAGCTGATCGATACTGGCTGCCGCCTTGGCAGTGTGCAACGGATGACGCAGTGGCAGCACGATAGCGGCGGGAAACAGTGCGATGGACTCGGTCTGGCCGGCCACATATCCAAGCCACGTCCAGGGGTCGTAGATTTGACCCAGGTCGCCAAACGTCGGATCGCGCAGTGGCACGTCGCGTACGCCAAGCGCGGCAAACCCCACCTGCTCGGCCTTGCGAGCGAGCGGAATCTGATCACGCATGGTTGGCGCATCGCCGGGATATGACTCGATCGCGAACGTCAGGCCAAGTGTCAGGCGGCCGCGCGCGAACATACGCGAAAAGCCGGGATTGGCCTGAGGCGCGGCATGGGGCGACGGTATCAGCATGGCAACCTTGGCGAGGAGGTACGCTGGGCCGGGCGGCACAAACGCCAGGCGAATGCGCAAGAAATGTGCGGCAGGTAGTCGGCCGAGCGGCCGGTGTTGCTGCCACAAGTCGTCGTCACGGACGCGTGTTGCGGGTTAGTGTTCATGTGAATAACCAGATAATCTCGAGAGACACCATGACGTTTCGGTCGTGATCGGAATGCCTTGTATTCTGGACGACCTTTGACGCGAAATTATTGCGGTCACTGGCAATTCATTTGTTCCTGTGTGTCACATATGCGTCAGCGCCGTGCATGTGTTGCACGGCGTATGGACACTTGTTCGCGCATTGTCACCGACATTGCTTCCCCACGGCGTACACGGGGTGGGTGCAGAGATCAGCGTCAAGCCGATCCAATTCGTTGACTTGGTCAGGGCCGCGCCTGGCGTTGCCTTGGCAAGCAAATAGAAAGGTATCCTGAGGATTTTGCTTGACCATATTTGGTTGCCACCGCGTTATCGCGACAGCTCGTTCCGAAATCGACGCGCCCAGCATAGGGCGCGAGCCAAAGACTCGCCTTTTACGCCACGCGATATTCGCGGATGACGTCCGGATTCGGTTCAAGGCCCAGTCCAGGACGTTGAGGGACAGCGATCGCCCCGTCCTGTGGGACGATGGCGTCACTGTAGAGTTGTGCCTCGAGGTCCAGGCATCGCCATTCAACCAGGGCGCCTGCGCCGCCTAGCGCCGCGCTCGCATGCACGCTCGCGAGCAGCCCCGGGCCGTCATAAAAGGAATGGACCGCTACTTCAACATTGTTGGCATTTGCCATCGCAAATACCTTTTTCAATTCCGTGATGCCCCCCATTTTGGCGGGGCTCGGCTGAATGAAATCGACCGCCTTCGCCTCAAGCAGGTGCTGAAAATCCATGAGCGTCGATGCGTTCTCGCCCGCGGCGATCGGAATGCCTCCTTGACGGCGCACCTGCGCGAGCCCCAAATAGTTTTCCGGGGGCCAGACAGGTTCTTCGAGCCAACGGAGATTGAATTCCCGGAGCTTGTTCGTCATGTCGAGTCCTTCGCGCACGGACCATGCACAGTTGACGTCGACGGTGATCTCTATGTCATCACCGGCTGCTTCGCGAGCAGCACGGATGCAGTCGATATTGACTTCGTGCAGTTTGAGATGGCGAAAGCCATTCTTCAGCGCACGCTCAACCTGTTCTTTCACCAGCGCGGGGGCGGAATACCGAACCAGGCTGGCGTAGCATCGCAGCGACGTCGCGTCGGTGCCGCCAAGCAGCGCGTGCACTGGCTGGTTCGCCACCTTGCCCGCAATATCCCAAAGCGCGATATCGATCGCGGACAGTCCGAAGATAATGGCCCCGCTGCGCCCGAAGATATGAAACTGCTTCTGCAGGTCAAGCATCAACTTCTCTAGCAGTGCCGCGTCGCGACCCACCAGCGCGGGCGCCAGGATCGAATCGATCGCGGCCCTGGCAGCTGGAATGCCCGCGAAACCGAACGTCTCGCCCCAGCCCACTACCCCCGTATCGGTTACGACTTTGACAATCAGCGAATCAACCGTCGGCAGTCCCTTCCCGCCCCACGATCCGATTTCTAGCCGGCCCTCGCCGGCAAGGGGAATCCGCAGTTGAATCGACTCAACGCTGGCGATCTTCACGATGTTCGTGTCCTCATGTTATCGACCGACGGTCGCCCGCACCACGACGAGGCGGGGCGCCGCTCAGTCTGGTGTATTACGGCCTGGCCTTGCTCGTCCCGCCTGGGTCAGGCTTTTGCATGACCATTGACGTACGGCGACAGCGCATTGGTGATCATGGTGTTGACGGGCACCGGGACATCGACCTCCCGGGCCAGCGACACCACACCGCCACCGAGCCAGGGCAGTTCAAGGCGGTTGCCTTTTTCCAGGTCGTGGAACATCGAAGACGTCATCGTATAGGGAAGGTTGTCGACCAGTGCCATGCATTGGTCGGCATAGTCTTCTGGCAACGAAACACCCTGCGCGCGCCCCACCAGCACACCCTCCGCGATCACGGAGCGAAGCACTCTCCGGCTGCCTTCACTTTCGCGAATCGGCCCGATTGTCAGATGAGTGAGACAGGTCATGGAAGACAGTCCAACCAGGAAGACGTATTTCTCCCAGAGGACTCGCGCGATATCGTTGGACAGCGTCGCCTCGACGCCGGCGTCGGCGAAACTACGCACCAGTTCCTCCGTGCGCGCACGCTTCTGGCCGTCGTATTCACCGAGCTTGATACGCTGCAGGTCGCCAACTTGCTTGATCACGCCAGCGCGACCAATGGATGTGGCCACATAGCCCACGCCGCCGATGACGTTTTCCTCGCCAAACTCGCGCCGCAAGACGTAGTCCTTGATCACGCCGTTCTGCAACGAGAGCACCGCGGTGTTCGGGCCGGCGATCTTCTTCAGGTCGCGCGCAATATCCTTCAGGTCCCACATTTTGACAGCGATGATGATCAGGTCGGGTTGATCCAGCGACAGGATGTCATCGGTCGCCTTCACTTTCGCCGAGGCGTTATTGCCAAGGTCGTTTTCAATGTGGAGGCCTGTTTCCTGCATGGCCTTCAGGTGTGCGCCGCGCGCCACGAACGTCACATCGTGGCCGGCTTTCACCAGCTTCAGCCCATAAAACCCACCCACGCCACCTGAGCCAATCACTGCAATTTTCATTTCGTCGCCTCCAAATTGGGTAACCAATTAATCAATTGGTTCATTCTCATCGAACCAATTTGGAGTGTCAAACAAAAAATCGACTTGCTGGGCGGGACAGAGGTGGGGCGTACGGATCGCAGCCGATCACGTATGTAGCAAAGCCGAGGTGATGTATTGCAAATGCTCGCGTGCGGCACCGAATGCCGCCGCCGAGTCGCGGCTGCGTATCGCAGCCAGTATCTTGTCGTGCTCCTTGCGCGAGGCGACACGACGCTCGGCGGTCAGGAAGCGCTGGCGAATGCTGCCCCACTCTGCCTGCGCATCGGCCGTCATGAAGTCTTCGTACGCGCTGATCAACAACGGATTGTGCGTGGCCAGGGCAATCGCGCGGTGGAAGCCTTCGTCGGCCGCCTCGTAAGCGTCGAAGTTGTCCGCGCGGTGGTAGCGCCGCGCGCACTCGCCGAGCCGCTCCAGATCGAGCGTCGTGCAATTCATGGCCGCAAGGCTCGCGAGATTGGGCTCGAACGCGAAGCGGGCCTCGACGATCTGCTTCGGGCTGACGTCGAGAGCTTCCGCTTGCGCGCGAGTCGGGCCGGCTCGTTCGGCCGCCCCCCCGGCAGTCTGCTTGACGAGATAGGTGCCACTGCCGACCTTGCGCATGACGCGGCCCTCGATCTCCATGAGGGACAAGGCCTTGCGGATCACGTTGCGCGACACCCCCAACTGTTCCGCCAAGACGCGCTCGGTCGGCAGCTTCGCTCCGGCTGTGGCGCCGGTGTCCAGCAGATGGCTGCGCACCATTTCGACGTTTACATCATTCTTCACGTTGTGTGCACTCCAAAGCGTGGATTGATCGACAACTACCTCCGAGTCGATCGAGTCGGATCATGGGATATTTTATTGGGTAACCAATACTGGGGATAGCCCGAATTGGTTAATTTTTTGTTACCATTTGGTTCAATATGGTTTATAACTCTACCACCGTGACCTACATGGAGAAATGACGTGACTGCTGGTTCCTCGTCTGGCGTTCAGCCTGTTTTGCATATCTCAGCGATCCGCACCCGTTATGTAAAGGTGCCCATGCGCTTTCCGTTGGGCACCAGCGCGGCCAGAATGACAGCCGCACCATTGCTGTTGGTGGACCTTGAGACCAAGGAAGGGGTGGTGGGCCGTAGCTATCTCTTCTGCTACCGGGAGAGCGGAGCCAGGGCCATCGCGGAAGTCATGAAGGAAGCCGCGGGGTTGATCGACGGCATGCCGGTGGCGCCTGCCAGGATTGGCGAGCTGCTTGGACGGCGCTACGCTCTGCTTGGCGTGACGGGAGTGGTACGGATGGCGCTCGCCGCTATCGACATTGCGTCGTGGGATGCCCTGGCGGTGGCGGCCAATATGCCGCTCGCCGCGTTTTTGGGCGGAAGCCTCGACCCGATTCGTGCCTATAACAGCGACGGGCTGGGAATGATGTCGGCGAAGGAGGCTGCGCAAGAGGCCGTCAAGTTACTCGAACCCGGCTTCGATGCGGTGAAGCTGCGGCTCGGTCACCCAAACCCTGTTACCGATCTTGAGGTGACGAAGGCCGTGCGTGCGGCGGTCGGCGAGTCCGTCGAACTGATGGTGGACTATAACCAGGCGTTGACGGTGCCCGACGCGATCCGGCGCGGGCTCGACCTGCGGGATATGAACATCTATTGGCTCGAAGAACAGATTCGCCACAACGATCTGCAAGGGTACGCGGCGATCGCGAGCGAATTGACCACCCCGATCCAGCTCGGTGAAAACCTCGACGGCCCCGAGGCCGTATACGACGCCGTGGCGGCGAAGGCCACCGATTATCTGATGCTGGACGTGGCGCGCATCGGTGGGGTAAGCGGATGGCTGCGTGGCGCCGCCATTGCAGCCGCGCGCGGTGTGCCGGTGTCCTCGCATTTGTTCCCCGAAATCAGCGTGCATTTGCTTGCGGCAACACCCACGGCCCACTGGCTCGAATACACGAGTTGGGCCGATGCGATCCTTGAAGAGCCGTTGCAGGTTTCGAACGGATACCTCACGCCGCCGAACAAGCCGGGTCTGGGCCTTCAGTGGTCCAACGAAGGCATCGAGCGCTGTCGCGCGGACTGAAGGATGTACTTGTCTCCCGGCTGCGTGCAGTCGGGTTTTTTCCGACCCTGCAACACGTTGTTTTCAGCCCGGCTTGATAATCGCCCGACCGGGCCGGTGAATCCCGGCCCGGCATGTGCGGCTAGCCGTAGCAGCGTGCGCTGTAGTTGAGCGGATTCCTGGGTGAACCTCGTGATTCAATGATTTCTCTGTTTTTATCAGAACATTAGTTTGTAATCCTTATAAATAAATTTAACCGTTAATTTGATTCTACTCACCTCAATCCGCTCGATGCATCGATGAGGTGGCGTGGACGGTGCCTCGCGACGTCGATCTGTCCGCACTTGCGCATCCTGAGATGCCGCGCCGGTAAAGCATCCAGCGCGGCATCGAAATTGAAAATGAGTCACCGGAGATAACTATGCATGACGAGAACCCCTTAGCTTCGGCGTTGCGAAAGATCAATCGCCGCTACATTCCACTGCTCTTTGCGTGTTTCGTCATAGCGTGGCTCGATCGTGTCAACGTGGGTTTCGCTGCACTCACGATGAGCCGGGACCTTGGTCTGTCATCAACGGCCTTTGGGATTGGCGCGGGTATTTTCTTCGTGACTTACGTAATTCTCGAAGTACCCGCCAACGTCATGCTGGAACGTGTCGGCGCGCGGCGCTGGTTCGCGTTGCTCATGCTCGGCTGGGGACTTGCGTCAGGCGCGATGATATTCGTGCAGGGAGAGAAATCCCTCTACGTGGCGCGTTTGATTCTGGGGGCTGCCGAGGCGGGATTCGCTCCCGGGGTGTTTTATTATTTGTCTCTTTGGGTGCCGGCCGAAGCGCGCGGCCGCATGATTGCCGGCTTCCTGGTGGCAATGCCTGTCGCCAGTGTGATCGGTGCCCCGTTGTCCGGGTTGCTGATGCAACTGGACGGTCTTGGGGGCTTGCACGGGTGGCAATGGATGTTTCTCATCGAGACACTACCAGCCCTTGCGCTCACGCCTTTCGTTCTGCGCATACTCTGCGACCGTCCTGAGCAAGCCACGTGGTTGACCGACGCGGAGCGAGAGGCGTTGAGTCGCAGTCTGGTTACCGATACCGCGGTCGCTCCCTCGGGTCATGCTAGTGTGTTGAGTACCATGCGAAACCCGCTAGTGTTGGCCCTAGGCGTTGTCTATTTCGGTGTGGTCGGCCTTAACTACGAGTTGAGCTTCTTCTTGCCGCAAATCGTCCACCAGTTCGGCTTATCAATCGTCCAAACAGGGTTCGTGGCCGCGATTCCGTTTTTTGTAGCCGGCATCGGCATGACCTTGTGGGGGCGCAGATCGGACCGACTGGGCGAACGTCGCTTTCACCTGGTCATGCCGTTGGTACTGGCCGTGGCAGGACTGGCCGGCTCCACGGTCACGGATCTGCCCGTGCTTCGCCTGGTGCTGCTCTGCATTGCTGCCTTCGGGGTGTTTTCCGCGCTGCCGATTTTTTGGACACTACCGGCGGCCCTCTTTCCCATGAGTGCTGTGGCGGCGGGTATTGCAGTTGTAAATTCGGTAGGTAGCGTGTCGGGATTCGTCGACTCGTACGCCATCGGTGCAATCAAGGACGCGACCGGCTCCTTTGCAGGTGGAATGCAACTCGTTGCTGGCTTCGGCGCCATTGCAATCTGCATACTGGTTCTAATCACGCGCAATACCGCGTGGGCTGGGAAAGGAGATAAACAGACGAAGCGTGCCGCGCGGTCAGAGGTGGCGCCGGAAATTCCGACAGGTCGATAGATGGCCCGCACTAAATTTCCCATTTTTGATGTTCTGAATCGGATCCGTGAACGCCCTGCCGCTATATACCCGATCCGGAAGAACTCCTTGCACCACTCTTTTCGAACACTAAGCTTCGACATAGGCGGATTGATGCTGTCTTCTTAACCTGAATGGGAATGTTCATCCTGTGCAGCGATGAACTCCAAGGTCTAAACAGAAGAAAATTCCGCAAGCCAACGCGTATTATGACCCGTCAAATGCAGGTGTTCAACTGAGTAAAGACGCGTGCAAAGTGGCACGGGACATTTGCCCCAAAAATCTAAAACCAAAAGTGGAAGGAGACTCATATGAATATTAGGACTCGCAAGCTGTTTCCGATTAGCGCTGCACTCACTCTGTTTGCGACGCTGACTATGGCCGCGGCTGCCGACGAGACCATCAAAATTGCTCACGTCGCCCCGCTCACTGGGTCGATAGCTCACTTGGGTAAGGACAACGAAAACGGCGCACGCCTTGCGGTCGAAGAAATCAATGCCGGCGGACTGGTGATTGGTGGTCAGAAGGTGACGCTGGTGCTTGACGCCCAGGACGACGGTGCCGACCCGCGCACGGCCACGCAGGTCGCGCAGAAGCTCGTCGACGACAAGGTCGTTGCTGTGGTCGGCCATCTGAACTCCGGCACGTCAATCCCCGCTTCGAAGATCTACAGCGATGCGGGCATCGTGCAGATATCTCCATCGGCGACCAATCCCGCGTACACGCAGCAAGGGTTCAAGACGACCTACCGCGTGGTTGAGACCGACGCACATCAGGGCCCGGTGCTGGCACGCTACGCCGCGACGACCATGAAGCTCAAGAGCGTAGCAATCGTCGACGACGCGACTGCATACGGACAAGGCCTCGCTGATGAGTTTGAGAAGACCGCGAAATCGTCTGGAATGGTGGTGTTGTCCCGCGATGCGACCAACGACAAGGCCGTCGACTTCCGCTCTGTCCTGACGAAGATCAAGGGAGAAAACCCGGATGCGATCATGTATGGAGGTGTGGACGCAACGGGCGGACCGCTCGCGAAGCAGGCGAAGCAACTCGGCTTGCGTGCGAAGATTTTGGCCGGTGATGGCGTCTGTACAACCAAGCTGGCCGAGCTCGCCGGCGTCGCAACCGACAATGTGGTTTGCTCGGAAGCAGGCATGGCTCTCGAGAAGATGCCCGGCGGCAAGGCGTTCGAGGCGAAGTATGAGAAACGTTTCGGCCAGGCCATTCTGTACGATGCGGCATCCACGTACGACGCCGTCTACATCGTCGTTGACGCGATGAAACGTGCGAACTCGACCGACCCGTCCAAAATCCTGGCTCAAATGCCGACCACCGATTACCGTGGCGTAATCGGCGAAGTGACCTTCGATTCGCGCGGCGACCTCAAACACGGTGCGATCTCGTTGTATGAGTACAGGGGAGGCAAGAAGACTTTGCTCGATGTCGTGAAGATGTAGTGCAGGTAATGTCGGTGTCTGACGAGTACTTCAGTGAGGGCACGCGCACCACCCCGCGCGCGCCCTCACTGACTTCCGCCTGATCGTGCCTTTTTCACCGTCGTTATGAAAACTTCTATTCCGCGAAGTGGTCCATTGCGAATCCACGGTTTTCCGATGCAATAAATTCACCAACACGTAGTTCGTTGGCCTGTACTTATCAAACAAAGCGTCGCGCCGGCCACGCCTCTTATGTGCAGATTTCAATTATTGACCGGTGCTCAAATATTCGCGCGACTCTATCAACCAAGGAAAGGGGAATGCGAAGTAGGATAAGTTCATGCGGGTGTAAGTTGCCCATCTCGAGGCACAGCCATCGTTAGGCTTTCTACGCTCAGCGCGAACACATGTGCTCAGCAGGTATCCATGTCATCGATCGCATTGTCAGCGTGGAATCCACGCCAGGTCATTCTCTCGTGCCATCGCGGCGACGCAATTTTTTAACTATTCATAGAGGAAACAATGCCGTTAATTCGTATCGATATCCTTCAAGGAAGGACAGACGCTGAAATCGATTCCTTGCTCGATGCTACACATCGAGCAGTAGTCAAGGCTTTCGAAGTCCCCCAAACGGACCGCTACCAGGTCTTGACGGAGCACAAGCCCCGCCGGTTGATCGCAGAAGACACCGGGCTCGGAATCGTACGCACGGACAAACTGACTCTGGTATCTGTCACCACCCGCTCACGCTCCGACGAATCCAAGCGCAAATTCTATAGCGAGCTTACGGCCGAACTGGAGGCAAACTGCGGCGTGGGCGCTAATGACGTGATCGTTTCGATTACCAGCAACTCAGACTCGGACTGGAGCTTCGGGAACGGGGTCGCTCAGTATCTAAGCGGTGAACTTTGACAAGTACACGGACGAAATTCATCGGCCGCAACGCCATACGACTAGGGACCGATAGATCCACAGTCACTCAAACGTGCTGCGATAGGCAAACAACGAGGGGGTACCTCCACTCATGAGAAACAGAATTTTTTGTCCCGCACAGAATTTTCCATTTTCGACGTTCTGAATCAGACCCGCGAACGCCTTACCGCTATATACCGGGTCCAATAGAAGGCCTTCCTGGCTGGCCAAAAGACTAACTGCCCGGCGCATTGAATTAGTAGGTAACCCGTAGCCGCTCCCGAGCTGGTCATCATGAAGGACGACATCCTCGCCGGAAACCGTGAGACCGGAATCGATCAGGTCAAGCGTCTGCTGCACTTTTTCGTAGGTGGTGGCATAGGCTTTTTCGAGCGGCGCAAGAACCGTATACCCCACCACTTTCGTTGGCGACACACCAGCAGCGATCGCACCCGCTACAAGCCCCGCCTGCATGCCACCGCTGCCATTTGCAACAACCACATGGTCGAAGGCAATGCCGCTTTCCCTGGACTGGTCGAGAATCTCAAGTGCACAAGAGACATAACCCAGACAGCCGACCGGGCTTGATCCACCGAGCGGACACACATAAACTTTTCGTCCCTCGCGGCGCAGCGTTGCGGCGCGCTCTTCCGCAACCTGCAGTGCGCTAACGTTCCCTGGAACGTCATGAATGACCGCACCAAAGAGGCGGTCCAGCACCACGTTGCCGTTTTCGACGTAGTCATCGTCTTCGATCGGAACCAGCCTCGAGAGCACCAGTTCACATTTCATTCCAACGCGCGCGGCCGCCGCTGCCGTCAACCGGGCATGGTTTGATTGTCGGCCGCCGACCGTGATGATCGTGTCAGCGCCAGCCGCCTGCGCCTCGCCGATCAGAAACTCGAGTTTACGCAGCTTGTTGCCCCCGCCCCCGAGGCCATCAACGTCTTCCCGTTTGACATAGATTTCAGCACCGCCTAAGTGCCGGCTCAATCTAGGCAGCGCCAGAATCGGTGAAGGTCCGTCGCGCAATTGCGCTTTGGAAAACCGGGAAAGGTCTGGTACTCGGAATGTCATTTAATCACCTCACAAGTTGACTGATCGTTCGTCTGGACAGAGATTATCGACGTTGCTTGGCCTGAGTTCGGATTGCTATTCGGCCGTCAATAGCGCATGTACTTCAGACACTACGGCGGCACCCTCCCCGACGGCGGACGCGACGCGCTTAATCGATGTCGAGCGCACGTCGCCGATTGCAAAAACGCCTGGAACACTCGTCTCGAAGGCGAGATGGGCGGCTGCCGGCTCCGTCGAACCGGTGCGGCCGGTTATGACGAAGCCTTTGTCATCAACCTCCACTCCGCATCCACGTAACCAGCCGGTGGCCGGGTCAGCGCCGGTAAAAAGGAAGAGGTGACGAGTCGGGATTCGTGTGCGACTCCCACCCGAAGAGAAATGAACCTCGGTCACGCTGTCCTCGTCAGACACGACAGACTCGATGACAGAATTGCTATGAATCGTCACGTTGGCGAACGAGCTCACGCGATCAATTAAATATCTTGACATGGTTTCGCGCAAGCTCTCGCGTCGAATCAGCACATGTACGTGTGCTGCATAGCTCGCCAGGAAGACGATTGCCTGTCCAGCGGAATTTCCCCCTCCTACAAGTACGATTTCCGCTCCTTGACAGAGACGACCCTCGATCGACGACGCCCAATAGTTGACGCCACAAATCTCAGGCACATCGAGGCCACTGATCTGAGGGCGACGATAAGCGGCGCCGGATGCTATAACGACCGTCTTCGCACGGGCGCACCGACCATCGCGGAGTTCGACCTTGAAGGGCGATTCCGTGCAGTGCAGTTTTGCCACTTCGGTAGGTATGACTATTTCCGCCCCGAATTTAACCGCCTGCTCAAATGCGCGGCTAACGAGAACGTGACCGGAGATGCCGGTTGGAAACCCGAAATAATTCTCGATCCTGGCGCTTGCGCCGGCCTGTCCGCCAAACCCCTTTGAATCGAAAACCAGCACTGATAGTCCTTCTGACGCGGCGTACACGGCCGCGGCCAGTCCGGCTGGACCAGCGCCAACAATGACGACGTCGTACGCGTCGGATTCATCGAAGCCGCAAAGGAGACCAAGCTTCGACGCAAGGAGTGTTTCATCGGGATTGTGCAGGATAGAGCCATCAACGAGTACGGCCAGCGGCATCTGTCCTTCTTCGCACTGTGTTTTCGCAAGGAAATCGCGAGCATCATTGTCCGTGACCGGATCAAGGATCCGATGCGGATGATTAGTGCGCCGTAGCATATTTGCGAGAACGATGAGTCTCGGGTCGGCTGAAGATCCGATCAGGATCGGACCACTACCATCCTGAATCAACCCGACGCGCCGGAGAATGAACGCGCGCATGATCTCCGAGCCAAGCTGAGCTTCTGCAATCAGAAGCGACCGGAGTTGCTCAGGTGCGATGAGGAACGCGTCGACGTCAGTGATGGCAATCGCATCAACAAGGTATGGTTTGCCGCTGAGGGTTGCCGTCTCTCCGAGAAAGTGCCCCTCACTGACCTCCTGAAAAAGGTGAGACTGGCCGAATCCGTTTCGCACGATCAAGTGTACTGTTCCACGAGTCAAGATCCTCATGCCTTCGCTCTGCTCTCCGACGCGAAACATGACGTCGCCGGCCTTCCAGTGTTCCGTCGTCCCGAAGCGAGCCGCCTTGGCTACCCGCGCTTCTGTCAAACGGGGATACATCTGATACCGACGCCGCTCAATCTGGGTGCGCTGCGCTGCCTCGACGGTTTTGTAGTCTTCAGGCATGACACGACTGCCCGGTAATACACCGGCTTTCAATGTCATGGGAGTGTCCTTGTCATCAGTTGATGGCTGGCGATGAGGCCGCGGGCTATTTTCACCATCGTTCGAATTTGAGCTCATGGTCACGGTCACAATTGAAAGCAGGTTGCAAACACGCATTACCCGATACACCCGCTTGCCGTTGACGGGCACGAAGCACAACAACACGCGAACCCAGGTGCGCAGCTCCCTAGGCGCCTGCTTGACGTTCTCGGGACGATGAGCGGGCCATGGCGTGTCGACCCGCCTAGCTACGTGCAGATGGTACCTCGGCGCGCAATCGGCCGTAGCCTGCAAATTGGCTCGACCCCATGGACCTGCCAGTGATCATCACCTCGGTCGGCTGTCGAGCTCGGTCTGCGCGAAATACACCGACGCCTCGCGCAGGATCTCATTGACCTGGCATAGCTTACGATTAGCAGCCGCTGACTCCGCGCGGCGCGGCGCGGCAGGATGAACACATGAAATGGCTGTTGCGAAATGATGACGTCCGCTTATTCTCCGGTTGGAATCTGGACGTTGATGTCGGTGCGACAATGCTATCAGCTGTCGTCGCACCGTTTGAGACAAATTTCTATTCCGCCCCTTCAACAATCCGAAAATCCCGCTCCACAGCGTCGCCAAGTACCTTTAGCGTGGCCTGGTAGGCATCGCCTTCAAACGTCGCGATCGCCTGTTCGATGCTATCGAATTCGGTAACAACAGTGCGTTCTGCAATACCTGCACCATGTGCCACCTTCGCGGTGCCACGAACCAGAATGCGTCCGCCGCCGCTGGCAATCGCCAGCGCGGCGAGCTTCGAATACTCGGCAAGCTGGTCCGGATTCAGCACCTTGCGATATGACACAACCCAATACCCTTTTGCCATCTTCATCTCCATAGTTGTTCGCGCCACACTCCGACTTCTGCCCATCATCAACTAATCGTTTTCAACGCGGCAAACCATAAGTTCGTGAGGAAAATCCGCCGCACTTGCGCATGCACCGGCGATCACAGAAGTCAAAATCATCTCGCGCCCGTTTAACGGCCCGTCCTTACCCAATCGCCGTGGGCGGTAAACAGACTGCCCTCTAAGTATGCGTTCCCCGCTGATCGCACAACGCCCGTTCCTCAGGGCACCGCTCATCCACCATACCTGTTCGGCATAGTTGAGCGATGTGGGGTCGTGCCATGACAAAGATACCGCCAAGGCTGACAGGCGTTCCAGAATTCGAATGGTTGCACATGTGCCTCCAGCATTTCCCGCTGTCCGTTTGATTTTGTCCCTGCTTGCCCCTGACAGCAGGGACGTGCTGCGACGAACCTGATTAAAATATTCGTCGTCGCAGTCGCTCGGCTTTTGTCCCGAGCAACTGCTTAGCATTGCAAGAGTCTGCGACCACGGATCCAGCTGAAATATGTGTTTCATCTTGAGCTCACTATCGGAAGTGGGGCGGGGCTCTCACGAACCGCGCCGCCCAATCTCACCACAACACACATCAACTAGAAGACACTACAACGCTCCGGCACCAGGGCCACACCTGGCTACCGGTGCGCCCAATCAGGAACGCCCGCGCATGAGCGCCGCTGCAATCTCAGCAATATGGCGCCCCTGGAAACGTCCGCCCTCAAGCTCGTTCTCGCTCGGTTGACGGGAACCGTCAGTCGCCGCGACCGTCGAGGCCCCGTAAGGGGACCCGCCAGTGACTTCGTCCATCTTGACCAGACCTCCGTACGCGTATGGCAGACCTACCGTGATCAGTCCATGGTGCATCAGCGAAGTCAGTACCGAAAATAGAGTGGTTTCGGCACCGCCGTGTTGACTGGCGGTCGATACGAATGCACCGCCAACCTTGCCGATCAGCTTCCCCTTAGCCCAAAGACCACCCGTCTGGTCCAGAAAATTGGCCATCTGTGCAGACACGCGGCCAAAGCGAGTCGGTGTTCCGATGATGATGGCATCGTAGTCGGCAAGCTCGTCGGGAGTAGCGATGTCTGCGGACTGGTCGAGCTTTGCTCCGGCCTCCTTCGCAACTTCAGCGTTCATTAGCTCAGGCACACGCTTCAAACTAACCTTCGCACCCGTCGATGCAGCGCCCTCGGCGACAGCTTTGGCGAGAGCTTCAGTGTGGCCGTAAGTCGAGTAGTACAGTACGAGAACCTTCGTCATTCTTTTCTCCGTAGCAGGGGATTCGCGGATGGCATCAGTCCTGCCAAACCACCTCGATAAAAATTGAAACATCGTGGATAGCCTTTCGTCCAGGAAAGCATGACCCGCTCCAACGGACGTAAAAGGAAATGAGGTTTGCATTCGAGGCGCCCGACCCATGCCCCGTGTTACCACTACTGGAAATCAATGACGCCGTGACAGGTACCGCATCCAGTACGAACTATAAAGTTTGAGACGGCACTGAATGAAGGTCGACTCACGAACAACACCTCTTACACGTGGTCAATGGAAACCTTAGATAAGATATGTAAAACCAACTTTTTTCATGTTGCTAGTGTGCCCCCCTTTAACGCCTGGTATCGCCCACATTGGTATGACGGTCCGTAACGTTCTCGTGACCAGCCGACGCTCTTTCGCCCAGGTCTCAGACCGTTGTTAGCATGTGATCTACGTTGTGGTTCAAGGGTTGTGAAATCGTCGCCATCTCATTGGGGATATTTCGGGGAACCGAGCGGAAAAACTCGGTGCAGAAATCGACGAAAGTCCGGAGCCTCGCAGGAAGCAGTTCGCGGTGCGAGTAGAAAAGACATATCTCGACACCACCTTCTGACGTAGAGCACTGAGGCAAGATGTGCTTGAGATGTCCCATGGCAATGTCTTCGCGAACCATAGCTTCAGGTAAGGCCGCGATGCCAGTCTCCGTAAGCGCCGCCGCCCGAAGCAGCACTTCGTTACCGTCCATGGACGACATTGGAAGCACACTCACTCTCTTTCCATTTTCCAGCAGATCGATGAAATTCGTGCCCTTCTGCCTCGACGTGGGGTCCAGCAATAGGAAATGGTTAGCCAACTCCGAAGCAACCGCGGGTGTACCGCATTGCTCAAGATAACCAGGTGCGGCAACGAGAATGTGCGGTGACCTGGACAACGAACGGCGAATTACCGCATTCTGCTCTACAAGATGAGGCGGAAGAATCGCCATATCGAAATGGCCGTCATACAGATTCACAGCTTCTTCCTGAACGGAAACCATGAGGTTCACGTTGGGGGCGATAGCGTGATAGTTCGACACAAGCCGGGAGAAGGTTTTGCTCAACAGCATCGGGTGCACAACGAGTCGCAACCTCCCGCTGTCAATCTCACGCTCCTGCGTAATGCGACGATTTGCTTCGTCAAGTTCTTCGAGGAGACGGCAGCAACTCAGATAGTACGATTGCGCCGCATCGGTCACTGAAACCGATCGGGTTGTTCTATACAAAACCTGCGTCTGGATACTCGCTTCAAGCTTGGCGATGGCTTTGGAGATCGAGCCGGTGGTCACGCCCAATGACTCGGCAGCTTTGCTAAAGCTTCGATGCTGTGCGACTGCAACGAACGTCCGCAACATATATAGCTGGTCCATCTCCTACCTCGCTGATAAATTCACAAAGCGAATATTCCCCGTGACTGGGACTTTCGCAGATGTAAAAATCCGGCGGCTGCCATCATCGCGGATGTATTTATCGAGAATCCGACGGGCGAAATAATGGCATTTGTACGTTCGGATTGTTGACGTATCACGTAGAAACGCAGCTTAGCAATGTTTCCAGAACGCATAGACGGTTTATGGCGATAGGGGTATCGTGAAAATAGATAGCCGACGTTCCACCGTGTTCCGGTGGAATGGTTGCCAGCACGTTTTGCGCGGGAATGTAGACGATGCCTGTTTGAGGGTTGTACGACATTGGCTGTCAGTTACGTGCCCTGATGAAGTTATTCGCCGAAATGAACTTGCCCATATGGCAAATCCTAGGCTCGTCGCCGTCGAGTTTGAATGCCCGCCATGGACAAACACTCTTTCCCAGCAAGAACAAGTCAGGCCCGTTTATTCGCAGCGACTGGAAGATGAACGCGGGAGTCACGCCGAGGGACCCTTTCGCTAACCCGCATTGCCGAACGATTCGATAACCGCTTGCCGGACCGCTGCGACAGCGGTGTCGCGCGTCCTGACCGTGCGCCATCCCAACTCGATTGGATATCTCGGCAAAGCGAGTGGACAGCTTAGAAGGCGCAATCCCGTCAACCGGGATATTGCTACCGCAGCGTGCCTCGGTATTGTCGCAACGGCGTCCGATCCGTGGAGCAAATACGGTAAAGCAGCAAAATGAGTCGTCGAAGCGCAAATCCGCCTCTTTCTTCCGACGTTCGCGAGAGCTTCGTCAACAATACCCACTACGCCCCCCGACGACACGAGGATATGTGGTCGCACCACGTACTCATCGAGCGTCAACTGCGCGTGGCCGTCAGGAAGCGATTTGGCGTCCACCAGACATGCATACTCCCCTTCGCCAAGCCCCTGTCGACTTAGCCCGTGCGA
Source organism: Caballeronia sp. SEWSISQ10-4 2 (assembly GCF_030464885.1). Classification (GTDB taxonomy): domain Bacteria; phylum Pseudomonadota; class Gammaproteobacteria; order Burkholderiales; family Burkholderiaceae; genus Caballeronia. The sequence goes on along the minus strand of NZ_JALPRJ010000029.1, from coordinate 88,473 downwards.
CGATAATCCGCCTGAAGCAATAGCGAGGTCCATCTGCCGGTTGAGCAGCGCATTAGCAACAATGTGACTGTGTGTTTGCCTGAAGATCAAACGTAGGCCCGGTGCTTTTTTTGCGACGGCGTCCATTACCCGGTGCCCTACCGCTATTTCAAAGTCATCGGACAGTCCGATCGACACCGAACGGCCTCGATAGTCGTTCGTGTCGTCCGCCGTCATCGCCAATGACTGCCGGCATCGGTCGAGCGCCTCGGTGATGACCGGCTTTAATTCGTCTGCTCGAGCGGTCGGTGCCAGCCCGCGCCCCGTCCGGGTGAACAGGGGCTCCCTATAGACCCCACGCAGCCTTCTCAGCGCCGAACTGACTGCAGACTGAGTAAGGTCGAGCCGGACCGCGGCTCTCCCTGCTCCGCCTTCCTCGTAGAGGGCTTCGAAGACCTTCAGAAGGTTGAGGTCCATCTCGACGATATCAATGTGGTTCATATCACTTATAGAGGGCACGCGGTTGCTTCATTCTAGCGGTCTGCCATGATCAAGACATCCTTTGCAACAGTGGAGCAGACAATGCCCAGATCGATCGTCGCCGCACTACAAATTGGTTCGTCCCCATCTGGCAAGTCCGATACGCTTGCGCAGATCCTGCAGTATGAGCAACGGATCATCGAGTCAGGTGCGAGTCTGATCGTCATGCCCGAAGCGCTGCTGGGCGGATATCCGAAGGGCGAGATCTTCGGTACGCGACTTGGTTACCGGCTGGCCGAGGGACGAGAGGCGTTCGCACAGTACTACGCGAATGCTGTTGACGTCCCGGGTGCGGAGACCGACGCACTGGCTGACCTGTCACGGCGAACCAACGCAAGTCTGGTTGTCGGTGTAATCGAACGGGCAGGTAGCTCGCTTTTCTGTACAGCGCTGTTTTTTGATCCGCAGAACGGCATGGTCGCGAAGCACAGGAAGTTGATGCCGACAGGCACGGAGAGACTCATTTGGGCGCAAGGCGACGGTTCGACTCTGCCGATCGTCGAGACATCAGCAGGTCGCGTGGGAGCGGCGATCTGCTGGGAAAACCATATGCCTCTTCTTCGCATGGCGATGTACGCGAAGAATGTGGAGATCTGGTGTGCGCCGACTGTCGATGAGCGCGACGTATGGCAAGCCTCGATGCGTCATATTGCGCACGAGGGCCGGTGCTTCGTAATCAGCGCGTGCCAGGTCCAACCGACGCCGCGCGCCTTGGGCGTGGATGTGCCTGGCTGGGACAACGATCGTCCTCTCATCCGAGGGGGCAGCGTTATTGTCGGGCCGCTCGGAGAAATCCTTGCCGGACCGCTCGTCGGCGAGCCTGGACTCGTTGTCGCCAGCATCGATACCGACGAACTGGTGCGCGCTCGCTACGATTTCGATGTGGTCGGCCACTACGCACGCCCCGATGTCTTTTCGCTGCACGTCGATGAGCGTGCTAGACGGACCGTTGAATTCCAGACTTGATGCTTTAGCTTTAGCCAGGAGTACCGCCATCCCTGGCCTGTTCCGTGCATCGTGTGAGCGAACTGAGGATAGGTGTAAATATTTCATTGTTTCCGAAAACGAGGGCGAATGATGAGTTTCTATCACGCAGGGAGTTCTGAGCTTCAAGAGAGGTTCGATGGAACACGCCTCGCGAACCGTATTGAGGAAATTCGCGTCCATCACCAGTTCTGGCCCGAGGAGATCGATCAGATAAACGGCGCGCACTTCTTCTTCCTCGCTACGGCATACGGTGACAATGTGGATTGTTCGTACAAGGGCGGAGAACCCGGCTTTGTGCGGGTAGCTGGACCCAGTACGCTCGAGTGGCCGGACTATGACGGCAATTCGATGTACCGGTCCTTGGGTAATATAAAACTGAATCCGAATGTCGGTTTGCTATTTGTCCCGTTTGATTCAGTGTCGCCACGCTTGCGCATCAATGGAAAGGCTAGCATCGTATTTGATACGGACTTGCTAGCAGCCTACCCTGGCGCAAAACTCATCGTCCGCGTCGAATGCAGTTTTATCTATAAGAACTGTAATCGCTATATACCTAAAATGGAATTGCTCGAGTCATCTGTATTTTCTCCGAAGGGAGACTATTGCCCGCCAGAGCCAGAATGGAAGTCCCGCGACTACGCGCACGACGTCCTGCCCTCTATCGAAAGATTCAAGGCCTGACGCCGATGTGCTAGATGCCATCGTTGACGTGGCCGCGAGAGCAACTTAGCCAAGCCAGCCGTGATTCACTACGACTTGTTCTTGACTTTTAGTAGTCTAAACTATGAGGAAAACCCGCATGTCTACCGAGAAAATTTCCGCGCTTGTCCAAGCCGTCAATCTATATTTTCAAGCGCTGCACGAGTGTGATCTGGAAAAATTTGATCGGGTCTTCCACACGAGTTGCAGCTTGTTTGACGCAGACGATGGAAAACTAACTGTCGTCCCGATTGCCGATTACCGCCGTATCATCGCTGAACGTGTGTCGCCAATGAGCAAGGGTCAACCGCGTGACGACGCATTGATCTCCGCGGATTTTCTGTCAGCCGATACTTCAGTCACCAAGGTTCGCCTGCGCATCCACGACAAGGTTTTCGTCGATCACTTGAACTGGGCGTATGTCGACGGTTCCTTCATGATTGTGGCCAAGGTGTGGCACGACATATCGACTACTCCCGCATAACTGTATTTGTTCGTTCCATCAAAAACGGCGGATAGCTACTGGCCGACTCGCGTCGGCCAACCACCCATTGTGATCGGCTTAGACAACCTGGTGTTTTGCTCAAAAGCGGGAAGGCTCCGGTGAAAATGGATAGTTTTGGCGATCCAATGCCACCAGCCCGGGATGCCTTATTGAGCAGCGTTCGTAAGCGCGTCAGAAACCGCAGACCTGTTGGCTGCCGTAGCGAAAACATCTCGCCTTTTCCGTCGAAATTTATGCACGCTGCGCAGCCGCGATTGCGTCTTCAAGCATCGGAGTACCAATCAGTGCACCGTGGATTCCGATAACACTCGCAATCTCGATAGTCTCCATGATTTCCTCGGCAGTTGCCCCGTGGCGAAGTGCATTGCGCATGTGGATTTTGATGCCGGGCTTGTACAGATGCGTGGCAGCGACATCAAGCGCGCAAAGCACAAGCTCCTTGACCTTAGGCTGGAGAACACCGTTCTGCCACGGAACCGAGGAGAATTCGAGGTACGCCTCGAAGAAATCCGGGTCGAGTTCCAGCATCGCGTCCCATATCGGATCCCAATACCCCTGTACTTCGGTAAAACGCCGCTTCAATGCTTGCCGACGGCTATCGGTAGACCTTGCCGGCTTTCTAAGGTCTTCTTCCTGAAGCACCTCGGCGAGGATTGGCATCGCCACATTCGAAGCGTGAATACCGACAGTGCTGGTCAGCTCAAGCACTTCCATCAGTTCTTCACGTGTGGCGCCAAAATCCACCGCCGCATTCAGATGCACCTGAATGCCGGGAGCGAACAGATGGGTCGAGGACGCATTCACGGCAATATAGATGAACTCCTTGACCTTGTCCTCCAGATGGTTGTGCCGCAGTGGCACAGCTGAGAGGTTAAGGTAGGCATACAGGAAATCACAGTCGGTGCGAAGAATACTTTCCCATTGCGGAGCCCAAGTTTTCCGCACGCGAATGAACTCGTCCTTGATCGATTGCTGTCTGGCGGTAAGCGTCATCACCTCTCCGTTGGGGATAGACATGCATAGTCTGACTAACCGTTAGGGCGATCCGCGCTTGCCCGGTATTTCAGGGAAAACCCATCACATCGTCTGTGCGGTCAGTAGCATGATCGACGTCATACCCTCGCACCGTTTAGTGCGATTGACAAGCGAAGGGAAGATATACGGCTATCTGTTTGACTGATAACTCCACTCCGGCAACGACCAAGACAGCACACTTGCGGGATCTCCTGCGAGATAGCACCGCCTGCTCTGCCAGGAGTTCGTCGGAGTAGTAACGTAGACGCACTGCCTTCGCTTTACTTCGAAATCCGGTCGTGCGCTCAGCGTACACTAGCAGCGCGCACGTCGAGTCGCTATGAGCGCTACGATCCGCTCTGGCCACGAGGCACTTTGCGCGCGGAAGAAGTGATCGATAGTCACGCTACAGAGAGCGGGAATCTGATGACCACGAGAGACTATGCAGCGTCAATTTGATGACCTCCTTCTAGGCAGTATCGAGCTGTTCTGTATGGCAGCTGAATTGGGTAGTTTTACTGTCGCGGCGAACGCCGCGAGCGTCACGCCTGCCGCCGTCAGCCGTGCGGTGGCGCGTCTCGAGAAACGACTCGGTGCACGATTGTTTGTCCGGACAACGCGGCAGATTCGGCTTACAGACGTGGGGAGCCGGTACTTCGAGCAGTGTCGGCAGGCGCTGGGTCAACTCGTGGATGCAGAGCGAGAAGCTACCGGGCAACAGACGACGCCGGCGGGCGTGCTGCGAATCAGCATGCCAACGCCCTACGGTCATTACCGCGTCCTTCCCCTGTTGGCAGACTTCCATGAGCGCTACCCGGAGGTCTCCGTCGAAACGCACCTCAGCAACCGCAACATCGACTTTGCGGACGAGCCCTTCGACCTGGCGATCCGGGGTCGTACTCCGCGGGATTCCGGCCTGATTGCGCGAAAGCTCGAGGACGCGGAAGTGGTAGTCGTGGCATCACCGGCTTATCTGCGCAGAGCGGCCAGACTGGAAACGCCCGACGATTTGATCAATCACAACTGCATCCAGTTCGAGTTGCCGAGCACCGGCCGCAACATGCCTTGGGTATTCAATCGAGATGGCAGCCTCGACGAGATCCCGACGCGCGGCGCTCATGGATCATCGGGCGATGCACTTGCTGGAGTTACCCTGGCGCGCCATGGGGCAGGCGTGTTCCAGACCTACCGGTTCATTGTTGAGAAAGACATAGCGGATGGCGCGCTCAAGGAATTGCTCACGCCGTATGGCGGATGTTCGCGACCGTTCATTCTGCTTTATCCGCACGGTCGGCATCTGTCGTCGCGCGTGCGCTGTTTTGTGGACTTCCTGATGGAGAAACTAGCCGCATAGCCGACGTTTGCACTCAACCTCATTTGAACAGGAAACGACACGACCAACCAGACAGAAAATCGCGCGTTGTTGCCTGTCCGGAAACGTCACGTCGCGCGCCGCGCATTACTGACGATAAGCCATGGCCTATCGATGGCGGAAGACGGGAGCGCGCTTGGCCAGGAATGCGTGCATGCCTTCCTTTTGACCTTCGGTTGCGAACGCGGCCTGGAAAAGCCGGCGCTCATGCAACACACCCTCGCTTAACGGCGTCTCGAATGCCCGATTGACTGCCTCCTTGGCAAGCCGTACGGCAGGCAGGTTGTAACCGGCGATGGTGTGCGCTGTCTCGAGCGCGGTTTGCAGCAACTCCGCCGATGGAACAACGCGCGCAACGAGGCCGGCCGCAAGTGCCTCATCAGAGAGCAAATTCCGGCCAGTGAGAATCAGGTCCATTGCAAGCGACTTTCCAACAGCACGCGTCAAGCGCTGCGAACCGCCAATACCAGGCGGAATCCCTAGCTTGATTTCCGGTTGGCCGAATTGAGCATCATGGGCCGCAATGATGAAATCGCACGCCATCGCCAGTTCGCATCCGCCGCCGAGTGCATAGCCGCCAACCGCCGCGATGATAGGCTTCGATATCGTCGCAATGCGATCCCACTCGGCGAAAAGGTCTTTCGCATGCCAGTCCGCGAAGGACCTGTCGACCATTTCCTCGATGTCCGCCCCTGCTGCAAATGCGCGCCCATTACCTGTGATCACGATGGCACCAATTCCATCGTCCTGGTCAAAAGTCGTAAGCGCTGCGAGCACCTCACGCGACATCTGTACGTTGAGCGCGTTCAAGTTCTTCGGACGATAGAGCGTGATCAGTCCAACACGCTCCCTTCGATCAATCTTGATGGTCTCGTACACACCGTTTTCAGACACGCCTTTGGCGGCGTCTGCATTCGCGCCCGCGACAACGGGTCCAGCATTCGCTTCGGTCACTTGCGTCTTGGTTTGCTTGGCGGATGCGCTGCTCGCTGCTGAAACATCAGTCGACATATATTCACCTGTCAGTTCAAATTTGAGGCGTTATGCTGCAAGGCTTGCGGAGCGCTTCAGTTCATCGTCGTCTGATTCGGAATCAGCCTGCGACGCGTAGGCGCCCGATGAAGCCATCAACTCAGCCAGAATCGCTTCGCGATGCCGGTCCACTGCCGGCGCTTTCCTGACTACGGACATGTCCTCATCGGGTGAAGTGCTCATCTTGACCGGGTTGCCGGCCGTCTTCACTTTCCGCGCGGACTCGCCCTGCACGTGGATAAACATATTGCGTGCGAGCAGTTGCGGGTGTTCAAGGACCTTGTCGATCGTATTGATCGGCGCGCACGGCACGCCAGCCTCGTTCAGCTTGTCGAGCCAGACACCGATCGGTGCCGCGCGCGTTATCCGCTCGATGGCCTCGGTCATGGCGAACCGGTTTTGCACGCGAAGATCGTTGGTAAGGAACAGCGGATCGAGCGCCAGTTCCGGTACACCGATGGCGTCCGCCATGAGCAAAAAGAGCTGATCGTTGCCGGCGGCGATGACGATTCGACCATCCTGGGCAGCAAAGCTTTCGAACGGTGCCAGTGACGGGTGCGCATCGCCAGTCCTCGTGGGTACCTTCGCTTCGACGTCGAGCCTGGCAAACGCCGTTTCCATCAGCGCGGCCTGGCAATCGAGCATCGCGATGTCCACATGCGTGCCTTGCGCATCCTTGGAGCGCTTGTACAGCCCCGCCACGATACCTATTACGGCGAATAGCGCCGCGCCGAGATCCCCGAAACTTGTGCCCACACGCGCCGGCGGCTGGTCAGGCCAGCCGGTCAGGCTCATGACGCCGCCCATTGCCTGCACGACCATGTCATAGCCCGGCAGATCCTTGAACGGGCCGGTGTGGCCGAAGCCCGAAATCGACGCATAGACGATATGTGGACGCGTCCTTGCCAGTTGCTCGGCGCCATAGCCGAGCCGATCCATCACGCCCGGCCGGAAGTTCTCGACCAGCACGTCGGACTTGTCCAGCAGACGTTCGAGAAGCTCGCGGTCGCGCGGAGACTTGAAGTCGAGCGCAATGCTCTCTTTTCCCCGGTTAAAGCACATGAAGTACGCCGACTCGTCGTCAACGAATGGACCCCACGCACGCGTATCGTCTCCTGTGCCCACACGCTCGATCTTGATAACCCGTGCTCCCAGGTCAGCAAGCACCATCGTGCAGTACGGCCCAGACAGCACGCGCGAGAAATCAAGGACGGTCACTCCTTCGAGGGGCAAGCGTTTCCGTACCCCGGTTTTGTTCTCAGCCATGGCCAATTCCTGGTTTGTATTGTTAAGTTAGACGCCTTGTCGGATCCAGTGCGAAGCTTTCTCTGCGATCATCATCGTGGGGCAGCTCGTATTGCCGCTGGTGATCGTGGGCATCACGCTCGCGTCCACCACCCGAAGTCCTGCGACGCCGCGCACGCGAAGATGGCTATCGACGACAACGTTCGGATCCGCGAACTTGCCCATCTGGACAGTACCCACGGGGTGGAAGATCGTGGTGCCGATGTCGCCCGCGAGTTTCGTGAGTTCAGCGTCCGATTCGTACTGCCGGCCCGGCTTGAACTCTTGCGGCTTGTATTTCGCAAGAGCCGCCTGACTCGCGATGCGTCGCGTCAAGCGAAGGCTATCTGCAGCGACTTTCCGATCGTCTTCCGTACTGAGGTAATTCGGGGCAATTGCCGGGGCGTCCTCGAAGTTGCCGCTCTTGATGTACACCGTGCCCCGGCTTGTCGGGTTCACATTGGCCGCACTGGCGGTGAACGCCGGGAATGTGTGCAGCGGCTGCCCGAAAGCCTCGAGACTCAGCGGCTGCACATGAAACTCGATGTTTGCGTGCTTCCTTGACGGATCGCTCCTGGCAAAGGCCCCGAGCTGAGAGGGCGCCATGCTCATCGGGCCGGATCGGTGCAGCGCATATTCAAGGCCGATCTTCGCCTTACCGAGCATGTTCGAGGCAAGAACGTTCAACGTATCGCAGTTTTCAACCTTGTAGACCGCACGGATCTGAAGGTGATCCTGCAAGTTCGCTCCAACGCCAGGTGTGTGTTGAACAATATCGATGCCGTGCTTTTTCAATATGGATGCCGAACCAATACCCGAGTGCTGCAGAATGTGCGGCGATCCGATCGCGCCGGCGCTAAGCACGACTTCGCGGGCGGCATTCGCCGACACAAGCTCGCCATTGCGAACGATTTCCGCACCGGTGCAGCGCAGCGCACCGTCTTTATCAAGCTCGATCTTGAGCTTCTTTACATTGGAGTTAGTCCAGATCGTGAGATTCGACCGGTGCTTGATTGGACGCAGGAAAGCCTTCGAAGTATTCCAGCGCCAGCCGTCTTTCTGCGTGACGTTAAAGTAGCTGACGCCGAAATTGTCACCGCTGTTGAAATCGTCGATGATAGGAATACCCGCCTGCTCCGCCGCTTCGGCGAACGCATCAAGAATGTCCCACTTCAGACGCTGCTTTTCGACACGCCACTCGCCACCGCTTCCGTGAATCTTTGCAATCGCTTCGGTATTGCCGTTCAGCCGTTCGTGTTGTTTCGGATCGAGCTTGTAGAAGTCTTCATGTGCCATGAAGTCCTTCAACGAGTTGTTCCACGTCCATTCCGGATTACCAGTCAGCTCCGCCCAATGGTCGTAGTCGCGAGCCTGGCCACGCATGTAGATCATCCCGTTGATACTGGAGGATCCGCCCAACGTTTTGCCTCGCGGATAAAGAATCTGCCGGCCATTGAGTCCTTTGTCCGGCTCGGTGCGGAATCGCCAGTCCGTGCGAGGATTGTCGATGCAATATAAATAGCCGACGGGGATGTGGATCCACATGTAATCATCGGCGCCGCCCGCCTCGACCAGAAGAACATTCCTGGTTTTGTCTGCGCTCAAACGATTCGCGAGCAGGCTGCCGGCGGAACCAGCGCCAATAACAATAAAGTCAAATGTCGTACTTTGCATTTGCATCCTATTTACCCTCACGAGCGTTTTCCAACGCTCCCGGCATAAATTAGACCGATCGTCTATAAAATCATAAAAAAACAGCCTAACCCAGCGCAGCGAAAAAGCCGTTCGCGAATGTGTGCAATGCTGCAGGCCCGCCTTCGAGCTTTGCCCTCAACACTGCGCCTTCCCAGCCGATCCAGAAGAATGCGGCGAGTTCCGAGCAATCGGCCCCGTCCGCAATCTCGCCCACCGCCTGCGCGTCCATCAGGCACCTTGCTGTGCGGGCTTCCCAATTTGCGAAAACCTCGCGCAGTCGTACGCAATGACTTTCCGGAAGCACCGCCATTTCCTGCCCGAGATTGCCGACAAGACACCCACGTCGAAAGCCGTAACGTTGCATCCCTGCCTCCGCGTCCGCCACGAAATCGTGGAAGCGTTGCAGTGGCGATTTCGATTCGTCCGTGAAAAACCGGTCGAGCTTTCGCGCGAAATACGCAGCGTAGCGGTCGATCAGTTCGAGGCCAAACTCTTCCTTGCTTCCGAAGTAGTGGTAGAACGAGCCTTTCGGCACGTTCACGCTACGCAAGATCTCGTCGATTCCAGTCGCAGAGAAACCTTTTTCCGTGAGCGCGGCTACACCGGCGCGCACGAGAATCTCCCGGGTTTCGCTATAGCCCGCAAGTTCCTTCGGTGGGCGCCCTCTGCGGCGCGGAGCTGTATGCATGTCCATGCGGCAGATATTAGACCACTCGTCTATAAAATTCAATACGACATCCCGCGTTGCTACAGATTGCGCAACTCCAGACCCGGTTTTCCTCGTTGACACGCTCACATCAGACGTAACGGTGTAGCGAGGTCGTCGCGTGAGTGGAACGGTCCTGCAGGTCGCCAATCACCACGGCGACCTGCAACCGATCGAACAGGATCGCGGCTTAGACGAGCGTAAGCGTCACGTCGATGTTGTTGCGCGTTGCGTTCGAATAGGGGCACACAATATGAGCCCTGTTGATGAAATCCTGAGCCGCTTCGCGTGCCATGCCCGGCAACGATATCTTCAACTCGACTTCAATGCCGAAGCCATTGGGAATGGGACCGATGCCCACGATTCCGTTGACCGATACATCAGCCGGAATAGCGATTTTGTCGCGCGCAGCAACGAATTGCATTGCACCGATAAAACACGCGCTGTAGCCGGCTGCAAAAAGCTCTTCCGGGTTTGTGCCTTTCTCGCCCTTCCCACCCAATCCCTTCGGCCTCGTCAGCTTCAGGTCCAGTCCGCCTTCCGGCGCCACGGCGCGGCCTTCGCGGCCTCCGCTGGCCTCGGCGTGAGCACGGTAGAGAACGTTTTCGATCGACATTGTCAGCTCCTTAACGATGAATCAGATAACGGGCGCAACCAGTAGCGCCCCCGTGATGCTTTAGTGACCAGCGCTCTGGCCGCCGTCGACGTGCAGGATCTCGCCCGTCACGAACGGCGCCGCATCCAGATACAGGATCGCATTGACGATGTCGCTCATCTCGCCCATGTGGCCCATCGGGTGGAGTGCGCCGAGTGCCTCGTGCGTTTCGGGAGCATGCATCGGCGACTTCATGATGCCGGGGGCAACCGCGTTCGCACGGATGCCACGCTTCGCGTATTCGATGGCAAGGGACTTCGTGGCTGCGTTCAGTCCGCCCTTTGTCAGCGATGCCAAAACAGACGGCACGCCGTCGATGGCGTGGTCGACCAGGCTGGTGGTGATACTGACCACATGGCCGCTCTTGTTCTTCTCCATCTCGGCAATCGCCAACTGCGTGATATAGAAGAACCCGTTCAGATTCACGCCCGTCACCGCAGCGTAGTCTTCAGACGTATAACCGGTGAACGGCTTGGCGATGAAGACACCGGCGTTGTTGATCAGCGTGTCGATGCGGCCGAAGCGTGCCACGCCCTCGGAAATTACGCGACGTGCCGTCGCCGGGTCAGCGATGTCACCCGCCACCGTCACGATGTTCGGATCTTCGGACGGCTTGATGCTGCGTGCCGTTGCGACGATGCGATAGTCAAGCTTGCGAAATGCCTTGACGGTCTCGGCACCAATGCCTTGCGATGCGCCAGTAACGACTACGACCTTTTGCGACGTGCTCATGGAAAACCTCGAATATTGAACTGGGCTCTCTTGCCCACCGGGCCGGCGGCTCCGATACGTCGCTAATCTAGGTGTATTTATGCTCCGGGCAAACACCCGGCATGGACAAACTATTTTGCGCGAGCGGAACAAATCGGATCGGGACTCGATGATTCATGGCCAGCGTGGGTCGAGCGAGGTCTTGATTCGTTATCTTTAGCAGTCCTCCTAGCACTTGCCCGGTGTCATCCTTTGTTCGCGAATGCCAGCACGATGGCGTTACCCAGTTCGTCGGCGATAGGCGCGGATGCACCCGCCGCAGTGAAAATCGTAAACTCGACATCGGGCAGTGAAGGTAAGCCGGCATCCGGCGGAACCACGTGCAAGCCGTGCACGAGTTGTGTCTGCACGACCGGCGTCACCGCAAAGCCGGCCTGCGCTGCGGCGCACAGACCGGCACCGCTTGAGCACACCAGCGCGATCCGGTAGTCGACGCCAGCCCGGGCGAGTGCGGCCAGTGCAGCCTCACGATACGGGCACGGTTCCGGCAGCAGCGCGAGCGGCACCGGAGCGCCAGGCGTAAGCGATGCCCACTCCGCACCGGCCCACACGAGTGGCTCGCGCCAGAGCACGCGTCCAGAGCGGGCCCCCTCGCAGCGACCGCCGATCACCATGTCGAGTTCGGCCTGATCCATTGCATGCAGCAGTTCAGGGGGAATGCCGACCCTGACACTGAACGCGATGCGCGGGTAGCGCACCGCGAACGCCTGCATGACGTTCATTAGCCTGACGTTGGCGAGGTCCTCGCAAAGCCCGACACGGACCGCGCCCTCGGTCGGGCCGCGCGACAGCTGCGCCTGCGCATCATGATTGAGTGCAAGGATCGCCCGCGCGTAACCCAGCAGCAGCTCGCCATCCGCCGTGAGCGTGACCGAGCGCGTGGTACGCGCGAGCAGGTCGCGGCCGGTCTGCTTTTCCAGACGCCGCAGATGTGCGCTGACGGCAGACTGCGTCAGATTGAGACGGGCGGCGGCGTGCGTGAAGCCGCCTTCCTGGATCACGGCCACGAAAGATCGCAGCAGGATGGTATCGAACATGGGGATAGTCCTTTCTCATATAGTGCGAATTCAACTGAATAAGGCGATGATACTTCGTTTATATTTTGAATCGAAATATGTTGTGATGGCGGCTCTCAACACACCCGGAGTATTGCCATGTCTACCTTGCTGCATATCGAATCGTCGCCACGCAAGAGGCGGTCTGCGTCGCTCGACGTCGCACGCGCGTATCTGGACGCTTATCGCGACGCTCATCCGGATCATCGGATCGACGTGCTCGATCTGTGGTCGGTCGAGTTGCCGGAGTTCGACGGCGACGCGCTCGATGCCAAATATGCGGACCTGAGCGGCACACCGCTCAGTGAAGACCAGCAGCAGGCGTGGGCAAGCATCCGGGAACTCGCGCAGCGATTGCACGACGCGGATACGTTGCTGTTCTCCGTGCCGCTGTGGAATTTTTCGATCCCCTACAAGCTCAAGCATTTCATCGACGTCGTGTCGCAGCGCGGCATTCTGTTCTCATTCGATGAGCGTGGACTGCAAGGCTTGCTGAAAGAGAAGAAAGCGGTGGTCATTTATGCGCGAGGCCTCGACTATTCAGTGGGCTCGAGCACCCCCGCCCATTCGTTTGATTTTCAACGGCCCTATATGGAAGCGTGGCTGCGATCCGTCGGGGTGACCGACGTCAAATCGATTGTCGTCGAGAAAACACTCCTTGGTCCCGAACTCGATCACGCGGCAAGGCAGGCGGCACGCGAGCAGGCGGTGGCGCTTGCGCGGGCAACTTAATTCGGCTAACGAAGTATTGCGCGGCGCATGAGGTACATCACTTCGCCTGAATCAACCTGATCCGCAATGTGATGCTCGACTACGTGACGCCGCCCCCATTCCTGTTTTTTAACGAGGCACTATTTTGAATACGCTGCTCAAGAGAGGGTTGTTGTCACTCGCCATCGCCGGTGGTCTGCTATCCGTTGCCACTGCACACGCCGCGTCCGATCCTGATCTCGCAGGCAAGAACGTTGTGCTGGTGCATGGCGCCTTCGCGGACGGATCAAGCTGGAACAAGGTCATTCCTCTGCTCGAAGCAAAAGGCCTGCACGTGACGTCCGTACAAAACCCCCTGACGTCCCTAGGCGATGACGTTTCGGCAACGACCCGCGCGATAGACCGGCAAACCGGTCCGGTGGTACTAGTTGGCCATTCGTGGGCAGGGTCCGTCATCACGGAGGCGGGTAACAACGACAAGGTCAAGGCGCTCGTGTATGTCGCGGCGTTTGCACCCGACAACGGACAATCGGCTAACGACATTCAGAAAGGGCTGCCGGCGCCTGCGTGGCTGGCCGAGCTGCACAAGGACGCCGCGGGTTTCCTGACGCTGTCCGATAAGGCGATGGCCGAAAATTTCGCGCCCGATGTTTCCCACGCACAAGCGCTTGTGCTCGCTGCGACGCAAGGGCCGTGGTATTCGGGCTGTCTCGACGAAAAGATCGGTCACGCGGCGTGGCATGACAAACCGTCCTGGTATGTTGTCTCGACGAAGGACCAAATCGTCCCTACCAGCTTCCAGATGAAATTGGCGAAACAGATCGGTGCTACGGCCGTGGATGTCGATGCAAGTCACGTACCGATGCTGTCGAAACCTCAAGAGGTCGCTGCTGCAATCATCTCGGCAGCACGTCAGGCAAAGTAGCAGGTCACGCCCGTTGCCCGGAAACCAGCCGAGAGGTCTGAAGCGGTTTCAGTTAATGCGCCTCATCACGTGGGGAATCGCTTCGATTGGGTCTTGAGCCAGACCAACTGTCTTCAAGACCCTCGCAACTCACGTACGCCCCTACCTATCCGCCGGCGCAGCAACGTTCGCAAGGTGTGGCCGTCCGCGTACCCGACCTGCTCGGCAATGCGATCGACGGTGAGCTTGCTCGTCTTGAGAAGATGGACAGCGCGCTCGATCCGCAGATCCTGAATGTACTCGACGGGCGTTTTACCGAGCACCGCGTTCAGACGTCTCGTCAACGTCCGCGTGGTGGTCGCCAATGCATCGGCGACAACGTCCAGCGAGATTGCCGCGTCGAGGTGTTCACGCACCCAACGGTCGAAACGCTCGACGAGCGGATCCGAATGGGAAAGGTGATCGGAGATCGCATAGGCGGACTGCGACAGCCGCGTATCGAATACGAGGTACTTGGCCACAAGCGCCGCAAGCTCAGGACTGTTGTTGCGGATCAGCCAGAGTGCGAGGTCGAGGTGGCTAAGGGCCGCCCCTGCCGTCAGCGCGCCGCCACTGGGAACGACAATTCGATGCGCATCCAGGTGCACGTGCGGGTAGCGCTGCCGGAACAGCGGTGAGAGCCACCAAGTGGTCGTGGCTTCGCCACCGTCGAGCAAGCCGCTTTCAGCCAGCACGAACGTACCCGTACAGGCAGCTGCAACGCGGGCGCCGCCACTTCGCCACGAGCGCAGAGCGCCTAGCGCATCGACCACATCGTCCCGGCCGAGCGCGGGCACAAGCGCCTCGGCCGTCATGCGGTTGAGCGCGGGTAAGACGACCCAGTCCGGCGCAGGCGCATCGCTCATGTCGTGGACGGGCACTTGCATGCCAAGCGCGGTACGCACTTGAGGCCGCATGCCCACCACAGTGATGTCGAAGCCCGTTGTGGCTATCCCCGTCGTGGACGCAAGGCCGTTGGCCATCGTCAAGCTATCGAGCACGGTGGTGAGGCCCGTATCGAACACCCCCTCGAGCGCGAGGACGAAAATTCGCATGGCAGTATTGGTACCAAAATTGTCGATTTAGACAGTATTCCCCAGCGCACTCTGTTTGTACAGTGTCGCTCACCGCAGAGCCCCTCACGCGGACACTGGAGAACGAAGATGATCAAGCAGGCCTTATTTGTCCGGCTTGAGGCCAAGCCGGGAAAGGAACAGGCGGTAGCGGACTTCCTTGCCGTCGGCCTTGTAATGGCAGCCCAGGAGGCGACCACGCCGATCTGGTTTGCCCTCAAGCTGTCGCCCACGACGTTCGGCATCTTCGACGCCTTTGCGAGTGACGAAGATCGTCAGACCCACCTAACCGGCAGTATCGCCAACGCTTTGATGGCGCACGCCGACGAGATGCTGGCGAGCCCCCCGTCGATCGAGTCGATCGACGTTCTGGGCATGAAGAATCAGCTGGAGTGAGTCGTTAGTGCAGAGCACTTACTCCGGTCCCATGCAAGATGGTTGCTGCAACCGTGGCACCCCGATTCAATTGTGTTCATTTTGATGGAGTAACTCGTGTCGATTCATTACAAACTAAGTGTTTTGTTCGCTGCCCTTGCATTTTCGAGTGCGTCTTTTGCGCAAACGCCTGACGTCAAACCGGAACGGATTCGTGGCGATATCGTGTCGTTCAAAGGCGAAATTCTGACCGTGCACCGGAACAGCGGTGACACGGTGTCGGTCGATGTCAAGTCGGACGTCGGGGTGTCGGCTTTCAAGCCCGCCAAGCTTTCCGACGCCAAAGTCGGTTCCTATGTGGGGACGCCGGCGATCACGGGCAGCGATGGGAAATTGACAGCCACTTCGATGATCGTTTTTCCTGAAGCGGCACGCGGTACGGCCGAAGGGCATTTCGCTTATGACTTCGGTCCCCAAAGCACGATGACGAATGCAAACGTGGTGTCGGTTGTCACCGGCACCACCGGCCGTGAACTGAATCTGTCATACAAGGGCGGCAGCAGCACGGTGACGGTGCCGGAAAACGTGCCCGTCGTGACGCCGGTTCCGGCAAGCAAGACGGATCTAATGGCGGGGAAGAAGGTGTTCATCGTGGTGACACCGGGTGCGAGCGGCGTTTATGACGCGCACGTGCTGTTCGTCGAAAAGGATGGTCTGGTGCCGCAGTTCTAACGCATGATGTCGGCCCGCTGTGGCCGCTCATGGAGGTGATCTACCCCATTCGCAGCAAGCGCGGGCGTGTTGGGGATCGTGGGCGACTACGGCGGCGACTACAAGCCGCTTCATCCCGTCGACATTGCGATCTTTCTTTTCCATTCATTCAATAATCCTAACCGACTATTGCGTGATTTTTGTTAATTCAAGGATTCACCATGCGTTTTCCCGCGTTACGATCTGTAGCGGCGCAAGCCGCGGCTACGCTGTGCCTGCTTACCACTGCTGCTCCGCCTGCTTTTGCCGCGCCTGTGAAGAACATCGTGGTGGTACACGGTGCATTCGCCGATGCCGCAGGCTGGCGTCCCGTCTACAACATTCTGACTAAGGATGGCTACCACGTGACGCTGGTGCAACAACCCCTGACGTCGTTCAACGACGACGTGACTGCCACGAAACGCGTGCTCACGAGCCTCGACGGTCCGTGCGTACTCGTCGGCCACAGCTATGCTGGCGCGATCATCAGTGAAGCCGGGAACGACGATCATGTGAAGTCGCTGGTCTACATCACCGCTCATGCGCTCGACGCTGGTGAAACCATGGCGGATAACGGCAAGAAGTTTCCGGGCGGCCCCGTATCCATCGTGGGAAGTTCGGATAATTTTGTTCATCTGAAACCGGCCGACTATCCGTCCCAGTTCGCACCCGACCTGCCTCGTGCGCAGGCCGAGTTCGAAGCGAATGCACAGATACCGCTTGCGGCGTCCGAGTTCTCGGCACAGGTTTCCGATCCGGCATGGAAGACAAAGCCGAGCTGGTACATGGTCGCGAAGGCCGACAAGATAATCAGTCCGGACCTCCAGCGCATGTATGCAGCGCGCGCTCACGCAAAAACGGTCGAGATCAATGGCGCAAGCCACGCGGTGTTTGAATCCCATCCGCGGGAAGTCGCTGCACTGATCGAACAGGCGGCACAGCAGTCTGACCAGTAAGCGATTGTTCTTCCGAGCAAGCTGCCGGTTTGACGTTTCCGACAATAGGTAACCTCATCAATCACGAGGCCGCTTTGAGCCACGTAGCGATTCAACCCGCCTGGGTCCGCATCACACACTGGATTAACGCGCTCGCTGTCGTACTGATGGTGATGAGCGGCTGGCAGGTCTACGACGCCTCGCCGATCTTTCCAGCGTTGCGGTTCCCTTCCGTCATCACATTGGGCGGCTGGCTCGGAGGCGCGCTGCTGTGGCACTTTGCAGTCATGTGGCTGCTGGTGGCGAATTTCGTGGTCTATATCGGGCTGAACTTTGCTACCGGACGTCTGCGCCGCAAGCTGCTGCCGATCAGCTTCAAGTCACTTGCAACCGATCTCGTCGCCGCGCGGCGTGGCACACTCGGGCATGAGGACCTCACACGCTACAACGCGGTACAGAAATTCGCCTATCTGACCGTCATCGTCGATATCGTCGTTGTGATCCTGTCGGGACTGGCGATATGGAAATCGGTGCAGTTCCCGCTGCTGCGCACGCTGATGGGCGGCTACGACAACGCGCGCGTCGTGCATTTTTTTGCAATGAGCGTGCTGGTTGGATTCTTCGTCGTGCACGTCGTCATGGTCGCACTGGTGCCGCGCTCGCTGCTTCTGATGATTCGCGGACGGTAAGCATGACTTTTCGAAAAAGGACTCAGGAGCCCGATACGTTTCTCTCATCTCACGCTGAATCCATCATCAAGGATGCGCGCCGCGAGCTGAAAAATCCGGCGCGCCGGCTGCTTGGCAAGCAAGTCCTCACGCTCGGCGGCGTAGCGATGCTGTCGGGCTGCGATTTGTCCAACGACAAGTCGGTGAACACCATGCTGCGCAGAATGTCATCGTTCAACGACCACGTGCAAGCCCTGCTGTTCAATCCGAACGAGATGGCACCGACCTATCCGGAGTCGATGATCACGCGGCCGTTTCCGTTCAACGCGTTCTACGGTGTCGACGATGTGCCCGAAGTCGACGCCGCTAGCTACCGGCTCCAGGTGAGAGGCCTCGCGAATGGCAAACGTGTCTGGACGCTCGACGAACTGCGCGCAATGCCGCAGGAAAGGCAGATCACGCGTCATATCTGCATCGAAGGATGGAGTGCGATCGGCCGATGGGGAGGCGTGCGCTTCTCCGATTTCCTGAAGCGTGCGGACGCGGACACCACGGCGAAGTACGTGTCGCTGCACTGTGCGGACAACTACTGGACCAGTATTGACATGCCCACTGCACTGCATGCACAGACGCTGCTTACGCTGACCTACGACGGCCAGGTGTTGCCACCGAAATACGGCTTCCCAATGAAGCTGCGCATGCCCACCAAGCTCGGCTACAAGAATCCGAAGCATATCGTGGCAATCAGCGTGACGAACGAATACCCCGGTGGTTACTGGGAGAACCAGGGCTACAACTGGTTCGGTGGCTCCTGAACCACGCCAGCTCGCCGGTTGCGTCGTTGACTCTCTTGAAGGCATCGAGTCGACAACCTTCTGATAGATATATTTATAAATCAATGAGTTCAATGGGCGAGAAACAACCGCACGTCTCGCTCGGCACTTATCCCGCCTTTTCCGCTCAATGCCGCATCAAGGACCAGAATAGCAGCGCCAGCAACAGCACCGCGACCAACTGCCAGAACAGCACCGGATCGCTCTCGAGCAAGGGCTTGCGCCGAACCGGCGCCATCGCGTCTCGACCGCTCGAAAAACGTTCGAGATCAGCGCAGACTTCGAGCACGTCCTGATATCTGCGCGCCGGATCGGGCTGCAGCGCTTTCTCCAGCACCAGGTCGAGCCATTGCGGCGCGTCGAGCCGATACTGATAGAGCGGCACGCGGCCATTAAAGCCGTAGGGCAGCTTGCCGCCGCTGAACAGCCGGTACAGGGTCACGCCATACGCGAACACCTCGGAGCGCGCATCGCCTTGCTCGCCTTTCATCAATTCAGGCGCCATATAAGCGGGCGAACCGGGTGCTGCGTCGGGGCCCGGCAACTGCATGCCAGGCATATAACCGAAACCGAGATCGAGCAGGCGTGTGCTGTCGCCCCGCATCACCAGCACGTTCTCGGGTTTGATATCACGATGGAAGATATTGCGGCGATTCAACGCATCGATCGAACGACCCAGCTGTCGCGCGATCTCGAGCGCACGCGGTAGCGCCATAGGCTGCGGTGCCGCCAGCAGTTTTTCGAGCGTAACGCCTGCGCCGAGCGGCATTACCACATAGAGCCGGGTCTGCCGGTCGGCATCGACCGGCATCGGCATGAGCACACCATCGTCGCCGATCTTGCCGGCCAGCCAGCGCTCGCGCACGATCGACTGACGCACGTTCTCGTCCTCCGAGACACGCGGCTTGGGAAACTTGAGCGCCAGCGGCGTGTTCGGATCGGCCAGATCGTAGCCGGAGAAGATCCGCGAATAGAAGCCATCGCTCAACACACTCTTGAGCAGATATCCATCGACAACATGGCCGGCGTCGGGCACCGCCGGAATTGGCAAGGCGCCGACCACCCGCTCCAGATAACCGATATCGACCAAAGGCAGGCTGCCCACGTCGATCACCGCACTCGTCACGTCGTCCTGCGAGCCCCGCGTCACCGCCAGCGCGTCGAGCCGGCGTGCAATTTCAAGCGCACCTCCGCGCGCCGCCAACACCGTCTGCAACTCGCGCATCGGCACGCGGCGATAGAGCCCGTCAGAACACATCAGCAGGCGGTCGCCCTCGTGCAGCTCAAGGGTTTCGATGCGAGTCACCAGCGTCGGATGCATGCCGACCGCATGCGCCACATAAGAACCGAAGGCGACCGGCATCACGTCGTCTTCGCCGAGCTGGGTCAGTTGGCCATCACGCAGCAGATAGAGCCGCACGTCGCCGGCTGCCACCAGATACGCGGTAGCGCGGCGCACGATCAGCGCCGCAAAGGACGCGGCCATCTGCTTCAGTGCGGGATCGACGCGGCCGATCTGATGCAGCCAGCCGTGTATTGCCTCGAGCGCACGCGCAGCGGCCACGCCGGGCTGCAAGGTGTCGGGGAGTCCGTAATAGGCATCGATAAAGGTCCGCACCGAGAGTTCGGCCGCAACCCGCCCGCCTTTGCTGCCGCTCACGCCATCGGCCAGGGCGATCACACTGCCACGCGCGGCGCGCGCCGCCAGATCGCCGAGCATCACGCCGACGTAGTCTTCGTTGATGTGATCCTGCCCACGCACGCGTGCAGGACAAGAGACACAACCGATCTCGAGGGCGGCGCACTCGCCGCGCTCCGGCCGCAACTGCAGGTCGATTTCCTGGCCGCCCATTCCGCGACGGCTAGGGGGCCTTCCCTCTGGATCGTCTGGCATCCGGACCGTGTCGGGTACGGGCAAGCTATCCAGGGAGAAGGGTTCAGTCATTTACTTTTTGCCATGGGTCATCACGTCGCTTGTTTCCAGATCATGCTCGATCTTCTCGAGCACCTGCGGCGAGCGCTTCTTGAGCATCAACAACCAGATTGTTCCAACCAGCATATACGCAACGAACAGATAAGGCAGGATGTTATACGGATAATCCGGCACCGGATACACGCTGCCTATCACCGCACCGACCATGGCCAGTGCGCCGAGCACGCCCCACACCACGTTGATCGTCTTGAGCTCGCCCTGCTTCTTCAGGTAGATCGGCGCCGCGATCGCGACCAGGAAATACGTGACCAGGAAGCCGAAGGTCGCGAACGTGCTGGTATAGCCGAAGGTGTTGAGCGGACCCGTGCCGAGCATCGCAATGCACACCACGAAGGTCACGATCGAGGAAAACGCGACGGCCAGGTACGGCGTCCGGTGCGTGCGGTGCACCATACCCATCGAGCGATGCACGAACTGGTAGCGGCCCATCGAATACAGCAGGCGGCTGGAAGAGTTGATGCAGGCAAGCACGCACGAGAACGCGCTGACCGAGGCAATGAGATAAAACACCGGGCCGAGCGGCGAGGCGCCGACGCTCGTGAGCAAGGTGCTGAGCACAGCCGAATCGGCGCCGAGCTTGGCTGCGTCGTCGTGGTAGGCGATCGTCATCGAATAGGCCACGAACATGAAGAACAGGCCCGACAGGATCACGCTCCAGACCACCGCACGCGGAATCACGCGCAGCGGATTCTTGGTTTCCTGGCCGAGGGAGGCCGCGCTTTCGAAACCCACGTACGAGAAGATGCCGAGCACCATGCCCTGCGCCATGCCCTTGCCGCTCACGCCCTGCAGCCCCAGCTGCGTATGGTCGACGATATGGTCCGGATGCAGCGCGAGCACATAGATCAGCACACCACCCACGATCACCACCGAAGCGGCTTCGATCGCCAGCGACAGGCGCGAGGAGAGTTTTACGTCACGTGCCGAGAAGAACCAGGCCAAGCCGACAAAGATCGTGTAGACCGCCCACGACGGGATATTGATGCCCCAGGCCGAAAAAGCGTTCTGCACGAACATCACGCCTGCGGCGCCAACCCCCATCGCTGTGCCCACGTAGGCCGCGATCAAGCCCCAGCCGGCAATGCCGCCGGCCATCGGCCCGAGCGCGCGCGAGATATAGATAAAGAACGAACCAGCCGATGCGATCCGGCTCGAGAGCGCAATAATGCTCATGCTCACCAGCAGCAGCCCGAGCGTCGAAAGACCATAAATCAACCAGGTCCCCGCGCCGGCCAGCGCCGCGATCGCGGTCACGTTGATCGACGGCGTGAAGGTCGGAGAAACGTTCGCGATGGATTGGCCGATCACCTCGGCAAAACCTAAAGTACCGGAACGCAGGCCGCCGGATGATGCCGGCGCTGCTTGCGTGCTGCTTTGCGGAGTGCTTTGCTGCGTGCTCATGTTGGGCTCCTTATGGATTGGTGAATCAAAGTTGAATGCGCCCAGGTTCCTCGCCACTCCCTGCAACAACATCCATCGTGGTTTAAAAACTACCCGCAACGCATGTGACCAAGCTATGCAGCACGCTTCTGAACCCGGTTGCAGCGCACTTCAAGCTCGTCTTCAATCAAGCGGGAATTTTATTGACAAGCAATAAAGTTTCCCCAAGTGAAACCATTTGCGCGCGACCCGCCAGCAGCAATCTGGCGACACGCTTCACTTTCCAGGGTGAGATACCGCACGGCCCTGAGCGTCTGATCAAGACGCTCATTCGATTCCTGTCGATCCTGTTGTATCCGGAGTCGAGTGCTGACTGATCTCTCGCTGTTTCCGGTTACGACCAACGGGTAAGCCAAGGCAACGTTTGTGCCATGTTCATGCCGGGAATCAAAAATTCCTTTCAATAAACGCTTTGCGCGCAGCGAGCCTTTGTCGGAATTCAGGCTGAAGGGCTCATTGGCTTGACTGCGGTGCACGTCTTCATTGAGGCTGGTGCGACTGTGCACAAGAACGGGGTGTGAGCTTATGCAGCGTTAAAAGCAACGCTTATAGGACCGCGCTTGACACTTGCCATTAAAGTAGTTTCAAGCGGTCGATGGATCTCTAAACCGAGCTAGACAATCCTGACAAAATCATTACTGTTAATTTCATCCAGCCAAAACAAGTGCGATAGTTCGATAAGCCATCCTATCAAAATCAGCTTCTTCGATTATTTCCGATGCTTACACCAGAGCCGAACTCAGGATTCCCTTACAGCATTTTCATCAAGCCCCTACAACTCGACGCTTGCACCGGTGATTTAGACCTTTCATAGTTGACATCTTGCCCGGTTCAGGGCGAAGGCCTGACGCTGCAAGGCACAGACTGTGCGGTTGATCCACTCATGACACGATCGAACCTGGTGAGCAATGGCGGCGGAACAAAGCTTGATGTCTGAACTCATCGATGAGCAAGCCGATTCGCCGCGCTCGCATCCTGTAAACCGGGGTACGCGCCTGCTTCCCGCAGCCGTTGCGCTCCTGTCGATGCTCGTCTTTGTCGTTGCCGCGCCGTTCGCGAAAATGCCGCTGCCTCAAGTGCCCGCATTTATCCCGGTATATGAGTCGGCGCTCATCCTTAACGATCTGATCACCTCTGTCCTTCTGTTCGGCCAGTGCGTGATCGCGCGTTCGCGGGCACTCGGCGCCTTGGCAAGCGGCTATCTGTACACATCGGCGATCGCTCTTCTCCACATGTTGAGTTTTCCGGGGTTATTCTCGCCAACAGGACTCTTGAATGCGGGACCGCAAAGCACGGCCTGGATATACATGTTCTGGCACGCCGGGTTTCCGCTCTTCGTCATCGCCTATGCGCTGCTCAAAGACAAGAAACAGAGCAGGACGATGGGCAACACCGTCGGATCAGGCGGGCTGGTGTTCGTCGTCGGCACTGTGCTTTGCCTCGCAGCGGGGATGGTTGGCCTCGCCACAGCGGGAGAACGCCTGCTGCCTGAAATCATACTGAACAACCACTACACGCCGACTATGCGATGGGTGGCGGGATCAACCTGGGGATTCTGTCTCCTCGCCTTTGCAGTGCTGTACCGGCAACGATGGCGATCGACGATCGATCTGTGGCTCATGGTCGTGTTGTGCGTCTGGATTTGTGACGTTGCACTGAGTGCCGTGTTCAACGGAGGGCGCTACGATCTCGGGTTCTATATCGGACGTTTCTACGGCATGTGCGCAGCCAGCTTCGTCCTTCTGTTGCTGCTGGTCGAAAATACTTTTCTTCATTCGCGACTTGCTGCAGCACTTGACGAGCTGAAACGGCTCGCCACGACAGATCCGCTGACGGGTGTCGCCAATCGTCGCGCCTTTGACGCCGCGCTGACAGCGCACTGGCAACGCGGCGTCAAAGACCGATCGACGCTGTCATTGCTGATGATCGACATTGACTTCTTCAAACGTTTCAACGACCGCTACGGCCACGTCGAAGGCGACCGGTGCCTCGTGCTCGTTGCCGAATGCCTCGCGCGGACGGTGCGGCGCGGAAGCGATCTGGTTGCACGCTACGGTGGCGAAGAGTTCGTGGCTCTGCTGCCGGAAACCGACGCGGAGTCGGCAGTTCACGTCGGCCAACGAATGTGCGATGCGGTGGCCGCACTTGCGATTCCCAATGCCGGTTCGCCACCCATGCCCAGCGTCACAATCAGTGTCGGCGTCGCCAGCCGGATCATCGAAACCGGCGTTGAGATGACGGATCTGACAAAGGCTGCCGATCACGCACTCTATCTGGCAAAGGCTGCGGGGCGCGGCCGGGTCGAAGAAGCGGTTTTGACCGCCTAGTCAAGCTGAGCCGGGTCGGCATGCTCAAGAGCGGCAAGCGACATGATACGTTCCTCCGAGGCGTCATCGAAACTGATTTCCCCCGCTAGACGGCCCGCACGCATGACGAGAATGCGGTCCGAGATCGTCAGCACCTCCGGCAAGTCACTCGATATCACCAGAATGGCAAGGCCATCGCGGGCAAGCTCGCGCATGAGCGCATAGATCTCGGCTTTCGTTCCGACATCCACGCCACGCGTCGGTTCATCGACGATAAGCACGCGCGGCTTCGAAGCAAGCCATTTCGCAAGAACCACCTTCTGCTGATTGCCGCCACTCAGCAGGCCGACCAGTTGCTCGACCGTCGGCGTCTTGATCTGGAACCGCTCTACATAGCCTTCGATCATTCGGGATTCCTCGCCCGGCCTGATGAAGCCCGCGTTCGAAATCCGGCCGAGACCCAGCGCCGCGAGGGACAGGTTGCTGCCAACCGCCATCCCGAGTACAAGACCCTGGTCTTTGCGGTCTTCGGGGACCAGTCCGATCCCCAGCTTCATGGCGTCGCGCGGCTTCGCGACGTTGACGGGCTTGCCCTCCATCTCAATGGTTCCAGCCGTTGGCGGCGGCGCACCGAAGATGCCCATCGCGACCTCGGAGCGGCCGGCGCCGACCAGCCCCGCCAGACCAACGATCTCGCCGCGTCGCAACGAGAAGGAGACGTCCTGGTAGCGTTTGCCGTCGCTTAGGCCCTGCACCGATAGAACAATCGGTTGCTCCGTGTTCTCGGGCCGGATACGCCGCACTTCGGCAAGATCACGGCCCACCATCAGGCGCACCACCTCTTCAGGCGACGTGTCGGCGAGCCGGGTGGTACGGACATGCTTGCCGTCGCGCAATACGGTAACGGCATCGCAGTTGTCGAACACCTCGCGCATGCGATGCGAGATGTAGAGGATCGTTACGCCTCGAGCCCTCAGGTCATGGACCACCTTGAACAGCGTCAAGGAGTCGGCCTCCGACAGACTGGATGTGGGTTCGTCCAGAATGAGCAGGCGCGGTTCGTGTATCAGCGCTTTGCAGATCTCGATAAGCTGCTGCTGCGCGATTGTCAGGTCTCCGAGCCGCGTGTCGGGATCCAGCGCGATGCCCAAGCGCTCCATGGCCGCCCTGGCCTTCGCAATCAAAGCCCCGCGGTCGACCAGCACTCGCGCCATGCGTGGCTCCGCGCCAAGGAAAATATTCTCGGCAACGGTCATGTTCGGCGCAAGCATCAGCTCCTGGAAAACGATCGAAATACCTTGGCGGGCAGCGTCCTTCGTGCCGGAGAGCTTTAGTTCCAGGCCGTCGAACACCAGTCGTCCCGACGTCGGCGGATGGGCGCCTGCAATCACCTGCATCAGGGTCGACTTGCCGGCGCCGTTCTCACCCATGACCGCATGCACGGTCCCAGCCTCTACCGCAAAGGACACGTCCTGCAATGCCTTTACGCCCGGATAGCTCTTTGAAATATGTTCGACGCTCAACAGCACGGTCATGGCGGCACTCATTAGCGCTAAAAGAGGCGGGACGGCCAGCGCGCTGAGGCCATCCCGCGCAGTTCATTACTTCCCAGCCGTAAACTTGTCGACGTTCGATGAATCCACAATGTCCACGCCTGTGTCTGTGACCGGCGGCACCTTTTCGCCCTTGGTCAGTTTCTCCAGTTGCTCGACCGAGTCCGAGCCCATTCTTGTCGGCCGCTGACCGACAAGCGTGGTCGCATAACCTTCCTTCAAGAGCTTGATCTGTGTCGGCAAGGTATCGAACGACACAACTACGAACTTACCTGCCTTGAGATCCGCCACCTTGTTTTTCAGCGCTCGCGTATAAGCTTCCGGTGCGAACATCGGCCAGCCTCCGGCGAAGAAAATGCCGTCGATATTCGGATTCTTGGCAAGAATGTCCTGGATCAACTGCACAGCCGTACTGGAATCGTCATTGCAAGGGAAAGGAGAACCGGATACTTCCTTGAAGTTACCGCCGAGCTTCGACTTGAAGCCCTTGATGCGGTCGTTGAGGTTCGCCGCCGACAACCCGCCGGTGATCACGGCGTAGTTCCCGCCATTCGGCAGCGCCTTGGCGAACGCCTCGCCTGCCGACATGCCGCCCCCTTCATTATTGGTGCCGATAAAGGCAACACGTTTCGATTTCGGTGCGTCTGAGTCGAAGGTAACGACCGGAATGTTCTTGGCCATCGCCGCGCTGATCACACCGCTGATCGAATCAGGATTGTTCGGTGCAATAGCGATCCCCGCGACCTTCCTCGTGATCAGGTCGCGCACAATGCGAGCCTGTTCAGCGTCGTCGAGCTGGGCAGGTCCAGTGAAGAGGCATTCCGCACCGATCTTGGCCGCCTCTTCCTTGCAGCCTTTTTCGGCATCGGCGTAGAACGGTACGCCGAGCGCTTTCGGCACCACGGCGAAGACCTTTTTATCGGCGGCCTGGGTTTGTCCTGCGATCCCAAGCCCTAAAACAGCGGCGGCTACGGCGCCGAGCAATATGCGTGTCATTGTTTCCTCCAAAGGGTTGTTATGGGTAAATCACTCACCGGCGTCGCCAGACGCCCTTTCTGAGCTGGTCGATAAAGACGGCAAAGACGATGACAGAACCGACGAAGACTCCTTGCCAGTAGGCGTCGGTTCCAAGCAGGATGAGTCCGTTACGAAGCACTTCGAGGATCACGGTGCCGACGAAGACGCCGATCACGGTGCCCTCGCCGCCGCTGAGGGCGGTGCCGCCAATGACCGCTGCCGCGATGACGCTGAGCTCCTTGCCCAAGCCCTGGTTGGAAATCGCGGAGGACAGGTAGCTAACCTCAATGATGCCGGCGAGACCGGCCAGCACCGACGACATCACATAGACGCTGATCTTCAGCCGGTCGACATCGAGGCCGGTCAGCATGGCGGCCCGCTCGTTGCCGCCGACCGCGTACAGCTGGCGGCCATAGACGCTGCGTTTGAGCACAACGCCGGCAATAATCGACAGGACCACGAAGATCACGAACGGAGTAGGCAGGCCCAGGACATCGCCGCCGCCAAGCGCGAAGAACGCATCGCCGTCCGGCCGGAAACCGTCAATGGCCTTGCCGCGGGTGATGATCAGAGCGAGCGCACGCGCGATGCTCATGGTCGCGAGCGTCGGCACGAAGGGCAGCATGCGCAGCTTGGTCACGCAAAAGCCGTTGAACAGGCCCACGGACGCCGCGATCAGGAGCGTGAGCACGCACGCCGGAACGACGCCCAGGCCTGCGTGCATCATGGCGGCCGAGGCGACGGCAGCCAGGCCCCAGACACTGCCGACCGACAGGTCGATCCCCCCGGTGATCATGACCGCAGCCTGGCCCAGGACGACAATCCCGACGAACGCGAGGTTGCGCGTGTCGTTGAGGAGGTTATCGATGCTCGCGAAGTTGGGCGCGAAGATCGACAGTGCTAGGATCATGATCAGGAGCGCGCCGATGATGCCTGTCTCCCGTGATCGCAGGAGACGTGCGCCGAGCCCAGCCCGGCGCTTCACGCTTGTTGTTGCCTCAGTGGGCTTGTGCATCTCGTATGCGCCTCGTATGCCTCGTGTGCCAATGTCGCCAGGAGGTCCAGTCGCAGGACTCTCCTTGCTTCACGCTCCATGCGGGTATGGAAGTCCTAGAACTTCTCCTTGCCGTACAGCGACTTCGCATTGGCCTGGTCGATGCGTTGCGTGGGCACCAGGATATTGCGGGGAACTTCGGTTGCGCAGTCGATCAGGATTTTCTTGGCGAGTTCAAGTGCCTGGGCGGCGCCGGTCGGGTAAGTAAACGTTGCGGCCCATTGGCCGTCCGCGACCGCTCGTATGCCGCCGGACGGTCCCGGCAGGCCATCCGTGCCGATGATCTTCACCTGGTCAGCTTTCCCGGCCTGCTTGGCCGCGATGTACGCGCCTGCCGCAGCAAGATCATTGCTGGTATAGACAAGCTTGATGTCCGGGTGGGCTTGCAGCATGGTGGAAAATACGGTCACCGCCTGGTCTTCCATCCAGTCGACTGGCTGCACAGCCACGAGCTTGATTTTGGGATTGCTGGCGATACCTTCCTTGAATCCTTCAAGACGTTCGATGGCAGGCGACGAACTCGGCAAACCCTCGAGAATGGCCGCCTCGCCTCCGTTGGGCAGCAGCGTCTTGGCGGCCCACTCGCCCGCTTCCCTGGCGATCGCCCGGTTATCGCCACCCACGAAGGCCGTGTAATTGTCTCCACTCGTCTTGCGATCAAGTTCGATCACCGGAACGCCCGCCTTGTAAGCAGCCGATACGGAGGGTGTGAGCGGCGCGGCCTCGAAGGGTGAAATCATCAGCAGGTCGACGCGTTGCGTCATGAAATTCTCGACCTGCGACACCTGCGTGTTCACGGTCGCCTGTCCGTCGGCGATGACCAGCTTGAATTTCGGATAATTCTTCACGAGGCGTTCGAGCTCGTGGTTGACGTGCTCGCGGTACGGCTCCTTGAAGTTCGCCTGGCTGAAGCCGATGACGTAATCGTTGTTGGGCCCGCATTCCTTGGCAAGCGGCTTGCCGGCAGCCCACGCACCAGACGCGAGAGCGGCGCTGGCAACTAGCAAAGTGGTTTGTAGAACTACTTTCATGTGTTCGTCCCCTAGTAGATTTGACATGCGCCTGACCAACTCCGACTCCAATTCCCACCGCCGCCGGGAGCCACACCCAACGATTCACCGCGCAGAGACGCCACGCCCGACTACATAGGTTTGCAGCGCTGCGGCGATCACGATGATCGCGCCCGTCGCAAGCAGTTGCATGGCGGCGCTGACGTCGTTGAGCTGCAGGATATTGGCGAGCGCCCCCAGCATCACAGCGCCTGCGATCGTGCCGATCATGGAGCCGGCTCCTCCGAACAGGTCGGTGCCGCCGATCACGACAGCCGCTATGGCGGTGAGTTCATATCCCGCGCCGTCATTGGGGCTGCCGAACGAGAACTGCCCGGCGTGAACGATACCGGCGATCGCGGCTACGAAGCCCGTTAGTGCGTAGACCGAAATTTTGATCGTGCTAACCGGAATGCCTGATAGGCGCGCCGCCTTCTCGTTTCCGCCGACGGCGACAACGTAGCGTCCATAACGCGTGTTATTGAGCAGAAAGGCTGCCACCACCGCGAGAACGAGGAACACCAGGGTCGCGACCGGGAAGACGCCGCCGATCCGTTCGCCGAGAACCCCGAAAGCCGGCGGTGCATTTCCAGGCCCTGTGCCGTAGTTGATGTTGATGAAGGCATTGTTGGAGGCGATCAATGACAGGCCGCGCGCCACCTGAAGTCCTGCGAGTGTGACGATGAAGGCCTGAATCCGGAACTTGGTAGAGATCACACCCTGGATGGCGCCGAATATCACGCCCGTCGCGACCACCAGCGACAAGGTGCTCCAGAGACCCCAACCCTCATTGACCAGCAGTGTTGCAGTCAGCACGGAGCAGAGGCCGAGCACGGCCCCGACCGAAAGATCGATGCCGGCCGCAATGATCACAAAGGTCATCCCGAGCGAAAGAATGCCGGTTTCGGAAATCGACCGGATGATATTGGCGATGTTGTCCGGCGCGAGGAACAGGATATGTCCATGCCGGCGCGGGGAAAACATGATACCCGCGCTCACCACCAGAACGAGCCCCAGCAGGCTCTGAAAGCGCACCAGATATGTCAGCAAGCCGCGGCGTGGACGAACCGCGGCCGTGGCTGTGGATGTTGGGGTTGTGCTCATGCTGCCAGGTCCTCACCTTCGCTGATCCGCCGGACCGCGTCTTCGTCGGGTCCCGGGCCAAATTCGTGGATCGTGCGGCCAGCGCGCATGACAATAATCCGGTCGCACAATCCGATAAGTTCCGGCAGTTCGGAGGACGCCACCAACACGCCAAGGCCCTTGTCTGCGAGGCCGCGCAAGCGCCGGTAGATTTCTGCCTTGGCGCCGACATCGACTCCGCGCGTCGGCTCGTCGAGCAGCAGCAAGCCCGGATCGCTCATGAGTTCCTTGGCGAAGACGACCTTCTGCTGGTTGCCGCCCGAGAGGTTGACGACCTTGGCTTCGGGACGCCGCGGGCGCACGTCGTAGTCTTCGAGGGCGCGCTTCACCTGGCGTCTCTCAAGTGCTCGTGAAACGAGACCAAAGGGCGTGACACGCTTGAGCGTCGACATGACCGCGTTCTGTGCAACCGTGTGATTGAGGATCAGCCCCGTGCCGCGCCGGTCGTCCGTTACATAGGCGATTCCTTCACGCCGCGCCGCGCGAATAGTGCCGAGTGCCGCCGGCCTGCCGTGCATTTCGACGACGCCGCGCCAACGTCCGTTCGCGCCGAAGCCATGCAGCGCCGAAAGCAATTCCGTGCGGCCGACTCCCATCAACCCTGCAAGCCCCACGATCTCGCCTTCATGCACCGTCAGTGAGACGTCGCGGGGAGCCTGCCAGCCGGCGCGCGGGATGTCCGGATCGAATGCGGCATGATCGAGCCGCAGGATAGGCGCTCCGACCTTCTCGGCTCGTGCCGGGAATAAATCGGAAAACGGGCGCCCGACAAGAAGCTGGACGAGCGTTGCTTGCGGTGCGTCAGGCGACGTGGTTCCGACCACGGCGCCATCACGCATCACCGTCACGCGATCCGCGATGCGCGTCACTTCCTCGAGCCGGTGAGAGATATAGACAATTCCAACGCCACGCCCGGAAAGCTCTTTCACCACAGTAAAGAGGTGGTCCGCCTCGACGGCCGACAAGGCCGCGGTCGGCTCGTCCATGATCAGGATGCGTGCCTTGGCCGACAAGGCTTTGGCAATGGCCACGAGCTGACGCTCGCCCATGCGCAGACTGGCGACTGGAAGACTTGCATCAAGCGATACGCCTGCACGCGCCAGCAGATTCTGGGCTTGGTTCCGCATGGCGGCGCCGGCCAGCACACCCTTGTTGGTGATCTCGTTGCCGAGGAACAGATTGGCCGCGATATCGAGACCCGGAACGAGGTCGAGTTCCTGCGGGATCATTGCGATCCCCGCGGTATGGGCGTCGCGGGGGGCAACAAAACGCATGGGGTTGCCGTCAAGCATGATGACGCCTTCGTCGGGCACGACCGCCCCCGAAAGCACACCCATCAAGGTCGATTTCCCCGCGCCGTTTTCTCCGAGCAGCACGTGCACCTCGCCGGCCTCGAGATCAAAATCCACGCCCTTCAGCGCATGCACGCCGCCGAAACGTTTCTGGATTCCTCGCAATTCGAGGAGGCGCGTGGTCATAACGCGCCAAACCCGGTTTGCCGAATGAACACGACCATCTCTTCTCCTGTCTTGATCTATTTTTCTCTTCTCTTGTTCTAGTTCGGATCAAAGCTTATTCAAAGGCAAGCGCTTGCGCAAGCGCTTGCCTTTCGTTGTTTACCCTCATATTCTGGAATATCGCTACAAAGGTAAGCTCGTGGCGCGTCATTCAGAGAACGCTTAATATCGGGCCGCGAATCGTCGAATCGTCATATCGCGGCGATTCCGTATCCACAGATCGAGAGAGGACGAGATGGCAACCATTGCTGATGTCGCACGGCTTGCAGGGGTCGCGACGTCAACCGTTTCCCACGTTCTCAATGGCACGCGGTTCGTCAGCGCTGAAACAACCAGCGCGGTTCGCGAGGCGGTACGCGCACTCGGTTACGCGCCCAACACCGTGGCGCGAGCCTTGGCACGTTCGACCACAAACACGATTGGGCTTGCCATATCGTCGACGAGAAACCGGTACTTTTCCGATGTGATCAACGCCATCGAGGAAGAGTGTTCGAAGCTGGGAATGATGGTGCTTCTTGCGAATACCCGGGACGATCCGGAGTGTGAATTCGAAATGGTTGCTGCCCTTCACCAAAGACGCGTTGACGGGATCATCATCGCGCCCTCTTGCGGTCTCAACAACAGCGCGCTGACCTACCTGCGCGAGCAGCGCATTCCTTCGGTGATGGTTGATCGTCTTCCCGATGTCGCCCTCGACGGTGTCGGTGTGGAGAACCGGCAGTCGCTTGCGGCGATGGTGGCCCACATGGTTGGCCATGGACACAAGCGGATCGGCTTCCTGGCAGGCCAGTCCAATTTCACGACTGCGCTGGAGCGAGCGGATGGCTTTCGCGACGGACTACGCGAGCATGGGCTTCCCGTCGACGAGGCGCGCATTTCCATCGGTCACACCGACCTGGCGACGGCCAGAGACGCCGCCACGCGCCTTCTTACCGCGACCGAACCTGTCACCGCGCTGATCGGAGGTAACAACCTGACGACGATCGGCATCATGCTTGCAGCGCAGGATTGCGGCATGCGGGTGCCCGCCGATCTCGCGGTAGCGGGTTTCGACGATTTCGATTGGGCCGATGCGTTCGAGCCTCGCCTCACCGCCATGGTTCAGCCCTGCCACGAGATTGGCCGGATGGCGGCGACACTGCTCAAGCGAAGAATCGATGTCGCAACCGAAAAAACCGAGACCATCCGGCTGAACCCGACCTTCGCGATCAGAAATTCCTGCGGTTGCAAATAGCGGCTCTGATGAAGGTGGGCTCGTAACAGGAAATCAACCGTTTCCCCAGCCTTGGATTGGCGATAGCTTGATCGGGCGCCGCGCTAAATATCAATCAACTATCTTGCATAAACAGGTAGCGTGTTATATGTTTTAGCTATCCACCGAGTTCGTACATGACCGAATCGATCCAGGTTCAACTGAAAAAAGGTGCGCTCGATCTGTGTGTGCTCGCCCTATTGGCACGCGGGGAGAGCTATGGCTACGAGATCGCCAGCACACTCGCCAGTGCAGTCGGCATGGGCGAAGGCACGATCTATCCGCTGATGCGTCGCATGCAAAACGACGGGCTGGTCGCCACCCGCCTGGTCGAATCGAGCAGCGGGCCTTCGCGCAAATATTATCGGCTCACGCCGATGGGCCATGACGCGCTTGAGGCGCATCGGCGTGACTGGCGGGCCTTCGTGGCCGCGGTCGATCAACTTCTCGGAGACCAGACGTGAACAGTGAAGCATTCTTGCGCACTCTGCGAGCCGGGCTCGCCGGCCTGTCAAAGCGGGAGGTCGAGGAGATCATCGCGGACTACGCAGCGCATTTTGCCGAAGCGCGCGCGTCGGGTCGCAGCGAGGCGGAGGTCGCCGACGCCCTCGGAGATCCGGCGCGGCTCGCCCGGGAGCTACGTGCCGAAACCGGCCTGCGGCGATTTGAGGCCCATCGCAGCTTTGCCAATCTCGTCACGGCCATGCTTGCGCTGGCGGGCCTCGCGGCGGTCGACATCTTCTTCCTGATGCCGCTGCTGCTCATCGTGGCAGCCGTCGCGCTCGGCATCGGCGTCGGCCTCGCGGCTCTCGGTGCTGTCGGAGCCCACATGATCTTCACCGTCGTCTTCTTTGGGCACGGTGGCTCGATCCTTGGCGCGGTGATCCGCCTCGTGGTCGGCATCGGGCTGATCGCCTGCCTTGTCGCCGGTGGCACGCTGCTGCTGCTGGGGCTCGGCGCGGGCGTGCGGATGCTCGGACGCTATGTGCGGCTGCATTATCACGTGCTCGAGCCCGATCAGGACGGGACGCGGGACCTGGGCGAGGACATTCCGACGCAGAAGTGGAACCTGACCAAAAGACTGGCATTGTTTGTAGTCGCAGGGTTGACCGTCGCCTCTCTCCTTGCGCTCGGCAATTCGCTCGCCGGATCGCATCGAGTTGGCGGTGGATCCTGGTGGCGGGATGGGGGATGGCGTTGTGGGCCGACCTGGTTCGACCGTGCGCCTGCAAGCGCGCGGATCGCAAGCGGTGTCGATGCCGCGAACCCAACCGTGACCTCCCCTGCCTCCGTTACGTTCCCATTCGAGGCGAACAACAGCATCGATATCGATCTGCCTGCCTCCGTCAGCTACCAGCCCGGCCCCAAGGCCGAAGCGACCGTGACTGGCGATCCCTCTCTTGTGAGCCATGTGCGCATTGCCGATGGCCGGCTCGGCTTCGATAGCGAGATCGACTGCGCCCCAGTCACGCATGTCTCGGTTCGGCTGACGGCCCCGTCGATCGCAGCCTGGGGAATCAGAGGCGACGGCGACCTCGTTCTTTCGGGTATCGACCAGCAGAAGCTGCAACTGCGCATCATGGGGAGCGGCCATGTCGTCGCGAGTGGGGCGGTGCAGGTTGTCGCGCTCAATGTCGCTGGCTCCGGCAAGGCGGAACTGCAAGGCCTCTCAGCCAGATCTGCGGAGATCGTGGTCCACGGCAGCGGCGAAGTGCAGGTCGCGGCGCAAGACACCGCCAACATCGTCCTCGCTGGAAGCAGTGTCGTGAAGCTGCACGGTCATCCGACGCAGGTGCATTCGGTCGTATCGGGCAGCGGCCGCATTGAGAACGTGCCCTGACGACATCGCACGCCGTGCCCTTCAAGGAGACGCAGATGACCAAGATTGTTAGCCGACGCGATTTCTTCAAACTCACTGGAGCCGCAATGATAGCGACCCAGATGCTGCCCTTTGCCGAAGCCGCCTCGTGGGCAACGAGGCCCACTGTGGGTTCCGGCTTCGCACCCGATCTCGATGCCCGCTTCGAGGCCTTTCGCACCACCACGTCTCTGCGCAACCTGCACAGCGTCGTCGTTCTGCAAGAAGGGAACATCGCCTTCGAACGCTATTTTGTAGGTCTCGATGAAACCCGGGGCCAACCGGCCGGAGAGGTCGTCTTCGGTCCCGACACGCAGCACGATCTGCGCTCTGTCACCAAGAGCCTTGTGTCGTTGCTCTACGGCATCGCGCTCGCGGACAAGCGCGTCCCGCCGACCGATCAGTTGCTCATGGCACAGTTCCCGGAATACCCGGACCTCGCCCGCGATCCGCAACGGGCAGGTCTCACGATCGCCAATGTGCTGACCATGACGCTCGGCATGCAGTGGAACGAGCGTCTTTCGTATAGAGATCCGGCCAACAGCGAAACGGCAATGGACGCTGCGCCGGATCGCTACCGCTACGTGCTCGAGCGGCCGATCGTCGCAGCACCGGGCGAGGTATGGATCTACAACGGTGGTGCCGTTGCGCTGATTGGCCGTCTCATCGAGAAGGGCACGGGGCAACCGCTCGCGGACTACGCGCGATCGGCTCTTTTCGAACCGCTTGGCATCGACAAATTCGCGTGGGCGAAAGGCACGGATGGAGAGGCGATTGCTGCATCTGGCTTGCGTCTGACACCGCGTGAGCTCGCGCGTATCGGCCAGATGGTGCTCGCGCGCGGCCAATGGGAAGGTCGTACCATCGTCCCCGCGGCCTGGCTCGAAGCGAGCTTCAGGCCTGCCGCGACAGTGCGTGACGGACAGTCATACGGCTACCTGTGGCGCGTCGGCGAAATCGCCTATCCGAGCAAGACCGGAATCCGGGGCGAGCGCTATGTGATGGGTTTGGGTAATGGCGGACAGCTGCTGGCTATCGTTCCGGCACGCGCGCTTGTGGTGGTTGTCACAGCCGGAAATTACAACGACCCGAAGGACTGGCAAGTGCCGGACGAAGTGCTGCGCCACTTTGTGTTGCCGAGCCTAAAGGCGTGACGTGCCTATCTGTTCGAGACGTGTCGACTGGCACGCAACGCTCAGGACATCACGCGAAAAAGCCAATAGAGCGCGGCAGCCAACGCAATGGATGCCGGAAGCGTGAGCACCCAGGCCAGC
Source organism: Caballeronia sp. SEWSISQ10-4 2 (assembly GCF_030464885.1). Taxonomy (GTDB): domain Bacteria; phylum Pseudomonadota; class Gammaproteobacteria; order Burkholderiales; family Burkholderiaceae; genus Caballeronia. The sequence goes on along the minus strand of NZ_JALPRJ010000029.1, from coordinate 52,435 downwards.
ACCAGGCTTCGCAGGGTGTTCCATTGCAGGCCTGAGCCATTCGCCGCCATCGTACCGGCGACGCCTGAGGTCAGTATGTGCGTAGTCGATACCGGGAGTCCGTATAGATCCGCCGCCCCGATGGTCAGCATCGCGACCACCTCTGCAGATGCACCTTGGCCGTAGGTCAGGTGCTGCTTGCCAATTTTCTCTCCGACCGTCACGACAATCCGCTTCCAGCCGACCATCGTGCCCAGTCCCAGCGCAATGGCAACTGCGACCTTGACCCATGTCGGGATGAACTTGGTCGCGTGATTGAGTTGCTGCATGTAGCTGTCGATAACAGCCCTGTCATCGGCCGTGAAGGCAGGCTGCTTCGACTTCTCCATCAGGCGAATCGCCTCAGATACCAGATACATGCTATTGCGGACATTGTCGACCAGACTTGGCGGCACGGTGCTGATCGACCCCGCTGCCGTGACTTGCTGTGCGACAGTATCGGTGAGTTGCTTTACCGCTGGCAGCGTTGCCGGCGTCATCTGGCGGGTTCGCACGTACGCTTCAACATCTGCGCGAGGACTTACGGAATCGGGCGAGCCGGAAGCGTACCTGCCGAACACGGCCGACGCCTGATGCGCGACAGTCACGAACGCCTCTGTCTGAGCTGGTGTTACCGCCTTGTTCAGGGCATATGCTGTCGGCACCGTGCCTATCAGAATCAGCATGATCAGCCCCATCCCCTTCTGCCCGTCGTTCGATCCGTGTGCAAAAGAGACGCCTGTACAGGTCAGAATCAGCAGGCTGCGAATCCAGAGCGGCGGTGGCTTGTTGCCGACCGGTTCAGTGTAGAGCGCGGGGACACGGACCACGGCTTTCAGGATCAACAGGAGCAGGCCGGCGCCTAAGAAACCGACGATTGGCGAGAACAGCAGTGATTTGCCGACGCCGAGCGCCTGTGTCCAGTCGACGCCGCTGGTACCGGATGGGCCGCGCATCAGTTGATTCATCAGACCAACGCCAATGATCGAACCAATCAACGTATGCGAGCTGGAGGATGGTAGTCCGAAGTACCAGGTTGCCAGGTTCCAGGTGATTGCCGCTATCAGCAGCGCGAATACCATGGCGAAACCTGCGTGGCCACCCACTTGCAAAATCAGTTCAACCGGGAGCAACTGGAGAATGCCGAATGCCACCGCGCCGCTAGAGACCAATACCCCCGCAAAGTTCCATGCGCCCGACCAGAGCACGGCGAGATTCGGCGTCAGCGAGTGCGTGTAGATAACGGTGGCCACGGCATTCGCGGTGTCGTGAAAACCATTGACGAACTCGAAGCCGAGCGCGATCAGCATCGCGAAACCGAGCAGGACGTAGGGAAATACCGAGCTTTGTTGTACCGGCTCGAGGTCTATTACCAGATGGACGGCGACGAAGGCGACGCCAATCGCGATGATCAGAAGGAAAATCGCCAAACTCGCGTTACGGGTGCGCTCACTGACCGCACTTGTCTGAGGAAACATGAGATCAGGCATGATCTTTTCCCGTGGCCGCTGACCTGCTATCGTACAACTCGCTTGCGTGGCGCTCCGTGAAGGATTTGTGGCGTCTATATTTCGGATGCCTTTCTATCGTATTTGACGCTCCGCAAAAAACTCTCGGCAACGTTCTTTGCCCGAGCGCAAGACTTCGGACGGCATGTGAGATTCGCTCCTTCGGCGGCGGTTCTTAAACCAGGTATGTCAGGCTTGGTTTGCACTATGAAGGTTTTCGCAAATCATGCCGACGGCGCGGTTGAAAGGCACCCGGGGGTGACGTAATTCATCGGTACTCTTTCAACTCGAACTCCGTCCTGGTATGCGATCGGTCAGCGTGCGCTGCTAAACAACTGAGCCACCAGACCGCGCAACCAACGATTCCCGGCTTCGTGGTGATATCTGGCATGCCAGTGCTGTCGAACGGCAAAGCCCTCTACAGGAATCGGGCAGGGATGGATTGCGAGGTCATTGACCTTTGCCAGTGTCTCGCCAATATGTCGAGGCAGCGTGGCGATCAGGTCGGTGGTCTGGATGATCGCCCCCAGTCCAAGGAAGCCCGGCAACTCCAGAACCACATCTCGCTCGATGTGCTCGCGCACCAGCGCCTGTTCGAGCAGTTGTGCTCCCGTCCCCGCAGCAATGGCGACATGCGCCTCCGCGCGGTATTGCTTCACTCCGAGCCGGGCACGCACTCGTGGGTGATGCCGGTTGGTCAGGCACACCCAGTCCTGCGTATACAACTGCTGCTGGTAAATCCCGCCGCCCAGCCAGGGCACATGGCCGATTGCAAGGTCAGCCTCGCCGGATTCCAGTGCCCGTTCGGTATTGCCGTCGATCCTCGCCGCCTCCAGGCGGATCCCCGGCGCCTGCGCACGCACGTGCGCCAGCATTCGAGGAAGAAGCGTAATGTGGCTCGCATCTGTCATACAGATGCGGAAACGCCGCTGCGCGGTGGCGGGGTCGAACGCGATCTCCCATGCAGCGAAGCGCCGCAGCGATTCGAGAATCTCCCGGCACGGCCCGATCAACGCGTCGGCTTGCGGCGTTGGCGCCATGCCGCCAAGCGTACGGACAAACAACTGATCCTGCAGGTGTTCCCGCAAACGCCCTAGCCAGATGCTGATCGTCGGCTGACTCTGCCCGAGCTGCTCCGCGACGCGGGTGACGCTGCGGATATCGTAGAGAAGGTCGAAGAGCTGCAGCAGCTTCAGATCAGGGAGGTCCGTTGAGTTCATTGGTTTATTGTCCAGTGCAATGAGGTCATTGTATTCATTGCATTGTCGATATGAACACCAACTCGTATCTTCAACTCCATATCGAGGAGAAACCATTGAAGATTGCGATTTTGGGTGCCGGCGCACTGGGCTGCGCCGTCGGCGCAACACTCACTGAAGCCGGTCAAGAGGTTTGGCTGCTGAACCGCTCGGCAACGCACGTCGAGGCCATGCGTCGTGACGGCCTGCGGGTGGACGATGCCAATGGATCCCGCCGCGTCATGGTCCGGGCCACTACAGACGCCGCCGAGGCCGGCGCCATGGATCTGGTCGTAGTGCTGGTCAAGTCTTTCCATACCGATGCGGCGATACGCGGCGCACTGGAACTGCTCGGGCCCGAAACGCTGGTTCTGTCGTTGCAGAACGGCCTCGGGCACGAGGATGTCCTCGCCGAAATCGTAGGCCACGAGCGCGTGCTGGCAGGCAAGACCTACGTCGGTGGGGTGATGCGCAACCCTGGGCACATCGAGTCCGGGGTTGCCGGTAAAACCACCTACATCGGCGAACTCGACGGCCGGCTTACGCCCCGTGTGATGGCGATTGCCGAAACCTTCAATACTGCCGGGCTGGCCACCACGGTCAGCGACAACATCGTCGGCACGATGTGGGACAAGCTGCTGGTCAATGTCGCCACAGGTGCGCTGACGAGCGTCACTGGCCTGACCTACGGGCAGCTCTACGACGAGCCGCTGTTGAAGACGACCGCACTGGCGGCGGTTGCCGAGGCGATGGCCGTCGCCCGGGCCGCTGGCGTGAAGCTCGCCACGACCCATCCCGAACAGGCCTGGACACTCGCCGGCGAAGGACTCTCTCCGGCCTTCAAGACATCAATGCTGCAGAGCCTGGAGAAAGGCTCTGTCACCGAGATCGACTTCATCAACGGCGCAGTCGTGCGCTGGGGACAACGGCACGGCGTGCCGACCCCGGTCAACACGACGCTGGTCGCCTGCATCAAGGGCATTGAGCGTGCCATGACCGACCGACAACACAAGGAGACAACCGCATGAACGCCACCAGGGCATATCTGGAGCATGTCGCCATCTGGGTGAAGGACATCCAGTGGCACATCCGCTTTTTCGAGGACGTCCTTGGTATGACCATGCGCGAGGTGGACGGCACCCGCGAGGAACCCCGTCAGTACTGGACGCTCGGCGGCCTGCAATTCATCCGTAACCCGCGCCATGAAGGTAGCGAAGGCCGGCTCGCCCATCTGGGCGTGATGTGCGAAGACCTGGACGCGGCGTTAACCGCGGCGCAACGGTACGGCGTCAGCGAAATGCCGCAGGGGCGCAACTGGCTGCGCCTGCCGGACGGCCTCGCCGTCGAACTGATTCAGGCCAAGCCCGCTGCATGCGTTGCGCAGGCGCTGGCGATCAACCCTCGTGCGGAGGTGTGAACATGACGATCATCGACAAATACTGGGACGACGCCCGCGAAGGCGACGAGTGCGTGAGCCCAAGCTACACCGTGACCAAAGAGCGCATTCTGGCCTACGCCGACCTCACGGGCGACCACACGCCGGTCCATGTGGACGAGGCGTATGCGAACGCGAGCCACTTCGGCTCAATCGTGGCGCATGGCCTATTCGGGCTATCGATAGCCGATGGTCTCAAGACACAGAGCGACTACCGCTTCCTGCCGGGCATGTCGCTGGGCTGGACCTGGGACTTCCTTTTGCCCATCAAGGTCAATGACGTGCTGCAAGTGAAATTCCGCGTGGGTGCCATGCGGGCAAGCAAGAGCCGTCCCGACTGGGGGATCGTCGTACTACCGTCCGGGCTGATCAATCAGAACGGCCAGGTCGTCCAGCATGGCGAGCATCGCCTGATGGTGCCGCGCCGACCGGGAGCATTCTGATGCAGGCCCGTCCTCTCGAAGGTATTCGCGTCGTCGACTACAGCCACTTTTTGGCGGGTCCATACGTAGGGCGCTGCCTGGCGGCGCTCGGCGCCGAAGTCATCAAGGTCGAGCGCCCCGGCAGTGGCGACGCTGGGCGCCAGCACGCCTGCGTGCTCGATGACCAGCAAAGCGGCTACTTCCTGCAGCTCAATATGGGCAAGCGTGGGGTCAGCGTCAACATGAAGGATCCGCGCGGCAAGGACTTCATGCAACGCCTGTGCGACTCGGCGGACGTGTTCATCGAGAACTACCGGCCGGGCGCGCTGGACAAGCTGGGACTGGGCTATGCCGAGCTGTCGGCGCGAAATCCGAAACTGGTCTATTGCTCGATCTCGGCATACGGCCATACCGGGCCTGATGCACACCGCGCCGGTTTCGGGCTGATTGCTGAAGCCAAAAGCGGCATCATGCAGATGGTCGGAACACCGGGTGAACCACCGCCACTGCTGCGCATCTCGCTGGGCGACATGTACACCGGCATCCATGCGGTGGCGGCCATCAACGCCGCGCTGCTGGGCCGGGTGAAAAGTGGCCGGGGTCAGCACATCGACATGGCGCTGTACGACACACTGGTATCGATGCATGAATATGCGGTTCAGTGCTACACGATGCAAGGCGTGCTGCCCGAGCAGACCGGTCACGACATGCCGACGTCGACGCTCTATGGCGTGTTCCGCGCTGCCGATGCCGACCTCGTGATCGCGGCACAGGTGGACGACGCGTGGAAGCGCTTCGCCGCCCTGGTCGAGGCGCACGGAGGACCCGCTGGTTTCGGCACCGACACACGCTTCCACGATTTGGCGGGACGCAATGCGAACCGCCTGGAGATCCTGTCAGTGGTCAAGCCGTGGGTTGCCGCCCGCCCGGTGGCGCAGGTGCTGGAACTGCTGGACGGCATCGATGTGCCTTGCGCCAAGGTGCAGCGCATCGACGAAGTGCTCGCCGATCCGCAGATTGTCGCGCGGGGCATGGTGATTGAGCAGCACCATCCGCGCTATGGGACGCTGCGCTTGCCGAACCTGCCGTTTCGCTTCTCGGACTGCGATACGACGATCCGCGAGGTCGCGCCGGACCTCGGTCAGCACAACGCCGAAGTGGCGCAGTCGCTGGGCTTCGACCCGGCCGAAATTGACGCCATGCAAACCGATGGCGTTCTTTTTTCAAAGTGAGGCCATGATGACTGACCAGTACGCGGTGATCGGCAACCCGATCGGACACACGAAATCTCCGTTGATCCACGGTCTCTTTGCGCAGGAGACCCAGCAGGACATGTCCTATACGGCCATCGAGGGCCCCGTGGAGCCGCAGGATGCCTTTGCCGGGACAGTGCGGGCTTTCGGCGCTGCGGGCGGCAAGGGGATGAATGTGACGGCGCCCTTCAAACTGAAGGCCTTCGCGATAGCCGATGAACGCAGTGAGCGCGCTGAACTCGCCGGCGCCGCGAACGCCCTGAGGTTTGAAGACAGACGAATCGTGGCCGAGAACTTCGATGGGCTCGGACTGGTGCGCGATATCGAGGTCAACCTGGGTCTGCCGATGGCCGGAAAGCGCGTGCTGATACTCGGTGCGGGCGGAGCTGTGCGCGGGGCCTTGCTGCCCTTCCTCACGGCGCAGCCCGCCGAGCTGGTTATCGCTAACAGGGACGTCATCAAGGGCCAGGCGCTGGTGGCCCAAGTCGGAGCGCGCGGTTCGTTGCTCGCCCGCGGCTACGGCGATCTCGAAGCGATGGGGCATTTCGACCTGGTGGTCAACGCCACGTCGGCCAGTCTTACTGGCGACCTGCCGCCCGTGCCCCCGGGCGTCTTCAGCCCGGAGGGCGCGGCATACGAACTTGCCTACGGCAAGAGGTTGACGCCCTTCCTGCGGCTGGCCCGCAACGCGGGCGTACGGAGTGTCGCGGACGGCGTGGGCATGCTGGTCGAGCAGGCGGCAGAAGCCTTCGCTTGGTGGCGTGGCGTGCGCCCTCAGACGCGGGCCGTGATCGACCGGCTCACGGTCCCCCTCGATTGACCTCTCCACGGAGAGGTGAATGACGAACGCCCCTGATCGTTTAGCGCCGGCGAAGCTGCCGCCGGAATGCTGAATCGGCATGGAACTCTACAGCCGCGGGTCAGGCGTTAAGGTCCGCCAACGTGTCGCCAATGCAATCCAGCAACGCGACAGTCATCGAGCTCTTCGGGGTCTCCTGCAGCGTCGCCAGACCTATCTCAAACGGCAGCGCGGGTTCGAATGGCTTGATAGCAAATCCTTCCGACGGACAGCACGCCGCGAGTACCTGGGTGACGATCGTCACGCCCATGCCTCGTGCAACCATGGCGCAGGCCACGCCAACCGAATGGACTTCTGCCAGTACGCGCGGCGTGATGCGGGCGCGGCGGAAAGCCATATCGACTTCACGCCTGTGCTGGCTTTGCCGCCCGAGCAAGATCAGCGGCACGAGTTCGAGATCCAGCGCGCTGATTTTGTCGATCCCGGCTAGCGGATGATTGATGGGCACGACGCAGGCGGACTGCGAAGGAAACACGCGATGAACTCGCAAACCGGGCAGGCGTTCTGGCATTTGTACGAAAGCCAGATCGACTTCCCGGCTTAAGAGAGCGCGCTCGCCTTGTCCATAAGTGCCTGACAAAACCTCGAGCACGGCATCCTCGTGCGCCTTGCAGAACATTTCCATGATTTGCGGCATGGCGTGCTGGGCGAACGTGTTCGGCACCATCGCGCGAACCAGTTTTCGCTGCATTCCGCCAAGCCGCAGTTGCTGCGCATGACGCCGCAAGCAATGCGAGCCGTCGAGCAAAGTCCTCACTTCATCGACTAAAGCGGCGCCTTCGCGCGTCAGGGTAAGCCTGCCTTGTTCCCGCACAAAAAGTCTGAGTCCGAGGTCTTCTTCCAGTTGCGCAAGCAGCCTGCTGACAACCGATTGCGAGATTTCCAGGCGCTGAGCCGCGGCTGTGGTGGTCCCAAGGCTTGCCACCGCTTCGAACGCTTCGATCTGTTTGAGGTTCATCCTTCCTCGTACATAAGAGTATGCAGATTCAGCATAGTGTTGCATCCAAAAATTGTCGGCCTAATTATCGCGAAACTGAACGAGATTTGCCGGGGCGTCTGGCCCGGCAAGATCACAGGGTTCGCGAAACTTAACGCTCGAGGTTGTGACGCAATGATCGGTTTCATCATCCATCGGTTCGTACAGAGCATCGGCATCCTGATGCTGACCTCGGTGCTTGTTTTCTGCGGCGTGTTCGCCATTGGCGACCCGATCCAGATACTAGTGCCCGCCGACGCAAGCCCGGCGGAAATGGCGCAAGCAGTGCACTCGCTGGGTCTGGACCAGCCGATGTGGAGGCAATACATGCTGTTTATAGAACACGCGCTGCATGGCGATCTTGGCCGCTCGTTCGTGTTCAACCAGCCATCGATCCAACTCATCATGGAGCGCCTGCCGGCCACGCTCGAACTGGCAGTCGTGGCGCTCGTCCTGGCGTTGATGATTGGGCTGCCGCTTGGATTGCTGGCCGGCATGAAGGCCAATTCGCCCGTCGACCGCGTAATCATGAGCGGCTCGATCCTTGGCTTCAGCCTCCCGAACTTCTGGCAGGGCATCATGCTGGTGCTGATTTTCTCGGTGACGCTGGGCTGGTTGCCTTCGGCGGGGCGAGGTCATCTTGGAACCCTGCTCGGCATCAACACGAGCCTCGCGACCCGCGATGGATTGATTCACCTGATCCTTCCGGCGCTGAATCTCTCACTCTTCAAGATGTCGCTCGTCACCCGCTTGACGCGCGCCGGTGTCCGGGAAACGTTGCCTCTCGACTACGTGAAATTTGCCCGCGCCAAAGGTGTGCGCGAGCGCCGGATCATTTTTGTTCACGTGCTGAAGAACATCATGATCCCGATCGTCACCGTGGTCGGCATGGAGTTCGGCTCGCTGATCGCGTTCGCTACGGTCACCGAAACCATCTTCGCGTGGCCAGGCGTGGGCAAGCTGATCATCGACAGCATCATGCGGCTCGATCGTCCCGTGGTCGTGGCGTATCTGCTGATCGTGGTCGCCATGTTCACGCTGCTGAACCTGCTGGTCGACATCATCTATTCGCTGCTCGATCCGCGCGTGCGTCTGGGAGGTGCCTGACATGAGCACGCTCTCGAACATCCTTCCACGCTGGACCACGAACCGCGATACGCGCACAGGGCAGGCATTGCGTGGTTTGTTCGGCCGTCCCGCCGTTGCGCTCGCGTCGCTGACCTGCATTGCGCTGATCATCGTGGCGATCTTCGCGCCATGGCTCGCGCCGCAGAATCCATACGACCTGGCCGTGCTCGATATTGTCGATGGCAGGCTGCCTCCCGGCGCGCGCGGCCATCTCGGACATTTGTTCTTGCTGGGCAGCGACGCACTCGGCCGCGATATGTTCGCCGCCATGATGTTCGGACTTCGCACCAGTCTTGGCGTCGGCATTTCCAGTGGCGCATTTGCGCTGACCGTGGGCACCACGCTTGGACTTGTGGCGGCATATTTTGGCGGCTGGATCGACACGCTGATCATGCGCACGGTCGACCTGATGCTCGGCTTCCCGACCATCCTCGTTGCGTTGATGACGCTCGCCATTCTCGGCCAGGGCGTGAGCAAGGTGATCCTCGCGCTCGTGATCGTGCAATGGGCGTACTTCGCCCGCACGGTGCGCGCGGTCGCGGCCGTCGAAAGCAAGAAGGAGTACATGGAGGCGGCGTTGTGCCTGGGTTTCAGTCATCGGCGCGCGCTCTTCAGCCAGTTGCTGCCCAACTGCCTCGCGCCGGTCATTGTGATTGCGATGGTGCAGGTTGCCGCCGCCATCTCCGCCGAGGCAACGCTGAGTTTCCTCGGGATCGGATTGCCAGTGACGCAACCGTCTCTCGGCTTGTTGATCGCGAACGGCTACCAGCAATTGCTTGCCGGCTTCTACTGGATCAGCGTGTTCCCCGGTGTGCTGCTGGTCGTACTCGTCTTCAGCATGAACATGGTCGGCGACGGGTTGCGCGAGGCGCTCAATCCGCGCCTGCAGAAATAGGAAAACCTCATGTCTCCAGCCATTCCTACTTTATCGGTCGAGAGATTGCAGACCCATTTCTTTACGGCAGCGGGCGTTGCCAAAGCTGTTGACGACGTGAGCTTCGATGTCTATCCCGGCGAGGTCGTCGGCCTTGTCGGTGAGTCGGGATCGGGGAAATCGATGACCGGCTTTTCGATCCTCGGTTTGATCGATGCGCCGGGACGCATTGTTGGCGGACGTGTCCTGTTCAAGGGCGTGGATCTGACAAGCTACGGTCCGGAGGCGTTGCGGCAACTGCGTGGAAATCGTATCGCGATGATCTTCCAGGATCCGATGATGACGTTGAATCCCGTTCTTCGCATCGATACCCAGATGATCGAAACCGTGCGCGCTCATGCATCGGTGTCGAAACAGGCCGCTCGCGAACAGGCGCGCGAGGCGCTCGCAGCGGTCGGCATTCCCGCGCCTGACGAACGGCTCAAGGCGTATCCGCATCAGTTGTCGGGCGGCATGCGGCAGCGCGTGGCGATCGCGATTGCGATGCTGCACAAGCCGGACCTGATCATTGCCGACGAACCCACGACCGCGCTCGACGTCACCATCCAGGCGCAGATCCTCGCGCAAATGCAGAAACTGTGTGCGCGCTCGAACACCGCGATGGTCTGGGTCAGCCACGATCTCGCGGTGGTGGCAGGACTGGCCGATCGCATCTGCGTGATGTATGCGGGACGCGTGGTCGAGACCGGCGATGTCGACACGATCCTGGAGCGCCCGCAACATCCCTACACGATCGGCTTGCTGGGCTCCGTGCCCGAGAACGTGAAGCGCGGCGAGCCGCTGATGCAGGTTCCGGGCGTTGCCCCTTCAGCGCTTGCGTTGCCTGCGGGTTGCGCCTTCTCGCCGCGATGCACGTACGTCACCGATACCTGCCGAACGCAAAAGCCGCCGGTGTTCGTTGCGGGCGGCAATCATTCCCACCGATGTTTTCATCCCGTTGAGCGAGTCGCAGTATGAGCACGCAAGTTCTTATCAGGGCCGATCAGGTATCGCGCCGTTTCGTGAAGCGCTCGAGCTACGCGGAGCGCATTGCGCAGATGCTGGGCGCCAAGCCCGTGTCGCACACGGTCCATGCGGTGGACACCGTGAACCTGGAGATTCATCGCGGAGAAGTAGTCGGGCTGGTCGGTGAGTCCGGCTGCGGCAAGTCGACGTTCGGCCGCATGCTGGCGGGCGTGGTGCCGCCTTCGTCCGGGACCATTCAGGTAAGCAATGCCAGCGGTGCGGACGCAACCGTGCTTGGCTCGCGCGGCAGGCTTGCCCACAGGCTCGCGACGCAAATGATCTTTCAGGACCCTATGTCGTCGCTCAACCCGCGCAAGCGGGTGCGCGAGATCATCGGTGAAGCGCCGCTTGTGCATGGCATGGTGAAGCGGTGTGATCTGGATGATTTCGTTGTCGATGTGATGGAGCGCGTCGGCTTGAATCCCGATGTCAGGCAGCGCTATCCGCATCAGTTTTCCGGCGGGCAAAGGCAGCGCATCAGCATTGGGCGAGCGTTGGCGGTGAAGCCTGATTTCCTGATCTGCGACGAATCGATCGCGGCGCTCGACGTCTCGATCCAGGCGCAGATCATCAACCTGTTCATGCGGCTGCGCCGTGATCTGGGATTGACGTATCTTTTTATCAGCCACGATCTCGGGGTGGTGGAACATATCAGCGACCGCGTCGCGATCATGTATCTGGGACGGATTGTCGAGACCGCGCCTACGGCTGATTTGTTTGCAAGGCCGCTGCATCCGTACACGGTTGCGCTGTTGGATCAGGTGCCGCGTTTATCGAATAGAAAGCGCGCGTTTGAATCGATCAAGGGCGAGATTCCGTCGCCGCTTGCGCCGCCGAAGGGTTGCCATTTTCATCCTCGCTGTCCGCGCGCGATGCCGCGTTGCAGCGTCGAGCGCCCGGAATTAACGCAAGCGGCGAGCAATCACCGGGTCGCATGTCACCTGTTCACGGAGGCGAAATGAACCGCCTCCGGATGGCAGCTGCGTGCGCTCTGATCGCTGCATGCAGCGTCCCGCCGAACGTGTCCGCCCGCGCGCTGACCATGGCCGTTGCCGCCGAGCCTTCGTCGATGGACCCGCTGTTCTCCCGCACGCAGAACAATCAGCAAGTGGAAAACATCTTCGAGCGCTTGATCGCGCGTGATGAGAACCTTCAAATTCAACCCGGTCTCGCGGTGGGGTGGCGAGTCGTGGATCCGACTACATGGGAATTCAAGCTGCGCCCCAATGTTCGCTTTCAAGATGGTACGCCGTTCACCGCAGACGACGTGGTGTACTCTGTGAAACGCGCGTCGAACGTGCCGAACAGTCCCGCGCCCTTCTCCGGCGCGGTGGCAAATATAGCGTCCATCGACATACCCGATCCGCTCACGCTGCGCATTCATACGAAGTCGCCCGCACCGGGTTTTCTCGAGCAGATCGGCATGCTGTTCATCGTGTCGCGGCATGCGGCAGAAGGTCATCAAAGCAACCAGTACGTGTCGCCGGCTGTAGCGGTCGGGACCGGTCCGTACAAACTCACGCGCTGGGTTCCGGGCGATCATCTCGACCTCGCGCGCAATGACGACTACTGGGGTCCCAAGCCGCCATTCGAAACCATCACGGTCCGCTTCGTCGCCAACGACGCCGCGCGCATGTCCGCGCTGCTTTCCGGTTCCGTCGACCTGATCGATAACGTCCCGCCGATCAATGTGCCGCGACTCAAGCGCGAGCCAGCTGTGACGCTTTACTCGGGACCGTCGGCGCGGTTGATTTATCTCGCACTGGACTCGAGCCGCAAGCAGTCGCCGTTCGTGACCGGACCGGACGGCGAGCCGCTGCAAAGCAATCCGCTACGCGATCTCCGCGTGCGGCAGGCTATATCGAAGATGATCGACCGGACCGCCATTACGCGATATCTTCTGAACGGCGCGGGTGTTCCGGCCGGCCAGATCGTGCCGCAAGGAATGGGAGGTTACTCGCCGGCGTTGCAAGCCGACGCCTACGATCCCGCCGGAGCGAAAAAACTGCTTGCGCAAGCGGGTTATCCGCGAGGCTTCACGCTGACGATCCATTCATCCAACGACCGCTTTTCCTCCGATGGCGACGTCGCCCAGGCAGTCGGACAAATGCTGGCTCGCGGTGGCATCAGGATCGCAAACGTGGTGACGCAGCCCTACAACGTCTATGCGGGCGCCGCAGCCAAGCAAAGCTATAGCGCCTTCATCTTCAGCTTCGGAAACACGTCAAGCGACTCCACCATCGCGCTCTCCAACGTCATGGCGACCTATTCGCGAAGTGCGGGAAAAGGCGCGTTCAATCGCGCACGCTACTCGAATCCCGTGCTCGATCACGCGCTCGCCGCGGCCGGGGCCAGCTTCGACCCTGAGCAGCGCGAGCGCTTGCTTGAACAAGCGGCAGAAGCGGGATTCCGCGATCTCGGTATTGTCCCGTTGTATTTCCCCGAGAACTTTTGGGCGACGCGCAATGGTGTCACGTTTCACCCGAACAAGGCTGAATACACCACGGCCACTTATGTAGGAATTCAAGAAAAATGATCGATATGATTCACAAGGATAATTTAGACGCAGCGACCGGACAGGGTGCAACGTGCACCGAGTTCATGATCCCCATGCGCGATGGCGTGCGCCTCGCCACCGACGTTCATCTGCCCGCCGGTTTTCGTCCGGGTATCGACGCGCCCTTGCCAACGATTCTCGAGCGCACGCCTTATGGCAAGCGTGAAGTATCGCGTTCGGAGATCAACCGTGGAAAGCCGGCAGCGCGTCGTGGCGATATTGCCGCGTACTTCGTTGCCCGCGGCTTCGCGGTCGTGTTCCAGGATTGTCGCGGGCGTCACGCATCGGAGGGTGAATTCACCAAGTACCTTTCCGAAGGACCGGACGGTTATGACACGCTCGAATGGATCACACAGCAGGACTGGTCGACGGGCCGCGTCGGCACCATGGGTCTCTCTTATGCAGCACACACGCAAATGGCCGCTGCGTGCATGAATCCGCCGGGCCTCGTGTGCATGGTGATCGACTCGGGCGGCTTTGCCAACAGCTATCAATGTGGCATCCGGCAAGGCGGCGCCTTCGAACTCAAGCAGGCGACCTGGGCGGTGAACCAGGCAAAGGGAAGCCAGACAGTATTGAACGATCCGTTGCTCAAGGCAGCACTCGATGCGCAGGATCTGAAGGAATGGTTTTCACGCATGCCATGGCGGCCGGGTCAGTCGCCGTTGCGCTTTGTGCCTGAATACGAGCGCTATCTGTTCGATCAATGGACACACGAAACCTTCGATGAATTCTGGCAGCAGCCTGGCATTTACGCAGAAGGGTTCTATGACACCATGGCGCGCGTTCCGACCGTCCTGATGTCGAGCTGGTACGACGCGTATGTACGCTCGACCATGGACAACTTCGCGGCTTTGTCGAAGCTCGATCCCGTTGCTGCACCGACCTATCTGATCATGGGATCGTGGTTGCATGGTGATCGCAATGTGCCGTTCAGCGGTGACGTGGATTTTGGGCCTGCCGCCATGATCGAAGGGCAGATTGCGGAGGACTGGCTTGCGTTTCGCGCGCAATGGTTCGTCCGGTGGCTGAAGCCGGCCACGTCAGAAGTCACGCGGCCCGATCCCGTTGCAAGGATCTTCCTGATGGGCGGAGGCAGTGGCGCCCGCAACGCAGAAGGACGCATGCAACATGGCGGCGCGTGGATCGAGTCATCGCAATGGCCACTGGCCGACACGCGCTTCACGTGTTTTTACTTGCGCGAAGGCGGCGTCTTGTCGGAGCAACCACCTGCAGAAGCGGACGCATCTGTTTCGTATGCGTTCGATCCGTCGAATCCCGTCCCTACAATCGGTGGAGCACTGACATCGGGTGCACCGGTCTTTGAAGGTGGCGCGTTCGACCAGCGCGAAGATGAACGATTCTTCGGCACGCGCAATCCGGGCGTCCCGCTCGCCGCGCGTAATGACATTGTTGTATTCGAAACGCCGCCGCTAGAGGAAGACATGGCGGTCGTGGGGCCGGTCATCGTGAGGTTGTGGATCTCGTCGGATGCGCCCGATACCGATTTCACCGCCAAGCTGATCGATATGTGTCCGCCCAACAGCGATTATCCGGAAGGCTTCGCAATGAACCTGACCGACGGTATTTTCCGCTGCCGTTTTCATAAGTCGTGGAGCGAACCCGAGTTTCTCGAATCGGGCCGCATATGTGAAATAAAAATCGAACCCTTTGCGACCGCGAATTTATTCAAACGCGGGCACCGGATTCGACTGGATATATCGAGCAGTAATTTCCCCCATTTCGATGTCAATCCGAATAGCGGCGAATCACCTGCCCTGGCGCGCGCTCCGCGAATTGCCGTGAATACCGTGTACCTGGGAACGGACAATCCTTCGCACCTGGTCCTCCCGATAGTGCCTGTCAACGCGCTCAGAGGCCTGGAGGCGCTCGCCGGCCACTAACCCTGCAGGTAAGCCGGTAGTCGCCGGCAAGCTCTTGAAGCCTGTCCAGCGGTGCCCGTTCCATCGGGCGTCAGGGACAACTGTCGCCCGAATTCTTTCATGCATCAAACCAGCAGCAAAACTCAAAGCAATCAACTACAGAGGAAGGATCATGCACAAGCACACTTCGCGTGCAATATTAGCCGCGTCGGTAGGACTCGGCTTCATCGCGACGACCGCACACGCTCAGTCGACGGTGACGTTATATGGCATTGTCGATGGAGGATTTACTTATACGAGTAACCAGGGTGGCAAAAGTAATTACCAGGCGACTGCCGGAAGCGAACAGGGTTCGCGCTGGGGTCTGCTCGGCAAGGAAGATCTGGGCGGCGGCAACGCGGCGATCTTCCGGCTTGAAAACGGCTTCAATTTGCAGACTGGCGTGGCAAGCGCAAATGGCCGCATGTTCGGGCGCCAGGCGTGGGTTGGGTTGTCCAGCGACAAATGGGGTGCAGTGACGTTCGGGCGTCAGTACAACGCGGCACAGGACTCGCTCGAGCCGTTGCAAGTCTCGGCGGACACCTCACAATACGGCACCCATCCGTTCGACACCGACGATCTGAATAATACGTTCCGCACGGATAACTCCGTGAAGTACGTAACGCCGATGTTTCATGGTTTGCAGATCAATTCCATGTATGGCTTTAGCAACAACGCCGGCAACTTTGCGACGAACCGTTCATACAGCGTGGGTGCGTCCTACGTGGGCGGCCAATGGCGTCTTGGCGCGGCGTACGTTCGTCTCGACAATCCGGCGGTCGACACTACCGGTGCAATTCCTTCGGATAACTATTTTACGTTCATCAAAGGTGTGACGAAGCAGCAGATCTATGGTGCAGGCGGTCTCTACGATTTTGGCAAAGCAAGTGTCGGCCTGATGTACACGAGCACAACCTTCGATCTGACACCGGCCACGCATCACCAGACGTATCAGAACGCGGAAGCCAGCATTCGCTATCAGATCACGCCCGCGCTCAGGGCTGCGCTCGGCGAGACGTATACCGAGGTGTCGGCGAATACCAAGCCTGCGAGCTGGCACTACTGGCAGACCACAAGCGCCTTGCAGTATTTCCTGTCGAAGCGGACTGATGTGTATATCGATTTGATCTATCAACGCGCGAGCGGCGCGGTTGCTGCGATTGAAGGAACATCGGGCGCGTCGAGCAGTCACACTCAGTTCTTGGCCGTCACCGGCATTCGGCAGAAGTTCTAAAAATCTTTCCAGCCTGCGTCACTGCTCTCGGCAGTGACGCTCTGTATATTTAGCTAGCGCCTCCGAAACGCATCCAGCGAAGGCAACGCGTTTCCGTGAAAATCGAACAACGTGTTGTTGTCCCACTGATCGCCGGCGCCGACTTTCCATCCGACGTTCGGAGTCGGTATCCATTCGGGCTCCCACCAGAACACGCCTTTGCCGTGGCCGCTGGGTATCGCCGCCACGATGTCCGTCACCGCACCGAGAAATTGCGCCTGGCCGGCGGGCGTTGGCGGGAAAGTGGACGAGCCGGTATTGGTCATCGCGTTGGGTTCCGAATCGCCGTCGCTGGTCGTCCACGGATACGCGGTTTCGACGACCATCACATCCTTGTCGTAGCGTGTCGCAAGATCGTTCGCATTGTTCTGCAGGTCGCTTAGCGAACCTTGCCACTGCGGGTAGTAGGACAGGCCGATCACATCGAACGTGACGCCGCGCTGTGTCGCGCTGTCGAACCACCAGCGGCTCGTCGCATTGTTGCCGCCGCTGTCGAGGTGCAGCATGACCTTGATGCGCTCATCGACCGATTTGACCGCGTCGTGCCCAGCCTTGAGCAACTGCGCGAGGTTATCCCACTGGTCGTACTTGCCGAGCGGCCACAGCATCCCGCCGGTGATTTCGTTGCCGACCTGAACCCACTCGGGATGCACGCCGTCCCGCTTCAGCATCTCAAGGACATTCGATGTGTATTCGGACAACGCTGTACACGTTTGCACGAGATCCTTGCCGGCCCAATCATGAGGTGGATACTGCTTGCCCGGATCGGCCCACCAGTCGCTGTAGTGGAAGTCGATCAGCACGCGCATGCCGAGCGCGGCGGCACGGCGAGCCAGCACACGCACGTGTTCGGCATTGTTATAACCGGCAGCGGGGCTCTGGTCGGCCGGATAGAAGTTCGGATTGCCAGGGTCGTTCCACACCTTGATGCGGATCGAGTCGACCCCGTGGCTCTTCAGAATCAACAGACAGTCGAGCGGCACGCTGTGCTCGTAAAACTTCGCTCCGTGTGCTTCCAGTTCCAGCAGCGTCGACACGTCCGCGCCCTTCGCAAACCGGTTGTCGCGGCCGGACAACTCCAGTTCACCCGCCACGGCCGGTGCGCCGACGGCCGCGCCAACGCCGAGCGCAGCAGCAGACGCCAGCCATCCCATCATCTCTCTTCTGTTCATCTGTCATCCTCCATTTATTGAAGGGCGGCTCTCCAAAAGGGCCGCCTGCTCCGGGTTGAAGCGCTTAAATTCCTGGCTCCGACAGCACCCTTCTCCTGCTGATATTCAGCTCGTTTTTGCGTCCCTCCACGCGCAGACCTCGCCAGTTGCAAGCTGCGGCTGCCCGAGCACAAAAGTCGCATTGGCTGGCGCGGGAGCTTGCACTTGCTCCGCTCCGAAGTTGAACGCGAAGGTCAGATCGCTGCGCCGGCGAATGCGCAAACCCTCAGCCAGCAGTTGCACCTCGACGCCTGCATCCTTCGCCGCCTGCTCCAAAACCGCGCGATGCAACGCGTGCGACAACCACGCCGCCACATAGCGAACCCGTCCGCTGGCGAGGATCGTCGGCCATGCGTCGTTGAAATGCGCATCGACACGCGTATCGCCATTCGCACGGACGTGTTCGCGCCAATGCATCGCAACACCATGCGTCCCACCGATACAAACCGGGGGCCCAAGCGTCGGGCGCAGCGTTTCCACCTCGAGCACCTGCATCGGCAATACGCGTTGCAGCGCGCCGGGCGGGAGGCTGGAAGGAATCGCGAATGCAGTTGTCTTCGAGCCGCTCCTCGGCCCGAATACCCATTGCGCTGAACTCCGTTCGATCTGGTCGACGAGCACGTCGTCGATCACGGCGATACTCGGCACGACCACCAGCCGGTACTGCGTCAGATCAGCTTTGCTCGGGACAATATCGACATCGAGGCCGAGTTCGCGCAACGCCTCGTAGTAGTCGAACACCAGTGTCTGGTAGTCGAAGGTTTTGCCATGACGCTGAATCTCGAACATCCACTGCGTCTCGTAGTCGAACACAACGGCGGTGGCTGCGCGGGCCGGCGCACCGAGTCCGGACAGCGCCGCCGATTCCGCAATCTCGCGGGCCGCCTGCTGTACCTCGAGGCCACCCGGCGACAAATCGTTGTTCGGCAGATTGAGCCCGGAATGCATCTGCTCCTGCGCATACGGGCATTGGCGCCAGCGGAAGTACGACACCAGTTCCGCGCCGTGCGCGAACGCCTCGTAGGCCCAGAGCCTGACCATGCCCTTCGCCGGCACCGGATTCCACGACGCCCAGTTCACCGGTCCTGCCTGCTGCTCCATCACCCAGAAGCGTCCCGCGCCAATCGCCCGGTAGCGATCGTGATCGAATGCAGAGACATCGGGATGCGCGGTGCGTGCGTAACGGGCCTTCTGTTCTTCGGGCAGCGCGATCGATTCGGTTCGCGCGATCGGATAGCTGTCCCATGCGGCCACATCGAGTGCGTTGTCTTCGGCAAACCGGTAATGATCGAAGGTCGTGAAAAAGCCCATGAAGTTATGCAGCAGGTCGGCCGCGGGCGCATGGCGCCGCAGCACCTCGATCTGCTCGCGATGGAAGCTTGCCACCTCATCCGACATGAAGCGGCGGAAGTCGAGCAGATGGATCGGATTGGCGTCGGTGGGCGTGAGGTTCGGCAAGCCGGTCGCCTCGAATGACGCATACTCCATGCTCCAGAACACATTGCCCCACGTGTCGTTCAGCGCATCGACGTTCTCGTAACGGCGCTTGAGCCACGCGTGAAAGCGCGTGAGTGCGGCGTTCGAATAACTCGGCACGGTATCGTGACAGCCGAGTTCGTTATCGGTCTGCCACGCGACAATGGAGGGATGCCGTCCATAGCGCTCTGCCATCGCGGTGACGAAACGCACGCACTCGCGCCGATAGGTTTCGCTGGAAATGTCGTAGTGGCGGCGCGAGCCGAAATTCCAGCGCACGCCGTCCGCACGCACCGGCAACACGTCCGGGTGCGCGTCGATCAACCATTTCGGCGGTGACGCGGTCGGTGTGCCCAGCACGAGTTTCAGTCCCGCAGCCGCCAGCGTATCGATGGCTTCATCGAGCCATTCCCAGACGAATTCTCCGGCGCGCGGTTCCATCCGGCTCCACGCGAATTCAGCGATCCGCACATGCGTAATGCCGAGTTCGGCCATACGCCTTGCATCGTCGGCCCACATCGAACGTGGCCATTGTTCCGGGTAATAACACACACCAAGTTGCATGAGAGAGTCTCGCTAATAGATGACGGCAAACGGGCGATCAGCCCTTGCTTGCACCGAAAGTAAGGCCTGCGACGAAATGCTTTTGCATCGCGAAGAACATCAGCACGGAGGGCAGCGCGGCCAGCACCGAGCCGGCGGCGACCAGGTTCCACGCGGTCGTCCATTGCCCTTTGAGCGCGGCGACTCCTACTGTGATCGGCGCGGCCTCGTCGCCTTGCGTAAGGCACAGCGCCCAGAAGTAGTCGTTCCAGACAAACGTGAACACGAGGATGCCGAGCGCCGCGAGTGCGGGCCGGATCAGCGGCAGCACGATACGCAAGTAGATGGCCCATTCGCTCGCGCCTTCCACGCGCGCGGCCTCGATCATCTCGAATGGCAACTGCTTGATGAAATTGCGCAGAAACAGCGTGCAAAAGCCGGTCTGAAACGACACATGGAAAATCACCAACGCCCACACGCTATTGAACAGGCCCACTTTCAGCGCCATGTCGCGTACCGGGATCATCAGGATCTGGATCGGTACGAAGTTGCCGGCGACGAATGCGAACAGCACGGCGGTGTTGCCCGGGAACCGGTAGGTGGCCAAAGCAAAACCCGCCATCGACGCCAGCAGGATCGCGCCTAGCACCGACGGCACCGTGATCAGCACACTGTTGGCGAAGTAATGAAGCATCGGCGTTTGCGTGAGCGCGGTGCCGTAGTTTTCGATCAGCGCGAAATGCTTCGGCCAGCCCCAGTAGTCGCCTTGCGACAGTTCGTCCGAAGAACGGATCGACGTAACTAGTACGGCCAGCATAGGCAATAGCCACACCAGCAACGCGAGTGGCAGCGACGCTTTGTACAGCGCGCGATTGAGCGGTTTCCAGCGTTCAACGGGAAGCGGATACATGACACGTGACTCCTGGAAATCAGCGTTCTTCGCGCAGCATGCGGCGCAGATGGAACACGATGTAGACGAGCATGATGGCGAACAGCACGACGGCGATCGCCGCGGAATAGCCTTCGCGGTAGTACTTGATCGCCTGGTCGTACATGTAATAGGCAAGCACGGTGGAGCTGTCGAACGGACCGCCGCCGCTCATCACGGCAATCAGATCGAAGCTGCGCAGCGCGCCGATCACGGTCAGCACCACCGCCATGAAGGTAGCGGGCCGCAATTGCGGCAGGATCACGTGCCACAACAGACGCACGCCCCTCGCCCCCTCCATGCGCGCCGCTTCCACGACTTCTGGATTGATCGAGGTCAGGCCCGTGAGGTAAAGCACCATGCAGAAAGGCGTCTGCGGCCAGAGTGCGGCGAAGATGATGCCCAAGGTCGCGGTATGGGGATCGCCGAGCACCGGAATTCCGTGACCAACGAACAGGCGCAGCAGGCCGAAGGTCGGATCGTAGAACCAGCTGAACACGAGTCCGACGACCACGCCCGAAAGTACGAACGGCGCGAAGAACAGCGACTTCACGACCCGCATGCCGCGCATCTGCTGGTTCAGATATAGCGCGAACGCGAGGCCGAGGGGCGGCGCCAACAGGAAAAACGCGAGCCAGATCAGATTGTTTTTCAGCGCCGTGTAGAACGTGTCCGAGTGGAACAGCTCGATGTAGTTATCGAAGCCTGCGAACGTCTTCGGTGTCATTCCATCCCAGTTGTAGAAGCTGAGCGAGATGCTGCTGATGATCGGGTAGACCACGCACAGGCAAAATAACGCACAGCCCGGCAACAGGAAAAAAAACGCGGCGCGGTGCTGATGACGCCGCGTCGTCGAGACGTGCCGGTGCCGGGCCGCCGGTAATCGGCGCGCTGCGGAATGAGACATGATCGGGCCTTGTCGGTGATCGAAGGCGAGCGCCAGCCGTTGATACGCCGCTGGCGCTCCGGGGCTTACTTCTTGTAGATGCGCTTGCGCGTCGCTTCGAGGCGCACGAGCACGGCGTCGAGCTGCGACGGATCGCTATAGAATTGCTGCATTGCTTTCATCCCTTCGTCGGCCATTTCCTTCGTCATGTCGCGATCGTAGAACTGGGCAATGCCACCCTTGGTGTTCGCCAGCGTCTGGAAACCGACCTTCGAAATCTCGTCTTCAGGTTCGGCCGACTGGCTGTTCGACGGCAGTTGACCCCAGCCCTTCGCAAGATCCGCGTTGATCTGCGGCTGCTCCATGAAGGCCAGCAGCCTGTGGGCGTCGGCCTTGTTTTTTGCCTTCGCCGGAATCAGCAGGACGTTGACCGGACCGTCTTCGGCGGTCGGTACATTCGCGTCGACCACCGGGAAACGGAAGAAGCCGGTCTGCGGTCTTATGGACGCCGGAATGCTCGCCGAGAAAAACGTGCCCATCAGCATCATCGATGCCTTGCCGTTCGCCAGGAAAGGCGCAATCGAGTCGAGATCGTAGGACAACGCATCGTCGATAAAGTAGTGATCGTCGATCAGCGTTTTCCACGCCGCATAGACTTTTTTCACGCGCGGATCGGTGTACGGAATTTCGCCCGCCATCAATTGCTGATGAAATGCGTTGCCGTTGATGCGCAGGTCAAGATAGTCGAACCATGCTGCAAGCGTCCAGCTATCGCGCGCGGCAACGGCAATCGGTGCAACGCCGCTTGCCTTCAGCTTCTTGCAGGCATCGAGAAATTCATCCCACGTTTTCGGCTCGCCCTTGACGCCGGCCCTTTCAAACAGATCCTTGCGATAGAAGAAACCGTATGCGTCGTAACCAAGGGGCGCAGCGTACTGCTTGCCCTTGTACGTCGACGCCTCCTTGACCGACGCGTACTGTTGCGACCAGCCGTTCTTGCTCCAGTCCGTCGACAGATCCTCGAGCAGACCGCGTTGCGCGTAATACGCCATCCGTTCGCCGTCGTGCCACGACACGATGTCAGGCGGATCGGTGGCGAGCCAGCCGCCCATCTGCACCTTGTAGGCCTCTTCGGTGATGTAGGTCACCTTGAGGTCGACGTCGGGATTGGCTTTCTTAAACTTGTCGAACGCGTCCTGCCAGGTCGAACGTTGATTACCGCGCGCCGATACATTGACGGTAAGCGTGGCGGCATCGGCCGTGGCGCAACCGAGCGCGCCGGCAACCACCGCGGCCGCAATCGACACATGCGCCAGACGGCGAAGGCGAAGAGCAATCATCTTTTGTCTCCTTGACTACTTTGTTGGCCGGCAGCACGCAGCTGCCAGGCGAGTTAACCGCTCTGTGGCGGAATTCGGCTTTGTGAATTCGGCTGTGCGGCTGTGCTTTACGCCGCAGCTCGCTCAGGCTCGAGCGGGCTGCGCCGCAGTGCAATTCCATCTGCGTCGAACACGTGACATGCGGAAGGTGGAACATGAACGCGGATGCGCTCGCCCGAACCGACCAGCGTATCGCCTGGGGCTTTCGCGACGAGCGTGCCCGCCGCGTGATCCGCGTGAATGTAGCTGTGCTCGCCGAGCCGTTCCGATAGCACCGTGACGCACTGAATGGCCTGCCCTTCAACATCGAGACACAGATGTTCCGGTCGCACGCCGAGCGTGACTGGCTGACCGCGCTGCAGGTGCTGGCCGTCGACATAAGCGACCAGCCGTTCGCCGCTTTTCGCCAGCGTGACCGTTACACGGCCCGCGCCGATCGAATCGACGACGGCATCGACGAAATTCATTCTCGGCGAACCGATGAAGCCCGCAACAAACCGCGACTTCGGATGGTGATACAGATCGAGCGGTGCGCCGGTCTGCGCGATGCTTCCGAAACGCTCCGTATCCGCACCTTCGTGCAACAACACGATCCTGTCGGCGAGCGTCATCGCTTCGACCTGATCGTGGGTCACATAGACGACGCTCGCATTCGCAAAGCGCTGGTGCAGGCGAGCGATTTCGACACGCGTCTGTCCGCGCAGCGCGGCGTCGAGATTCGACAGCGGTTCATCGAACAGAAACACGCCCGGTTCGCGCACGATGGCCCGGCCGATCGCCACGCGCTGCCGCTGGCCGCCCGACAGTGCTTTTGGAAAGCGGTCGAGGAAGCTGTCCAACTGCAGAATGCGTGCGGCTTCACGCACCTTCCTGTCGATGACGTCCTTGGGCTGCTTCGCGATTTTCAGGCCGAACGCCATGTTGTCGAACACGGTCATGTGCGGAAACAACGCGTAGCTCTGGAACACCATCGCGACTCCGCGCCCGGCAGCGGGAACATCGTTCATGAAACGGCCGCCGATGTGCAGCTCGCCTTCGCTCAGGTCTTCGAGTCCGGCGATCATTCTGAGCAGGGTCGACTTGCCGCAACCCGATGGCCCTAGAAAAACGCAGAACTCATGCTGCGCGATATCGAGATTCACGCGCCGGATGACCGGCGGATGGTCACCGTACGACTTCTGCACGTTCGTAAGACGAATCGTCGCCATGCTGCCTCCCGGATTTAACCGCTTAAATTTTCAAAAAAAATAAACGACCAACCCTTGTGCCGCAGGCATTTAATCGCTTAAATTCGAGTTTCGCGGGAAAATTCATGGTGGGCGTCTCCGTTGTGTTTTCCAGAAGTTATCAACGTCGCCGACCGCTTGCAACATTTGAAGCGCATTCCCTGAATGTGGGATAAATAGAAAAATGGTCACCCTGTCCGAAGTTGCGAAGCGCGCGCACGTCACCGCCGCAACCGTTTCCAACGTTCTGCGCAATCGCGAAAAGGTCCGCCCGGAAACCGCTGACCGCGTGCTGAAGGCGATCGCCGATCTCGGCTACCGGCCCAATCTGAACGCGCGTGCGCTGGCCGAGGGCCGCTCGTCGACCTTGGCCTTGATGCTGTCGAACATCTCAAACCCGTTCTACCCCGAGTTCGTGTTGGCAGCCGAGCGCGCGGCGCGCAAAGCGGGTCACTTCCTGATGGTTTGCAATACTGACGATGATGCGGAGATCGGCCGTGCGTATCTGAACCAGATCGCAGGAACGCTGGCGGACGGTGTCCTCGTGATGAACACGGATATCGCCATCAACGACCTGTGCGCATCGGCCACGCACAACGCGCCGATCCTGCTCGCCATGTGGGAGCACCCGGAGACGCCGCCCGCGCTGCCTTGCATCGCCGTGGATTTTGCGCAGGCGGGCGCACTGGCCGCCGGGCATCTTCTCGAACTTGGCCACCGCGATATCGGCATGCTGATCGGTGACGGTTGCGGCGGCTTGCAGGATGCGCGTTCGAATGGATTTCGCGCGGCGATGCACAAGGCCGGGGTCGAAACAGACGCGGGCGCGGTGCTGCAAATACGCGACTCGATCGACGCCGGCTACGCCGCCTGCATGCAATTGATGGCAAACCGGCCGCATCTGACCGCCATTTTCGCGACCAACGACCTGCTTGCGATCGGCGCGGCGCAGGCTTTGATCACGCTTGGCCGCGCGGTGCCCGGCGACGTGTCGGTCATCGGTATTACCGACATCCAACTGGCGCATCAGGTGCATCCCGCGTTGACGACCGTCGCGATCCAGACCGCCGCCATCGCGGAGTTGTCAATCGATCGGCTTATCCGCCTGATCGAGGCGCCCTCACTGCAGCCGTCGATGGTCCTTGCTCCGCCGCCGCAACTCGTTGTGCGCGCATCGACGGGGCCACGGCGAGCGGGATGAGCTGGAGCTTTCAGACCACCGAACGTTAGCGGGCGACATCGGCAATGCTCGGGCTTGGGACGGTGTGAAACGGTGCGTTTGTGACTGCTTTATCGCTCGCTGGAAGCGGTCGTTCAACGGCGCACCGTCGATGTCTTTTGATGGCCGGTCTGCGCGTGTTGGCGATCGGCGGTAGGCGACCCGCTGCGGCCTTTCAACTTTCTACAGAACGGACATTCGCGGTCGGCAGACACAAAGTCGCAATGCCGAGTGAGTTAATCTCCGGTACTCGTGCAAGAAATGATGATGGGAGACTTCGGTCAACTTATCCATGAGAGGCGTCTCACAGCGCTTATCTATTATTCCTGGATCGGTGATCCGCCGTTCGATGTCTATCGCTGTGGCGCACTGACGGAAAGTGGCCGAGTGGCGATCGAGCCGATATCAACCCGTTGATTCGCAATGGCGAGATGTAAGTACGAAAGTTGGTCGCGAGAATCTAAAGCACGTGACATTTCTGCCACGCCCGCTCTCTGCAACAGTGCACTTTCACATAGTTAATCGCTCTCGATGGGAGGAGGCTCTATGGTGTGGAATTCGGCTCGAACAACTTTCTGCGGTCTCCTCGGATTATTGCTGCTGACGACAACCGCTCCAATCACGGCCCAGGCAGCGGTCCCGTCTTGTCCCGATTTCCCACCTGTCTTATCGCTCCATCTGGTCGGCATCTACACCGATGCAAGGCAATCCGTCCCCGACGCGGCGGCAGAAAAGAAGAACAGCGACCTGACCACCGGGGTCGACCAGTTCTTGCGCTCGATCGAACAGGCGCTCGACCGGCCTGACGTCCATCGCGGTGATCCTGCAGCGGATTGTGCCTTTGAGAACTTCAAGAAATGGGCCACAGCCGGTGCCCTGACCGTCGAACCGAAACCCTATAACCGGGACGGCACGGTGAAGCGCGGCGAGTATCAGATCGGTCTCAACATACTGGCACTGAAGTTCAAAGCGGCCGGATACACACTCGATCCGACGATCATCACCTGGCTGCGTACGCTGAATCACGAGAACATGGATTTCTATGAAAAGGCCAGCAATCGAGGCAATTTGCGCATCTGGTCGGCAGCGGCGGCTGCGCTCTTCTCTCTATTGCAACGAGACTCCCAGACGCTCGACTTCCAGGACCGAGTCTGGCACGAGGCCATGACGGCGATTCATGACGACGGCATGATCGACGCTGAGCTGGCGCGCGGCCAGAGGGCGCTCATCTATCATATGTTCTCATTTTCGGCGACGCTCATGCTGCGCGACGCGCGCGACGCGTTGGGTTATCGCGACTCGCCATCGGACACGGCAAAGCTCAAGTCACTGGCTGACATGATTGGGCGCGCGCTGTGCGATCCCCAGGTCCTTGCGGGTCCGGCCCAAGCCAAGCAGGAGATCCCTGGCGACTGGGGCTATCGGGTGCCGATCGGCTTCGGAGCGGATCTACTCGATGGGAATTGGTCCCGGTGTGGACGCCCGCGTGCCGGCTTGTCCGACCCGACCTCGGGCGGTGATACGCAACAAGCTGCCAGGATTCTGAAGCAATTGGCGCAAGCCGCGGCGCGTCCTGTGCCTTGACGACGCGCTTCAGTGCCACAGTGCAACTTTTACTGCCGGATACATTTTTCGACCGTCCGGATATCGATGAACACGGGACAGTCGCCCGCTCCGCCAATGCCCGAAAGCACCAGCCCAAGCTTCGCCGCATCAATTCACCCCGCCCGCGCCACGGCCTTAATAAACTCTTCCAATACCGGATTGACAACATCGGCCCGCCAGACAAACTCGACTGGATATGACAGGGTCAAGTCAGCATGATCCAGCAACACGACCTGACCCGGACAGCTATAGATGGACGCCTCGGGCACGATCGCGTATCCCATTCCGGCCGCCACCAGACCGAGAATAGTCGATACATCCCCCCCGATTGTCACAATCCGCGGCGAAAATCCTGCGAGCTGACACTGATGAATCAGGAAGTCGTAGTAAGCCGGCGCTACGTCCCTCTCGAACCACATGCAGGGCTCATCCTTGAGGTCGGCTAACCGTTTCGGCGCAACCGGCGGCGACTCTCCGTTGCCGCGCGGCATCGCGAGCTTGAGACGGCAATCGAACAGATGACATGCCAAGAAAGTCGGATCGCGCGGGTCGCGCCAGGCGAGAAAGCCGCCGTCAAGGCTACCGTCGGCAATCTTGACGAGCTGCTTCGCGGCCAACGCGGGTTCGAGCATGATCGTGACATCGGGATGAGAAAGCTTGAAGTCGTGAACCGGCTTGAGCGTAGCCGGATGCCAGCTGTAGTTCGGCGCAAGGCCGATCCTCAATGCGCCAGACTGGCCTCTCGCGATGCGTACGAATCGCTCGCACGCCGAATCCACGTCGTTCAGTACCCGCCTCGCATCGATTGAAAATTGCGCGCCCGCCGTGGTCAGTTGCACGCCCTTGGCGTTGCGATGAAACAGGTCGCTGCCCAGCTCCTCTTCAAGATCGCGGATTTGTCGGCTCAATGCAGGCTGGACGATGTGAAGTCGTCGCGCGGCCTCCGCCACGCTGCCGCAGTCCGCGACGGCGAGGAAATATCGAAAGTGTCGAAGTTCCATGTTTTATCTGGTTCGGCATGCCTATGCCTTAAAAGTATAGCTGCCATTTTTGAAGAGTATGGGTGCCGCCGCGTGCCTCGCGTTTAGTGTACTGACACGCATGACTACACGTGAGAAGACAAAATGGCGAGTTTCAAAGCGGTCGGTCATCGACCAGGCGTGATGACCGCGCCCAACCGTCGCGCGGTCGCGGCGGCATCGGTCGGTAATGTTCTCGAGATTTACGATTTCATCGCATACGGCATTTTCGCGGTCCCCATATCCAAGACGTTTTTCCCGGCAAGCTCCGATTTCGCCGCACTGATCCTGACGTTCATTACCTTTGCGGTAGGCTTCCTTGTACGCCCGGTTGGTGCACTCGTGCTTGGCCGATATGCGGATCGGGCCGGCCGCAAGAAGGCGCTAAGCCTCACCTTGCTGTTGATGGCGGCCGGCACAGTCGTCCCAGCCGTGTGTCCCTCGTTCGCGAGCATCGGCATTGCGGCGCCGCTTGTCATCGTGCTTGGCAGATTGATCCAGGGCTTTTCGGCAGGCGGCGAGATCGGCGGCACGGTCGCAATGCTGATCGAGAACGCGCCGTCGTCGCGTAAAGGACTGTTCGGCTCTTTCCAGCAGATGTCGCAAGGCGGCGGCACGCTGATAGCCGGACTCGTCGGACTGGCGCTGACGAGCATCTTCACACAACAGCAGATATTCGCTGGAGCGTGGCGTCTGGCTTTTGCCTTCGGTTTGCTCATCGGTCCGGTCGGCTGGTACATCCGGCGCTCTGTCAATGAAACACCAGTCTTCGAACAATCGCAGCGCCTGCCACGCCGAGCCTTGGTGCCGCAATTGTTCGAATACAAGGGCCGTGTGCTGACGGGCGTAGCGATCATGGTGTTCTGGACCATCGCAACTTATGTGTCGAATTACTTCACGACCTACGCGGTTCGCGAAGTACATCTGAGTCTTTTCGACAGTTACGTCGGACAGGTCAGCTATGGCATTGCGATGATGGTGATGTGTCCGGTCATCGGTCACTTGTCGGACCGGATCGGTGCCCGTACTCCCATGCTGTTCGGTGCAGCGCTTACGGCCGCGGCGGCCTACCCCCTCTTCATGCTGCTTTCGCAGTATCCCGGGCGCGCCACGCTGGTGTTGATCCAGGTAACCATTGCGATCCTGCTTGCCTGCTATGCCGCTTGCGCATCGACCGTGCTTGGCTCGGTCTTCCCGACGGAGTTTCGCGCAACCGGTGTCGGCTTTGCGTATGCAATCGGCGTGACGGTGTTCGGCGGCTTTACGCCGGTCGCGGTGACGACATTGATTGGCTTCACCGGCGACCGCCTTGTGATTGGGTATTACCTCGCGGCCGCGGCGTTGATCAGTTGCGTGCCAGTGCTGCTCATGACTAAAGGCAACGGCAGGCCGGAACCGGACACGGCCATGACACAACTCGAATAGTTGCATCGTCCAGTGACACGCTTCAAAACCAACCGGACCAGAGAATGATTTACGACGAATCAATTATCGCCTTCGAACCCGAACTCATCCGCATCAGGCGACACCTCCATGCAAACCCCGAACTTCGTTTCGAAGAACAGCAGACTTCCGACTACATCGCGAGCCTTCTCGGCGACTGGGACATACCGGTTGTTCGGGGCATCGGTGGACATGGGCTTGTCGGTGTTCTGCGTCACGGAAAGAGCAACCGCTCCGTCGGTTTGCGCGCCGACATGGACGCGCTGCCGATGCACGAAGCGAACACCTTCGGGCATGCATCGCGTCACGCGGGCAAGATGCACGCGTGCGGCCACGACGGACACACGGCGATGCTGCTCGGCGCCGCGCGTCATTTGGCGAAACATCGAGATTTCGACGGCGTCGTGAATTTCATCTTCCAGCCTGCTGAGGAAGGCGGCTGTGGCGCGCGCCTGATGATCGAGGACGGCCTTTTCGTTCGATGCCCGATGGACGCCGTCTTTGGCATTCACAACTGGCCAGGAATGCCGGTGGGGAACTTCGGTATCCGACCTGACGCGTTGATGGCGTCGAGCAACACCTTCGAAGTAACTATAGGCGGACGTGGTTCGCACGCCGGGCAGCCGCATCGGAGTGCGGACCCCGTCATGGTCGCGGTCCAGATCACGCAGGCCTGGCAGACGATCGTGTCGCGCAATGTCGATCCAAACGATTCGGCTGTGTTGTCGGTCACGCAAATTCACGCGGGTAGCGCAGTGAACGTGATCCCGGAGCACGCGATGCTCAACGGTACCGTGCGAAGTTTCAGCGTCGATGTGCTCGACATGATTGAAAGCCGCATGCGGACAATAGCGGAGGGCATCGCCTCAGCATTCGAGGTCGAACTCGTGTTCAGTTTCTCGCGCATCTATCCGCCACTCGTCAATCACGCGGCCGAAGCCGCCCTCGCCGGCAGCGTAATGCGCAACCTCGCCGGAGCCGCGAACGTCGACGAAAACGTGGAGCGCGCGATGACGTCGGAGGACTTTGCGTTCTACATGCTACACAAGCCAGGCGCCTATGCGTTCATTGGTAACGGCGATGGTTCGACGCGTTTGCCTGGGCAATCGGATGGCTTGTGTCAGTTGCACAGCACAAGCTATGACTTCAATGACGCGCTGCTGCCTCTCGGCATGTCGTACTGGATTGCGCTGACGCATGCCTACCTTGGAGATCAGAGTGCACCTGGATAACCAATCGCCCGGCGCCGCGGTGCGTGTCGTTCAAGCTTTTTCACCGTGTCCTTAGCAGCACGAAAAACGGCCGAACGACCCCGGTCAGCAGTTCACGGTCGGGATTGGTGCGGGCCAGAACCCGGAGGCCCAGGATGGTGCTCAGAGCGAGCCGCGCGATGTCGGCTGGAGGTTGCGAGGTAAGGATTGATCCGTCGCGCTGCCCGGCCGCGACACAGTCGCGGACACATTTTTCGATTTCATCAAAGACCTCAGTTACAACATCTCGGAAGTCTTGGTCGTGCGCCGCCACCTCCAACGCCGTGTTCACGACAAAACACCCCTTGTGAAGCATGTCGGCGAGCGCTTCTTCAACGGTTGCATCGAAGTACCGCTCCAATGCGCGTAAGGGCGGGTCATCGCCTCCGAAGATCGCCGAGCAGGTTTCGAGCGCCAGACGGATATACCGATCGAGCACGAGACGGTAGATGGCTCTCTTATCACCGAACGCATTGTAAAGGCTTGGCGTAGTCATTCCGGTGCGCTCGGCGAGGTCGCGCATCGATGTCGCCTCATAGCCGTTATTCCAGAAACGTTGCATTGCGGCTTCGAGCACCGTGTCTTCATCGAATTCCCTGGGCCTGGCCATCTGGATCCTTCGGTCAATGGTGAAAGTGGTGAGAGCGAATAACTCAAGGCCGCATTTTATCACGATCGTCACAAAAATCTGTTGCGCGTTTTCTGACGACCGTCATAAAATGCGTAGGAGCGATGCCGCGCAGCGAGTCGCCAATCCCCCCAACCAGAAACAAACCTGGAGTACGCAGATGAGCGAGCATGCCCATGTAGATGGAATTTATCCCTTCCCGGCTGTGATGCGGACGCGGACGATCGAAACCAACGGTACATCCATCCATGCGCGGGTCGGCGGTCATGATCCAGCGGTCGTCATGCTGCACAGCTTCGGCACCACGGGCGGCATGTGGGGTCATCTGGCGAGCGCACTCATAGAAGACCACATGACTAAGGAACCGAAGATGTCCGCAACCGTTTGGTCCACGTTTTCCCGTGGCTTCCGCCGAGTCGCGGCCGGCCTCGTCGCCAGCCTGGCGCTGGGAGTCCTTTCGGCGCACGCTGCGCCCACTCCCTTCCCGGCCGACTTCCGCAGCTCGCAGGTGGTGAACGCCGACGCGACGATCAACGTCCGCGTCGGCGGCCACGGGCCCGCGGTCGTGCTGATTCACGGCTTCGGCGAGACCGGCGACATGTGGTCGCCGTTGGCCGCCGCGCTCGAGAAGGACCACACCGTCGTCGTGCCCGACCTGCGCGGCATGGGCCTGTCATCGCACCCCACCGGCGGCTACGACAAGTGGACGCAGGCCGGCGACATCCGCGCCGTCCTCGACAAGCTCGGCATCGACCGCGCCGACATCGTGGGCCACGACATCGGCGTGATGGTCGCGTATGCCTACGCGGCGCGCTATCCGGACAAGACAAGCCGCCTAGTCGTGATAGATTCGCCGATACCCGGCATCCCGCCGTGGAACCAGATCGTGCGCATGCCCGCGTTGTGGCACTTCAACTTCGGCGGCCCGGACGCCGAGCGCCTGGTCGCCGGCCGCGAGCGCATCTACCTCGACCGCTTCTGGGACGAGTTCGCCGGCGACCCGTCGAAGATCGACGAAGCGACCCGCCGCCACTACGCCGCGATCTACGCCAGGCCCGGCGCGATGCATTCCGCGTTCGCCCAGTTCCTCGCGATCGACCAGAAGGACGAGGCCGACAACCTCAAGGCGATGCAGACGAAGCTGACGATTCCGGTGCTCGCCATCGGCGCCGAGAAGGCCTTCGGCGCCAACGTGGCGATCGTCATGCGCAACGCGGCGACGAACGTGCAGGAAGTCATCGTGCCGAACGCCGGCCACTGGCTGATGGAGGAAGCACCCGCGGCGACGATCGCCGCGGTGCAGAACTTCCTCGCAGCGCAGTAAGTCCGGCGGCCGCTCCTTCGCTCAGGTCACAGCCCCTTTCGGGGGGCTGTTCGTGACACCCCGCGAACGGGGGCGCACATCTAGTGCAGTGTTGCGTTCTGTTTGGAACTTAAGCGACTCTTCGCGCGAATGACCTTTTGCAGGATGTCGCGCGCGCTCCTGGAAGAGTGGAGCCTGTGATCTATCACAGGCTCCACCGGAGTTTGCGAACTTCGTGGCCAAGAACGGTCGATGGCGCCCGGTCGATTTGCTCGGCGGTGGCCATCGATGAAAGGTTGCCTTGGGCAAGCGTGAATGACGGGAAAGCTCGACGACGCGACTGACTTCATTCACGCAAGAAGGTCCGTTCTATGGGCAGAGCGGACCTTCGAACGTCCGCGTGAAGGCGTGCCTCAACGTAGAAGATGGCCGCTTTCTGCCTGATGCGCCCGGCCTGACACCTTCGACTGAGTTCAATCCGAAGCAGCCTTCCTAGGTCGCTATTTATTCACATGCTGAAAGAAGCGGTCGAGTTGAGTTTGATCTTACAGGTACCCAGCAGACCTCCACTCTGCCGATGTCCAAGTGTAGGAAAAAGCGCGCCGTAACTTGACCGGGCGCGAACTCCAGCCGCGCATCCCGATTGCCCCGGTATGTGTGTCAAATACAAGGGCCCCACGCATCCCATCTCAATCCCTCCAAGCCGGCCCCTCAGGAAAGTCATACTGATCGAGCGACGCCG
The DNA here is from genome assembly GCF_030464885.1 of Caballeronia sp. SEWSISQ10-4 2. Lineage (GTDB taxonomy): Bacteria > Pseudomonadota > Gammaproteobacteria > Burkholderiales > Burkholderiaceae > Caballeronia. Next base: position 19,049 of record NZ_JALPRJ010000029.1, on the reverse strand, counting down.
CGTGCATTTCGATGCTGTAGCCGGGACGTTGCGGCGGCATATACCGGCCGTTTCGAATCACGACAGGATCGACAAAATGCTCATGCAGATGATCCACGTACTCGAGCACCCGGTTCTCCAGCGACGCCGACACGCAGATATAGTCGAACAGTGAAATGTGCTGGACGTACTCGCATAAACCGACGCCGCCCGCGTGCGGGCACACGGGTACACCGAATTTCGCCGCCATCAGCAGGACGACGATCACCTCGTTCAGACCGCCCAAGCGGCAGCTATCGACCTGACAGAAATCGATTGCCTGCGCCTGCAGCAACTGCTTGAACATCACGCGGTTATGACAGTGCTCGCCCGTGGCTACGCCAATCGGTCGAATCCGCTGGCGGATGGCCGCATGACCGAGAATATCGTCGGGACTCGTGGGTTCCTCGATCCACCACGGATCGAATTGCGCCAGGCGCCGCATGTTCGCGACTGCTTCATCGACATCCCACACCTGGTTCGCATCCATCATCAGCTTGCGGTTTTCACCGATTTCTTCACGCAGGATGCGGGCCCGGCGCATATCTTCTTCGAGATTGCCGCCCACCTTCTGCTTGAAGTGCGTCCAGCCTTGCGCGACGCCTTCACGGGCGAGCCGGCGGATCTTGTCGTCGTCATAGCCGAGCCAGCCGGCTGACGTCGTGTAGGCCGGATAGCCCTGCGCCAGCATCTCCTTTTCGCGCTCGCCCCTGGTCTTTGCATGGCGGTGCAGCATGGCGATGGCTTCCTGCGGCGTGATCGCATCGGTCACATAGCGAAAGTCGAGGCAGCGCACGAGCTCTTCCGGACTCATGTCGACGAGCAGCTTCCACACCGGCTTGCCTTCCGCTTTGGCCCACAGGTCCCAGGCCGCGTTCACGACAGCCGCCGTCGCCAGATGAATGGCCCCCTTGTCCGGGCCGATCCAGCGCAACTGGCTGTCCGACGTCAGCGCGCGCCAGAAAGCGCCCATGTTCGCAGCGATATCCTCGAGCGTCTTGCCGACGACCAGCGGGGCAAGTGCCTGTACCGCACTCACGCAGATCTCGTTGCCGCGCCCAATGGTAAATGTGAGGCCATGGCCTGTGAGCGTCTCCGGCGAATCGGTTTCGAGCGTCACGTAGGTGGCGGAGTAATCCGGCGCGGCGTTCATCGCATCGGAGCCGTCGAGTGAACGCGAGGTCGGAAACCGAATGTCCCGGACAGACAGCTTTGTGATCGTGGGCATCTGAACACTCTCCTGGGCGACAGTTATCGCCTTCCAATAAGCAAAGAGGGCCGTGGCGTCAAAAGGCGCCGCGACCCTTCCTCTTTCGTCGCGCCCTAGCGGCGACCGTCAGTCATAGAGCACGGCAGCGATCTTGGGATCGTTCATATTGCTCTTGTCATACCAGTAGAAGCCCGTGTCGACTTTCTTCGGCAGCTTCTCGCCCTTCAGCGCCTTCACCGCGGAGTCGACGACGCATTTGCCGATACCGACCGGGTTCTGCGTGATAGCGCCGACCATCAGCCCCGAATTGATGTCCTCCTTTTGCTCCTTGCCGGAGTCGTAGCCAATCAGGACGAGCTTCTTGCCCGATTCCTTGACGCCGATCGCCGCACCTTCCGCCGAGCCTTCATTCGCGCCGAAAATGCCCTTGAGATTGGGATTGGCCTGGATCATCGTCTTGGCGATTTCCGCCGACTTCAGATGGTCGCCGCCTCCATACTGGACCGAGACAATCTTGACGTTCGCATGCTTCGTCTTCATCTCATTGAGGAAGCCGTCGCGGCGATCGATGCCGGTGCGGCTGGTCTGGTCGTGCACGATCACGCCGACCTCACCGGAATCGCCGATCGCCTCGGCCATCTTGTCGGCGGCGAGCGCGGCCGCGGCGATGTTGTCCGTCGCGCACGTCGTCAGCGCAATGTCGCTGTCGACGCCGGAGTCGAAAGCGATGACCGGTATTTTGGCGGCCTGCGCCCGCTTCAACAGGGGAATGGCCGCTTTGCTGTCGAGCGCAGCGATGCCGAGCGCCTGGGGCTTCTTGGCGAGCGCGGCCGAGAGCATGTCGATCTGCTTGTCGACCATGGCCTCGGTTTCCGGACCCTCGAAGGAGATCCTGACCTTATGCTCCTTTGCCGACTGTTCTGCGCCGGCTTTGACGGCCTGCCAGAACTGGTGCTGAAAGCCTTTCGATATGAGCGGAATGTAGGCTTCGTCCGCGCGCGCAAGACTCGTCCCGCCAATGAGCGCGCCAACGCCGACCACGACACCGATTAGTCTTCTTTTCAACATGGTGGTTCTCCTCCTAAGGTGGGCCATTAACCTTCAGCCGTTGTGGGAGCCTTTGGCGCTCCCTTTCTTGATCTTGTCCTGCGCAGCGTCGACTTTCGTCAGCTTTCGTCAGCCTTTCTTGCGCCGCAAAATATCGGCATAGACCGCGAGAATGATGATGAGACCCGTCACCACGATCTGCCATTCCTGAGCGACGGACATGATGCGCAGGCCGTTGGTCAGCACGCTCATGATGAAGGCGCCGATGATCGTGCCCAGGATCGTGCCCGAACCGCCGCTGAGCGAGGTTCCGCCGATGACCACGGCGGCGATCGCTTCGAGTTCGTAACCCTGGCCCAGCGCCGGCTGGGCCGAATTCAGGCGCGAGGCAATGAGCAGCCCTGCGACGCCGCAAATTGCCCCGCTCAGGCCATAAATGGCGATCTTCCACCTGTCGACATTCACGCCGGAAAGCCGCACGGCTTCTTCGTTGCTGCCGAGCGCAAAGGTGTAGCGGCCAAGCGCCGTGCGATTCAGCGTGATCGAACTCACGATCGCAAGGAAAAACAGGATCAGGACCGCGTTCGGAATAGGAAGGCTCGGCAGTACATAGCCGATCAAGGAATCCTGAGAGATCCGGTAGAAGTTTTCGGTGTCGGTGAAATAGATCGGCTTGTCGGCCGAGACGACGAGCGACAACCCTTTCAGCAGAAGCATCATTCCCAAGGTGGCAATGAACGGCGGTATTTTCATCTTCGCCGTGAGGGTTCCCGAAATGGTCCCGCAGATCGCGCCCGTCCCGATCGCAGCAACCACGCCGATCCACATCGGCAAATGCCAATAGGTCAGAAACACGCCGCAAATGACCGCCGTGAAGGTCATCAACGTGCCAACGGACAAATCAATGCCTCCTGTGACGATGACGAACGTGCAGGCGATCGCCAGAACGCCGTTGACCGCCGTCGCCTGCAGAATCCCGAGAATATTGTCCGTCTGCATGAAAGCGGGCGAGGCGAAGCTGAAAAAAACCAGCAGCAGGACCAGGCTCCCGAAGGCGAGCAGCTTTTGCAGAGCGGTCGGCGTAAAGAGGCGAGCTCTCAAGCCGGACAACCGTCCCCCATTGGCCAGCGCCGAAGCATCCGATGGCAGTGTCATAAAACGGACCTCTCCTCTAGAGACTCACGCCGCTTTCAAGGTTTCACGCTGCGTCGCCAATTGCATGATGCGCTCTTGCGTCGCCTCCGTGGCTGAGAGCTCGCCAGTAATGCGGCCCTCGCACATCACGACAATGCGGTCGCTCATGCGCAAGATTTCCGGCAGTTCCGACGAGATCATCACGATCGCCTTGCCTTCGTTCGCGAGCGAGCGCAAGAGCTTGTAGATTTCGCTCTTGGCGCCGACGTCGATGCCGCGCGTCGGTTCGTCGAAGAAGAGCACGTCGCAGTCGCGCTCCAGCCATTTCGCAATGACAATTTTCTGCTGATTGCCACCCGAGAGAAGCCGCACCGGCTGCGTCGCTGAGGGCGTGCGAATGGCGAGCAGATTGATGAAATGGCTGGCTGTCCGGCGTATCTGAGCGCGGCGCAAGAAAAAGTTGAGCGACAGGAACTTGCCCAAATTGGACATCACGATGTTCGATTCGACGTCCATTCCGGTCGCAAGGCCGAAGCGCTTGCGGTCTTCCGAGAGATAGCCGATACCGCGCGCCACCGCATCGCTCGGGCTCCTGATCGTCGCCTTCGCGCCTCTCACCAGAATTTCGCCAGATTCGACCGGGTCGGCGCCGAACACCGCTCGCGCGACCTCGGTTCGACCGGCGCCCATCAAGCCCGCAAAGCCCAGTATCTCGCCTTTGCGCAGCATGAAGCTCACGTCCCTGACCAGCGGGCCGGCGTTCAGATTTTTAACTTCGAGTGCGACCTCGCCTGCGCCTGCGACGCTCTCAGAAGGCGCTGCGTCGGTCAAAGTCCGGCCGACCATCATGCCGATGATCGCTTCGACGCTGGTGTCCCCGGCGGTGACGGTGGCCACATATTCCCCGTCACGCAACACGGTGACGCGGTCGGAAATCTGCTTCAGCTCGTCCATCTTGTGGGAGATATAGATGATTCCCACTCCCCGGCTCTTCAGCTCCCGGATGATGCGGAAGAGCTCGGCGATCTCGGCGTCATTGAGCGCCGAGGTGGGCTCGTCCATGATCAGGACGCGCGAATCGAAGGACAAGGCCTTGGCGATCTCGACCATCTGCTGGCTGGCGACGGTGAGCGTGCCGACAACCGCGCGCGGGTCGAGAATCACATGCATGCGGGCAAGAATGTCGCGCGCTTGCGCGTTGAGCTTGTCTTCGTCGAGGAACAGGCCGAGGCGTCCGCGCGGCTCGCGGCCAATGAACATATTCTGGGCGACGCTCAGATGATTCATCAGCTGGAGTTCCTGATGAATGATGCAGACGCCCATGGCCTGCGCCTCGCGCGGGCTTGAGAAGTCGACGGGCTGGCCGTCATAGAGGATTTCGCCGGAATCCCGGGTGTACACGCCGGCGAGGATTTTCATCAGCGTCGACTTGCCGGCGCCATTCTCGCCCATGACCGTGTGGACTTCACCCGCCATGAGCTCAAGCTGGACCTCGTGAAGCGCCCTCACGCCGGGAAAGCTCTTGCTGAGCCTTTTGACGGAAATGAGCGGGATCACGGCGCGGATTGAATGACAATTCCGCGACGGCCGCTGGTCTCATCGCGAGAAGCGGATCGAAAAAGCGCCGGGCGTGGCCGGGTATCGCGGCTGAAATCGCAACGAGAAGCCAGGTGCATTCCTGGGCCCCCAAAACCGATGTGCCACGATTCTACGACGCTGCACGGCAGGGGCTCAAGCGTAGGCATTCCCTAGTGTCTGAGCAAATGCATCTCGCGCTTGTTTCCCACTATTTGCCGTCCCACCCGTTCCGTTTTGTGTGTGTTTAGCGTGTGAAGCAATAAAACGGTGCCGGTGCTGCCAATCGTTCCGGGCGCCGGGGGGCACAAGACCGCCTTCGTGCACGGCCTTGGCAGGGTGGGAACCTGTGAAGCGAGACGCGGGCCCGGGGCATCGATCGCCACCCGAATAATGGCCCGCAGTTACCCGGGCGGCAATGAACCATCAGAACAGGTGACGAATGCCGATCTGCACGCCGGTTTCGCTCTGACCTTTGTCCGGTGTCAGGAACGAGCCTGTTGTGATGCTGGCCCCCGCCATCTTGAACTGCGCAGTGTTGGAATTGTTCAGCCGCGAGACCACGCCATACACTCGCGTTCTCTTCGACAAGTCGTAGTTCATGATCGCGCTCATCTGGCGAGCGTTATTGCCAAGGGACGAACTATCCTTGATGAACGCATATCCGGCGCCGGCGCTCAGGGCAGGACTGAACTTGTAATCGGCGGAAAACGACCAGGTGCTGTGGTAATTGCCAGCCAGGTTACCTACCGGACCGACTGTCGGGTCGTATTTTCCAGCAGGATTGCTCAATGCATTCCCTGTCGTGGACGAGATCACGTCATTGGCCCTGAAAAAGCCGATATAGATCTTTCCCCGGCCATAGTCATAGTTCCCGCCTGCCATGATCTCCTGAACACGGACGGTGTTCGTGGCATTGGCCGCATTCAGGTATGCCAGCGCGAAATAAACCGGACCCTGGTTCGTTTGCACCCCGGCCTGATAGACGGCATTTCCAACCAGCGTCCCGGGTTGCCCTCCGACCGAATAGTGAACTTCGAGCTGAGTGTTCGCCACTTTCGGAGAGATGTAGCTGATGTCGTTATCAACGCGCGCAAGCCAGTTGGCGAAATTGTTATAGCCGGACCCATACGTTGCGGCGCCGAACGCATCCATATTTCCGCTCCATCCGAACATCGGCGTATTCTGGCGGCCGAACCTCACTTCACCATACGGCGCAGCAATTCCAACCCAAGCTTGCCGGTCAAAAAAGCGGTAGGAATTCTGCTGCTTGCCTGTTCCCGGATCAAATCCGCTCTCCAGAGCGAACGTGGTGCGGTACCCGCCTCCAAGATCCTCGGTTCCGCGCAAGCCCCAACGGCTCGTAAGCTCCCCGTTATTCCCGAGCACATACAGTGATGTATTTTTCCCTCCGGTTTTCGCCGACTGATAGCCCCCAAAAACGTCGAGAATCCCGTACATGGTCACCGATGACTGCGCGTGCGCCTGTCCCGCGCCGATCGCTGTAATAACCGAAATCATTAGTAATGCTTTATTTTTATCATTCACTTTTTTCACCTCATCTCCCTGTCGTTAAACCAATCGGATAAAAATCGGCCGGATCAACGTCCCGGTTGTGAAGCCAGCATTCTCTTCACAATCAGGGCAAGCGGAACGGTAAAGCAGAAGTGAGACATGAACCCGCCAATGATCACGACAGGATCGTAATAATTCGGGTGGTTGTCGGAGGCGATCATGATCGCCACATGCATCACGATCCACGCCAATATGGCGTAGAACAACGCCACGAAAGTGGCCTCGTACCCGCGCCGGCGAAAGTAGGGCCAAATTGTGGCGAAGAGAATGCCCCACCCAATCGCGAAGACGAAGTGGATCCCCGTGCCCACGACATACGCCCATATCCCGATCGACTCTTGCACACCCTTGCCGAATACCAGGCCCGTTGCGTTGCGTGGGATGCCCGCCAAGGGCATCAGGTGTTGCGCCCCTACCCAAATAAGGGCCTCGTAAATCCAGATGATCAAGGCTCCAGCCAGTCCTCCGGCCACTCCTGCGCGAATGATCGCTTCGCGACTCGGTTTGTCGGAAACCCCGGACGTCAATCCGTTGTCGAGATCTTTATCGCTCATGCTTATATTGCTGCCCATGTCTCTCTCCTCAAAAAACCTCATATGACGCTGATGGACCACACCACTTGACGTGCAAGACTGCTTTGAACGAGCTCACGCATCGGCCATCGGACTGGTAATGAACCGCAACGCGAGGCGATTCATCACGATGGCCACCGCAGCGATGATTGCCGGAACCGCGAGCACTGAGAACACGACGGAAAAACTAAACCCAAGGGACAACAACGCACCGCCGACGAGCGAACCGAGAATGCCTCCGAGCCGGCCGAACCCCAGCATCCAGCTCACGCCGGTTGCCCGGGCGCGCGTCGGATAACAAGTGGGGGCAAGTGCGTTCAGACCGGTCTGGGCGCCGCTCATGAAAAAGCCCGCGCAAGTCACGAGGATCGGGAGAAGACTCGACTTGAGCGTGCCCATTCCCAGCGCAAAGATAAACACGCCTCCCAGCAAATAAGCAGCGCCGATCACTCCGTTGCGGTCCATCCGGTCCATCGCAAACCCGACCACGATCGCACCCACCGTGCCGCCAAGCTGGAACATCCCGGTGATCGCCGCCGCCCGTTCAACGGGCAAGCCTGCGTCCTTGATCAGCGTCGGCAACCAGCCGGTCAGCAGATAGATGATCAGCAGTCCCATGAAGTACGTGAGCCAAAGCATGAGCGTACTGAAGGCGTAACCATCCGCGAACAGCATCCGTACGGGCGCCTTGGCAGAAACCACCGGCTCCGGCGCGGTAAACCTCACATCGCGATCAAAGGCGTGGCCGCAAACCCGCCCCAGGGTCTTGGCGATACGGGTGTCTGCCACCTTGCGCACAAGCATCAGGCGGGCGGATTCCGGGAGAAGCCACAGAAGCAATGGCACACTCAGGAGCGGCAGGATGCCGCCGACCATGAACACGGCGCGCCAGCCGAAATGAGGAATCAGGGCAGCTGCAACAAAACCTCCGCCGCCGGACCCGAAGTTAAAGCCGGTGAACATGATCGTGACCAGCAGCGAGCGGCTGCGCGACGGCACATATTCGGACAGCAAGGTCGTCGAATTCGGCATGGCGGCGCCAAGCCCAAGACCCGTCAGGAAGCGCAGAATCATCAGTTGGGTGGGAGATTCGGCAAATGCGCACAACAGGCTGAACAGCCCGAAGCAGAATACCGACCCGATAAGGACTTTCTTGCGTCCTATGCGGTCGGCAGCGGGCCCCGCGACGAGCGCGCCGATCGCCAGCCCGAACATTGCGGCACTCATCACAGGACCGAACGCAGCACGGCTCACGCTCCAGTCATGCATGACGAGGGGCGCCACGAAACCCATCACGGCGGTGTCCAGACCGTCCATCATGACGATGAGAAAACATAGAACGAGTACCAGCCACTGATACCCCGACATCTTGCGTGCGTCGATGAACGCCTTGATGTCGACCGATTCTGCAAGTTTCATACGCGTCTCCAGAAAAAAGATTCCCCGCCCCGGGTTCTGTCGACTCCGGGGTTATATTTCCATGCAAGAGAAAAGCAGCTAACGGCTAACCCGTCAGCTTCATAACGTCAAACCGCCCCTGGCACCCTGCGTGTCTTGAGAAACGCTTCGAGCGTCTCTCCCCGCATGCTGGCGTACATGCCCAGGTTCGTAATCTTCACCACCCGGGCAAATTTCTCGAGCACGAAGAAGCACACACCGTAGCGGATTAGGCCAAGCCAGTCTGTGTTGTCGACCAGTGCCCGCTCCTCCTCGGTCAAGCCTGCTGCGTCGTATGCAGATGCGCGGTCTTCGAGCCAGAGCGCTCGCGGCTGCGGCTCGCGCATCTGCCAGAAAAAGCGGTTCAGACGCATCGCCTTGATGCTCTGGCGAATATCGAACGGATAGGTACCGGTCAGTTCTTCGATGCCGATCAGTTGAGGGTTCATTGCGTCACCTCGTCTTCATAGATCGTCACCGCCATCGCGGTACTGGTCGCGAGGTAGTAGCTGCGATGAAGTTCGCGGACCCTGGGTCCCAGTGCGCCGCGCATCGCCAGCCACATGATGGTTTCGACGCTCTCGGCGCCACCGAGGCGCACATAGTCGACGTGCTTCATTGCCGCCAGCCGCTGGGGATCATGGACGATCAGGTCAAGGAACTCCGTGTCCCAGTCCGTGTTGTTGAAGCCGCTTCGCTCTCCATGAACCTGGTGCGACAGACCTCCGGTACCGACCACCACCACATCGAGATCCTGCTCATACGACTCGATCGCGCGGCGCAACGCCTGACCAAGGCGATAGCAGCGGTTCGCGGTCGGCAGCGGATATTGCAGAACGTTGACTTCAAGCGGCACGAGCGCCAATGGCCAACCGCCCTCGTGCGGCAACATCAGCGACAGCGGCGAGTTGCAGCCATGGTCCAGCGGCCGGTCCTGAAAGATCGTCAGGTCGAACTCGTCCGAGACCAGTTGCTCGGCGATGTGGATCGCGAGATCCGGGTGGCCGGCGATGTCCGGCAGTGGACGTTTGCCCGCGCCCTCGTCCGCGAATTCGTGGTTCGGAGAAACACCCAGTGCGAACGTCGGATAGCAGTCGAAGAAGAAGCTGTTTGCGTGATCGTTGTAGAACATCACCATCACGTCCGGCTTGCGCTCCGCCAGCCACTTCGCCACCGGTTCGTAGCCTTTGAAGAGAGGCGCCCATGCGGGATCGTTCTGCTTTCCCTTGTCGTACGCCATGCCTATCGTGGGTACGTGGGACGTGCCGATCCCGCCTACTATCCTTGCCATATCGATGCCTTCGGTTGCTTCCGCCCGTTTTTTCGAGCGCGTAGATTGAATAGGCCGCCTACTTACATAGGGTACGATCAGAGGCCTGTTGGGATACGAAGATATATAAAAGTGATGCTTTCAAAAAGTACGGGTTAACCTGACATAACTTGATGAAATCGCATCCTACAGCTATTTTTCGTTCTATTTCTGGAATTGAAGCCGCCCGAAAGCCACGTTGCGTAAGGACTATTTGGTATCCCGAATCCGCGACAGAGACGTGTTCGTCGCACTGATCAATCTACAGGTCATAACCTAATCAGATGGCAAAATAACAAACTCGCAATCCCCTCTGCGCGCGTTGTGCGGCGGTTCGCATGCCCCTATACTTCTGGCAAGTGAGACAGGTAGACATGAACGAAACCACCCAGCAGGCAATTGTTCAGACGCTGCGCGAAAAGATCCTTTCCGGCGAGCTGGAACCGGGGCAGCGCCTCGTGGAAGCGCAGGCTGCGCAATGGCTCGGCGTGTCGCGCACGCCGCTGCGTTACGCGCTCAGCGTGCTGTCATCTGAAGGACTGCTTGAACGGTCAGGCGCGCGCGGCTACGTCGTGCGGCGCTTTGGCGTACGCGACGTCCTGGATGCAATCGATGTGCGCGGAGCGCTCGAAGGACTCGCCGCCCGTTGCGTTGCCGAACGAGGGGTCGACACTGAACTTGCGCGAGCGCTTGAAGAATGCCTGCGGGAAGGCGACGCAATTTTCAGCGCCGGCCGCCTGAGGGATGACGATGAAACGCGATATGCGGCAATGAATGGACGCTTCCACCAGCTCATCGTCGATGCTGCGCAGAATACCGCAGCCAGCGCTGCGCTCAGGCTGAATGACAGGATTCCGTTCGTCTCTCCATCCACGGTCGTCTTCGACGAAACTGCGAGAGAGCGTCAGTTCGTGATGCTGATGTACGCGCACCGTCAGCATCATGCGATCGTGGGAGCACTTTTGAATGGTGAAGGTGCGCGGGTGGAAGCCTTGATGAAGGAGCATACGAATATTTCGAAGGAAAGCCTCAACTTCTCGTCTTCCAGGCTTCATCTGATTGCCGGGGCAGCATGACGCCGGCCTCATGCCCCCTCTCAACCATCGCGCGCCATTCACCACGACTCCATCTGTGAGCAACAGCGAACTTCTCAACCTCGCCCATCTGCGGGCGTTCAAACTCGTGGCCGATACAGGCAGCGCGACACGTGCCGCCGCTGAGCTCTTTCGCGCGCAATCCGCGGTCACGCGTTCCGTGCAGGAACTCGAATCTGCGCTTGGTGAATCCCTCTTCGAGCGCAAACCGTCCGGCATGTTGCCCACACCGACCGGCCGCGCCGTACTTGAGCGTTGCGAGCGAATCTTTGCTGAACTCGAAGAACTCGCGCAGTGGTGCGCGGTAAGGCAGGTACGCCGGCGTGCCCTTGCGGAAGGCTCACTGCCGGCCTATCTGCTCAATACACGACGGCTCCAGATGTTCGTCGCGCTAGCGCGCCACCGCCACATGCCGACGGCTGCGAGTGCGTTTGGCATCAGCCAGCCGGCCGTCAGCAGCGCTATCCGCGTTCTCGAAAGCGGGTCGGGCCTGGGCCTTTTCCATCGCAGCCCGCGCGGCATCCTGCTTACCACCGAAGGTGAAAGCTTCTTGCTGCATGTGCGTCGTGCATTGAATGAATTGCGCCATGTGCCGGACGACATTGCCGCGCAGCACGGAAATATCCAGGGTGCGGTGACGGTCGGCGCGCTGCCGCTCGGCCGGACACTGATCCTTCCCGACGCGATCGCCCGCATGAGCGCGCAGCATCCCGGCGTGCGCGTGGTGACCGACGAGAGTGCCTATGAAACGCTCGTGGCCGGTCTGCGAGCGGGGGATATCGATTTCATCCTGGGCGCATTGCGCAGCAACGACGCAGCGAGCGGCCTGCAGAACGAGCGGCTGATGTCGGAAGACATGGTTGTGCTCGCTCGCCGCGATCATCCCCTCGCGAATGTGCGTGGACTGACGATCGCTGACTTGCGCAATGCTCAATGGATTCTGCCTCGCAGTCAGGCTCCCGCACGCGGTCTCTTCGAAGCCCAGTTCCGGCGCGCGAAGCTGAAGCCGCCCATGCCGACCGTCGAAACGGCGGACCTCGCGATCATTCGCGGGTTGCTGTCGGGGACAGACATGGTGGCAGCACTGTCGGCCCAGCAGTTGTATTACGAGTGCGAGTCGGGTCAGCTCACTGCCCTCGACATTGCGTTGCACAACACGCGGCGTGATATCGGGCTCATCGTGCGCGCAGAGGGCACGCCCTCTCCTGCGGCGCGTGCGTTAATCGATGCAATCCGGCTGGCGGTAGCCGACGTGGCTCGCGCAACCCAAACCGCGGGACATTTATCCCGGCGCGCGGAGCCGCATCAAGCCGTTTGAGAGGACTGGCCGTTGAACGCGGAGGGGGGAATACCCACGACTCCATCGAACAGCCATCGGGCGGTGCGAAGCAGGGCTGCGCTCAGCACTTCAGGCTTCATGGTATCGCCACCGAGCACAAGCTCCACCGTGAACTCACCGGTCGGATGTTCGACGGATACCCGCAGGTGCTCGCCCTCCGGTTTCACATTGGCAATGCCTTCGCAGACTGTGCCGGGCAGCACGGCAGCCGTCGCGACGCTTACTGCACCCAATACGCCGATCGATGCGTGGCACCGGTGCGGAATGAAGCTGCGCGTGCAAATTGTTCCCTCGTTGCGCGGTGCGGCGACGAGGCACATCTTCGGCACCGTGCGCCCGCTTACGTCACCGAGATTCATCAGCGGCCCAACCACAAGGCGAATTGCCTCGATACGCGCCTTCAACTCGTCATCCGCGTCGAGCTGCTCGCGTGTCTCGTAGCCGGTGCGGCCCAGATCGCTTGCGCGCATTAGCACAAGCGGCATACCGTTATCGATGCAGGTCACGTCGACACCATTGATTGTGTCCATCAGACGTCCTGTCGGCAGCAAGGAACCGCAAGTCGAGCCTGCGGTATCCCGGAACTTGAGCGGGATGGCGGCAGCGGTGCCTGGCACGCCGTCGATCCTCGCGTCCCCTTCGTACATCACGCGGCCGTCGGGCGTCGGCACAGTCGCCACTGCGATCTGCCCTGTGTTCAGCATATGGATTGCAACCTGCGTGCTTGCCTGCCTCGCATCGACGAGCCCGCGCTCGATCGCAAAGGGACCGACACCCGCCAGAATATTGCCGCAGTTCTGCCCGAAGTCGACCCGCGCTTCATTGACTACGACCTGGGCGAACAGGTAGTCGACGTCGGCGTCGTTGCGCGTAGAACGAGAGACGATCGCAACCTTGCTCGTCAAAGGATCGGCACCGCCGATACCATCGATCTGACGCGGGTCGGGCGAGCCCATTACGGCAAGCAGCACGCGATCACGTGCGGCGGGATCGGCGGGCAGGTCCGAGGCGAGAAAATAGGCGCCCTTTGACGTGCCGCCGCGCATCATCATGCATGGAATGCGGGCCTGGCTGCTAAGTGCCGTTGCGGACATCGGTACCCTCCTTCCTTCAAGCGTCCGACGCGGACTCGACGTAGCGCAGGCCTTTCTCCGCAAGCCGCTCGCGCATGGCGTAATAGTCGAGCCCAAGCGTGCCGCCGGCTAGCACAGCACGCGTTTTCTCTTCCTTGGCCAAGCGTGCTTGCGAAGCCTCGGCCACGCGCGGCACCGTGGCGAACGGGACCACCACGACGCCGTCGTCATCGGCCACGATCACGTCGCCCGGATGCACGATCTGCTGTGCGCACACCAACGGGATGTTGACCGAACCAAGCGTTTCCTTGACCGTGCCTTGCGCGGAGACCGCTTTAGACCAGACCGGGAAATTCATCTCTTTCAATGCGCGCACGTCGCGACACCCGGCATCGATGATGAGACCGCGCACCCCGCGCGCCACCAGCGAGGTAGCAAGTAGCTCTCCGAAGTATCCGTCTTCGCAGGGCGATGTGGGCGCGACAACCAGCACATCGCCCTCACGACACTGCTCGACTGCGACGTGCAGCATCCAGTTGTCCGATGGCGGCACGAGCACGGTGATGGCTGATCCGGCGATGGTCGCGCCTGGGTAAATCGGACGCATATACGAGGCCAGCAGGCCGAGCCGGCTTTGTGCTTCGTGCACGGTCGCAGCGCCTGCCTGTTGCAGCACCGCGATGTCGTGCGCATCGGCGCGCGCAATGTTTGTCACCACCACGCCGCGTTTCATGCCAGGTCTCCCGTCACTGCGGGCGTCAGTCGCATATAGCCTTCAGCGTATTTGATGTCGAGGGTCGCCGTAATGCCAATGTTGCGCTTGGCCTGCACACCGCGCTGCAGTGCAACCCGCGTGTAGTAGTCCCACAGGTGCTCCTGACCGGCCATGCATTCGATTGCACGCCGTTTGACGTCCCACACCTCGGTGATGTCGAGGAACGTGTTGGGCGTCCACTCGCATTGTTCCGTCTGATGGGGCTCGAAAGCGTATACCGGTGGTGCGCCGACGATCTTCTGCCCAGGATTGTGGCCCTCGGCCTGCGCGATGATTCGGGCTTCCTGCGCGACATGCATCGCGAGCGGATGATCGAAATTGTAGGGGTCTTTTGGAGAGTGACTCAGCACGAATGCCGGCTGCACTTCCCGATAAACATCGACAAGCCGCATTAGCGCTTCGTCCGACACGCGCAACGGATAATCGCCAAGATCAAAAAAGTCCACTTCGGCGCCAAGGATGTCTGCCGCGCGCTCCGACTCCTCCTGGCGCGCCGCCTTGACCTTTTCCACGGTCATCTCGCCCTTGCGCCAGAGCTTCGCCGACTCTCCGCGCTCACCAAAGGACAGACATACCACCTTGACCCGATATCCGTTTTGTTTGTGCAGCGCGATCGCGCCACCTGCTCGCCAGACAAAGTCGGCGCTGTGCGCGCTGACCACCAGCATTGATTTTTTCGCCATTTCCCGCTCACCGTTATTCAGCCGTTGCCAGAGCCAATTGTAGGAGCCGGGGCGCTCAACCGATCAACGAATCAGCCGTCTTGTGCCATCGAATCTATTTATCGAGTACCACATTACAGGCTAGGCGGGTGACCGGATCGAACCATGCCATAAGCGTTTCTTCTCACGCGAGACCAAAACCGTCTTGGCTTAAATTTTCCTTCGCTTCTACTGTTATGGGTAATCCCACAGCCGCTGCAAGGAATTCCGTGAGCACCTCCCGAATCGCCGCCCGGGTGCGGCGCATCAAGCCGTCTCCGAGCACGTCCGCGGCAGACCGCGCCAACGAATTGCGTCGCCAGGGCAAGTCAATCGTCAATCTCGTGGTCGGTGAACCCGATTTCGATACCCCGAAACATATTCGCGAAGCCGCCGCTGCCGCCATGGACAAAGGCGACACCCGGTACACGCTGATGGCCGGCAAGCTCGAACTTCGTGAAGCCATTGTGGCGAAGCTGGCTCGCGAAAACGGCCTGACCTATGCGCCGAACGAAATCATTGTCACGAATGGCGCGAAAAGCGCGATCTATAGCGCATTTTCCATCACGCTCGAACCCGGCGATGAAGTCATCGTGCCGGCGCCCTACTGGGTCTCATACCCTGACATGGTGCTCGCCTGCGACGGGACGCCGGTAACAGTTGCATGCCCGGAAGAAAACGGCTTCAAGATCACGCCTTCGCAACTCGAGGCTGCAATCACGCCCCGCACTCGCTGGCTGTTGATCAACTCGCCGAGCAACCCGACCGGGGCCAGCTACACGCTCGCCGAGTACCGCGCTTTGGCCGATGTACTGGCCGGCCATCCTCACGTGCTCGTCATGACGGACGACATCTACGAGCACCTGCGCTACGACGGCAAAAGCACGCCCCACTTCCTGCAGGCCGCGCCGGAACTGCGCGACCGGACGCTCGCGATCAACGGCGTGTCGAAGACTTATGCCATGACAGGCTGGCGAATTGGCTACGTGGCGGGCCCGCGAGACCTGATCGTCGCGCTCGACACGCTGCTTTCCCAGTCCTCCGGTAATTGCTGCTCGATCAGCCAGGCCGCTGCGACGGCCGCGCTCAACGGCGATCAAAGCTTCGTGACCGAAAGCACGGCGGTCTATAAAAAACGGCGTGACGTGACGCTCGAAATGATCAACGCCATTCCGGGCTTGAGCTGCCGTCAACCCGACGGTGCGTTCTATCTCTACATCAACTGTGCGGCGTTGCTCGGCAAGAGCACGCCTGAAGGCAAGGTCATTGCCAATGACACTGACGTGGTGATGTATCTGCTCGACAGTGTCGGCGTCGCGGTCGTCGCGGGCGTGGCTTACGGCTTGTCGCCCTACTTCCGGCTTTCAATCGCGACGTCGCTCGATGTGCTCGAGGAAGGCTGTCGCCGCATTGCTACCGCAGTAAAGGCACTGAGCTAAGCGACGTCGGCGAACCATTCAACCGTTTTCATCGATCAAGTCATGTCCACTTACAAAGCCATCCGCAAGAATCCTTCAGCCAGCCAGGCTGATGCCGCCATCATCGAGTCGTTGCGCGACATTCCCGTGTCGGCATTGAGCGACAACATGCATCGCAATATCGGCACGACGGGTCTTACGCCCTACCATCAACCGGTCTCGCAGACGATGGCCGGAACAGCCGTCACCGTGCGCTCCCGCGGCGGCGATAACCTGACGTATTTGCGCGCCCTTGAGTTTTGCCGCGCGGGCGACGTGCTGGTCATCGACGCGGGCGGCGACCTGAACAACGCGGTCGTCGGCGGCATTCTCTCGTTCTATGCGGCGAGTATTGGCCTGGCGGGTATTGTGATCGACGGCGCCATCCGTGATGTGGCCGAAATCCGCAGTCGCGTGTTTCCGGTCTATGCCCGGGGCGTTACGCACCGTGGCCCGTATAAGGACGGTCCGGGCGAGATCAATGTGACGGTCTCCGTCGGCGGCATGGTGGTGAATCCCGGTGATATCGTGGTCGGCGACCAGGACGGCGTGCTCGCGATTCCTCAGGAAGACGCCGCAACGGTGATCGAAAAGGCGCACGCGGTGCTGGCGGCTGAAGCGCGCACCATGCAGGCCATGAGAGAGGGCAAGTGGGACCGCGCGTTTATCGATGCGCTCGAGGAACGATGCAACAACTAAGGGTTCGCTCGCGCCGGTGGACGGGTTTGGGCGGTTTTAGGGGTAGTGGTTGGGGGTTTATGCCGGGGCGCTGCTTTCGGTGTTAGTGGTCTGCGGGAGTTAGCTGTATTTTTTATCACTATTAGCCACTGTGCGTGGCAGCACGTCGTTTCTTTGTCCAAAGCGGCGTGTGTCAAGGTAGATACTGTGATCCCCGTCAAGCATTTTGCAGTTTGGGATCGAAGCACTTGCCTGACCTGATAACACCGAAAGCGACGTGAACGAGCTTGCGCATCATCGCACCGATGATGAGTTTGGCAGGCTTGCCGGAAGCCGCCAGACGTTCGCGAAAGCGCTTTCCCCAGTGAGTTTTATAGAGCGTTGTCATGGCAGGCATATAAAGCGCTTTACGCAAAAAGGCGTGACCGACTTTTGACATACGAGGCCTGCCTTTGACGCTGCTGCCGGATTCATGCTGTCGCGGATCGAGACCGGCAAAGGCCGCCGCCTGCCGGGCGTTGGCAAAGCGTCCGGGGTGCATACAAAAGGCCAGCAGCACCGCGATAGTGCGCTCGCCCAAACCTGGAATGCTATCGAGTAGCATCTGCTTTCCTTTCATGTCCGGGTCGCCGTCAATTTGATCACGAATCTTTTTGAGCAGCTTCTTGATCTCGGTATCGAGCCATTGAATATGGCCGACAATGTCTTCTGCAACAACATCACGCGCCACCTCAAGGCGGTTGCTCTCTTGCGTACGCATGGTTTGCAGTGCCTCGAGGCGCAACACCGAGGCCCGCAAAGCCTGTTCTGCAGGTGACGGAGCCTGCCACGTTGTTGGACGGCGTTCGAAACAGAATTCTGCAATCAATTGAGCATCGCCGCGATCTGTCTTACTGCGTGCCAGGCGGGAGGCGCCGAATGCCTTGATTTGCGCAGGATTGGTCACGCTCACCGTCATGTCTTTGGCGGTCAGATACTCGGCAACCGCTTCCCAATAAACGCCGGTGGCCTCCATGCACATATGTGCATCCGAGGCTCCATGCTTGTCCAGCCACTCGACTAATGCATTGAAGCCGTTCTGATTATTCTCGAATACTTTGTTTTTGTACTTTCCGTTTACCAAGCGCAGCGCGCAGTCGAGCTTGGCTTTGGCGACGTCAATTCCGCAATGAAACGATTGCATGCAACATCCTCTGATGATCTACCTTGTAAATGCGGGCTGCCGGCCAAGCCGGGCCAAAGATACTGTCCGATCTGTTTCGGAGGGTGAGCGGCTGCTGCAAAGATCTACCTTGCTGGCTCAAGGCCAAAGTTGTCGCAGGCATCCAGCCGCTCGATCCTGGGGTGCCCCCCAAGAACTGCTGAGCGAAACCGATCCCCTTACACCATCGGATCCGCCACAAAGAAATCATACAAGTTGTCGCGCGCACCGCTACGCAGCTTCTTTGTATTGCGCAGCCGATTCGTCGGTCTTTTCAGGGTTTAAATAAACCGCGTCTGCAAGATCCCAGTTGCGGGTCTCGCGAGTCCAGCGGGTGGGGTTTTGCGCCTTGGCGAGCTCGTACACAGCACGCCGTTTGACCAGCAACTCGTCGGCGTGTCCGTTGTGACGCTGGTTCGGCGTCAAGTACTTCAACCCGCTGTGACAATGCTCATCGTTGTACCAAGCCACAAACGTCTGCACCCAGACACGCGCCTGCTCGACCGTGTCAAACGGGCGTTCGGGCCACATCGGACAGTACTTGGCCGTGCGGAACAGCGCCTCGGCGTACGCGTTGTCGTTGCTCACCCGCGGCCGACTGAACGACGATTCCACACTCAACTCGGTCATGGTTGCGCGCATCAGGGCATCCTTCATCACGCTGCCGTTGTCCGAATGCAGCACGAGCGGGCGACCCGCCGTGCCTTCAATCAGACATCCTTTGGTCAGCAACGCGCTCGCGTGCTCGCCCGATTCGACCTCCCACACCTCGTTGGCCACCAGCTTGCGGCTGTAGACATCTTTCATCATGTACCAGTAAAAGTAACGCCCGCGGATCGTGGTGGGCATCCACG
>NZ_JALPRJ010000028.1 GCF_030464885.1 Caballeronia sp. SEWSISQ10-4 2 | reverse complement strand
CGACTTACGATGACCTAACAGTTAGTAGTATTCAGAAGCAGCGGTCGTGGCCGGCGAGAGCTATTTCCTGCGGCGGGTCGTCTGTGACGGCCGCGAACGACAGCAGGTCTGGTTCGCCCTTCCCTTCCCAGTGTGACCACATACAGGCAATCAACATTTCTTGAGGCGGGTTGGGCCTGAATTCCAGGACCACGTTTTCATCTTTTTCTCCCTCAAGCGGCACGCGATTTTCGAGTCGAAATCGACTCACGTTTTCGTAGAATGCGGTCACTAGCATCAGGCCGTGCGTATAACCGAAAAGTCCTTTCCAGAAGCCTTCCAGATTGTCCCGTCGAGCGTTGTAGGTTCCGGGGTATTTGACGTCGTAGATAGCGGGCTTACCTGCCGGCCGACATTGATAGCGCATCGGCTTAATGACGCGCCGGCCATTCTCCATCACCATGACAGGAGCATATTGACCGGGGAATATCCGAGAGTCCCGCTCCGCTGGTTCCGTTCGACGCAGATCGTCGAGGCGGCGCAGCATTCCCTCGATCTTGCCCGTGGCGATCCGTTTGCTCTCGATGGCCGCCTTTGTGGTTTTGGTCTGGAGGACGCGGGCCGCATCCGCGAGCCGGGTGCGCTGTTTGAACAGTTCCTGTTCGAGCTTCGTCATCTGAGCCGCGTCATACCGCTCGATCCACTGCTTGATGCGCCGCTCCTCTTCTGTCTCCGGATTAATGAAGGGCGCATCCATGCCCTTGGGGACCTTCGCGCCGCTGCCCTCGGCGCGCTCCCAGTAGAGCCGCGCGAACTCCCTAATATCCATGTCAGGACCGAACATTCTCACGTACTTGCGGTAGTCCGCCACGATCTGCGCCGAATAGCACATAGGGCAATCTCCCTGATGAAGGCGTGAGGCACCATGATAAAACCGACTGCAACCTCAGTCGCCGTACCCAGAACGCCTGTTTACTGGCGTTCCGGCGTAGCCGCTCTATCCTGCCCCCGGGCACCGGCCGCCACGCAGAGGGGCAGCGGAATTTCGTGAGACTGGACCTCTGTCGAGCAATCAGCGACTTGCCGACTACTTCTCAGTGCTCTTCTGGTCGCGGGTCGCCCATGAGTCATTCCAATAGTTGACGCAATCTGCACTCTGAGGATATTTGGGCAAGCTCGTCTCTTTTGGGAGATGTGGCGGGTGTCCCGGTCGAAAACAGGATAGTTCGAACGCGCCAGGGTCCAGTTCGGGCTTCGGGAAAACAAATCCCTGTGTATGCGTGTCAGCTACAAGATCGGAAATGTCCGCACTATAAAAATTAGCGTTGTGAAAAGTTCCTCTAGTGATTTCCGCGCCCGTCAAATCTGCATCAACAAACAACACACTGCCGCATTGGCAGTTGCTTATATATGCGCCCTCGAAATCGTCTCGTCCCAGGTAAGCGCCCGACAGATCGACGTCAATCATCGACGCTCTCTTGAAGGACGCGCCAAAGGCTTCGAGGCCATGGAGATCGGCCTTTTTAATGATGGCGCCGTGCGCGTCCAGATTATTCAGACTAACCCGATGCCGGACCAGTGTTTCCAACGCGAAGCGCTGCCCTGCGTCGAACTGTACCCGCGGCTCGCCCTGCAGGTACGTCTGCAGCAAGGTCCAAGCGGCGATATCGGCCTGGTCACGGCGGTCGTGGATCAGAAAGATCAGCGCGACCACAGTTGCGACCGATGCGAGCAGCGTCGTCACGTCAACGATGAAGTGAAACGACAGTTCCTGCCTCAGGCGTGCGGCCAGACCACGCAGAATGTTGCACATCGCACCTCCTCCGGCCAGCCGGTTGTGGGCCGGCTGCACGTCTGATCGTAATCCGAGTGAACGGCCGGTACGGTGCGGCCGCACACATGGCGATCACCTGACCGGCCGGAGCGCACGTGAAGGCGGCTGTATTTACAGCTCGCCAACTCAAAAAGACGTTCTCTCGCATTTCTGATACCGTTAAGCTATTCTTTTACTGGGAAGACAAAAAAGTCCTTAACGGGGCCAGTGGCTGGCAGCAAGCATGACGTAAACGATACTCATGCCGAAATAACTTCCAGCCATCATCAAGTACAGATTTGCGTTGTTCATATGCCTCCTTTTTAAAGTGGGCGTGTGGAAACCGAAGGGACCCGTCCGCTATCTGCCAGGACGTTGGCGGTATCCCTAGACCTATTTGAACGGCGCGGACTTCCCGCCCTGTTTCCCTTTGAGCGACAGCATCGCTCAGTTCAATCATACGGCTGAAGCCTTTATCTCCCCTGCACTTCGGTAGCTTCATGCATGTGGCGATCGTAGGCCAGCAAAAACACGAGTCCCGAGCGCGCGAAAAATTAAGGCGCCCTGCCCGTCTGCTTTCAGCATCACGCCGCCCTGTCAGGCCGATCGACGGCGTCGTGTTGCACACCCTCTGGCAAACCTCGTGTATGACTGAATGGTATTGACGGCGCTTATGGGTTGCGAGGGATGAAAACTGGCGCTACGGACTTCCGGAACCCCATTGATCAAAAATGTTTTCCGGAATGTAATTGGGGTGCCGTCAGGAAACGGAATAAATCGTACGTTAGCCCCACTGCACAATCAATAAAATCGACGACTTGTCGTCGTCAGCTACCGCAAAGTTGGTGATCGGTACACGTAGCGAAGCGAGGCCTTATCCGACAAGGTTGTCCGGACCGCTGGCGTACGAAAAAGCTCGTGTCCTGTGTGCACCCCGACAACGGCGCGTGGCTACCCGCAAAATGGGGTATGACCGACATAAGGTAAATCAGCGATCAGCGTCGATCTTTGAGGTGGAGCGTTTCTTCACGGTTGGACGTTTGACGCGGCGCGATGCGGCATGAAGAACCGGCCGCTTGTGCAGCCAGAGGGCGAAGACGGCGAACCCAGCCATTGCTAGCAGAACGAACGCGCCAACAGGGTTGGCCTGCATCGTTTTTGCGAAAAGGCAGCAGCCGTTAAAAAACGCGCTGACGATCTGGATGAACAATTCGGTAGTCATGGGCCATTCTCCTGATGAACCCAGAATACTTCTTGCGAATCCCGAATTCCATGTCGTCTGGACCGGGCATCAATCGATGATCTTGCGAACCGGGGGCGTCTCAAGATCCGGAGGTTTGCGCACGTTAAGCGTTCGCGAGCTGTGCTGTTCGAATGTCGCTGATCGACCCTGCGCGGACAATTGGCTGCCTCGGTAGCGGACGTTCGCCGAGCGGATGTGAAGCCGAGGAGGTGGACTCTGCTTCTAGTAGAAAACGAACCTTTCGCCTATGGCTCGCCTCGGTCAACTTTCCAAACGTAGATTTTGCCGCTCGCACCAATCGTGTAGTCGACTTTCACCGGCTCGCCAGGAACGGCATGAAACGGCGCGGGATACTCGACCTCCTGCCCTTGTACCCGGAAGACGAATTTCTCCGTGGCAGCGAATCCCTGCTTCGGTCCAGGCCGATACATGCCAACGCGCACAATGGTGGAATAGGCGTGATGCATCGATCGGTCCGCAAGCTCCGTTTCGAAGTGACCCGTCAAGTAAAGGTAGCCAGCAATGCCGAGCGCAATCAAGCCGATGACGACTGCAAACGGCACGCCCCAGTCTCGCAAGTAGATTCGCGCATCGAGTAACAAATATCGTCTTTTCATTTTTTGGTCAGCGCCCCGAACCTGATACTTGCTCTACCCGCACCTCTAACACGCGCAGCTATGCAAAAACTCCGGAGTTAGCGCATTACTGATTCAACGATCCAGGAGGCCATGTCGGCCGACTGTTCGTGGCCGCACGCAGTCCCACAGTGACTGGCTGCACATTATCGCGTCAACGGCAGTCGCAGCGACAGATCGCCTGGGTCATGGAACGTCCACAGCGCCGATCTTGTCTGGATTTGACCCCCAACTGACGGGCCAGGCGTTGAAGTCTGCCGCAACGACGATACGATCGTCCTCCAGCACAAAAAACACGTACCGAGGCGGATTGGGCCACCCCCACCAGTCTCGATCGCGAACGAGCCACCGCTCCTTTCCGACATCGGCGACGAGTTGCGTCTGGTCGCCGAAGCGGCCCACAATCGGATGCACATCGACTTCCTGCCTTTCGACATCGGACGGAACACGCCAGGTGATGACGCGACGCCGACGGCTCCAGAAGCGCAATAAGAAACGCAGGTCCTCCCAGAAACTCTGTTCGAAGCCAGCCATCGGTTCCTTGCGAGCCAACTGTTCTCCCCCAATAGTGTCGATTCCCCGGTTGCCCAACCGCCGACCGGCGAACAGCGTATTGACGCTTCCGATCGTGCCGCGGGCGATATTATGTTTCTATCCCTTGATTTTACATTCCCGAGATGATTGTTAACGATCTGAACACTGGGGTCGACCGTACGTTCCTGGCCGAACTCGGTCCGATGCCGGACTTCCGCTGACCCGAAAGCGACGATCACCCGCGATAAATGACGGTCTGAAAAGCAAAAACCAAGCGATCGCTCAAGTGGCTGCCAATAGCTTGGTTCGCTTACCAAAATGACGAAGCGGACACGTCAGCGCAGCTTTTTTTCAAACCAGTGGTGAGCATATGGCTCAGCATTGAACGCATCGACCTCAACGTATCCAGACCTCCGATAGAGAGCAATCGCCTCGCGTAACGTTCGATTTGTCTCCAGGCGAATAACTCGCACTCCGGTCTGCCGTGCATGTTTCTCCGCCTCATCGATCAACCGCCGGCCTACACCCAGACCGCGAGCAGACGGACTCACCCACATCCTCTTGAGCTCGGCCGGCGACTTCTTGTGAAACTTGAGTGCGACGCACCCTATCGGGTTGCCATGGAGTCTCGCTACGATCAACGCGCCCTCCGGCGCCGTCAGTTCACGGGCATCCGCCGACAAGCTGATCGACGGGTCGAATCCTGATTCAAAGCGCTTGTCGAGTTCGGCGAAATACTGTTCGAAGCACCACCGTGCGTTATCGCTATTCGGATCCTCAACGGCGAAGCGCACCAGGGATGGCTGTAGCAAGCGCTCTACTTCAGACATGGCTGTGATAAGCCTCCGGCGCTGCTCATCGCTTAACGGTTCGAGTACACGAGTAGCAACCGCGTCCGAAAGCCGTTCGAGTTCAGCTCTTTCATCGAGGCCAGCTTTGGTCAGACAGGCCCGGCGTACTCTGCGGTCGTCCGGATGCGTCTGGACGACGACAAGCCCCTGTCGTTCAAGGGAGACAAGCGTACGGCTGAGATATCCTGAATCGAGGTCAAGCCGCGCGCGAAGCGTACGAAGATCAGCGCCGTCAACCCCGACCTCCCAAAGAAGGCGGGACTCGCCCATTGGGCGCCCGCGCCCGAGGAAGCGATCATCTATGGCGCCAATGCCCTCGGCAACCATGCGATTAAAGCTACGAATCTGTTGAATGTCGGATGCGTTCATATCTCTGACTTTAGTCAGAGATTTTGATTCCGTCAACCTGCAGATCAGACGCCACCATTCAACGCGGACAATTGAATCTCCGTTGCGGGTAGCACAGGCGCAAAGCGATGCCGCGTCGTTTTATAAGGGAACAAGCCTTTGTCCAGCAAGATGCGCCTGCGGATACTATTGATACAGAATGGCGCGCCAGTCTGCCAATGCGTGACCGAAACCCTCGGATCCCGATAGTCGAGCAACACGCAGGGCAAATACCGTAACCCGAGCAAAGCCGCCGCGCGCGCCCTGTGGTTACCGTCCATGATGATGCCGGTCTCCTTTTCGACGGGGATCGGTGTTGTCCACGAATCGGCCTCGCGGATGACAGCGGCCAGACGGTGTACGTCGCGCTCATCGACCTCCTCGGATGGGAGAAAGAACGCGATCGGTTTGAGCGCGACGCAATACGGCAGCTTATCGAGCATTTGCCCTCCCCTTGGAATTCGCCTTCACTGCCTGTACGAGCGCCTCGATGTCCTCGTCCGAGTTGTACGCGTAGACCGCAAAGGCGCTACGATCATATCGATGACCATAGCCTCCCCAATCAGATGAAATCCTGAACGGCGCCGTCGACAATGACGTGACACGCCCCCCGCGAACAACGCTCGATGCGAGCGTTAATCTGGTACACGTCACGCAGCATCGCGACCGTGATGACGTCTTCGCAAGGCCCGCTGCCGTGCGCCGTACCGTCGGCGATCACCAGCACCTGGTCGGCGAAGCGCAGTGCCTGGTTGAGATCGTGCAGCGCGATAAAGACGATCACCCCGCGCTGCCTCGCGAGCGCGCGCATGAAGCCGAGCACCTGCGCCTGCCGGCGCATGTCGAGGGCGCTCGTCGGCTCGTCCATGAGCATGATCTCGGGATCGCGTGCGAGCGTCTGTGCGATCGAGACGAGTTGCCGCTGTCCGCCGCTCAACTCGTCCAGGTAGCGAAACGCCAGCTCCCCGATACCTAGCGAGGCCATGATCCCGTCAATCAGCGCGAGATCGGCCTCGTGCACCGCCCAGGTCGGTTGCTGCTGCTTGCAAGCCAGCAGGACGGATTCATAGACGGTCAGCCGGGCGCTGGCGGCGCTGTCCTGCGGCATGTAGCAGATGCCATCCAATCCTTTGCGCGAGTCTTCCAGCCGCACGTCGCCGGGCCCGGCGACCAGCCCCGCCATGCGTTTGAACAGCGTCGACTTGCCTGCCGCATTAGGGCCGATCACGGCGACCACCTGGCCGCCGAAAAACGCAGGTGTACTGATCTCAGAGAGAATCCGGCGCCCGCCGTAAGCGGCCCCCACACCGTCCAGCCGTAGCTTCACCATGCGTTCCTCTTGCTGCGCAGAATCAGGGAAATGAAGAACGGAACGCCGACGAGGGACGTCACGACCCCAATGGGAAAAATGGCACCCGGAATCAAGGTCTTGCTCACCACTGAACTCACCGACAGCATCAGTGCGCCTGTCAGCAACGAGGCCGGCAGGAAAAAACGCTGATCTTCGCCAACCAGCATGCGCGCGATATGCGGCCCCACCAGACCGACAAAACCGATGACGCCGACGAACGCGACCGGAAACGCAGCGAGCAGGCTGACCATGATCAGTGTCTGGAAGCGCAAACGCCGCACGTCGATGCCAAAGCTTGCTGCCTTGTCGTCGCCCAGACGCAATGCCGTCAACGCCCAGACGCGCCGCGCGAAGACGGGCAGCATGACCAGGATCGCGAGGAAGATCACACCGACCTTGGGCCATGTCGCCTTGGTGAGACTGCCCATTGTCCAGAACACCACGGCTGCAACGGCCTGCTCGGTCGCGAAATACTGGACCAGCGCGAGCAGCGCATTGAACGTGAACACGAGGGCGATGCCGAGCAATACGATGGTCTCGGCCGTTACGCCGCGCCGCATGCTGAGCACGTGGATCAGGATCGCCGACAATACCGCCATCACGAAGGCATTCAGCGGCACCATATAGTCGACGGCGACCGGAAACAGCCTGAGGCCGAACGCCAGCCCCAAGGCCGCGCCGAAACTCGCCGCGGCGGAAATACCCAGCGTGAACGGGCTCGCGAGCGGATTGTTAAGGATCGTCTGCATCTGCGCTCCAGCCAACGACAGCGCCGCGCCCACGGCCACCGCCATCAAGGCTACCGGCATGCGGATGTCCCACAGCACCACCCGCACTTGCGACGAAACGGTATCCGGCCAGAGCACGGCTCGCACCACCTCTCCCAGGCTGTAGTTCGCCGGGCCGAGCGCCAGATCGAGCAGCACGCTCAACAGCAGCAGCATCGCGAAAACGCCGAGCAGCACGCGCTTGCGCCGCACAAGCCCGCGATAAGCACTGCGCTGGGTGGTTTCGGCCAAGGACACGGCGCTCATTGGCTCACCTCCCGGGCGGGCAGACTCACGAAATAGCCCGGCGAATAGTCGATGGGCAGGAAACGTTGATGCAGCTCACGGAACGTGGCGTCCGGATCGAGATCGGCAAAGAGCGCCGGGTGAAACCACTTCGCCAGTTGCTGGATGGCGACGAAGTCGTACGGACTGTTATAGAACTGATGCCAGATGGCATGAAACGCGCGGTTCCGGTTTGCCTCGATACCTGCATATGCCGGCCGCCTGGTATAAGCCTCGAGCTTGCGTGCGGCTTCCGTCAGATCCGCGCCCGGCCCTACCCCGACCCAGCGCCCGTGCGGCACGAAAGCTTCCCAGTTGGCGCTCGTCACGACCACCTGGTCTGGGTCGGCGGCGACCACCTGTTCGGGATTGAGTTGGCCGAAGGTCCCTCGAATGACACCCTTCGCAATATTGTTTCCGCCCGCCATCTCGACGAACTTGCCGAAGTTTTCGTTTCCGAAGCTCAGGCAGCAGTCCTCCGTGTATCCGCCAATGCGCTCAATGAACACCTTCGGGCGCGCCGGCCGGCGCGCATCGATGACGCCGGTGACGCGCCGGATCTGCGCGGCACGGAAGGCGATAAACGCCTCCGCCCGCGCTTGCCTGCCGAACAGCTTGCCGACGAGGCGCATGGTCGGCTCCGTGTTCTCCACGGGATGGTGGCGGAAATCGACGTACACGACGGGTATGCCAAGCGCGCTGAGCTTCTCGACGTAGCCCGCGTCCTCGGTGGCCCGTTGTGCTTCGATATTCATCAGGATTACATCGGGCTTGAGTGCAATGGCCTGCTCGATATCGAACGTGCCGTCTTCGAAGCCGCCGAACGTGGGGATACCGGCGATCCCGGGAACCTTGCGCAAGTAAGCGGAATACGTGTCCGGATCCGACTGGATCAGATCCTTCCGCCAGCCGACCACACGCTGAATCGGATTTTCAGTGTCGAGCGCCGCAACCAGATAAAGCTGGCGCCCTTCCCCCAGGATCACGCGGCGCACCGGCACGTGCACCTGGACCTTGCGTCCAAGCAAATCGGTCACCGTGGTCAAGGCGGACGGGCTCTCACTGGCCGCTGTCGGCGTCACCCCTGTCCCTTTCAGGACCACAAGCACCACGGCGAGAACGGCGATCCCGGCGATCCCGGCGAGCGCAATGAGCACGATGCTCCAGCGACGTTGTATTGTCATAATAAGTAATACTTATAATAGTTGTGAGTGATCATTCGGCGGCTTCCTGCTGACCGGGTGAAATCGGCGAACCTGCGAGCACGCTGCGCTCCCGCCTGAGGGTCACGATGACGACCATCGCCAGCGCGTAGGAAACCGCCACAAAGAAATACGTGTATTGCAGTCCGACGCCGTCGCTCAGCCAGCCGCCAAGTGCAATGCCCACGACCGACGAGAACTGCGTCATGCTCTGCGCGATGCCGAGGATGCGCCCCTGGTAGCGACCGCTCGCCGCCCTCGAAATCAACGACATCAGCACCGGTGTCGTGGCGCCGAGCAGGACGCCCCACAAGAAATGAATCGCGATGAACACGCCTGCGTTGCGCGTGAGCCCGGCAGCCAGCGTCAGGCCGGCGCAGGCCAGCGCGATGAAGGTCATCCTGCGCAACGCCTCCGGCCGCGTCTTGTCCTCGAAATAGCGGGCCCAAAGCGAGGCGGACACCGCAAAGCCCAACGACAGCATTCCGTAGCACAGGCCCACCACCCAGTTGCCCACGTCGAACATCGAACTCACATAGAGCGAGAACGGCGTCTGAGCGATCATACGGCTCACAAGCAGGATGCCGACGATGCCGAGCAGCCCGGGAATCGGCGAAGAACGCCACATGGATAGCGAGCCGGACCGCGCCACGGCGCCAGGACCCGGATCGGCTGCCGGCACGGGACTCGACACCGGAACGTTGGGCAGGATCGACCACACGGCCGCGGCGCAGCACACGCACAGCACGGCCGCGACGGTATTGATCCAGAAGAATGTCGCATGGTCGAGAATCAGGCCGCCCGCGACTGCGCCAGCCAATGACCCCAGATTGGTCGAGACCTGCAGATACGCGAACAGGCGCGCCCGGCGCAACGGGGATTCGATGCTAACGCCATAGGTTTGTGCCGGTGCGATGTAGCCCGCGCACGCGCCTTGCGCAAAACGCAGCGCGAGGATCGTCCAGACGTCGCCCGCGAAGGCTAGCGCCAGTTGCGTCAAAGACAACCCGAGCAAGGCCCGGATCATCATCAGCTTGTGTCCGGTGCGATCGCCGACACGGCCCCAGAACGCGCTCGTCAACATGATGCCGAGCATCGGCCCCACGTAGACCGCGACGCCGGCAAAGCCGAACTCCAGGCTGGACGTGCTGAGCGCTTTCAGATGAATGGGCCAGAACGGGCCGCTCATTTCCATGGCGCCCATGGAAATGAGCTGAATCACGAACAACACGTGAATCAGGCGCGCCGCCCGGTCTGGCGCGACCATGGCATTCGTCATCGCTCAACCCTCGTTGCGCGCCGGCAGCAGCGGATTGGGCAGATGATGCTGGAGCCGGTAGTCCGAATATCTGAGCAGATGCATTCGCAACACCGAGCGCGTCGGCCAGGGACGTTCGAGAAACGCCTCCCGTTCGGCCTGCCACAACGCGCTGGAAACACGCGGCGCGAGGGTATCGAAGGTACGCTCCGTTTCTTCGCGCAGAATCTCCCACAAGCGGGACCGCGCCAGCCCATATTCCTCCGTCAGCAACAGCGCCACTTCGTGCAGGTGACACACAAAGCATGCGTCGAGCACGAAGGATCGGACCGGCTCGATGTCGTCGTCAAAGACGGTCGGGAGAATTCCTGGATGCACGTAGGGCTTGAGTTCATAGCCGCGTTCAGCAAGCAGCGGCGCATAGGTGCGGCCGTCTCCGAAATCGCGAATCAACACGCGTGCGGGCGTTCCGTCCGCGGCGAACAGCACCGACGTATTCTGCTGATGCGCTTCGAGCGCGATGCCGTACAACAGATAAATGCTGATCACCGGATACGTGACGACTCGCGCGTACTGCCGGAACCAGGCTTCCACCGCCACCGCGCCGGCAGGTGCACCGTCGCACCCGATCAGCTCCGTCATGAGCGACCGGCCGCTCGCCGGCGAGCGGGTAAGCAATGCCGCCACGGTGATCGGGAACAGGCCGTCCGTGCGCTCGAAGGCGTCCTTGCTCGCGCGATACGCAACCGACAAATGGCGTCCTGGCCGGTCCTCCTGCCGCACTGCGTGCTTATAGTGAAACGCAACCTCTTCCGGGAAAATTTCGAGCGTCTGGTCGAAGCCGTTTTCGTCGGCCAGGATGCGTTTGATCACGGTGCTGACGCGCGGCCCCATGTGGATCGACTTCGCCTGGAGGCTGCGCTGCTCGCTGGTTAGCCACAGCGCCACCGGCAGCTTGATGAACGGCACCGGTCCCGGCAGCCGCGGCATCATGGTGCGGAACGACATGGTCGGCCATGTCTCTACATCCGGTCCGTCGAGGATCAGCACGCCCTCTTCGATCTCCGCCGCGTATTCCTTGCGCACGAAATGCTCGAGATGCCACGCATGGATCGGCAACGGCAGCCACGCGCGCTCGTCGAGTTGCCGTGCCATCAGGCCGTCTTTCCAGCGTACCCACAGCTGCGGGAATTGCGCGGCGAACCAGTCGTGGTAACTGTCAACATGCGGCATCCGCTCCACATACGCCATGTCCGCCCGCAGCGAGGCGATACGCACGCCGACCGTCGCGTTGAATTCGGGTGACAGCTCGGCGACTTCGGTTGCGCTCAGGTCCGGCTTGCTCTTCCAGGTGGGATAGAAAGGATGACCTTCGAGCGCGCCCCACTGATCGAGCAGCACCGCCGCATCGCGCACGCTCATGTGCTTGCGCAGGTAATCGACCAGACCAGGGGCACCCGCCGCGTCAATACGCGCGCGCAGATTCGCATCCCACGCCTCGCGGTAAATGCGGGCGAGCGCGTCGTTCCCGATGCTGTTGGCCACATCGGACTTGAGCCCGGCCACGTCTTCGTCGGCTGGCTCAAAATCGAACCCCGGCCGCAGCAAGTCGATCATCTGATCCGGGCTTTCGACAACCATGCGCGTTCCGTCTGATTCGATCAGCGTGATCGCGCCACGGTTGATAAAGGTGTCGGCCGGCGCCGCCTCGAGGTCGGCGAAGAACAGCAGCGCATGCCTGCTCCACAGTGGTAACCAGGCGCCGCGGCCTTCGGGCGCGTAGGCAAGCGCGTCCTTACTGATGATCTTCTCGGCGAACAGGCAGCGGACGATGCGCCGCAAGGCATTGCGCCGTGCCGACGCGAAGGCGCCGTGCTGCCGGTCTGCATAGAATGCGTTTTCAGGTTGCAATAGCGAAAGAGTGGTCTTCATAGAGCTCCGGCTTCAGGCTGGCCAGGTTTCGGGAAAGTAGTCGAGCGCGGAACTGCGCAGGCCGTTCATATAGGACACGTTCCAGTGAAAGATTGCTTCGATGTGAGGCAGACGCATGTCCAGGCGCTTCGCCATCTCGACCAGCAACGCCAGGCCGTAAGCCACATCCTCGTGAAAGGCGCGACTCTCTTTATCGATGACGTACCCCGTGGAGTCTCCGGCCGGGACCAGCGGGGCCGCGATTGCGTCGTAGGCCTGATTAGTGCGCAACACCGACAGCATGGTCTCGTGGTCGCGGATCTGGTCCTCGTAGGCCTCGATGATCTCCTGCTTCAGCGGCTTGATCGACGACAGGTTTACGCCCAGCCGCCGCTCGATGGCTTTGCACAGCATCTGGCTCTCCTCGTCGCTGCGCTCGAGGAAATACGCACCGAGTTCGGGGCAATCGGTCCACCAGCAAAGCGGCGCCGGAAACACCTTGTTGTGCCATTGCCCGTAGGGTCCAATCAGCCCATAGATCACTGAACTGTGCATGATCGGGTTACCAGGTGTCAGCGTGATTTCCAGGTAGTCATCCAGCAATTCGACGGGCGCCGCGTAGAGCCTTTGCAGGTGCGCCAGCAAAGCGGCACGCGACGCGTCGTGTTCGCGTGCGTGCGTCCCGACGTACAGCGTGCTCTTCGCGCCACCCATCCTGACCGACACGCCTGGCCGCAAATCGAAGGCGGTATGAGCCACGTCTTTCATGCCCCAGATGACCGCGTTGGGCCGGGCCGCCAGGCTGTGTTCAGCGAGCCAGTCGAAACCGCAGAAACCCGGGATCGCGCCGACGTAGATGGGCTTGTTCGACGGCAAATGCGTCGCAATGGCGCGCAGCAACGCCGGCCTGACGTGCGCCGGCACAGTGATGATGACGACATCCGCGTTGGCGAGGATCGCAGCTGGCTCGCTCGCGACGGCGTCGAGCCGCGCAGCGCACGCCGTGCCGTCCGGCATCAGTGCGGTGATGCCGGTCGCGCTGCGGCGATGGTTGTCCACCACCTCACTCCGGCTCGTGAGTAACGAAACGCACACGCCGGGAATCTGTTTGAACAGGACTGCCGCGAGATGGCCGGTCCGGCCGCCTCCGCAAACGACCACATTGAGCGGCGGCGAGGCGCTCTGGTTGGCCGCCGTCATACCGCGTGCAAGCGCGGAACTTCGCGCGGCGCCTCTACGGCGCTTTCGCTGCCGAACCACCCGTCGAGCTGATCCCACACTTGCGGGTCGAGCAGATTGCGCTCCTTGAGCCAGCTCTCGCTAAAGACCGTATGCAGATATTTCTCGCCGCCGTCAGCCACTGCCGCCACGACATTGCCGCCGATCAGGCCGCTATGGATAAACTCCAGCGCCTTGTAGATGACACCGCCGGTCGATCCGCCGACCAGCAACCCCGTGCGCTTGGCCATGTAACGAGCCGTCTCGAACGCCTGCGCGTCCGAAACCTGCACGCCCATGTCGATGCAGCTGTAGTCGAGCACGAGGCCGACCGTGTCACCCGCAGGCGTTCCCGTGCCGGATTGATAGTAGGCATGTCCCGGCTGGCCGAACACGATAGAACCGTCGGGTTCGACGGCAATCGTCTTCGTTCGGGGATCGTGCACTTTCAGCCCGCGAGCGATGCCGGTCATCGAACCGCCTGTGCCGACGCAACCGACATACGCATCCACGCCGCCGACCTCGCCAATCACTTCCCGGACGAAATCGGAATACCCGCCCGAGTTGGCCGCGTTGTCCGATTGATTCATGAACACCGCACCGGGAATCTGGCTGGCGAGTTCGGCGGCCATGCGCTGCCGTTCGACGACCGCGACCTCGTCCTCCCGGTAGTCACCCTCGACAAAACGGATTTCCGCGCCAAGCGCGCGCATGATCGCGATCTTGTCCGGCGCGGCATGATGATCGACTACGGCGATAAAGCGCAGTCCGAACTCCACCGCCGCGATCGCGAGGCCGATGCCCGTATTGCCGGAAGACGACTCCACCACCACGCCGCCTGGACTGAGCCGCCCCGATTTGAGCGCAGCAACGATCATGTTGCGAGCCATGCGGTCCTTGATGCTTCCCCCCGGGTTGTTCTTCTCGATCTTGAGCAACAACCTGGCATTCTTTGCTGGAATGGAAATGCTGAGAATCGGCGTATTACCAATGAGGTCGGTTACTTTATTCAAAATCATTCCGGTACTCCATTCGATCGTCAGGTGAGACTTCCATGCCGCCTGTGGCGTCGTAGGTCACAGAAATCCGGCGTGGCACGGGATGGCGGTGAAATTCGTTTTCGAGCATGTCCATCTGGTAGCCCGCTGTGTTCGCGTACACCAGCAGGTCGCCGGCTTTCGGCCTCCTTCGAAACTGGATCAGGCGGTTGGTGATGACGTCTTCGTCAAGACAACTGTGTCCGGCAATGTAGGCGCGCACCGGCGGCTCTCCTTGCTCGCTGCCGACGTGTGCCGACACGAGAATCGGGTCCACCAGGAACTCGGACGCGAACCACGTTTCGCACGCGCTGAAGCTGCTGCCTTCCACGAAGATCACAACGCTGTCCGCAGCCAGCGACTTGACGCGCGTGATCCGGAAAACAGAGACGGCGGTCTGATCGGCGAGGCTGCGCCCGGGCTCGATCGCCAGGGTAAGCCGCATCTCGTTGAGATACCCCGCAATAGACACGCCATCGACACAAGGCGATGCGAGAAACCGGTCCAGCCACTGACACGCGCCGATCGGGCCGCCGTACGGATAGAACGACTCGGGCACCTTGCCATGGCGGTAGTCGCCGCTGCACTGCGCACCCAGAAACGCTTCGTACACCTCGTCATCCACGTACTGGACCGGCAGGCCGCCGCCGATGTCGAGGATTGTCGGATCAAGGCCCATATCGCGCGCTGCAGCGAGGAGGCCGGTGAGCTCGCGCACGGCCTGCACGCGTGATTCATGGCCATAGCCGCCGAGATGGAAATGAAAGCCCTCGAACGAGAACCACTCCTTTAGCTGGGTCAGGCGGCGCACACAGGTAAGAAGGTCGTCGGCGCCCATGCCGAAGCGACTCGTTCCGGACGCTGCGGGCCGATAGCGCAACAGCACCCGCGCCGGGCGATCCGGTTCTATCTCCCGGACAATCATTTCGAGGTCGTTGAACTCCTCGACGGAGTCGACCGCAATCAACGCAGCATTGGCAATGAGCGCCGCGTGAAATACCCTGGTCTTGGCTGGCCCGGTGGCGCAAAGCATGGCTGGTTCGATCCCGGCGCGCAGGGCATCGCGCATTTCATAGATGCTGGATACATCCACGCCGACGGCGGCTTCGACCGCCGCACGTACGAGGCCCGGTGACTTGTTGACTTTCGCCCCGTAGAAGATCTCAAACCGCGCGGTGTGCCGGTTCAGCACGGTGCGCAATGCCTCGACGTTTCGACGCAGAATGTGCGGCCACACGATATTGAGCGGCGAACCATACTGCTCAACCAGCTTCAGCAGTGCGCCCGGTGAATCGAAGACAAGGCTTGAGATGGCGGGATCGAGAAGCGGAGGAAGCACATCGGGTGCATAAGCTTTTATGCGACCGTTTGCTGTTGCCTGCAGCAGCACGTTGTCTCGCGTTTGCGTCATGATTAACCGGCCTAGAAATCCACGGAAGTAGACAGGAAGACGGTGCGCGGAGCACCGAGCGAAATCGTCCCGTACGAGGCCACGCCCGACCAGTACTTACGATCGAACACGTTGAGCAGGCCCGCCCGAACCGTGGTGGACTTCCCGTAAAGCGTGGTCTTGTAGCGGGCGCCCAGATCGACCGTCGTCCAGGACGGCACGGACTGGCTGTTCGCCTGATTGATGTATTCCCGGCCGGTGTAGTTGATGCCGCCGGTCAGCGTGACGCTGGGGACCCACGGCAGGTCCCATTCGGTGCCGACATTGGCCATCCACGTCGGAACGCCCACTGGCCGGTTACCCAACGTCGCGGCGCTGTTGGTCTTCGTTAGCGTGGCATCCAGCAGCGTCACCCCTCCCAGGAAGCGGACGCCCTTGAGCGGCTCGCCGGACACGTTCAGTTCTAACCCCTGATTGCGCTGCTCGCTGTCGACCGAATAGACCGTGCCGTACAACTGGCCGCTTGGCTTGGTGATCCTGAAGGCAGCCAGTGTTGCCAGCACGCCGCGCATGTCGAGCTTGACACCGACCTCCTGCTGTTTCGTCTTGTAGGGTGCGAAAACCTGGCCCGCGTTCGTCGCGGCTGCAGGGGCGATGTCGCCTTTGCTTAGCCCTTCGATGTAATTGGCGTAAAGCGACACGTTTTGCCACGGCCTCACGACAAGACCGACCAGCGGCGTGGCTGCACTCTCGTTGTACGACGATGTCCGTGCCCCGGTAGTCGAACTGAAGTTGTCGGACTGGACGTGCTGCTGACGCACACCGACAGTCAGTTGCAATCGCTCGTTCAGCATGCTCAATGTATCGGCCAGCGCCACACCCGAAAGCGTCGATGACGAGACCTTCGGCACGCGTGTCGGTGCGCTCACGTATTGCTGCGTACTCGCGACGGGCGAATAGATATTCGACAGGACCGCCGTACCTGAATTGCTCGCACTCGCGATACGGTCCTGATAGACGTTCGCCTCGAACACCACTGCATGCTTGACTGCGCCAGTATTGAACTGGGCGCGTACGCCCGTGTCCGCGGTCGAGCGATTGATCTGGAATTTCCAGTTCTGCGGCGTGGCCGAGGTATCTCCTGCAGCATTCAGAATTGTCGGTGTCTGATCCGACAACCGCGAGACATCCGACTTTGTGCCGCCGGCGTCGGCGAATACGGTTACGTTGTCGCTGACGTCGTATTCGGCATGCAGCAACGTCGATATGTCGTTGGATTTCCACCAACCCCAGGACTGGGTGACATTGCGGCGCCCATCCGCTGCAGAGGGCACCTGAATGCCCGATGCCACGAGAAACGGGCGCGTCGGGGCGTCGATCCACTGATACTGCTCGATCACATCGAGCGATGCCCGAAACCGCTCGCCCTGGTAATCGAGCGACAGCGCCCCGACCTCGGCACGTGACTTCTGGTTGTCGAGCGGCGTGCTGCCCTGACGGTGCAAGCCATTGAACCGGATCCCGAACTGACGATCACTGCCAAAGCGGCGACTCAGATCGATCGCCTCGCCCACCTGGGAATCTGACGCATAGTCCAGCGTGACACGGGTCAGATCCTTGTTCAGCGGACGCTTGGGCACCACGTTGACGACACCGCCGACACCACTGTTCGGAGACATCCCGTATAACAATGCGGCCGGCCCCTTGAGCACCTCGACGCGCTCCAGATACTCCGTGAACAGGTGGTAATTGGGCGAAACGCCATACACGCCGTCGAACGCGACCTCGCTCAGATTACCTTCGTTGACCGGAAAGCCGCGGATGAAGAACGAGTCGGTCACGCCGCCGATCTGCCCCGTAAATCGCGTGGACGGATCCCGGTTCAACACCTCCGCCAGCGTCACCGCCTGCAGGTCCTCCATCCGTTGCGAGGTGGTGTCGCTGACGCTAAAAGGCGTATCCATCACGCTCTTGTTACCCAGCAGTCCTACTCGTCCGCCACGCGCGATCTGCCCACCGGCGTAGGGTTGCGGAAGGTCGCTGTCAGACTTTGCGTTGACCGTCACCGCTGGTAATTTCTTTGTGCCGTCACTCACTTCCTGGGTAGTCTCTGTTGCCGCCTGAGCATGGGCAGAAGCACCGAAACCGGTTGTTAGCGCACCTGCAAAGACAAGCCGTATAGACAAAGCCAGTGGTCTGAAAAGTAGGAACGACCGCTCGGGCGGCGAAACGGCGAACCGAAGGGCAATGCGAGAAAAGCGCAATAGCATGATGATTACGTTCGTGTTTTTGTTAAAGAAATCGGTTTCGGTGCCAAGCTTTCACTTTTGTTAACATTAATGCAAATGATAACGATTCGCAATACTATTTTGAAGAAAACCTCTTGTGCATGTATGTGACGAAACTCTTCCAGAGTGAGCACCCGAAGAACCGCTTGAACTCGTGGTGGAACTGAGACGAATCCTCGTAGCCAACGCGCGCCGCAGTCGCTGCAACAGTCAAGCCGTCGCGAATCCCTAGCCCAATTGCCGCGAGCCCTGTCTCTTGAAGAGATCGATCGTGGCATTCGCGTCAATGCGGTCGGCTCTGGCGACGTGATAACGAACATCACGGACAACATCCCCGCAGACGGTCAAGCGTCTCTCGTCGAACATCGAAAAATATTAACTTTGTACTACCAATTAGATAAGGAAGCTCTCGTGAGCGGCACATCAAGGATCGGGCTCGTCACGGGCGAATCGAAAGACATCGCACAGAGACCCGTCAAGAGACTCCTCGAACGCAACAATTCATGTCGAAATATGTCACGACGCGTTTTCCCTGCTCGCAAACCCCCGCCTGGCGGGCCTCTGCCGCGGTGAAACCGCGTGACATATCTTCGTTGCAGATTAAATCCGCACGTCCTCCTATAGTCCGTTCATCGCCACGCCGCAGTGCTGGAAGTGGCCCGGAACCAACAAGGAGATACCGTGAACACCCGCTCGTTTGTCCTCCCGACCGCCGCCTGCCCTACGTTCGTCACGACCACCGCATCGGTACGCGGCGCCCTGCGCAAGCTCGTGCTCGCAGCAACCGTCGCTGTGCTTGCCCTCGGTAGCGCTTCGGCTTTCGCCTGGTCGCAACACGGCACGGCGTACACATCACGTGGCACGTACAACGGCGCCCGGTATGGCTCGTGCGGCGGCGGCAGCTGTTCGCATGCGGGTGGCGTCGCCGGCCCTTACGGCGGAGTGGCGACCAACACCGGTACGGTAACCCGCAACGAGCCGGGCCAGTTTTCGAACTCGGGCACCGCGACCGGACGCTACGGCAACTCGGTCCAGCACGCCGGCGACACCAACTGCGCAGGCGGCACGTGCTCGCACACCGGCACCCTCACCGGACCCGACGGCAAAACGGCCTCCACATCGAGCGACGTGACTAAAACCGCGCCGGGCCAGTATTCATCGTCCGGGTCGATCACGGGCTCGAACGGCAACACGGTCGACCACTCGGCATCGACGAATTGTGCGGGTGCTTCGTGCTCCCGTTCGGGAACGGTGACCGGCTCGGACGGCGGGACCGTCTATCACTCCGGCACGGCGACGCGCGTCGCACCAGGTGTCGTCACGACTTCGACCAACGCCACGGGCACGCACGGCAACACCGTGGTGACGAGCGGGACGGTCACAACCACGGGCGTTGTAACGACGGGCAGCACAACGGTCGTCGTCGCGCCGAAGCCGGTGGTCGTTGCTCCGCCAATCGTGTATGTGCCGCCGCCCCCGGTTGTCTACGCGCCGCCCCCGCCCCCGGCCGTGTACGTCGCACCGCGCGTGGTCTACGTGGCGCCTGCGCCGCGCCCTGTGGTGTGGGTACAGGGCCACTGGTTCGGGAACATCTGGATACCGGCGCACTGGTCCTGAGCTATGACCTGTGACCTGTGAACGGCGGGTCATGAACTGGCGGCATGGTTACGCAAATCGGTCAGCATCCGGCGGGCGGGCAAGGCGGCGGGATGCTCGTGCGTCCAGGTTTAAAATTGCGGCGCACACTGTCATGCAAAGCCGGTGCGTTGGCAATGCTGATCGTCGCGACGGGGTTAGTGACGAGATTGGCAGTTGGCTTCGGCGGCCGCATGGCGAACGTCCCAACGCCGGCCGTGTATCGCGCGATCGAACCCTCGCTGCACTGTGAATAAAAACACCATGTCATCACGCGATCCAGCTCATTTCCTGCCCTCCTTCGTCTGGCATGCTGCCGCCGACGGCCGCATTGAATACGTTAATCCCTGGACGTGCAGCTATCTCGGCAAGACGGCGGAAGATTTGCACGGCATGCATTGGAAGGCTTTCGTGCATCCGGACGACATCGCGCGGGTGATCGACTCCTGGCGACCGATGCTGAAAGGCGCCTCGCTTCGGGACGTCGACGTGAGACTTCGCCGCACCGACAGCCTCTATCGCTGGCACACGCTGCATCTGCAAGCCATTCGCGACGAAGGCGGCCATATTGTTCAGGCGATTGGCGTCGCCATCGATATTCACCAATGCAAGCACGCCTGGGAGATGTACGAAGCCAGCGAGCGGCGTTTGCAAGCAGCCTTCGAGGGAGCCCGGCTGGGCGCATGGGAATGGAACACCGAGACCGGCGCGGTCCGGATAACATCGCAGCTCGCTCAGATTTACGATTTTCCTGCGGGCACTGAAGACGCGACACCTGACGAACTATGGCGACGGATACCTCCCGACTACCAGCCGAGATTCCAGGCTGAACTTGCGAAGTCCCTCAACGACCGGCGCCCCTTCCAGATCGACTATCCGATCATCGCGACAAACGGTTCAAGGCGGTGGTTGCGCATGCGAGGCGAGACCGAATTCACAGACGACAGCGAGTTGAGGCGCGTGCATGGCGTTACCTTCGACATCAGCGCGCAACGTGAAAGCGACGAGCGCCTCAGCATGAGCGAGCGGCGTTATCGCGCGCTCGTGGAGGCGACGACCGCGCTGGTGTGGTCAGCCGATGCGAACGGCGACATCCTCTTGTCAGAAAGCCAGTGGCAACGCTTCACGGGCCGCCCGCCGGAGAGTCACGCGGGCTCGGGCTGGCTCGAAGCGGTGCATCCCGACGATCGGGAGGAAGCGCGGCGTCAGTGGAACCGGTCGGTCGAGAGGCAGACGCTGCACGATTTTACCTTCCGCATGCGGCGGCACGACGGCGTGTATCGGATGGTCCGCGCCTACGCGGCGCCCCTGTACGACGAAAACCACCGCTTGCAGGAGTGGTTCGGCACCACGACCGATGTGACCGGGCAATACGAAGCGAAAGCCGCTATTGAAGAGCGCAACTTGCGGCTGTCAGTGGCCATGGATGCCGCCAACATGACGATAGTGTCCCTGGACCTGCTGACCTGGTCGCTCTCGTGGGAGGGCTGTCTGGGGTCCACGAATCTCTGCCAGAGCAGGACGCTCTCCTACGAAGCCGCGCTCAACTATGTCCACGCTGAAGACCGAGCTGGACTGGACACTTTCCTTACGCATTTATCGAGCGGGCAGGAGACGGACTTTCAATTCGAATTTCGCCTTCTGCTCGACGGCGGCGAACGCTGGATGCATGGTAGCGCCCTGCTTTACCGCACCCCTCAAGGTATTCCGCTGCGTATCATCGGCAGCCTGATCGACATCACCGATCGCAAGCGGATGGAACTGATGCTGCGCGAAACCGACCGCCGTAAAGACGAGTTTCTCGCGATGCTCGCGCACGAGTTGCGCAATCCACTCGCTCCATTGCGCACCGCAATCGCGTTGATGCAGAAGACAGGGCTCGCCGACCTGAAGGCTCAAGACCTGGTCGGCCTGATGCGCCGTCAGGTTGAACACATGACACGCATCGTCGACGACCTGCTGGAGGTCTCCCGCATCACGCAAGGGCACATCACCCTCAAACAGGAGCCCATTTTTGTGGGAAGCGCGGTCTACGGCGCGGTCGAGGCGGTCGCCGATATGGTGGAAAGCCGTCAGCAACGCCTCGAAGTCAGCGTGCCCACCGGAATGACGTGGGTCTATGGGGACCCTACGCGGCTCTCGCAGATTCTCGTGAACATCCTCAACAATGCGAGCAAGTACACGCCGGAAGGCGGCCGCATTGCCGCAGGCGTCCGGGCGGACGAGGATCAGGTCACCATCACGATCGAGGACACCGGCACGGGCATTTCAGCGGACTTGCTGCCGAACGTATTCGAATTGTTCTCGCAGGGAGAACGTACGCTGGACCGCTCCAATGGCGGCCTCGGCATCGGCTTGTCACTCGTGAAAAAGCTCGTCGAGATGCATGACGGAAAAATATCGGTCCAAAGCCCGGGACCCGGAATGGGCACGACAGTGACGGTGCGCTTGCCTCGCCTGCATCAGCACGAGCGTCATCCGGCACATCCGCCACTGACGACTCCAGCGATCGCGTCTTCGACCGGGCATGCCGGCCTACGTATTCTCATTGTCGACGACAATCGCGACGCAGCGGATTCGCTCGCTTTGCTGTGCGAGAGCGAGGGGCACATGACCCAGGTCGCCTATACGTCATATGAAGCAATTTCGCTCGCGCAGAACTTCCTTCCTGATGTCGCGCTGCTCGACATTGGCCTGCCAGATCTAGATGGCTACGAGCTCGCGACACGCCTGCGCCACAAGGGCGCAAAAGTCCCGGTGCTCATTGCCATCACAGGCTATGGCCAGGCTGAGGACCGCTTGCGCGCTCAGGTCGCGGGCTTCGATTATCACTTTGTCAAACCGGTCAATCTGGAAGACCTGCTTAACTTGCTTTCAACGCTAAGGTAGCCAGATTGATGCAGGCGGATTAATGCTGCCGCCTTCGCACAGTTCCCGTGGTCAGGCGTCCCCATGCGCTCCGATCCACTCGCGAAACAGGTTCACCTTTTGCTGGTGCGCGAGGCAATTCGGGTAGACGAAGTAATAGCGGGCGCCGGTCGTCAGTACGATGTCGAACGGCATCGCGAGGCGCTTTGACGCGACAT
The DNA here is from genome assembly GCF_030464885.1 of Caballeronia sp. SEWSISQ10-4 2. Lineage (GTDB taxonomy): Bacteria > Pseudomonadota > Gammaproteobacteria > Burkholderiales > Burkholderiaceae > Caballeronia. Next base: position 84,955 of record NZ_JALPRJ010000028.1, on the reverse strand, counting down.
CTTCGCTCACAAGCGAGCAGTCGCTGATCGCGACGCCGAAACCTTGCTCCGCCGCGTTCGTCGCAAGATCGAGCGATTCAAAACTCTGTCCAAGATCGGCATCGATCTCGGGCGCATTGGCATGGGCGAGCCACATCTTCCAGTCGCGATGGTCGCGCGTGGGATGCAGGAGCGTATGCCGGGCAAGATCGGCGACGCTATCGAGCGACTTTTCCTCCAGCAGCGAAGGTGCACACACAGGCGTCAGTTGTTCGTCGAAAAGCTCGATCGAATGAACGTCCACGCCCGGGGAAGAGCCATAGATGATTGCCGCGTCGAACGGCTCGACCTGGAAATCGACGTCGTGCTGCCAGCTGGTCGTGAGTTGCAGCTGGATCTCAGGGTACTCGGCCTGAAAGCGCATGATCTTCGGCAGGATCCAGCGCATCAGGCAAGTGGGTACCTTCAGCGCGAGGTCGGTGCGCTGCCGGGTCAGGCGCAGCGAAATCTCTTCGATCCGCGAGAAGCTCTCTTTCACGGTCGGCAGTAGCTGCTCGCCTTCGTTCGTCAGCGCAAGCCCCTTCGAGTGCCGCGTGAACAGCGGAAAACCGTAGTACTCCTCGAGCGTCAGGATCTGGCGGCTCACGGCTCCCTGCGTCAAACAGAGGTGATCGGCGGCACGCGTGAAACTGCGGTGGCGCGCGACTGTTTCGAAGATTTGCAGCGCATTCAGCGGTGGCAGGCGGCGCATTTTCGTCTCCTTCCTGCATTTCTAAAAATCATGACGGCCGGGTGTGCTTCGGGCCAGAGGGTTTGATACGGACACAGATCCAAGGCCTTATATATACACCGAATCAAGGTCCCAGCTTCTCCTGAAAGCATTGCTTCCCCTTGTAAGCCCATGAGTAAGCCCATGAGCCGGGAACATGGCGAGCATGCAAATTCATCGATTGCCGTTCACGTGCCATGCGCCAAGAATGCACGAACACGCAAACACCGGAGAAAAGCATGCGCCGGCAACGGACCCATACGCAGGAGTCTCATGAATTCGCCTGAAAATACCTCGCGCTTCTGCCACACAAGGAGCCATGCGAGCGGACACCGCCCGCTCAGGACGGTCGATACACGGACCTGTGGCGAAGCGCTCGTGAGACTGCTCGAACACTACGGCGTCGACGTGGTGTTCGGCATTCCCGGCGTCCATACCGTCGAGCTGTATCGTGGATTGGCAACGTCGACGCTGCGCCACGTCACTCCTCGCCACGAGCAGGGCGCGGGCTTCATGGCGGACGGTTATGCGCGCGTTACGGGAAAACCCGGTGTGTGCTTCATCATCACCGGGCCGGGTATGACGAATATCGCGACCGCGATGGCTCAGGCTTACGCAGATTCGATCCCGATGCTCGTGATTTCCAGCGTCAACACCACGCGTCAGCTCGGCGGAGGAACTGGCCGCCTGCACGAACTGCCGTCGCAGCGCAACGTATTCGCCGGGCTCACCGCGTTCTCCCACACGCTGCTCGACGCGGACGAACTCCCGCAAGTCCTGGCCCGCGCGTTCGCGGTGTTCGCGACCGCGCGGCCGCGGCCGGTTCACATCGAGATTCCCCTCGACGTGATCGTCGCGCCGGCACGCGACACCACATCCAGTGCGGTCGTGTTGCCCGCGAAGCCCGCCGGTGCACCTGCCGCCCTCGATGAAGCCGCCGCCTTGCTCGCCGCCGCGCGCCGCCCGCTGATCCTGGCCGGCGGCGGGGCTATCGAGGCTGCTGCGGAATTGCGCGCGCTGGCCGAACGCCTGCAGGGGCCGGTGGCACTGACGATCAACGCGAAGGGCCTGTTGCCGCGCGGCCATGCGCTGTCGATCGGCTCGACCCAGTCGCTCGCCGTGACGCGCACGCTGGTGCGTGAGGCCGATGTGGTGCTTGCGGTCGGCACCGAACTAGGCGAGACCGACTATGACGTGGTGTTCGACGACGGGTTCGTGATCGACGGCATCCTAATCAGGATCGACATCGATGCCCAGCAGGTCATGCGTAATTTCCGGCCGGATGTGGCGATTGCAGCCGACGCAAAGCTCGTGCTCGCCGCGCTGGACCACCGGCTCGCCACGCGCCCGTTGCCGCCGCGCGATGCCGGTTGGGGCGCACCGCGCGTAGGCGCCGCGCGTGCTGCCCTCAACGCCGGTTACGACGCACCGATTCGTTCGCAGGCAGCGCTCTTCGACACCGTCTTGAACGCCCTGCCCGACGCGATCATCGTGGGCGATTCAACCCGGCCCGTGTACGCGGGTAACTTCGTCTTCGAGGCGGCCGCGCCGCGGTCGTGGTTCAACTCCTCGACGGGCTACGGCACGTTGGGCTACGGGTTGCCGGCCGCGATCGGCGCGCGGCTTGCATCGGGCGATCGGCCCGTGATCTGCCTGATCGGCGACGGCGGGTTGCAGTTCACGCTGCCCGAACTGGCGAGCGCTGTTGAAGCCGCCGTGCCGGTGATCGTGCTGCTGTGGAACAACCGGGGTTATGCCGAAATCAGAAAATACATGGTTGAGCGCGATATCGAGCCGATCGGCGTCGACATATACACGCCCGACTTCCTCGCGCTGGCGCTCGGTTTTGGTTGCTGCGCCGCGTCTGCCCATACGCCTGCCGTACTGGCAAACGAACTGGAGCAGGCCGCGAGGCGCCGCGTCCCCACGTTGATCGAAATCGACGAACAGAAGTGGTTCGACCACGTCCCGGGAGTCCCGGCATGAACGCACCGAACGACACGCGATTCCTGACGCAGCTTTATATCGATGGCCGCTGGGTCGACGGCGCACTGGGCCGCACGATTGCCGTGGTTAACCCTGCGACCGGGACCCACTTGGCCGACGTGGCCGCGGGTACCGCGCACGACGTCGAACTGGCGGTGACCGGCGCGGCCCGCGCGTTCCGTACCTGGCAGCAAACGACCGGCACCGAGCGTGCAGGCTACCTGCGCGCTATCGCGGCGGAAGTCGAGGGGCGGCGCGAACGTCTCGCCATGCTGCAATCGCTGAACAACGGCAAGCCGCAAGCAGAAGCGCACATGGATGTTGACGATGTGATCGTGACATTCCGCTATTACGCCCAACTGGCCGAGCGACTGGACGACACCAGCAGCGCGGAAGTCAGCATCTCCAGCACGGAGCACCGTGCGCGGATTCTTCGCGAACCCTGCGGCGTGGCCGCGCTGATCGTGCCGTGGAACTTCCCGATGGTGACCACGGCATGGAAGCTCGCCCCGGCGCTCGCGGCCGGTTGCACGGTCGTGCTCAAACCCTCCGAGATCACGCCGCTGCCCGAACTCGAACTGGCCTCGGCGATCGCATCGGTCGGCTTGCCGGCGGGTGTTTTCAACGCGGTGACGGGCACCGGTGCGGACGTGGGTGCACCGCTCGTCGCGCACCCTGGAGTCGCGAAAGTATCGTTTACCGGTAGCACGGGCGTCGGCCAGACGGTGATGAAGACCGCCACCGACTCGCTCAAGGGCGTGAGTCTCGAACTCGGCGGCAAGTCGTCGATCATCGTGTTCGACGATGCGGACCTCGACCTTGCTGTCGACCTCGTCGAAGCAGGCGGCTTCTTCAACAGCGGCCAGATGTGCTCGGCCACGAGCCGGGTGCTGGTCGCTCGCGAGCTCGCGCTCGCCTTGCTGGCGAGGCTTGTCGAGCGCGCGGAGCGGATCGTCGTTGGCGACCCGTTCGCGCCTGACGTGCAGATGGGGCCGCTCGTGAGCCGTGCCCAATTCGACCGAGTGCGTGGCCATATCGAACAAGGTATTGCCGACGGCGCGCGGCTCGTCACGGGTGGCGACCGGCCAGTTGGAGCGCCGGAACAAGGGTTTTTCATCGCGCCGACGATTTTCACCGACGTGCCGCCGACAAGCGCTTTATGGCGTGACGAGATCTTCGGCCCGGTCTTGTGCGTGCGCGCATTCGACACCGAAGAGGAAGCCATCGAGCTCGCCAATGACAGCGAGTACGGGCTGGTGGCGACCATCGTCACCGCCGGCGAAGCTCGCGGCGAGCGGGTCGCTCGTGCCCTTGCGGCCGGCGTGGTGTGGGTCAACACGCCGCAACTGATCTATCCGCAGACCTCGTGGGGCGGCTACAAGCGCAGCAGCATCGGGCGTGAACTGGGTCCGTTCGGGCTTGCCGCCTTCCAGGAAATCAAGCAGGTGCTGACACGCCGTCAGGCCAACTAGCCCGTCTACTTAAAAGGATTTGCGATGAAGCACGATAACCATTCCGACATCCCGTTCAACCAGCCGCTCGGCGGCAACCAGATGCCTCGCTTCGCCGGTCCGGCGACGATGATGCGCCTGCCGACCGCGACCTCGGCCGAAGGGCTCGATGCGTGTTTCGTCGGCGTGCCGCTTGATACCGGCACGTCGAACCGGGCGGGCGCGCGCTTCGGGCCGCGCGCGATCCGGGCTGAATCGTGCCTGCTGCGCCCGTACAACATGGCGACCCGCGCGGCGCCGTACGACAGCATCCAGGTGGCCGACATCGGCGACGTCGCGATCAACACGTTCAACCTGCAGAAGAGCATGGACATCGTCACCGAAGCGTATGACGAGATCCTCGCACATGACTGCGTGCCGCTCACGATGGGCGGCGACCATACGATCGTGCTACCCATCCTGCGCGCGATGAAGAAGAAATACGGCGCGCTCGGCGTGGTTCATGTCGACGCGCATGCGGACGTGAACGACACCATGTTCGGCGAGAAGATCGCTCACGGCACGCCATTTCGGCGGGCGATAGAAGAAGGACTGATCGACGGCAACCGCGTCGCGCAGATCGGCCTGCGCGGCACCGGCTATACGGCGGAGGACTTCGACTGGTCGCGCTCGCACGGCATCCGTGTCGTGCAGGCTGAGGAGTGCTGGTACAAGTCGGTCGCGCCGGTCATGGACGAGGTGCGCGCGAAACTGGGCGACGGCCCGGTGTACCTGAGCTTCGACATCGACGGCCTGGACCCGAGTTTCGCGCCCGGCACCGGCACGCCGGAAATCGGCGGCCTGACGATCTGGCAAGCGCTTGAAATCATCCGCGGCTGCCGTGGACTGGATATTGTCGGGTGCGATCTCGTGGAGATTTCACCGCCGTACGACCCGTCCGGCAACACGGCGCTGGTCGGTGCAAACCTGCTCTATGAAATGTTGTGCGTGCTGCCGAAGGTGAAGTACCGGGCGTAGGCCGCCTCGCACCAGCGATCTGCCATGCGCCTCGGTCATGGCAGACATGACGATATATCGATTGTGATGCCTATTTTGCGATCCTAACATTTTTCATGCAGGGCGAATTCACACGAATTCAGACGAATTCAGCCATTCACCCGGCGCATAGGTCGGACATCTTATTTAACCACTCACGGAGTCGGCGATGACAAAATTCAGCACAGGACGGCGGCAAGCCTTCAAGACGATCGGCGCAGCGCTCGCGGCGTCCGCGCTACCGGCCCCGTTCGTCAATTTGAGAGCGCAGGAACACAACTTCTCGGGCAAGACGCTACGTCTGCTGACCTGGTCGGACGATACAGGGACAGCCGCGCTGCACAACATCGCCGCGACGTTCATGGCGAAGACCGGCGCGAAGGTGATCGCAGACCGCGCGGACGGCACCTCCGGCATGGTCGCCAAGGTCAAGGCCGCGGGCGACCGTCCCACCTATGACGTGATCACGCTCGCAGGCGTGGGCGCCTCGGGTCTCGGCGATGCGGGCCTGCTCGTCAAGCCCGACCTCGACAGGCTGCCGAATCTCAAGGACGTGCCAGCGCGGTATCGAACGGGCGCGGACGGCTTCGGTGTCGGCTACCTGCTGTGGTCCGACGGCCTGATCTACAACACGTCGACCGTGAAGACGCCGCCTGCGTCGTACGAAGCACTGTGGGACCCCAAATACGCAGGCCGCCTGTTCTTACCGCCGCCCGAGTTTGCCGAGGCGGTCGATCTGGCGATCATCGCCGCAAAAATGTCCGGCGGCTCGCAGCAGAACATCGACCCGGGCTTCAAGAAGCTCACGGAACTGAAGGACCGCGTGATGACGCTCGGCGAGAATCCGAACCAGGTCGCCGACCTGTTTCGCACGGGCTCGCTCGATATCGGCGGCATCTATTCGCCGGCGTTCTTTCCCGACCAGATCAGGAAACCCGAATACAAGATGGGCGTGACGTACGGCATGAAGGAAGGCTTTGCGACGCAACTGATGTTCACGGTGATTCCGAAATCGCACCCTGGCGATCTCGATCTGATCCACGCGTTCATCAACCATTCACTCGATGCCGGCGTGCAAGGCCGGATGGCCGCCGATGTGCTGAACGGCCCGGTGAATTCGAAGGCGATGATTCCCGCCGAGAGCCTCAGGTTCGTGCCGAGCCCGCAGCAGATCGCGGAGAAGTCCGTACTGCACGACGACAAGTCGCTTGCCGTGGTACAGGCTGCGTGGATCAAGCGCTACACCGAGATCTTCTCGGCATGACCACGATGGCCGAACTCTCCTCGCACCGCGCCGGACCGGGGGCGCCGGACCAGCCGGTTGCCCCTGCTTCGACCGCCGCGATGGCCCATGCACGGCCATGGCTGCTGCTCGCCCCGATCCTTGCGTTTCTCGCGGTGCTCGCGGCGGCGGCGCTCGTGGTCCTGCGCATGAGCTTCGGTGCGCAGGGCGACGAGTGGCACGGGTTCACGCTGCAGAACTACGCGAACCTCGCCGATTCGTATTTCCTGAAGGCGCTGTGGCTCACGCTGCGGCTCGCGTTTCAGAGCATGGTGTGCGCGGTGCTGCTGGCGATTCCGGTCGCGCTCGCGATGGCGCGCACCGAGTCGCGGCTCGCGCGGCGCTTGCTGCTGGCGGGCGTGCTGCTGCCGCTGCTCGTCAATCTGTTGCTGCAAGGCTATGGCTGGCTCGTGATCCTCGGCCCGGCAGGCTTGCTCAATCACGCATTGCTCGCAAGCGGCGTGATTCAGCGTCCGATGCAATGGCTTTATCGCGAGCATGGTGTGCTGCTTGGTTTGATCCAGACCGCGTTTCCGCTCGCCGTGCTGCCGCTGTCGAGTGCAATGCGCGCCGTGTCCCTTTCGTATGAAGAAGCCGCTGCAACACTCGGCGCAACGCGCTGGCAAACGCTGCGTCACGTCATGCTGCCGCTCGCGATGCCCGGGCTTGTTTCCGGCGCGCTGCTCGTGTTCGCCTACAACGCAAGCGCGTTCGCGGTGCCTCTCCTGCTCGGCGGCCGGCGCGTGCCGATGCTCGCCGTACTCGTGCACGACGAGGTCTCACCGCTGCTGAACTGGCCGGCTGCATCGGCCTCCGGCGTAGTGCTGATGGTCGCGACGCTCACCGTCATGGCGATCTCGCAGAGCCTCGTGCGCCGCACCCAACGTCTCAAGGAGCCGTCCGCATGAGCACCCCGGTCAATTCACTCCCTGCGCGTGCGAGGATCCTGCCCGCGACCATGCCGGGCCGGCTCGGCAGGCCCGCAGCGCTGCTCGCGGCCATTGTCCTGTTCCTTGCCGCGCTGCCGATCCTCACGATGATCCTGATGTCGTTCAGCGCGTCGGACACGCTGGAATTCCCGCCACCCGGCTACAGCCTGCAATGGTATCGCGCGGCATGGCACAGCTTTGTTTCACCGGATGCAAGCGACGTGCTTTCCATGGGTACCGCATTGACGACGAGCCTGATCGTCGCTGTGTCGACGATGATCATCGCCACGCTGGTCTCTGTGCCCGCTGCCTACGCGTTGAGCCGCTACCGCTTTCGAGGCAAGTCGGCCGTCGAGCAGCTCGTTGCACTGCCGCTCGTCTATCCGCTGGTGATGCTCGGGCTGTCGCTGCTGCTGGTTTTCAACGTGCTGCCCGTGGAACTCGGCGTGTTCCGGCTCATCATCGCGCACGTGATTCTCGCGCTGCCGTTCACGGTGAAGAACTGCGCGGCCTCGGCGGCGTCGATCGGCCCGGAGTTCGAAGAAGCCGCCTGCGTGATGGGTGCGAGCCCGCGCCGCGCCATGTTCGATGTGGTGTTGCCGCTGATGCGCCCCGGCATCCTGGCCGGCATGCTGTTCGCGTTCATCATCTCGTTCAACGAGTTCACGGTGACGTTCTTCCTGTACGGCATCAACACCATGACGCTGCCCGTGTGGCTCTACAGTCGCACGGTGTCGTCGCTCGATCCGACCGTGTTTTCGTTCGCCGTCTTTATCGTTGCCATCGACTTTGCACTGATCTGGCTGCTTGAAAAGCTGATCGGCGACGAGGGTGTCGCACTCTGAGCGCGCAAGAATCCAAGGAATTATCATGACTCATCTGACACTTCAGGCCGTGACCAAGCGCTTCAACACGGCGTACGCCGTCGACCACGTCGACCTGAGCGTCCCGGACGGCAAGCTGGTCTGCTTTCTCGGCCCGTCCGGCTGCGGCAAGACGACCCTGCTGCGCATGATCGCGGGGCTTGAGACGCCGAGCTCGGGCAGCGTGACTTTTGCAGGCCGCGACATCACCCATCTGCCGGCGAACCAGCGCGATTTCGGCATGGTGTTCCAGTCGCTCGCGCTGTTTCCGCACATGAGCGTCGCCGAAAACATCGCGTACCCGCTGCGGCTGCGAAAGACCGGCAAGGCCGCGCAAGGCCATCGCGTGGCCGAACTGCTCGACCTGATCCAGTTGCCGCACATGGCGAACCGGCCGGTCACGCAACTGTCCGGCGGACAGCGCCAACGGGTGGCGATTGCGCGGGCGATCGCATCGTCGCCGAAACTGCTGCTGCTCGACGAGCCGCTCTCCGCACTTGACGCCAAGCTGCGCGAAGCGATGCAGGTCGAAATCCGCCTGCTGCAGCAACGCCTGGGCATCACGACGATCATGGTCACGCACGACCAGCGCGAAGCAATGACGATGGCCGACGAGATCGTCGTGATGGAAAAAGGCCGCATTGCGCAGGTGGGCAGGCCGCTCGACATCTATCGGGACCCGGTGAGCGAGTTCGTCGCCGACTTCATCGGGCTCGGTAACATCCTGCCGGTCACGCATGACGGCCGCGGCGGCGTGAGTCTGCCGGGAGGCCAGCAGATCGTCGTGGTTAATCCCTCCTACGTGCCGGAATCCACCGGGGACATCCGCCTTCTGATCCGTCCAGAAGATGTCTGCGTGAAGCCAGCGTCAACCACTAGTGATCCTAACCATCTCGCGGGTACGGTCACATTTATCCGCGACGTCGGCGCGACGCTCGAAGCGACGATCGAGTGCGCCGGCTTCTCGCTGACCGCCGCCACGACGCCGCGCGAAACGCCCGGCCTCGCCCTCGGAATGCCGGTGCTGGCCGAATTGCCCGCGCATGCCTGCAAGCTGATCGCGGCGCGCCTCGTTCATTAATTCAACCGGCCTTATCTGACCATGAGCAACATTCCATGACCTACGTATTCGATTTCAGCGGCTTCGGCATATACGCTGGCATGCTGGCGCGGGGCGTCGCCGTCACCCTCTGGCTTACCGCGGTGTCGACGGTGCTCGGCGGGCTCGTCGGTGTCGCGGGCGCAAGCGTCAGCGTCGCCGGGCCGCGCTGGGCCCGGACACTGGTCGCCAGTTACGTCGAGCTGATCCGCAACACGCCGTTTATCGTGCAGTTGTTCTTTGTGTTCTTCGGGCTGCCGGGTATCGGGATCCATATCGACGAAATGCAAGCGGCAATCCTCGCAATGACGGTCAATCTCGGTGCCTATGCAACGGAAATCGTCCGCGCCGGCATCGACTCGATTCCGCGTGGCCAGGTGCAGGCAGCGCAGGCGCTGGGCTTGCAGGGACGCCAGGTGTTCCGTCACGTTGTGCTGCCGCAGGCGCTCGCTAATGTGTTTCCGGCGCTCCTTAGCCAAGTATTGATCGTGATGCTTGGGTCTGCCGTGGTATCGCAGATCTCGGTGCCGGACCTGACGTATGCGGCCAATTTCATCCAGTCGCGCAACTTCCGCTCGTTCGAAAGCTATCTGATCGTCACCGCGACCTATCTGTTTCTCTCGATCGTCTTGCGGCTGCTGCTGAACCGGCTGGGCCGGGGTCTTTTTGCGGGACGCTCGCCACGCACGCCTGCAGCAGGGCGCAACAAGCGGATAGGGTTCACCTGGCGTCGCGCCCCGACGCTCGCAACGGAGCGCTCACAATGACCGAATTCACGCTGTGGGATATCGCGCGCAATCTGCTGCTCGCCGCGCGCTGGACGGTTCTGCTTTCGCTGATCGCTTTCGTCTGCGGCGGTGCGGTCGGCCTCCTGCTGCTCGCAATGCGCGTCTCGCCGTTGCCATGGCTGCGCCGTGTGGTAGTGCTCTACGTCGAGCTGTTCCAGGGCACGCCTTTGGTGATGCAGTTGTTCGTTGCGTTCTTCGGCCTGCCGTTGTTGGGTGTGGAGGTGTCGCCATGGGTCGCCGCAACCGTCACGCTGACGCTCTACACCAGCGCGTATCTCGTCGATATCTGGCGTGGCTGCGTCGAAGCGGTGCCGCGCGGCCAGTGGGCGGCAGGCGCGAGTCTCGGCATGACGTTCGGCCAGCAATTGCGCTACATTGTCTGGCCGCAGGCGAAGAAGATCTCGGTCGCGCCAACCGTCGGTTTTCTGGTGCAAGTGGTCAAGAGCACTGCGTTGACGTCGATCATCGGATTCATTGAGCTGACGAAGACCGGTTCGATGATCACCAATACCGCGTTTCGCCCGTTTCCGATCTACGGAATGGTCGCCCTGCTCTACTTCGCGATGTGCTTCCCGCTGACGCTGTATGCACGCCGGTTGCAGCAGGCGCAACTCGCCCAGGCGCACCGGTGACAGAAGCATGCCGTCGCCTTGTTACTCAAATGGATTTCACGATGATCTCAATCAGCAATGTTTCGAAGTGGTACGGACCTTTCCAGGTGCTGACCGGCTGCACGACGGAAGTCAAAAAGGGCGAAGTGGTCGTGGTGTGTGGCCCGTCGGGTTCCGGTAAGTCAACCCTGATCAAAGCGGTGAACGGCCTCGAACCGTTCCAGGAAGGCGCAATCACGATCGACGGCCAGTCGGTCGGCGACCGAAAGACCAATCTGTCCAAGCTGCGCTCTAAAGTCGGCATGGTGTTCCAGCACTTCGAACTGTTCCCGCACCTGTCGATCACTGAAAACCTGACGCTTGCGCAGATCAAGGTGCTTGGCCGTTCAAAGGACGAAGCCGCGGCGAAGGCGCTGAAGCTGCTGGATCGCGTCGGGCTGCGTGCGCATGCGGACAAGTTTCCGGGTCAACTGTCGGGCGGTCAGCAGCAGCGGGTCGCGATTGCACGCGCGCTGTCGATGGACCCGATCGCGATGCTGTTTGACGAACCCACGTCCGCACTCGATCCTGAAATGATCAACGAAGTGCTCGATGTGATGGTCGAGCTCGCGCAGGAAGGCATGACCATGATGTGCGTCACTCACGAAATGGGCTTTGCACGAAAGGTCGCGCACCGCGTGATCTTCATGGACCACGGCCTCATCGTCGAAGACGACAAGAAGGAAGATTTTTTCGCGAACCCGAAGTCCGATCGCGCGAAAGATTTTCTCGCGAAGATCCTGCATTAATGTTGCGCGGCGTTCGGGACGCGTCGCCGTGCCCACGCCAAGGCAAACGGATCCGCTGCATCTGATTTCCGACGCCGCTGTCAGGCTTGCTCGGCCCGAGGCGCGCGGGCGGACTGCATCACAATCAGCACGTCGCCTTCTTCAATTGTGCGCGGCGCGTCCTCGTAGAAGGAAAACAGTCGGCCATCGCGGACCAGCCCGACTATGAGCATGCCCGTCACCGTATTCGTCACTTGACCAACTTCCTGCGGCGCAGCGGGTCGCTCCATCAGCGTGACGCGTCCACGCGCCGACAGCAGGTCGTTGACGAACGGAACAATGTAGCGGCTTTCGACCGCATCGGCCAGTAGCAGTCCGCCGATCTTGGTCGACGACACAATCACGTCCGCACCTGCCTGCCGCAATTGCCGTTGGAACACATGCTCCTTGATCCGCACGACAATCTTTGTTTCAGGCGCGATGCTGCGGACGCTTAGCGTAAGCAGTATTGCGGTCGGGTCATCGGCGACCGCGACTATGACGGCCTTCGCGGAACGAATCCCCGCCTGTTGCAAGATGGCTTCGCGCGACGGGTCGCCAAGCAAGCCGGCGACGCCCAGCGCTGTCGCCGATTCGAGTACCGATTGCTGCTGGTCGATCACAATGATCGAATCGGGATCCACGCCGCTTTCAAGCAGCTCGCGAACGGCGACCGAGCCGCTAAGTCCAAAGCCGCACACAATGACGTGGCCTTGCAACCGCTTTTGCAGGCGTTTCATGCGAAGCTCCTCAAGCACGCGTTGAATGACGAATTGATACGCCGTGCCCAGAAAGACAAACCAGATCGTGATGCGTATCGGCATGACAAGAAACGTGACGATAAGGCGTGCGCGGGCTGTAACGGGCACTATGTCGCCATAGCCCACGGTCGCGACAGTGACCATTGTGAAATACATCAGGTCGATCACGCCGAGTGTCGGCTTGGTTGCATCGCGCAGCCCTTCGCGATCGATATACACCACGGCAAAGGCAAGCGCGCATAGTCCGATCACGAGGTAAAAGCGAAGCAACAGGACGCGTTGCGGGGAAGCCGTGGGCCGCATGAACAACGTGCGTGCACGCGGCGCGTGCCACGGTGATCGCGTCCGACGCGGCAAATGGAATCGACTTGGTCTTCCACGCTTCAGGCCCACGCGCGTCTCCTGAAAAAGGACATACGATTCTACGATAAGCAGACTGGGGCCCGATAGATCCGGCACATCGGGCACGGCCGGAATCCAGTGGCGTTTAAGTAGCTACCCTTAGCCGATTACACCGATAAAAAGATGTTTACTTCCTCCTTTTAGAGACCTAGCTTGAAGCCATGGGATGCAAGCGTCTACTAGCCTTTTGGCTGCGGCCAACGCTCGATGCGGCCGTGGTTTCTGACGCTATCCCGGTCGTGCGCCCTTGACCGATCACGAACACAATCATCGGACTGCTATGACTTACGCCAGCGGAAAATGGAATCTGAGATTTGCGCTGTCTCGCGCATTGTTGACTGCAGGAGTCGTTCTCAGTTCGAGTCTTGCGCCTACAGCGGCACGGGCGAACGCGATGGTAGCCGCGGAAGAAATCTGCATGCCTAAAGGGACCTATCCAATGAGTGGCGGTGGCACAACCGTCTTCTCCCACGACCAGACTTGCTTTAGCCGCCCCGTAACAAACACCTTCCCGTGGGAGAAAAAAGTCCCACGCGCGAACAGGAGCGCCACGGACCCGTTCAATGGGGCACGAGTAGTGCGGTACGACCACCACGACGCGCTGTATCACTGTGCGAAGCGTCATATGCGGCTACCTGCAGTTGAAGAACTGACTGCGCTATTCGTCTACGCGAACCCTGGCGACAATGCTGCACCGGGAAGTCAATACGCGATCGTCGCGCCAAAAGATGATTCGCGTTATCCGGGTGGTCTCTATGGCTGGGGCGGCGGCAGCACATATTGGTCGCACACCTTCGCCGGCAAGGGCTCCCACAAGGTGGTCAACCTTAAGAACGGTCGAGTGAGCATTTACTACAATTCGCGTACCAGCTATGTGTCGTGTGTACATTGAAGAGGTTCGCCGCTTGGCGATCCTTTATCCGTAGATTGGCAGCAGCAGGAACAACTTGATGACGATGGCGTTCGCAATGTCGATAAAGAACGCTCCTACCATCGGTACCACTAGAAAAGCCAGATGCGAGGGGCCGAACCGCTCTGTGATAGCCTGCATGTTGGCGATCGCCGTCGGCGTTGCCCCTAGGCCAAAACCACAGTGCCCGGCGGCCAGCACCGCGGCGGCGTAGTTGCGCCCCATGACCCGGAAGGTGACGAAAATGGCGTAGATGGCCATGGCGATCGCCTGCACCACCAGGATGGCGAAAAGCGGCAGCGCAAGCGAGGCGAGATCCCCTAAGCGCAGGCTCATTAGCGCGATCGCGAGAAACAATCCGAGACTTACATTCCCCAGCAGAGACACTTCGTCCTCGAAGACCTGATACCAGCCACGCACAGCAAGGCCATTGCGCAGAACAACACCGACGAACAATACACAGACGAACGCGGGTAGCTCGAACGCTGTGCCGTCCAGCAAGGATGCAAGCACCGAGCCGACAGCCAGGCAAACCGCGATCAACGCCACCGTCTCGATGAAGGCATTCGCCGTGATCGGGCGAACAGCCTTGGGTTGCTCAAAACCGCTCATGCCTGCGACATCGGATTCCGGGTTGGGGACAAGGCTATAGCGTGTGATCAGAAAACGCGCAACCGGGCCACCGATCAGTCCTCCGAGGATCAAGCCGAACGTGGCGCAGGCAATCGCAATTTCCGTCGCCGATGCGAGCCCATGACGCTCCGCGAACACCTTCGCCCAGGCTGCACCGGTGCCATGGCCACCGGAGAGGGTCACAGACGCCCCGAGCAAGCCGAGCAAGCGCTCTTGTCCCAACGCCCAGGCAAGGCCAATACCGAGCACATTCTGCATCACGAGCAAGCCGACCACGGCGCCCAGAAACACGATCAAGGAACGCCCGCCGGATTTCAGGCTTCCAAGATCCGCGTTGAGACCGATGGTGGCGAAGAACGTGAGCATCAGCGGCGTTTGAAGTGTCGTGTCGAAACGCACGTCGATTTTCAAGACCGCGCGTAGCGCGAAAACCAGGACCGCTACCAGCAGCCCGCCGACGACCGGCTCGGGGATGCTGTAAGTTCGCAGTATCGGAGTCCTGGCGAGAATCTGCCGCCCAAGCAAGAGAACGAGGGAAGCGGCCATCAGCGTTTCGAGAGTGTCGAGGGTCACGATGCTCTTCTCCAGTCGAAAGACCGATTAGTTAGCCGTACGCGATGGAGTTGCCCTGGAATGACCTGGCGCGAACCTGAGCAACAGATAACCGGTAACACCCGACAGCGTTGAACCCGCGATCACGCCTAACCGGAGGGGTGTGAAATAGCCGGGGCCGTCGAAGGCAAGTGAGCCGATGAACAGGCTCATGGTGAAGCCGACGCCACACAGCGCGGCAACACCGATCAGTTGGAGCCAACCGGCGCCCTCGGGAAGCTTGGCCAGACCAAGTCGAATCAGCATGGCGCTCGCCCCGAAAACACCGACGAGCTTTCCGGCGAAAAGGCCCACGGCGATACCAAGCGGCAGTGGCTCTGCCAGCGTGGTCAGCGTAACGCCGGTGAACGAGACGCCGGCATTGGCGAAAGCGAAGACCGGCAACACACCGAATGCCACCCAGGGGTGGAGACTGTGTTCAAGCTGGTGTAGCGGCGCCGCGCCTTGTGCGTCCGTCGTCTTCAATGGCACGGCGAAAGCGATCGCAACGCCTGCGAGCGTTGCGTGAACGCCGGACTTCAGAACGAATACCCACAAGATGACGCCGACCATGACGTAAGGCGCAATGCGCGTGACTTTTTGCAGGTTCAAGGCGATCAGAACGGCTATGGCCACGGCCGCCAAAAAAAGCATTGCGATGGAAAGCTCGGCGGTATAAAACAGCGCAATGATGACGATTGCGCCCAAATCGTCGGCGATTGCCACGGCGGTCAGGAATATTTTGAGCGACACCGGGACCCGCTTGCCGAGCAGGGAAAGAACGCCGAGCGCAAATGCAATGTCGGTGGCCGTGGGAATCGCCCAGCCGTTCAAGGCCGCGCCATTTCCCCTGTTAAAAATGAAATAGATGAGTGCCGGTACTACCATTCCGCCTACCCCGGCAACGACGGGCAGCACTATTTGTGCAGGCGTGGACAGCTCACCTTCAATCACCTCGCGCTTGACCTCCAGTCCGACCAGGAGGAAGAAGATGGCCATCAAACCGTCGTTGATCCACAGTAAAAGCGGCTTCGCGAGCGCGAACGATCCAAAGCGCATCTCCACAGGGATTTTCAGCAGATCGTCGTACGCTTGACGAAGCGGGGAGTTGCTGCAAATCAGCGCGAGCGCGGCTGCAGCCACAAGCAGCAAACCACCCGCCGATTCCAGTTTAAGGAAGTCGGCGATGCCATCGGTCCCCTTGCGAATCACGTTGCCGATCACAATGCCCGATCCATTGTCTGCGCATCAACTCGTGAAGGCCTTAGCTGGCGCCGAGTGCTGTGTTCAGTCGGGCGCAGCGTTTCTTCTATAAATGATGATAGTGTACGCGCGGAATCATTGACACCCATTTTCAATGCGGCTCGAACACCGTCGGACACACAAGGTAAACGGTTTTTCGCAAGATTGAGGAATGGTAAATTGAATAACAGCCAGGTTGGTTGAACCAGGAGCGAAGGGAGATGGCATACGCGCAACGGTGGCGTGATCGTAAGGTGCAGATGCGCATCGGCAGCATGGCGGCGCTCCTGGTCCTACTCGCCCTTAATGTGTTCGTCGTACCCTTTACCGTCGCGCCGGACAGCCTCTTCGCGCACATAGTGAGAGACGTGCTTCTCTCGATGATCCTTCTGAGCGGGGTGGCGACGGTATCGGACCACCATCGGCTGTTCATGGCGATTGCGTTTGTCGCCGGCGTAGCGATTCTGGTCCGCGGGACAGGATGGTTCTATCCGCCGGGAACGACGCCCGGGCTGCTTGACGAAACGGCGCTCTTTTCGCTCGGCATTCTTGGCCTCGTCATGGGCATCAAGGTGTTCAGCGCCGGCACGGTGACGTTCGACCGGATCCTGGGCGCCATCGCGCTTTACGTATTGATCGGGGTCGTCTGGGCGGAGGCCTATCAACTCATCAGCATGCACGTACCGGGTGCTTACGCCGGAATTGTGCACGCCAGTGATTCACAGGATCGCTCATCCTGGATCTACTTCAGCTTCGTCACGCTTACCACCGTGGGCTATGGTGACATCACGCCGGTCGCCCACGCAGCGAGGTCGCTTGCGATTCTCGAGGCGCTGATCGGACAGCTCTATCCGGCGATCGTGCTTGCGCGACTGGTGTCATTGCATGTCGCGGGCGGCGGTTCCGGTACGAACCAGACTTGACGCCGCAAGCCCTGCAAGAGCGCTGCAGCGCATAGGGCCATCTGCGCTCCGCCATAGCCAAAAATCGTGCGGCGTATAGCCCGTAGTTCTTCGACCTGCGTTTCCAGGCCGATCACGAACATCATCAATACGATCAGCATCCCTTCCATACGTCCGGTCCTCGGGTCACGGTCGACGTGTCGAGCGGATTGCGCTGGCGATGGCAGCGCTGACCGCCGCCATCGCCCTGCTATGCGCCGCCACGAGTGCGTCGTTGCCCTGCGCCCCTGTCGGTTCGCTCACCACGGTACGCCCGCTCACCGGCGCGCCCTCCTTCGGCGGCTTCACCGTCCACAGTACCGAGACCGAAGCCGCCTCCGGCGCCGACTCGAAGCTCTGGACATCGACGGACACGGAGTAAGTCAGCTTGGGATCCACGCTTTGCGGATAACCGGACACGAGCGCGCCGGGAAATTGCGCCGCAAGGTCGGCCGCGATGACCCGCCGGATCTGGCTCTTCAGCGGCTCCGCCCAACGGGAGAACTCGTCGAGCGTGATCCGGTTGGGGTCGACCCGTAGCACGAACTGCGGGCGATCGTTGATCTCCGGCACCGTGACAGCGCCCATCACGATGGCCCACGTCGTGGCGGGTGCCAGTGTGCCGGTTCCGGTCTGCTCCTGCGCACGCTCGGCGCTCAGCGTATAGAAGCTCGCCTGAGGCGTGCTCGCGCATCCGTTGGCAAGTGCCGCCGCGAGCACCACGGCTGTCGTTATGAGGGTACGCATCACTTCTTGTCCTCCGTCTTGCCGCGAATCAGTGCTTCGGGATGCCGTTCAAGATAGTCGGCGAGCGCACGGAACGAGGCGGCCGTGCGCGACAATTCGCGCATTGTATCGACGGTGCTCTGCGCCAGCGCAGAGTCGGGTTGCATGGTGCGGTTGGCGGAGGCGAGCGCCTCCTGCGCAGCGGCCAGCGTGGCTCGGGCCTCAGGCGCCACCTGAGTGTTGAGCGTCTTGAGCAGACCGTCCGCGTCGGCCAGGGTCTGGTGCAAATCCTTGCCGATGGTGTCGAACGGAATCTTGTTCAGTTTCGCAACGAGGCTGGTGATCGAGTCCTGCAGCCCTTGCAGGTTGCCCGGGATCGTTGGCAATTCAGGTGGACTCTTGCTCCAGTCCACCGAGGCCTTCGGAGCCGCCGGGAAGAAATCCACCGCCACATAGAGGTTGCCCGTGAGGAGACTCGCGGTTTTCAACTGGCCACGCAATCCATGTTCGACAAGATAGTCGGTGAAGGCCTTGCGGTCCGCCGTGAGGCGCCCCCCCTTCTCGCCGGACTGAAAGCGCGATGTGAATCGCCCGGGGAAAATGCGCACCTCGACCGGAATGCTGAACTCCTTCGTGACCGGGTCAAAGTGCGTATAGATCGCCGCCACCTCGCCGACCACGATGCCGCGGAAGTCGATGGGCGCGCCGACCAGCAGCCCGCGCACCGACTCCTTGAAGTTCATCACATAGGTGTCGACGATGGTGTCATGCCGTTTCATGGCATCGGCGCGGTTACGGAAAAGCTCGAACTCAGTTTGTGCAGCAGCCTCGGTCTTGTCGACAGCATCGGGCGGACTCTGGAACGCAAGGCCGCCGATCAGGATCGACACCAGGGACTCGGTATCGATCTTCACGCCGTTCGTATCCACCGAAACGTCGAAACCGCTCGCGTGCCAGAAGCGGGTGTTGTTCGACACGTATTTGT
Source organism: Caballeronia sp. SEWSISQ10-4 2 (assembly GCF_030464885.1). Lineage (GTDB taxonomy): Bacteria > Pseudomonadota > Gammaproteobacteria > Burkholderiales > Burkholderiaceae > Caballeronia. Next base: position 66,166 of record NZ_JALPRJ010000028.1, on the reverse strand, counting down.
CGTAGGGTGCGTTGATGAAGACATGCAAGGTCACGCCCGTGCCTTCATGATCAAGCCCGTAGGACGTCACCTGACCGACCTGCAGGCGCCGGAAAAACACGGGGTCGCCGACGTCGAGCGAGCCCATGTCCGCGCTCTTGAGCACGAACTCGCGCCCCGGCACACCGGCCGCGAATACGGGCGGCAACTCAAGCCCGACGAAATCGCGGCGGGGCTTGCTCTGGGTGCCGATGTCCATGCCGATGAACGAGCCCGACAACAGTGTGCTCAGGCCCGAGACGCTCCCCCCGGAAATGCGCGGGCGCACGACCCAGAAGCGGGTATCGTCGACCAGCGTGTTCGTCGCGTCGCGATTCAGTTCAGCGCTAGCTATGACCCGTTTCCGATCGGGCGACAAAGCAACTCCTTTGATCACGCCGATATCTACGTTCTTGAATTTTATTTTGGTCTTGCCCGCCTCCAGGCCTTCACCGGTCTGGAAGCTGATGGTAATGGTCGGACCTTTTTCCAGGACCGTCTTTACCGCGAGCCAGCCGCCGATCAACACTGCGACGAGCGGCACCAGCCAGACGAGTTGAACGCGCCAGCGAGAGCGAGGAGTGGCAACCGCTTCGGGGAAATCGGGCGGCCTATTCATGATCTGCCTCCACTGCGTCCCAGATGAGGCGGGGATCGAATGACATCGCGGCGAACATCGTCAGCACGACTACCGCGCCGAACGCGATCGCACCGGGCCCGGCCTTGATCGTCGCGAGCGCGTTGAATTGCACAAGGGCGACCAGTATGGTGATGACGTAGATATCGAGCATCGACCAGCGTCCAACCAATTCCACCAGCCGATAGATGCGCGTGCGCCTCTCGGGCAGCCAGCGCCAGCGCAGTTGCGCCGTCAGGACAAGAAAGACGAGCGCGATGATCTTGAGCATGGGCACAGCAATGCTCGCGATAAAAACAATGATCGCGAGCGGCCACGAGCCCGACGTCCAGAGATAGACCACGCCGCTCATGATCGTGTCCGTTTGCGCGCCGAACAGCGAGCTTGTGTCCATCACGGGCAGCAGGTTGGCGGGGACGTACAGGATCACTGCGGCAATGACGAACGCCCAGGTGCGTGCAATGCTCTCAGGCTTGCGAAAGTGCAGACCTGCGCCGCAGCGCGGACAGCGACCTTCGTGGGCATGCGATGCCGGCTTCGATAGCAGGCCGCAGTCATGGCAGACGAACAGCCCCGAGCGCGCGGCCGTCGGAGCCGAAGCGCTGATTTGCCCGGCTGGCGCAGAAGCCGAAGCCGCGCTCCGCGCGGTATCGATGCGCGTCCAGATATCGTGAGGATCGAACGTCGAGGCGGCAGCGGCAAGCAGCAGCATCACCGCGCCGAACGCCCACATGGCAATGCCAGGGACAACGCTTGCAATAGCCGCAAGCTTGACGAGCGCGACCAGCATCCCGAGGATCAGCACTTCGATCATGCCCCACGGCGTTACGTGGCGCAGCACGCGCAACACGATATCGGGCCGGCGGGGAACATGCCCCGTGCGCAGCGGCAAAAGCACATACGTCACCGCAGCCATGTCCAGCAGCGGCATCAGCAGGGTCGTGGCAAACACGAGACCCGCGATCGGCCACACGCCGTCGTCATAGAGCACGTGAACCGCACCGAACAGCGTGGTTTCGACGAGAGTGCCGTTCACCGAGAGCCCGACGATCGGGAAGGTGTTCGCCACCACGAACAGGACCATCGCCGCGAGCGTCAGGGCAAGCGCGCCGTCGACATTGGCGGGCGGGCGTTTATACAGCGCCGCGCCGCAGCGCCGGCAGCGCGCGGTTCCACCGCTCGCCAGCGCCGTCTCGCGCTGCAGCAGGTCGCATTCGTGACAGGCAATCAGGCGAGCAGCATTCATGGCGCGGGCCCCTTGGTTTGCGTCGCGGCCGCTGCCGGGTTCGCCATGGCCGTGGTCCCGTCGTAGGTCGTCGAGGTCATATGCTCGGCGTCGGCGACCCAGCCGCCGCCCATCGCCTTGTAGAGGCTCACAGCCGAGGTGAACACCACCCCTTGCGTCTGCGCGTAGCTCAGTTGGGCGTTGAAGAGACTGCGTTCGGCATCGAGTACTTCGATGTAGCTCGTGTAGCCCCCCTCATACCGCAGTCGGGCAAGGCGTGCATAGTTGCGTAGCGCATCGACCTGACTGCCCTGCACCACGAGCTGCTCTCGCGTTTTCTGCAGCGACACGAGCGCGTCGGCGACTTCCTGGAAGGCGACCTGAATTGCCTTCTGATATTGAAACAGCGCTTGTTGCTGCTGCGCTTCAGCCTGCTTCACCTGACCGCCGATGCTGCCCGCGGTGAAGATCGGCAGCGTCACTGCTCCGGCATAGGACCATACGCGCGTCGGCCCGGTGAAAAGCGAAGAGAACTGTCCGCTCGCGGAGCCGAACAGACCGGTGAGCGAGATCGACGGAAAATAGAGCGCACGCGCCGCGCCGATCAACGCGTTCGCGGCAATCAGGTCTTGCTCGGCCTGACGCAGGTCGGGACGGCGTTCAAGCAATTCGGACGGCAGCCCTGCGGGCACGGCAGGCAGCGCCAGGTCGTCCAGTTCACGGTCGCGCGCAATGACCCCGGGGTTGTGCCCAAGCAAGATGGACAACGCGTCCTCCTGCTGCGCGATCTGCAACTCGATCTGCGGAATGGTTGCGAGCGAGGCCTGGTATTCCGACTGGCTCTGCGCCAGCTCCATCTGGGAAACTTCTCCACCCGAGAAGCGTAACTGGAACACATGGACGGAAGCCGCACGGCTCGCGACCGTTGACTTCGCAATATCGAGTTGCCGGTCGAGCGACAGCAGGTTCACATACGACGACGCCACCGATGCCACCAGCGTCAGGATCGTCGCGCGCCGGCCTTCCTCGCTCGCGAGCAGGTTCGCCCGCGCGGCCTCCGTCTGACGGCGCAGCTTGCCGAAAAAATCGATTTCCCAGGACGCGGAGAGCGTCGCCTGGAACTGGTTGAACACCGGGCCAACACCCGGCGGCAACTGCGTCGAGCCGAGCGGCACGCGCTGGCGTTGCGCGTCGAACCCTGCCGCCACCTGCGGGAACAATTGCGAGCGCGTGGTCACGAACTGCCCGAGAAACTGTTCGACGCGGGCCGCCGCGATCTTCACATCCTTGTTATCGGCCAGCGCCGTGGCGATCAACGCGTTCAACGCCGGATCCTGAAACTGCTCCCACCACGCTGTATTGACGAGCGCTTTCGCGTCCGACTCGGCAAAGCGGAATGCGGGCGGTGCATCGACGGCCGGCCGCTCATAGTTCGGTCCGAGCAGGCAGCCGCTAAGCGCAAGCAAGGCAACTAGCGAGAGATAAGAGGTGCGCATGTCAGTCGCCCTCGCGTCTGGCAGACGGCGTTGCCGTCGGGGCGCCAGCACCCGGATCCGGCGGGCTCGCCGTAGGATCCGGGGTCTTCTTGCCGCCGCCCCTCCTCTCCGACATGGATTCGAGCACGTAGAAAAACATCGGGATGAAGAACACCGCGATCACCGTGGCGCCAAGCATGCCGCCGATCACGCCGGTGCCAATCGAATGCCGGCTGTTCGCCGACGCGCCAGTGGCAATAGCCAGCGGCACGCAACCCAGGATGAAGGCCAGGGACGTCATCACGATCGGGCGCAGCCGTTCTGTTGCCGCCGTCACCGCGGCGTCGTAGACCGACTCGCCCGACTCGCGGTTCAGCACCGCGAACTCGAAGATCAGGATCGCGTTCTTTGCGGCCAGTGCAACCAGCATCGTCAGGCCGATCTGGAAGTAGACGTCGTTCTCGAGACCGCGCAGCAAGATGGCGAGCAACGCACCAAAAAGTGCGAACGGCACAGCCATCAGTACGCCCACCGGCAAGCTCCACTTCTCGTATTGCGCGGCGAGAATCAGGAACACCATGATCAGGCCGAACACGAACACGAGACTGGAGGTGCCGCCAGCCTGTCTTGCTTCGTACGCTTCGCCGCTCCACCCGACGTCGTAACCCGGCGGCATCACCTCACGGGCGACCTCGTCAAGCGTGGAGAGAACCTGTCCCGAGCTGTAGCCTGGCGCGGCGTTGGCCGTAACCTTGACAGCAGGAAAATTGTTGAAGCGCGTCACCAGATCCGGACCGGTCACGTATTTCGTGGTTACCACGGCTTTGAGCGGGACCATGCTGCCGGTCTTGCTACGCACATAAATCTGGTCGAGGTCCTGAGGCTTGAGCCGGTACGACGGCTCCGCTTGCAGGATGACCTGCCACAGCCGGCTGGACCGGTTGAACTGCGACACGTACAGCGAGCCGAACATGGTCTGCATCGCGCTGTACACTTCCTCGATCGGAACCCCCAGCGTTTCCGCCTTGTCCCGGTCAACATTTGCCAGCAGTTGCTGGGACGACGCATTGAACGTCGAGGTGACCCGAGCCAGTTCGGGCCGCTGTTTCGCCTTTGCCAGGAAGTCGCTCACCACGCCCGCGAGTTGAGGGATGGTGGCGTCCCCTTTGCTCTGAATCCACATCTCCGTGCCGCCTGTCGTTCCGAGTCCCGGAATCGACGGGGGGTTGACCGGCAGGATGACCCCCTCCTTCACCTTCGAGAGATTTTCGTATGCACCGATCAGGACGGCGCGTGCGTTCTGCGTCTTGATGTTGGCAAACTTGTAGCGCTCGTCGAAGCTCTTGAAGCCGATAAAAAATGTCGACGCGTTGTTCTTGTTCTGGCTGTCGAGCAGGCTGAACCCATCGACTATCGTGACGCTACTCACCGCCGGCTGCTTCATGAAGTAGTCAGTGACGCGCTGCGACACGGCCCCCGTGCGATCAAGACTTGCGGCGTCCGGCATGATGACCGCGCCGAGCAGGTAGCCCTGGTCCTCCGGCGGGAGAAATGAAGTCGGGATCGACCTCATCATGACGACCGCGAGCGCGATCATCCCGGCAAACAGCAACAGGGCCACCACGAAACGCTTGATAACCAGCCTGACCGTGCGCGTATAGCCGGAGGTCATCCGTCCGAACGCGTTGTCGAACCATCTGAAAAAGCCCTTCTTTTCATGGTGCCCGGGTTTCAGCAGCAAGGCTGCCAGCGCCGGCGACAGCGTAAGCGCCACCAGTCCCGAGAACACCACGGAGATCGCGATCGTGATGGCGAACTGCTTATACAGTTGTCCCGTGATGCCGCCAAGGAACGCCACCGGCACGAACACCGCGCACAACACGAGCACGATCGCCACGACCGGGCCGGAGACCTCGTCCATCGCTCGTTTGGCGGCGTCCTTCGGACTCAGCTTGTGGACGGTCATGTTCCGTTCGACGTTTTCGACCACGACGATTGCGTCATCCACCACGATGCCGATGGCCAGCACCATGCCGAACAGCGTGAGCATGTTGATCGAAAAGCCCAGGGCGAGCATGCCCATGAAGGTTCCGAGAATCGACACCGGCACCGCGATCACTGGAATCAATGTGGCACGGAAGCTCTGCAGGAATACGTAGACCACGATCACGACCAGCACGAGCGCTTCGAAGAAGGTGTGAATGACATCCGTGATCGACGCACGCGTGAAGTCAGTCGTGTCCATCGCGATCTCGTAATCCATGCCCTCGGGAAAGGACTTTTTCATCTCCTGCAGTGTTGCGTGCACCTGCTTGGACACGTCGAGCGCATTCGCGCCTGGTTGCTGGTACACAGCGATGATCGTCGCCGGCTTGCCCTGAAACTTGCTGCGGATCGAGTAGTCCTTCTGACCGAGCTGCGCCCGGCCGATGTCCCTGAGACGCACGATCGCCGCGTTCCCGCTCGCCGCGCGAATGATGATGTTATCGAACTCGGCCGGATCGCTCAGTCGGCCGGTGGTCGTCACCGCAAATGACTGCTCGACCGGCGTGCCGGTCGGCGACTGGCCGATGCTGCCAACCGCGAACTGCTGGTTCTGGTTGGATACGGCCCTCTGCACGTCGGAGGCCGTGACGCCGAGTTGCGCCATGCGGTCGGGTTTGAGCCAGATGCGCATCGCGTAGTCCGGCGTGCCGAAGATGGCCGACTGATTGGCGCCGGGAATGCGCTTGAGCGCATCGAGCACGTAGATGTTCGCGTAGTTGGCGATGTAGGTCGGGTCGTAGCGGTCCGTAGGCGAATAGATGGCGATGACGATCATGAACGCCGACGACTTTTTCTGCACCTGGATGCCCTGCGCCTGCACCGACTGCGGCAATTGCGGTAACGCCAGGTTCACGCGGTTCTGTACATCGACCTGCGCAAGCTCGGGGTTGGTGCCGATCTGGAAATAAACGTTGAGCGTAAAGTTCCCCGTCGATGAACTCGACGAGTTCATGTAGATCATGTTGTCCGCACCGTTGACTTGTTGTTCGATCGGGGCCGCGACATTGTTTGCGACGACGTCCCCGGTCGCACCGGGGTAAGTGGCGGAAATCGTGATCTGGGGCGGGGTGATATCCGGATACTGCGAAATTGGCAGACCGAGCATCGCCAACGTACCACCGAGCGTGATGACAATCGAGATGACCGCTGCGAAAATCGGCCGGTCGATGCAGAAGCGGGAAATGTTCATTTCGGCCGCCGGTCAGTTCGTCGCAGTGTGGTCGGGCTGACGCTGTGCCAGAGCCGGCGCTTCGCGCGGCTGCTCATCGGCGGCACTGGGCGTTGCAGGCGGCGCCTGGGTAATCTTCAAGGGCGTGTCCGCAATCACGCGAATCGCGCCATCGACCACTATTCGCTCGCCCGGCTTCAGGCCATCGGTGATGAACCAGTCGTCGCCGTGCCACGTGCCGACTTCGACCACGCGTTGATGGCCTTTAGAGTCCTTGTCGACAACCCAGACGAAATGGCTCTTCGATCCCTGCAACACCGCACGCTGCGGCACGAGGATCGCGTTCGGACGCACTGCCCCCGACACCCGCGCACGCACGAACTGTCCAGGGCGCAAGCTGCCTTGAGGGTTCGCGAACGAAGCCCGCACGAGAAAGGTGCCCGTTTCCGTACTGAACGCGGGATTGGCGAAATTGATGCGGCCGCGAGACGGGAACACCGTGCCGTCCGCAAGCACGACGGTGACCTCGAAATCGTCATTCGGCGGAAACCGCAATTGTTTCTTCTCGATCTGGTCGCGGTATGCCAACAACTCATTCTCCGAAATGCTGAAGTTCACCCACATCGGGTCGAGTTGGTACACGTTGGTTAGCAGACCGGTTGCGGCGGCTGTCACGTAGCTGCCATCCTGCTGTCTGGCGAAGCTCGACAAACCCGTGAGTGGGGACTTGATCGTCGTGTAACTTAGGTTGAGTTCGGCGGTCTGGACCTGGCCTTTGGCCGCGATCACGGCGGCCTCCGCCTCCTTTTCATTGCCTATGGCGTCGTCACGCTCCTTCTGGCTCAGTGCGTTCTGCGCGACGAGTGGAACCACCCGGGCAAGGTTGGCTTTCGCCACAGTCAGGCGGGCCTGCTGCTGCGCAAGCTGGCCCCGGGCGGACTGCAAAACCGCCTGGAAGGGCTTGGGGTCCATCAGAAAGAGCGTCTGCCCGGTATGCACCAGCTGACCCTCGGTATAGACCCGCTTGTCCAGGAAACCGTCGACGCGTGCGCGTATCTGGACCTCGCGCGAGCTTTCTGTCTGGGCGGTAAATTCAAAGTCGACCGGCGTATCACGCTCCGCGACCGTCATGACCGTGACATCGATCGCCTGACGCGGAATCTCGGCCGCCGGCTTGTGGCAGGCGGCGAGCACGACCAGCGCCGCACTGGCAAACAGGCGGCGCGACCAGACGCTGGTGCATGCGCACCGGCTATCACCCTTCTTGATGCGTGAAGCTGACATCGAAGCTGACATCACCATGTGAGTCTCCCCGTGGGAACTCGGACTCGTGGAACACACCATGAGCAAGACCGGGCGCGCAGCCGGCTAAGGCAGTGTGCAATAGCCAAAGGCCGTGAATGCGTCGTCGCGACTGACAAGCGTCAGTGACATCGCGCCGTCGGTCTTGTCGAGTACGACAGTCCATGCATAGCCGAGCTCGGTGCCCTGCATCAGGATCTGATCCGCGCTGGTGTCCATATAGCGGATCTGGGTTGTGCGCTTAGGTCCTGCGATAGTCTTTGCGGCGAAGTCGACGCGCATGAAGCGCGGCACGCCGAGGTCGTCCGGCAGTCCTCGAAGGCACCCTTCGCCCGGGTCGCAGGCGTGTGCATCCACAGTCGCGCATATCAGCCGCTTGCTGCCGTCGAAGTCCGCGCCGAACACCGCGGTCGTCGCGCAGAGCAACGCTGCCGATGCCGCTGCCAACGCTGTTCGCCTTAGTCTGGTCATCATGCTTGCATCTCCGCTGGCTGCGCTGGCCGACGCTACTGAACGGTGTATCCCCGGCCCGTCATGCACGCGGCCACCGCCCGGTTGAAAGTCGCCATCTGCTGCGAGGCCTGTTGATTGTTCGCTTGTTGTTGCCCGGCAACAGCCTCGTTCTTGCGGCGCTGACGCAGCCCTCCTGCCGCTGTGCCGACCACCGCTCCGATCGCCGCACCCTTGCCCGCGTCGCCTCCGATCGCCCCCCCCACCGCACCCAACGCGGCGCCGCCAGCCGCCCCCTTGAGCATGCCCCCTTGCTGTTGGGGAACCGCCGGCTGGTTCGCTCCCTGCTGCGCTATTGCGACGGGATCAACGCCCGTCGTTTGCTTCGCCCACAACTGGCATTCGGCGGTGTCCGTGTTTTGCTTCTGCGCGCTCTGCCCTTTGGCCGGATAGATGATGGGCTGCTGCGCGGCTGCCGCGTATGTTAGCGCCCATACCGCCAAACCAATTGCGACTCGCTGCATTCGTTGCATGGCTTGAGACCCCTCAATGTTCTTCGGGTGGCCTATTCACTGACGGTCAATGTCTGCGCAGCGCACGATTGATCCCCTAGCCCCCGAAGCAGCTTTCCCGTTTCCCGCGCCCGGTGCGGCGTGCACTACATAGGCGAATCGCGTAAGAGGATCGATCGCTCTGACTGCGCGGGAATATCGCGCGCTTCACTGGTCAAACTTGACAATTCTCTGCCCTTGCACGCCGAGACCAGCAAACAATCCCTCCTGGCCAAAGATGAACGCGTAGACATCCGCTTTCAACGTGGTGGTGGTCATCGACCTGGCCATTCCCGCATCCACCACCACGACGCTCGGTCCCACACCAACGGACAACCCGGTGCCACTTGTGAGCGAGGTGATTGCCGAGTCGGTCATGAGAAACATCGCTTCCGAAAAGCTTTGCGCGCCTGCTTGCATCCCGTATGAAAGCCCGCGCGCTCTGTAGTACCCAAGGATCTTGCCGTCCGGACCAAACATCACGCCTTTTCCGCCTTGCGCACCTACTAGCAGCCCAGCCTTGACGATGCTCGGAAACACGACGACAGCTTTTGCCTGGTATTGGAGATCCTTCGCCTTCGGAGTGCTATCGAATAGTTGCTGCAGTGCCGCACGTGCTTCCGCTTCTAACTCGGGGTCTCCGCCGTTGGCAACCGTCGGGTTCGTCGAACAGGCCATCGCGACCAGCATCAACGGGATCGCGAGAGTAAGTCGGAGGTATCTGATCATGATGCGTACTCCATTAGAGATGACGTCAAAAAGGGAACCTGCGCGACCGCCCGGACTTTCTTCAGAACCAGTCTGATAGTGCAATCAACGTTTCCCCAAAACAATTGGACCTTGGTCCAATAGCACCGTTGGAAGCTCGATCGCCGGCTCATGGTTTCGGAGCCGGATCGATGGCTGAGCGCACTGCCTTGATAAGAATTTCATCGTTGAATGGCTTGCGAAGGTAAGCTGCGGCGCCCGCCGCCAAGGCCTGCCCGCGAACGACCGCGTCATCATGTGCCGTGATAAAAATGACTGGAATACCGCTACCCGCCAGCCGCCGCTGTACCTCAAGCCCGTTCAGACCCGGCATCTGCACGTCAAGCACGATGCAGGCGGGACGGTATGACGGTATTGAATCGAACATGTCTAAAAAATCGTTGCCCGTTTTGAAGGTGTCCGCCGAAAATCCCGTAGACCGTAACAGTCGCTTGATGGCTCGACTCACCGATTCATCGTCATCTACTACTGCGACGAACGGTTTGACTTGGCTCATGGCGAATATCCCCAATACAAGCACCTCGGTACCAGACGTGGTTCGACGCTGATTTGAGACTATGACAATTTGCAGGGTCCGGATATTGGACCTTGGTCCAATATCGGCACGGGAACGGGAGCGGCTCCCGGGGACGCCAGCCGTTCAGCGTCAGGCTGACTGACCGGGTGAAAGACGGATACAGACTTTATCGATAACTCGCACCAGGTCGACGAGCGAGTGCGCTTCCATCTTTTCCATCACGCGGGCCCGGTGGACCTTGATGGTCTTCTCAGCGACGCCCAGTTCACACGCGACCTGCTTGTTAAGCCGGCCTTCAACGAGAAGCGCCAACACTTCGCGCTCGCGCGGTGTGAGCCGCGCCATACGACGGTGAATGCAGTCCAGTTCAATGCGGCTCGAAAGGGCTTGCGAAGAGACCCGCAGCGCATTCTCTATCGCGGGCAGGAGCTCGGAGTCGCGCACCGGTTTCGCCAGGAAATCTGTCGCACCTGCCTTCATCGCTCTTACTGTCATCGCGATGTCGCCGTGACCCGTGATGAAGATGATAGGCAATGATCTGTTCCCAGCGTTCAATTCGTTCTGCAATTCGAGACCGTTGATGTCTGGCAGTCCCACGTCCAGTACAAGGCAAGCGCAGCCCTGAAAGTGAGGGCGGGACTCAAGGAACTCGTGTGCGGATCCGAAGGATTCAACGCGATATCCAGCCGAGCCTATCAGGCGCGTCAGCGCCCGGCATACCGCGTCGTCGTCGTCCACCACGAAGACGATTGACGCAACCTCGCTCATCGCCGCCCCCGCGGAAAGCTTCGCTCTGCCCTCGCTCCCGTGGGCAATGTGAAATAGAAGGTGGCACCGCGATCCACATTGTTTTGGGCCCAGATGCGTCCTCCGTGCATCTCGACAATAGAACGGCTAATTGAAAGTCCAAGACCAAGTCCGTCTCGCTTGGAGGTAAAGAACGGCAGGAACAGTTTGTCCAATGTGTTGCCGGCGAGACCCGTACCACCGTCTTGTACCGCGACACGTATGCTCTCACTCCCTTCAGGGATGACCTCAATCGCGACCTCACGATTGAGCACCGGGCAGGACTCCAATGCGTCGAATGCATTGAGCAATAAATTCAACACGACTTGCTGCAATTGCACCTTGTCACCGTGCACGGGCGGCAACTCGGGGGTAACGGCCACACGCACGCGGATTCCGCGCACGATTGCATCGCTATGCACGAGCAAGGCCACATCCCTGACTACGCTCGCAATGCTCAGGGGCGCAGCCTCGAGCTCACCCTTTTTGACGAGGGCTCGAATCTTTCGGATAACTTCGCTTGCGCGGTGATTGTCCTCGACAAGGTCATGCAATATCTCGCGCACCTCCGTAAGGTTGACCGGCTCTGTCGCCAGGAAGCGTTGCGCTGCCTGCGCGTTACTTAATATGGCCGTAAGCGGCTGATTCAACTCGTGGGCGAGCGATCCGGCAAGCTCTCCAAGTGTGGATACGCGGGTCAAATGGGCAAGCTGTTGCCGATTGCGCAGCAACTCGTATCGCTCTGTGCGGTCGATCACGATTGTTAGTGCACAGGCCTCGTTTCCCCACGAAACGGGGTTTATTGTGATCTCTGCCGGAAACTCGGTGCCATCCCTGCGCCTCGCGACCAGGTCTCGGTGACCGTCCCACTCCCTGCCCGCAAGCGTCAAATCTGTGTAGGCGGAATCGGCGACACAAGCGTCGAGGTGCAATGCAGGAACCAACTCGTTGGTCACCACGCCACTCAACGCTTCACGGGAATAGCCAAAGAGCTTCTCCGCTGCCGCATTGGCAAAGAGGATTTTCCCCTGTGGATCAGCCACCAGAATGGCTAGCGGCAAGAGATCGAGCGTGGCACCAAACTGCTCGTCATGCCGCGGCTGCCGCCCAGCAGCCCATAGGCTATCTGGCGGTTCGACGCTCGATTTCACGTGACACGGGTGCGGTTCGTTCTCAAAGGATGCCCGGCGAAAACGCCCCCTGGAAAACATGGCCGCAGGCGTGGGAAGGATATGCCGGCCAGATAGTCGCGGCGGACGGAAACCGGCACTTCGTCGAGAGTTTGTATGTTCCCGAATCGCCTCGTTAGTCCGCTCCATTCCCGCCGCTTCATCAGACACCGCGAAGGCATAGTTGTTATACCTCTGCTGTGACAACCCAGTGTCGGCGGGTAAACCAACAGCCGATCCCGGCATCCGGGTTCGTCTGATCTGAAATAAAATAAGCAGTACAACGAATACAGCTGCGATAGCAGCTGAAAAAGTGGTCATGACGCCGTGCTCCCTCAGAAGCTCGGCAGGTATGCGCAAACCCGGGCGCGGTCGGCTTCGGAAGGCCCGACTTCGCGAGGGTTTTTTGTCCGCGCATGCACTTGCCGAACAAGCATCGTGCGACATCGCAACGAGAACACCGTAGATTCCTATTCCACGCGGCCTCGAGCGGCGGCTTTTAATTTATTTCTTGCGACAAGCTTGCTGGAATCGATAGGCAACAACGGCCCGCGACGCGCAACCGCGCGTCAGGAAGACAAAATCGTATGATCCGCCTCCGATCGGCATCATGCCGACAGCTAACGGATTCTCTTCAAGAGCTTAGACGCTGTCTTTCTTTCCGTAAAGCAATTCATCGCCTATACGTCGCTGCCGGCTTTATTCAACTCGACAGACAAATTAAACAAATAGCTAACGTCTACCCCGTATAGGACCAAGGTCCAATTGCTCGAACGTAAGCTCAGGCCTATTTTCAAAAGAACGGCCCGGTATCAAGTAGTCGGCGAGCGTAAACCCTTTATACGGTGCGATTCGGCAATTCGGTAAAGAGTAAATGATAATCGGATCGCTTAAAACAAACTGGCAATTCGATCTGCGTTTTCTGATGCGCATCATTATCCGGGTTCGATTTACGCTGGGAGACGTTAAACATGGCAATGCCCATAAAACGCTGGTCAGCAAAGGGTACGACTCTTGCGCTCACGCTAACGCTTGTAGCTTCAGGCTTCCCGGTTCGCGCCATGGCAGACGATCCCGGCTGGCCGCGCGAGCGCGATCAGGATGGCACTCGCCTCATCCTCTATCAACCACAAATCGACGACTGGAAGCAATTCAAGCAAATAAGCGGCCGGATGGCGATTTCATTGACTCCGAGAGGCGGACAGCCGCAAGTCGGCGTGGTGGCGCTGCAGATGGACACCGCTACCGACATTGACAGTCGAACTGTTCTACTAAGTAATCCTACAATTACAAGCACCTCGTTTCCAGGGGCGGATCCGGCTACCGCCCAAAAGCTCGATCAACTAGTGCGTACGTTCCTCAGGCCCGAAGCCACGATGACTCTATCGGTAGACCGTCTGGTCGCGAGCGTCGATCAAAAAAGCGATGTGCCGGCGGTCTCCGTCAAGAACGACCCGCCCGCCATTTTTGCCAGCTTCGGGCCCGCGATCCTGCTATTTATCGATGGCGAACCCGTGCTTGCTCCGGTTGGGAACACTGATATGCAGGCGGTGATCAATGCCAGCTGGCCGCTCTTTCTCGATGGCGCCACGCACCAGTATTACCTTTTCACCGGGCAGCGGTGGGTCGTGTCGAACGACCTGAAAAGCGGATGGAAAGATGCGGCGAGCCTTCCCGCGAAAATGGCGAAGATCCCGGAAGATCCGCAATGGGCATCGCTCAAACAATATATCGGAGCGACATCCGCTCACGCGGGAAAAGCCCCGGCGGTGTATGTCAGCAATGTGCCCGCTGAACTTATCGTCTTTGCCGGCAAGCGGGTTTTTACGGCGATCGCCGGCACCAAGCTCACGTTCGCGACCAACACTGACAGCGATTTGTTCGTCTACTCGCCAACCGGCGCGTATTACTACCTGAGTGCCGGCCGCTGGTTTTCGGCGCCTGGGCCGACCGGCCCGTGGACTTACGCGACAGACCAATTGCCGGCGGATTTCGCCAGGATCCCGCCCAATAGTCCAGCGGGAAGAGTGTTGAGTTCGGTGCCGGGAACGCCGGAAGCCAAAGACGCCGTATTGCTGGCGCAGATTCCCACCACGGTCGAGATCAACCCGACTGCAGCGGCGGCTGCGGTCAAGGTTTCGTATAGCGGCGAGGCCACTTTCGATCCGATCCCGGGAACCGCGATGTCCTACGCATCGAACACACCTGCGAAGGTGATCAAGGTGGAGCAGCGCTACTACCTCTGCTCACAAGGCGTGTGGTTCGATTCTGCTTCGCCAGGCGGCCCGTGGCAAACAACCACCGTTGTGCCGCAGGTGATCTACACGATCCCGCCCAGCTCGCCCGTCTACAACGTCACCTACGTAACGCAACAGGTCACGCCTGCGGGCACGGTCCAGGCAAGCTATACAGCGGGCTATCTTGGTGTGTTCATCGCCGGTGCGGCGCTTGGTGCGATCGTCGCCCAAGGCAATGGTTATTACTATCCGCCCTACGTCGCAGTCGGTCGCGGACCGTATCCGGCCTACTATCCGCGCCCCGCCCCTTACGGCTATAACACCTACAACCCTTATACCGGTGCAAGCGGTGTACGAGGCGGTGTGTCTGGCCCAGCGGGAAGCGCCCAATGGGGCGCATCGTATAACCCCTATACGGGTACCTACGCCCGCGGAGCGACCGCCTCCGGGCCCGGCGGAACTGCGTCCGTAGGGCAAGCATACAACCCCAGGACGGGTGCGTATGGCGCCACGCAACAAGGTTCGAACGCCTATGGCCAGTGGGGAAGTTCGGTGGTCACGAAGGGCAACCAGTGGGCTGCGACGCAACACACGACGACCTCGAACGGAACAGCCGGCAGCTTTCAGAATTCAGCGGGCGGCAAGGCTGTGGCGGCCCAGGGCGCCAACGGCAGCGCCACCGCAGGCAAGACAGCTAGCGGCAATATGTACGCAAGCAAAGATGGCAATGTGTACAAGAACACCAATGGAAGCTGGCAAAAATACGATAACGGTTCATGGTCTACGGTCAACAAACCGACTGCGCCTGTATCGTCTGCTGGCCAGCAAAAGGCGCAATCAGCTCAGCCACAGCGTACCGCGACGGCTCCAAGCGGCAATCCCTCGCAACCCAGGCCCAGTGCAACGGCGAATCAGCAACAACGCTCTCCCGCTGCTGCCGGTGGAAAGCCCCCTCAGGCCACCTATCAGCAACAACGCCCGACGCAACAGCCGGTCGCCCAGCAGAGAACCGCTGGCGGGGAATATGGACAACTGAATCGGGATATGCAGAGCCGCCAACGAGGAGCGGTCCAGAGTCAACGGTTCGCGCAAACTGGGAACGGCGGCGGCCGAGGCGCGGCTTTTCGTCGATAAGCGGGCGGCTCGCTCACTCGACACTCCCCGGAAGCCACGACAGCCCGATGTTGTGAACTCATGCTGATGCGCCAGCGGACGAGAGGATGAATGCTCACGTATGCGCATGGCCAGCAGCAAAGTCGCCTCGCCGGCCCGGCCAAGGTCCGCGCCCGGACCACATCGACAGCTGCAAAGGAAACCGTTTGTTGGACTACAGCAGTCGGCGTCGAATACCTGCAGGCACAACACGCGCGACCCAAATGGAGGATCCAAGGGTGAACCACCTCGTTACCGCCTCGATCGTGTTTGCATGTGTATTTGGCAGCGGGCTGCTTGGTCTGCATCTGCGCGAGCTGCTGCCGGCACACCACTTGAGTGATGATTCGATCGGTGTCGTAAAACTGGCAACCGGCCTGATCGCGACCATGGCCGCGCTAGTGCTGGGCCTACTGATCTCGTCGGCGAAAAGCTCATTCGACACCGCAAACGGCGAGCTTGTGCAAAATGCAGCCACCGTCATCCAGCTCGACCGCGTATTGGCGAAATATGGACCGGAAACCCAGGAAATTCGTGCGTCGCTCAAGCGGAACTACGCCGGCGCGATTCAGATACTCGCGTCAGGCGATGCTGCACAATTGGCAAAACTAAACAACTCCGAGACGATCAACAGGTCAGAAGACCTCGAGCGCAGAGTGGACGAACTGACTCCATCCAACGACACGCAGCGTGGACTTAAAGCGCGTGCCATCCAGCTCGTCGACCAGGTGTCCGCGGCGCGCTGGCTGGCGCTGCTACAGGCACGAGGCTCAATCCCGACACCGCTGCTGGTCGTCCTCGTGGCGTGGTTATCCATTATCTTCGGGACCTTCGGCCTGTTCACTCAGCGCAACGGGACGGTCGTGGCGGCCATGGTCCTGTGCGCGCTATCTACATCCGGAGCAATTTTCCTGATTCAGGAAATGAGCACGCCGCTCAGCGGCACAGTGAGAGTGTCCGTCGCGCCCATGCGTGACACGCTGGGCCGCCTCGACCAATAACGGCAATGCGCTCCGCTACAAGGACACGTCGACAAGCTTCCGGCGGTATTCGACGGACGCTACCGAGTGCGTCGAGTAACCAGCCGCTCAGCGATTGAACCAGCGGTATTGAAGCGCGACCGAGATGGTCTGGAAGTTTCCGCCGATACTCGTTGTCAGCCCACGTGACCACGCGAGCTTCCCGGACCATTGAGCAGAAAGCGGAAATGACAGCGTGAGACCGTAGCGGACATTGCGTTGCACGTCTTTGTCCTGAACACCGTTGACGCTTGTCTGACCGCCCGTGAAATACGTCACGTCCGCGGCGAGCCACAGCCCGGGCCGCCAGTTGTAACCGCCATGCCACTGGAATGTGGGCAACGGGTCCTGGCTGCGCCGGCGGCCGCCGAAGAAGTCGGTATTGTCAGTGAAGAGCCAAACGCCTGCCGCGCCCTCCACGAACCAATTGCCGATCGGTTGCGACAGCCCGACTTCGGGCTTGAACGACCACCGGTTCGAGCCCACGTTGATCAGGCGGGACGGAACATACTGGCCCGTCGGCGCGATGACGCTCACGCTCGCACCGAGGATAGTAGACGGGCTGCGCCGAACGAACTCCTCCGGCGTGAGTGCGGGACCACCCAGGAGATTGACAGCGAGTCTGAAGCGCATGTCCCCCAATCCTGATCGGTACGCGTGCCCTGGCGCGCCCTCGACGTTACCCGTCAGGTTCGCATTGGCGTATGGCACCGCGATGGCGACGCTTGCGACATGGCCCAGAACGCCAAGGCTATGAGAAAGCCCAAGCGAATACGTGTTGATTTTGGCCTGCAGATCGGTAACTGGCAGCGAGGGGTCGAACAGGATGTCACCGCTCGATCTCGCGTAGTCCATCACAATAAAATTCGTTCCGATCGGGACAGCCGAATAGCTGCGCGGCTCCATTTCCTGGGCTGCTGCCAACGTGGACCAGATGACAACGGCACCCGCACTCGCGTGCCTAAAGGACCTGACAGTTTGCGTCCGCGAACGGATGTCTTGTGTGCAAGTCGAGTCGATCGAAGCTCTCGGTATGGTCATGACCGCCGTCCCTTGGTAATCGCACTCCAGGCAACGTAAGAGGTTTATCCCTTTCGAGCGATCGTGTGTAAAGGATATGCAGGAAACTCCGTGAGTGACCTACTATTAAATGGCGCACGCGCCGTTACAACTGCCTCGCGCCCATGACACCCGGAGGTCACCATGAGAATTCTTGCGCTGTTGGCATGCGTCGTGTTTTCCACAAACGCATTCGCGGAGTGCACGACCACCGCGACTGGCCGTACCGTTTGCAATAACGGACAACAGGCCGGGGGATATAACCGGAACACAGGCACCGCCTGGAAGTCCGAGAGGAATCAGAACGGAGTGGCTACGACTCAGACGAGCAAGGGTGGAGAAGCGAAGACAAAGAATGGAAAGGGTATATACAAAAGCCCAACCGGGAAGACGTGCATGAAAACCACCAACAATCAGGGCTGCAACTGAAAAAGTCACAGCACGACGGGGGTGGCAGCACACATAGCGAAACCGCAGCGTGTACAGCTGGCGAACCCTTGTGGTCGTTCGTGAGCGCGACCGCTGAGACCTATCAAGGACAGATGCGGCGGTGGTGGTCCACTGAGCGGTTTGCAGCTGAGCGCTGCGAAGGATACAAAGCCTGCGAAAGGAGACACGATGCACACCGATCACGATCTTCACCTCACCCTGCTGCCATCGACCAACGACGGTGCTCTTTTCAGTCGCAAGCGCCAGCAAGCAATCACGCGGTTTTATGTCGAGGCTCGGGCTGACGGTAGCCGGATTAACCCTGCTGGTTTCGTGCTGGATACTGCGGGTCTTCAAGGCGGCTTCAGCGGCGAATTCGTCGTCAGCCTCGGTGACCTTGCAGGACCTGCGCTGGGTGCGGCTGCACGCGCATGGTTAAACGGCCGTGCGGGCCGCAAGATAAACCTGCGGATCCGCAAAACCGATGTTGAAGCGAAAGATCAGGAAGAGTTCGATCGTTTCCTCAATGAAGCGTTGACGCTGCCGCCCGTGGAAACACCGAGTGAACACGGCCACAGGTGAAATCGCAGTGATGAAATCGTGCGTTATGATATTGACAGTCTAAACAAAGATAATATGATAAGGATGACTGTCAATGCCAAGGGACAATCCAGCGCTTCATCGTAGCCAGAAAGCGCCCGTGACACCGGGGCGCCGGCGGCTTCTCATCATTGGCACGATACTGCTGCTCGCCGCGCTAGGCTGGGCGCTGGCGACCGTACTCAAGCCCGCCATCCAGCGCACGATCGTCATCACAACCGGGGCTGACAAGGGTATCTATCGCGGCTTTGCGGATCGCTATGCCCCCATCCTGAAACGCGATGGCATCACGCTCGATATCCGCAGTTCTTCCGGTTCGATCGAAAATTATCAGCGGCTGAAGAATCCAGACAGCGAATACGAAGTGGGCTTTATCCAGTCCGGCACCACCAGTCCGAAAGAAACAG
Source organism: Caballeronia sp. SEWSISQ10-4 2 (assembly GCF_030464885.1). Taxonomy (GTDB): domain Bacteria; phylum Pseudomonadota; class Gammaproteobacteria; order Burkholderiales; family Burkholderiaceae; genus Caballeronia. Next base: position 47,151 of record NZ_JALPRJ010000028.1, on the reverse strand, counting down.
ATCACCTGCAGACCATCGCTGCCGTCTCATATGAACCGATCTGGGTGTTTTATCGTGGCGACACCACCATCAACCGGCTGGTACAACTGCGCGGCAAAAGGGTCGCCATAGGCGTTCCCGGCAGCGGCCTGCTCAATGTCTCCCAGGTATTGCTCGCCTATAGCGGCATCAGCCGCGACAACACCACGCTACTGGAAATGGATGCCGTCAAGGCATATCAAGACCTCGAAAATGGCCAACTGGATGCCGCATTCTTTATCGGCAGGCCCGATGCTTCCATGCAGCAAACGCTATTGAACAGTGATCTGAAGCTGATGAGTTTTGCCCAGGCCGACGCCCTGGTGCAAAAATTCCCGTCTCTCTCCAAGATTATTTTTCCGCGCGCCTCGACCAGCATCGTCAACGATCTTCCGCAGGCCGATGTCACCCTGCTGGCCGCCACGGCTCTGCTCGTATCCAAGGACGCCCTGCACCCGGCGCTCGCCTACCTGCTGCTCGAAGCGGCCAAATCGGTCCACGGCGGCGAAGATTACTTCACGCCGCGCGGCGCGTTTCCCAACCTGAACACCGAAGAATTCCCCATCTCCGACGAAAGCACGCGCTACTTCAAATCCGGTCGTCCCTTCCTGCAGCGCTACCTTCCATTCTGGCTGGCCAGTTTTATCGAAAGGCGCCTGCTGATCCTGCTCCCCTTCATGGCCTTACTGCTAGGCTTGCTGCAGGCATTGCCGCGCATGGCGGAGGCGCGGATAAAAAACCGGCTGGTGATTTGGTATCGGGAAATCAAATCGCTGGAAGATGAAATATGGAGGAACACGCAACCGAGCCCTGACCAGATTGCGAAATGGCGAGACGAAATCGAGAACATCGATGCACATGCCAGCCAGATACGGATTCCTCATCGTTATTTTCAAGACGTTTACGCCCTCAAACAGGCAATTGGGATCGTACGGGATCGGATTTCCCAAGTGGGCGGGAAGATGAAGAAATAGCTGCCAGGCGAAAATAGTTTCGGCTGGAGCGTGCCTTTATACCTTGATGCCAGATGCAAGCTCCCCAATGTTCGCGCTGCTGCATCGCGAATTGACGCGTTTGCCCTGGAGGCCATCCGCAGTCAACAAAAGCGGACACTCCGCACCATTCGCACGACCGAAAGTCTCTGTACCCTCAGACCCCGATATCGCGCTACACCCTCGCGCAAGGAATGGTGTGCGACTCTCCCGACTGGAGGGTGATGCCTCAAAGGCATCACGTTGGGCATCAATCGGCATTGGCGTAAATCGCATTGATTTCCGATAGTACGGACATATCGCTGCGTCGTTTGCATTTGCCGCCGCACCCCATGCCAACAGTAAGGAGACGAATCATGGCGACCGACCGCTCCCGCATCTCGACGGATATCGATTTCGAGCAGGAAGGCTTTCAGACTGGCACGTTGCGCGTGCCGCATTCGGTGGATCGCTCCGCATACGGGCACATCCCGATCCCGATCGCCGTGCTTAAGCGTGGCGACGGTCCGACGGCGCTCCTCACCGGCGGCAATCACGGCGACGAGTACGAAGGTCCGATTGCACTGATGAAACTGCTGCAACGCGTGCTGTCGATGCAAATCAGCGGTCGTTTGATCGTCGTTCCGGGTCTGAATTTTCCCGCGCTTCTCGCGGGGCACCGGACCTCGCCCATCGATGGCGCGAACATGAACCGGATCTTCCCGGGCCGTCGTGATGGATCCATCACGGAGATGATCGCGCACTACGTGGACACCGAGTTGTTTCCACGCGCCGATTTCGTCTTCGACATTCACGCGGGAGGCGCGTCGTTCGATCATCTGCCAACGCTGCTGGTCGCGCAGCCGCTCGACGCCGGACAACGCCGCGAATATCGGCGGATCGTCGACGCATTTGCCGCGCCCAACGCGATGGTGATGGATCTGCTCGGCGAGGACCGCACCTACGGCGCGGCCATCGAGCGACACGGAAAACTGTTTCTGTGCGGCGAATTCGGCGGCTACGCGACGTGCAATCCGCAAGGCCTGGCTATCGTGGAGGAAGGCTTGCAGCGAGTGCTAGCGGCACTCGGCATCTGCGCGAGCGAGTCGCTTCCTGCACCGCGCTACGACACCCGCTGGCTGCACGTCGAGGGTGAGCGGCATTACGTCTTTGCGGATACGCGCGGGATCTTCGAGCCGGTATTCAAGCTCGGCGACCGCGTGAGCGCCGGCGACCTGGCCGGGCGCGTATTCGATCCGCACGCGCCGTGGGCAACGCCCGTCGAGCTGAAGTTTCGCAGTGCGGGCGTGGTCGTCATCGTGCGTTCGCTCGCGAGCGTCGAGCCGGGCGACTGCGTCGCGCTCGTGGCGGCCGACGCCCACGCGCAATGAACCCGGAGATGACCATGTCCGCCATCCCCCTGACAGAAGGCATCGACCCGCGCGATGCGCTGTACCGAAAGATCACGTGGCGCTTACTGCCGTTTCTGACGCTGTGCTACATGCTCGCGTACCTGGACCGCATCAACATCGGCTTTGCGAAGCTGCAGATGCAGAACCAGCTCTCGTTCTCCGACGCGGCCTACGGAGTCGCTGCGGGCATCTTCTTTATCGGCTATGTGTTGTTCGAGATCCCTAGCAATCTGCTCCTGCCGAGGATCGGCGCCCGAAAGACACTTTCGCGCATCATGGTGTTGTGGGGGATCACCTCTGCGTCGATGCTGTTCGTTCGGGACATCCACGCGTTCTACGCTCTACGCTTTCTACTTGGTGTTTTCGAAGCGGGCTTCGCACCGGGAATGGTGCTCTACCTGACGTACTGGTACGCGCCATCGCGGACCGCTCGCGCGATGGCGGTCGTGATGTGGGCGGGACCGATCGGTGGCATTGTCGGCGGACCGTTGTCAAGCTGGGCAATGACCACGCTCGCAGGAACTCATGGCCTCGAAGGCTGGCAGTGGATGTTCATCGTCGAGGGCCTGCCGTGCTGCGTGCTGGGCGTGATCGCATTCTTCTTCCTCGACGATCGCCCGCAGCAGGCAAACTGGCTGTCCAATGAAGAGAAGACGCTGCTTGGCGCTGATCTTGACGCGCAACGCCTGGGCCGTGCGGCGAGCGAAGCTCGGCACCACTCATTGCGAACCGTTGTCTCCGACCCACGCGTGCTTACGCTCGCCTTCAGCAATTTTTGCGTGATCGCGGGGATTTATACGGTGAGTTTCTGGCTGCCCACAATCCTGAAGACTGCCGGTGTTGCCGGCACGACGGCGATCGGCATGTGGTCGTCAGTACCCTACGTTGCAGCCATTGCCGCGATGGGTTGGCTCTGCCGCAGCTCCGACCGTCGCAACGAGCGCCGCCGCCATAGTGCGCTTGCAAGCATCGTGGGTGCCATCGCGCTTGCAATCGCCGGACTGTACCCAAGCAAGCTCGGCATCGCGCTGCCTGCAATCGGTCTGTCCACCGCCATGCTGTGGGCGTCCTACACGGTTCTATGGGCGCTGCCTGCGGGGTACCTGGGCACGGCGGCGGCAGCGGGCGGGATTGCCTTCATCAACATTTGCGGCGCGCTTGGCGGCTTCGCCAGTCCGATCATCATCGGTGTCGTCAAAACCCTGACCGGCGACATGCAGGCCGGCATGTTGACGATAGTCGGCATCGCACTCGCCGGTGCGGTCGCGATGCTCCTGAATCCCATTGAGTCCCCAGCGGAGACCCCTCATGGATGAACAATCGACGACCTACCGCGTCGGCGACGCGTTGATCGCCCGTGTGACCGAACAACAGTTTCAGTTGAAGACCGGCATGCTGTTCGCCGATTTCGATCCCGCCGTGATTGAGGAACACCACGCATGGCTCGCTAACGGACAGGTCGACGCGGCCGCGGAACACTTCCTCCTGAGCGTCAACACCTGGGTGTTGCGAGTCAGTGGAAAGGTCATTTTGGTCGACACCACAAGCGGCAATCATAAGGACCGTCCATTCAGCGCCATCTTCCACCAACTGAATACTCCCTACCTCAAGCGGCTGGAGCGCGCGGGGGTGAAGCCCGAAGAGGTCGATTTCGTGCTGCTCACGCACCTGCACGTGGACCACGTAGGCTGGAATACCCGGCTCGATAACGGCCGTTGGGTACCGACTTTCCCCAACGCGCGTTACGTGTTCTCACGCGTTGAGCGGGAGTTCTTCGACACACCCGCCGGCGCGAGCCGGCGTATGGTCTTCGATGACAGCGTGTTGCCGGTGATCGACGCGGGACTCGCCGAAGAAATCGGTCCGGAAGGCGGCGAATATCTTCCAGGCATCCGCTTTCATCCGACGCCGGGTCACAGCGCGGGACACATGACGATCGAAATCGAGTCGGCGGGTGCACACGCGCTCTTTAGCGGCGATGTGTGGCATCACCCGATCCAGGTCTATCGTCCGGTATGGAGTTCGGTGTTCTGCGCGGACAAGCCTCGTGCGAATGTCTCACGACGGTGGGTACTTGACCGGGCGATCGAAACAGGCGCGACTGTGTTCACGCCGCATTTTGCCGGGACGTCGGCTGGTGTCGTAGCGCAAAGCAACGGCGGCTTCACATGGCGCTTTTTATGAACCGGTGATTCACCCCTGCGGGACCGTACCGGCATGCAGATATTTCGCGTGACCTGTGGTGCATCCGAGGCGATCGATGACGCATCTACTGACCGTTACGCTCCGCGCCGCTTACGCTGGTGTGCAGTATCGCATCGAGAACGCGCAGCAATCGCTGCAATGCCGCGTTGGGATTGGTCGCGAGGTAGGCGAACGCCAACGGCATCTGGACGGACAGGTCGGTGAAGCCCAGAAACTGCGCGCGCGCCGGCGGCCGCCCGAGATTCGCGGCATTGACGATCGCAGCTCCCATGCCGGCCGACACGAGCGACAGGATCGCGGCCTCGGTAGGCACTTCCTGCACCACGTTCAGGGTCAATCCGGCTTCGCTGCAGGCGCTGACCAGCATGTCGTAGTACGCCGGGTACGTTTGCCGCGGGAAACAGACCACTGGCAGGCCATTCAGGTCACGTGCGGAAATCGGTTGACCTACCGGAAGGTTCCAGCTTCGCGGGACCGCTGCCACTACGTCGCCAATGGCCAGAGGCAGCACGCGCAGCGCGCGCGGAAGCTCGCCGTAGGTGTAGATAAAGCCGCCGTCAAGCGTTCCGCTCAGGATCTCGGCAACCTGCTCGGGCGTGTTCATTGGCGCCAGATGAATGCTCACCTCGGGTGCTTCGCGCTGGAAGCGGTTAAATGCATCAGGCACAAGACCATCCCAACTTGCGTTCTCGACCACGCCAAGGCGTAACGTGCCCTGGAGCCCCGATGCAACGAGTTTGACCGCACGCGTGGCCGACTCAAGAATGTCGAGCGACTTGCGAGTCTCACGCAAGAACAGTTCGCCCGCGACAGTGAGCCTGACTCCCTGCGGGGTACGGTCGAAAAGCCGTGCGCCCAGCATCTGCTCAAGATCCTGTATCTGGCGAGTAATCGCGGGCTGCGTCACGTTGATGCGCTCGGCGGCCAGCCGGAAGCTCTGATTTTCGGCGACCGCCGCGAAATACCTCAGGTGTCGTAGTTCCACGGTTGTTCCCTTTGTTGTCGCGCCAATCCGCTATTTTCACCGTACGTCTTGGTGGCTTATTTATGCCTTCATCGGTTGCGACGGCAGGTCAGGAACGAGTGCTGAACGTTGAACCGGAAATGCTCGGCAATCTCTCCAGCGCTCACAAAGGGACGTCTTTGATCAAAGCCGAATGCACCGTGCGGATTCGACGATCGACAAAATACCCTCCACCCTCCGTGTATCGAAGATAGAGCCGGCTGCACTGCGTGCATTGCCACACGTTACAGCGGTTATAGGGAAAAAAACGCGGTGCGATGGGCGCCTCTGGGGACCAGTAATCAATATTGCCCGGCAGGTATTCCCGATAGCTAGGCTCGGGATCACCATCCACAACGAGTGTTCCGATTTCCTCGAGACGTTGTTCGTCGAGAGAAACCGGCTGTGAGTTCCAGCCGTGAAGCGGCGTCCGGGTGCAATTGCACGGCCCGGCGGCGAGCGACTCCGCGCGCAACGCAATCTCAGTGAGAGTTAAAGCATCGAGATGATTTGACATAGTGGATCAAGCGGGTGTGGCTGCGTTGTTTAGTCTGGCTGCAACAGGGTAATAGGATGCCAGATTTTTCTATCGCAATGATTCAAGGCAGTGACTCAAGGCTTCGATCCCTTGGCAAGGCCCAATTTTTCCATTGCCTCATGAGCATCGATCACCATCGTAGCGATCTCGCCTACAGTGACCCGGAGGCTCGTGGCACGTGAACGAATGTGTTCGTACGCTTCGTTTTCGCTTAGCCGGTGCGCCTCGATAAGGATGCGGATAGCCTTCTCGATGTGACGTCTCGCCTTGATCGCCTCCTCGAGCTTGCCGATCTTGTTGTGCAGACGCTGCTGATAGCCCGAGGATGCGCGCGCGAGCACCAGGGTGCTGAGAATGCCGGTGGAACGGTACGGCTTCGTGATCACGCCATGCGCTTGTGTATCCACCAGCATTTTTAACGCGGTGGGATTCTCGTAGTCGGACAATGCAATCAGCGTCGCTTCAGTGTCCGCCGCACACCAATTTCCTGCGCTCCGCGTTTCGGGACCGACGAGGAAAAAAATGACATCGACGTCCACGGGCAGTCGAGACGGAAACGGCCAGAGAATACGCACCGGACAGCCAATCCGGCGCAATTGTTCCTCCAGGACACTACGGTCGTCCCCGGGTGGATGGATCACGAGGACGCGTAGTGTGCGTAGGTCGTCAAATAGCCGACGAGCGCCTGTGCTCATGCCGGGTCTCCATCGAGCCAGAATTCTGCGAATCCGTACGATGTCAGGTAGGGATCGGGTTTAATCGGACTGCGCCCCTCCCAAACTATATCGAACGAGCCGTCCGGTCTGCAAACCGCAATGCGCGGGGTCAAGATCGCGTGGTTGTTCTCCGGATCGATTTTGAGCACCCCTTCTGGCGAATCGAACTCGACCTCGTGGATGGCCTCCACCAGCTTTGCCGTGTCGAGACTTCGGGTACGGGCCAACGCCAGCGCAAAGAGGTGGACCTGGTTGTACGCCATCTCCGACCACATGCTGGCCGGCTGGTCTCCGAATCGCGCTTGCCACGATGCCAGGAAGCGCTTGTTGCTCTCGTGGCCCAGCGTGTTGACGTAGCTGGCGGAGATAATGTGGTTGCCGCACAGTTCGGGACCAATCATGCGCGTCTCGCCTTCCGTCATCGTCAGGCTTGCGATCGGGATGCGTGCGGGGTCTATACCGTGCTCGCGGTACAACTGATAAAAGGCGCGCGCACCCCGGCCGATCAGGGTGGAGAAAACCACGTCGGGCTCGACGGCCTTGATCTGCCGTACGACCTCCTCCAATGCCGAGGGATCTGCGTCGCTGGGTAAATAAAGTTCTTCCACGATTTCGCCGCCATGCTGCTCGACCATGTCTCGCATGATCCGGTTCGATTCTCGAGGATAGATATAGTCGGCGCCCACCAGAAAAAAACGCCGGCCGTGATTGCGGAGCAGATACGCAGCCAGTTGCATGCTGTTCTGGTTCGGCACCGCCCCTGTGTAGATCACGTTCGGCGAATATTCGAATCCTTCGTAGATCGAGCAATACCATAGCAGCGCGTTGTTGCGCTCGATGACCGGCAGCACCGCCTTTCGGCTTGACGAAGTCGAGCAGCCGAAAATCACCGTCACGTCGTCTTCCTGAAGCATCCGCGTGGCGAGCCGGCGATATTCGTCGGGATCGCTCTTCGGATCGTACACGACTGGATCAAGCAGACGCCCGTCGACGCCACCGGCCGCGTTGACCTCCTCGATCGCGAGGACGGTGCCAAAAAAATGCTCTGATTCAGTCGCCGCGGTCACGCCCGTGCGGGAGTACAGGACACCGATGCACCATCCGGTGTCTGCAGACACCGGGCTTGCCGGTGGTTGCGAGTTCGCCCCCATTGTGTTTCCTCCTTGTATCTACTTGCACTTCCCTACGCAGAGGGAAAACGTCCGGCAGATGCATGACGACGATCGTACTCGAATCCTAACGCTCGATACGCTTCGTCGCCCTGGATCTCGTCGCGTGCGGTGATCAAAAATGTCAGACGCGCAGGTGTTCGAAGATCGATGCCGCCGCAGCTTCGTCTTTCGCATTTCCGTGGTCGATGATTTCACCTTGCTTGAGCACGGCGTAGCGGTCGGCGACCTTCAGCGCAAAAGGGACGTTCTGCTCGATCAGCAAGAGCGTGGTGCCGTGTTGGCTGCGTTCCCATAGCAACGCTTCGGCTAGCCGGTCGATCACGGACGGCTGCAACCCTTCCGTGATTTCGTCAAGCAGGATGATCAACGGACGCATCATGAGCGCACGGGCCACCAGGAGCATCTTCTGTTCACCGCCGGAGAGCGTGCCGGCGAATTGCTTCAACCGGCTCTTGAACACCGGAAAAATCGGTTCAATTTCGGCAAAGCGTTCGTCGAACACAGATACTTTGGCAAGCCCGAGGCGCAGGTTGTCGCGGATACTGAGGTCCTGAAACAACGCATGTTCCTGGGGCGCGTAGGCAATGCCTGCCCGGGCGATCCGATGAGGCACCATGCGGGTAATGTCCTGCCCACGCACACGGATAGCGCCGGTTTTCTTCGGCAGATAACCCATGATCGTCTTGAGCAACGTAGTCTTGCCCATGCCGTTCTTGCCAAGCAAGGCGACGGCCTCGCCATTGGCGACGGTCATCGACAGATTGCGAAGTACGACCGAGGCCTTGTAGCCGCTGGTCACATCCTGCAGGTCCAACGCGATCTGACTCATGACGCCTCCCGATGCGGTGTGCTCCCGTCGGATCCGGCGCTTTGCGCGGTTCCGGCATAGATCGTCTTGACGAGCTCCGAGTTGACTACTTCATTGAAGTTGCCTTGCATCACAATACGCCCCTGATGCAGCACCACGATGCGCGTGGCAATCTCCGCAACGAAATCGAGGTCGTGTTCGACCAACAGACAACAGAGCTGATATTGATGCGCCAGCGCGGCCAGCACATTGCCGATTTGCGTGCGCTCTGTTTTGGTCAATCCTGCCGTGGGCTCGTCGAGCAGTACGATTCGTGGCTCCAGCGCAAGCACCATTGCCAACTCCAGCGCCTGCTGTTCGCCGTGCGAGAGATCGTTGGCTACAGCGCCCAGCTTCTGATCGAGGCGCGTGGTGCGGACAACTTCCATGGCATACGGCGGCAAGGCGAGGGTATTCGAGCGTTTGAAGAGTGAAGGCCGTTCGATGATCGTCCCCGCGAGTCTCAAACACTCCGCCACGGTAAGCGTCTCGAAGACGTTCGCGTTCTGGAACTTGCGCCCTAACCCAAAGCGCACGCACCGGTCCGGCGGCAATTGCCGGATATCGTTGCCGCACAGCACGACCGCACCGGCGGAGCGCTCGGCTCCGTCGCTCATGCAGCGCATAAGCGTCGTCTTGCCGGCGCCGTTCGGGCCGATAAGTCCAACCAGCTCGCCCGCGTTAGCGTTCAGGTCGATGCCTTGCAGCACCTTGAGGCTGCCAAAATTCTTGGCGACGCCGTTCATTTGCAGCGCTGGTCTGGACAATGCCTGTTTGTACTCTGCCCGTACGGCCCGCTCGACCAGTTCGGGTGCGGCGCTATTGCCGGCCAGGTGGCGCAATGGCTTCAGAAGCAACGGCACCAGCCCTTGCGGCAGCAATACGATCACCGTCACGAATGCGGCGCCGAGGATGAGTTGCCACGCAAATGGCATGCTGCCGCTGAGATACGCGGTCCCGACGTTGATCAGGAGCGCGCCGATAACTGGTCCCCACAGCGTTCCCCTGCCACCGAGCGCGACCCAGATGATCAGTTGGGTACCGAGGACAAACCCGGTCAGTTCCGGGGCGACCACGCCGCTAAACGATCCGTAGCCGAAGCCTGCAAGACCGGCGATGACCGCAGTCGCAATCAGCAGGATGATCTTGACGAGCGACGTATTGATACCCAGGTACGAGCAGCGCGATTCATTGTCGCGAATGGCGGCCAACACGCGGCCGCCATCGCTGCGCACGAATAGCCAGGCCAGCGTTGCGACGGCCAGCAAGGCCGCTCCGGCGATCCAGTACCAGGCCGGGAGAGAAAGATCGAACGTCTCGTAGCCGGTGAGCCCCGAACTCGAGCCGGTCCATTGACCGCCGGACAGCAGCAATTGACTGAGCACGATCGGCAGCACGAGCGACATCACCGTCGCGAAAAACGGCGAGGCGCCTCGATAAAACGATAGCCAGCCGAGCAGTGCAGCGACGGCTGCAGTCACCGCGATGGTCGCTCCCAGCGCCAGCACCACATAACCTGTGGAGAAACCGCCGTGCGTGAAGACCAGACCCGCCGCGTAGGCACCGAGGCCAAAGAATGCCGATTGCCCGAACGTCAGATACCCCGTGTATCCCCAAAGGATGTCCACCGTCACGGCGACTATCGAGAAGAAGAATGCCTGGATCAGGACGTTCAGCAGGTACGTGCCGAAAACGAACGGGCCGGCAGCCAGCAGCAGAACGCCGAAGCAGCCGGCCATGAGCAATCCCCGCCCACGCGGCTCCAGGCGGTTGCTTGCTCGCTCGTCGCGCTGCGCGGAATAAGCGCCGGCATGATCCGGCGGCGCATCGACTTTAGCCATGAGAGAACCCCTTCGGCCGAATGCGCAGCGTCAGCGCGGCCAGTACGGCGATGGTCAGGCCACCCAGTACCGGGCTGACGAACGTGCTGACCAGGACCTGGCAGGCGCCGAATACAAGACAAGTGAGCAGCAGGCTGACCATCGAGTAGCCAGAAACCATGACGAGCATGAAGGCGCTCACCAGCCAGGTCAGTCCCATGTCGGGATCGACGCTCGATAACGGCGTAATGAGCGCGCCGGCCAGGGAACCCAGCGCGGCGCCGATACTGAACGTAATGAATCGAATCCGGCCGGAATGAATGCCGAGCCCCCGGGCCAGGTCCTCATTCATGATTACCGCACGGGTCTTGACGCCAAAGCGCGTTCCCGCGAGAAGCGCGGTCATGAGGGCGCAGAGACCGAGCGCGATCAGGATCAGCAACAGGCGATAAGCAGAATAGTCAGTCCCTGCGATGGAAAAGGCCCCTTTCAGCGGCGTTTCCACGAACTGGACCTCGCGGCCAAAGGCCATCACGATGAGCTGTGCAATGACGATTCCGAGGCCCCAGGTGGCAAGGATCGCGTCGAGCGGGCGCTTGTAGAGCGGGCGCACGATCACCTGCTCGACGAACATGCCTGCCGCGGTACCGGCCACCAGCGCGAGCGGCAAGCTGACCCACGGATTCAGCTTCAACTGCGTCACGACGAAGCTCGCGTAGGCGCCCGTCGTCAGCAATGCGCCGTGGGCAAAATTGACGATTTTCATAACGCCGAAAATCACCATCAACCCGGCGGTCACGATGAACAGCACGGCCGCTGTCGTGAAAATATCAAGTGCCAGAACCATTGTCATCTCCAGTCACATCCGCCTGTGCATTGACCGCAGCCAGGTATCAGGCGGATGCCTAGTTCCAAAACCACGTCTACTTGATGTTAGGACACTGTGCGCCCGGGTCCACTTCTGAAAAGGTTTGCAGGATCTTGATCGACCCGTCTGCCTGAATCTGGCCGAGGCGCATGGCGAGCGGCGTATGCCGGCTCTTGTCCATCGTTACCGGACCGCGCGGACCGTCGAATGACACCTGCCCCAGCGCCTTGACCACCTTCGCCGAATCCGTGGAACCCGCCCTCTCGACCGCAGCCTTGTAAAGGAAGAAGGCCTCGTATTGCGGCTCGGACAGTTCATTTGGCGTCTTCAGATCGTGGCCGAAGCGCTTGTCCATGGCCGCGAGAAATTTCTTGTTCCCGGGCGTGTCGATACTCGTCAGGTAGGAGCCCGACATATATATGCCCGTGGCGACGTCGCCCATGCTCCTGGCGGTCCCTTCGTCGATGGCCAGATTGCCGTACGGCAGCGTTAGCCCCGAACCGTTCAACTGCTTGGCGAGAGCGACGTTGGGCGCGCCGCCCGCAGTTGCACTGATGAGCGCGTCGGGATGAACCGAGCGGATCTTGGAAAGAATCGGCGTCCAGTCAGTACCGTCGATCGGCAGGTACTCCTCGCCCACTACCTTGCCACCATGCTGCTCGATATATTTTTTGGTGAAATCGAGCATGCCTCGGCCGAAAGCATAGTCGTTGCCGACCAGGTAGAAGGTCTTGGCGCCCTTGCTTTTCGCGAAGTAGTCCACGACCGGTGCGACCTGTTGTTCCGGTACCCAGCCGTTGACGTACATCCACGGGCTGCATGACCGGCCTTCATAGAACGACGTATAGATAAACGGCTTCTTGCCGCGCGCCAGGATGGGAAGCGCCGCATTGCGCGCGGCACTGGTTTCCATGGAAATGACGGCGTCGACGTTCTTCCGGAAAACCAGTGTGTCGTATGCCTTTTGCGCACCGACCGCGCCAGACGCGTCGTCTGTGATTTCGAGTTCGACCTGGCGACCCAGGATGCCGCCTGTGGCGTTGATTTCTTCAACGGCAAGCTGCGAAGACTGAACCACGGCCGGCGCGACCACGCTATTGGCGCCGGACAATCCGACTGCGACGCCGATCTTGATGGGATCGGCCGCAAACACATCGATGCAAGTGCTGGCACCGGCGACTGCCGCGATGGTGGCAACAAGGATTTTCTTCGTTAGCTGACTCATGGAGTTTCCTTCGTGGTGGTCGGTAGTGGTCGGGTTGGATTTCGAGGAACAATGCAGGCGCAGGTGGATATCTCACGAGCAAGAAGAAGGCAAGCCAGTGCCCAGCATCGGGTTGTACGCGTCAGCGCGCCGATCGCGCAGCACGTGATTGAAAGCGTTGAGCGTGCGCCCGGAGCGTGTGCGCTTCAGATCGATCGCGGCGTAGAGGACTTCTTCGCAGTCACTGCTGGCCGGCCCTGCCACGGGCCATCCATCGCCACCCACAATCAGGCTCTGGCCGATAAACGGCTGGCCGCGCTCGGTCCCGATCCGGTTTGCACATGCGATCGCCATGCCGTTGCTGTGAGCCGCCGCCATGGCGAGCGTCGTTGCCATTGCTGGACGATCATCCGGCTGTGCTGGCATCGGCACCCAGTTCGTCGGTACGCAAACGATATCCGCGCCTTGCACGGCCGCCAGTCGATATGTTTCGGGAAACCACCCGTCATAGCAGATCGCGATCGCGATTCGCCCCAAGGGCGTGTCGAACACCGGGACGCCAAGGTCGCCGGGCTCGAAGAAGAGATGTTCGTTGTTCCAGAGATGCAGCTTGCGATAGCTGCCGATGTGACCCGAAGGGCCGACGAACAGGGCCGAGTTGTATAGAAGCGTCCCCGCCCGCTCGGCGACACCGGCGACGATATGAATGCCGAGGCGCTGCGCCGTTTCGGCAAAGACCTGAGCGGTTTCCCCGTCCGGTAGCGCTTCTGCCAGGGAGAAAGCCTCGTCGCGGTCCGCAAAGACGTATCCGGTGTTGGACAACTCAGGCAGGAGCACTAACGACGCGCCGTTTTTTGCGGCGGTTTCAATATGCCGGATCGAGCGAGCCACGTTATCGCGCTTCGCTCCAATCTTCGGCTCCATCTGAACGCATGCGATGACGGGGCCTTCGAATTCACGTTCTGCGGGGTTGTACTGCGACATCACGATTTCGTCTCCCAAAAACAAAAAGCCCCCGAACCAGCGTTGGACGCAAGTTCAGGGGCTGCATAGCCGTTCATGTGTAGCACGGCATCGTTGCCGTGGAGCCGTCATAAAACATGACGACTCGTTGGAGGCGAATTTACGAAGCCAAATTTACGATGTCAAGCGCTTTGCAAGCCGCAACAGCCATCCAGTTTTCTCGACAACGGACAGTCGCCCGGCTCGTGAACAATCGAGAGGCGGTTGCCTCCGTGGTCGACCCTACGCGACCATTCAGTCGGACAGGGCGCGAACGACGCTTACTGACCAGACGCATGTGCCCGGAGAAACGCCACATAGCCATTCTGAGTCTTGAGGATCTTCTCGGCGCACTTGTCATAGTCCGAACCTCTCGCGCTGTCCTGCCCATACATGCCGCGGCACTGCGCAAAGAGGGTTAGCGTCCCGCCAGCGCCTCTCGCAGTACGGGTCGCCGAAAAGGCGGCCTTGCCTGAATCAGAGGGCACGTCGGTGTCGATTGCGACTGCGTCCGCGCGCGTCACCGACGTGTCGGAATGCTGCTCGATATAGCGTTTCGTAAGCACCCAGGCGGCGTCGCAGTTCGCCGGTTCGCAATCGACCGCCGCATTGCGTTGGGCGGCAGCAAGGCTGGATTCGTTGTGGAGGAATTCCTGAGCTTGCTCCGCCTGCTTTTGGGGGGACGAGCAACCGGTGAGTACAAGCGCGACGAGCGCAAAGGCAGCGATCTTTTTCACGAGTAAAACTTCCCTAGCCATGTTCGAGCGCGATTATAGCTGTGCGTCGGAAGCATTCGCAGATTCGCACAACCGGCCAAAATGACTCTGACCGACTCGTTCAAGTCGCTCAGCCCGAGCAGACGGATGTCAAGAAATGTGTCCAGATGCCGATATACTTCCCGTACGCAAGCCATTGCCCCGGCTTTTTTCTGCAAAAAGAGACCTCGCTGGGACACTGCTTTCAAGCTGTCCACGGAGAATTGTTTGATTTTGAATCGACCATCCATCATTTGGCGTGCGATTGCGTTCGTGGCAATCGTCTGCCTGTCTCTCGTTGTGCTCGATGGCTGGCGGAGTTGGAACGCACGATCAGTCGAACTGGGCGAAATGAATGTCGCCACCTCGAATCTGGCACGGGCAATGGCTCAGCAGGCCGACGACACATTCAAGGAGGCGGACACGGCGTTGCTGGGCATCGTCGAGCGCGTGGAATTCGACGGGACCGGTCCGGCTGCTCTTAAACGACTGCACGACATCCTGGTGATGCATCGACAGGAGCTTCCCCAACTAGACGGTCTTTTTGTCTATGACGAAAACGGCAACTGGATTATCAATTCCACGTCAGCGCCGCTAAATCGATTCAACAACGCGGATCGCGAATATTTCATCTTTCATCGGCACAACTCTGGTCCTGGTCCGCACATTGGTGTGCCGGTAATAAGTAGATCAAGTGGAAAGTGGGTTATTCCCGTTTCAAGGAGAATCAATAAACCGGATGGCAGTTTCGGCGGCGTTGTGCTGGCAACCGTCGATATTGATTTCTTTAAAGCGTTCTACGATAGCCTTCAGATCGGCAACGCGGGCGCCGTTGCCCTCGTCCTGGATAGCGGCGTCATGCTGATTCGTCGACCGTTCGATGTAAAAGTGATCGGCAAAAGCATGCGAGGAACTGCGCTGTTCAACTATTACACGACGCAGGGTCCTGCCGGAACGGCTTTCATCAAGTCGGCGCAGGATGGCGTCACGCGGCTAAACAGTTATCGCGGCCTCGAGCATTTTCCGGTCTTTGTAGCGGCTGCATTGTCCAAGGATGAGATTTTGCTTGAATGGTGGCGCGACACGATCTTGCATTCCGCCGGCGTGCTTTGCCTTGCCATTGTGGTGGGCTTGTTCGGCTGGCATCTGATCCGGCAGATCGAACTGCGAACGACTGCAGAGGCGGAATTGACAAAGACGCACGCCACCCTTGAAAAGCTCAATCGGACCCTTGAACGACTTGCGATGCAGGACGGCCTGACAGGGCTCGCGAACCGCCGCCAATTCGATGTCACGTTGCATAACGAATTCAGCCGCGCCACGCGTCAGGCGAGTACGTTGGCACTGATCATGATGGATGTCGATTGCTTCAAGCAATACAACGACATCTACGGACATGCAGCGGGCGATGAGTGCCTGCGGACGATCAGCCGTCTCATCGGGGACCTGACAGCCAGGCGTCCGGGGGACCTTGCTGCCCGATATGGCGGAGAGGAAATCGCGGTGCTTCTGCCGAATACCGATGTAGCTCATGCCGTAGCGATCGCGGACAATATCCGCAGCGCTATTCGTGGTCTGGAAATTGAACATTCGGGCAGCCCCGCTGGCTTCGTCACGATAAGCGCGGGTGTTGACGCCCGGGTCCCGACTCGCGACGCGGGCGAGCCTACGGAGCTCATACTGGCTGCCGACAAGGCCTTGTATGAGGCGAAGAAGAAGGGGCGTAATCGAGTGCTCGCCGCCAGGGGTAATCTTTCGTCTTCGACTACAGCTTGACATCGTAACTGTGCACTCCGGACCCGGCGCGTTTTGAACAGACTTCGTCATGAACACTTTTGCTCACGACGTTCGCTCGGCCACAGCGACGCGGCGGCGGTCTTCAATTGCAAGCCAGCCGAGCGTTGTTACCGCAACGGTTGGCAAGCGCGGTAGTTCAGACAGGTCGTTGTGTACTGCAAGGGTATTTTCCGATCAGGAAAGAGCCATCGCTGTCGTTATCCAGATATACATCGCACCGCTCGGCTCAATCGCGAGGCCAGGCGAGCGCTCCTCATCTCGTTAAATTGTCCCTATCAACAATACGTCACTCGGCCTTTGTCATGGCCAGGCGCAACCGCGCGCTGAATTTACAAGCGTGCATCGACAGGTAATCTTCATGGCAACGCAATCACTTTCTGTCAAGGCTCGGCTTACGCTCATCACCGGCTCGCTCTCCGCGATTGTCGTGGTTGTCGCGGCCGCCGGTTTATACGGGATGAATCAAAGCAACAACGGGCTGCGCACTGTGTATGAAGATCGGACGGTTTGTATCCAGCAACTGGCCCAAATAGATCACCGGTTGCTGGATCAACTCGCGACCCTGACCCGTGCCTCCCTCGACGTCTCAAGCACGCGAACAGCGGAGGCACTGGCCCGCGTTGAAAAAGACAGCTCGGAAATCGATACGATCTGGAAAGAGTACACATCGACTTTCCTCACGCCCGACGAAAAGCAGATGGCCACCGACTTTCGCACAGCGTATGACGCACTCGCGACGCAAGGCTTTGCAAAGGTAAAAGCGGCACTCGCCAATACCAATACCGATGCTGCGCAAGCACCCGCTCTGCTACGCGACAACGTCGATGCGCTATTGCCGCCTGCGGTTGCCGGACTCAGCAAGCTGCGCAAATTGCAGGTCGACGTTGCCAAGATCGAATACAACGACTCGCTTGAGCGTTTTGCAACCCTGCGGGCGACGCTGATTGCGATCGTACTGACGGGGCTGATATTCGGCGTCACGCTTGGTGCATTGACCGGCCGTCGGCTGCATAAACAACTCGGCGGCGAGCCCGACTACGCCGCGCACGTCGTCGGCCAGATCGCCGCCGGCGATCTCACCGTGACGGTCCAGACCCGTGCGGAAGACTCCTCCAGCTTGCTGTTCTCGCTGGCGCTAATGAAAGAGCAGCTAACGGGTATCGTGCACGGTATCAAGTCGTCGAGCGAATCGATCTCGGTTGCCGCAAGCGAAATCGCGCAAGGCAACACCGATCTTTCGCAACGAACGGAAGAACAAGCTGCGTCACTCGAGGAAACCGCATCGAGCATGGAAGAGCTGACCGCGACGGTGCGTCAAAACGCCGAAAATGCCAGGCAGGCGAGCACCTTGGCCGGCACAACCTCAGAAATTGCACGGCGCGGTGGCGAGGTGGTAGGACGCGTGGTCGAGACAATGCACGGCATCACCGAAAGCTCAAGCAAGGTCGCAGAGATCATCAGCGTGATCGAAGGCATCGCTTTTCAGACCAATATTCTCGCGCTCAATGCCGCGGTCGAGGCGGCCCGTGCGGGTGAACAGGGTCGTGGATTTGCTGTCGTAGCAACCGAGGTTCGCACGCTCGCTCAACGCAGCGCGACGGCAGCCAAACAAATCAAGGACCTGATCGGCGACTCGGTGAACCGGGTCGACGCGGGCTCCAAGCTCGTTGCGCAAGCGGGCAGCACGATCAGCGAAATCGTGCAATCCGTGGCGCGAGTGACCAATATCATGAGCGAGATCTCCTCGGCGTCGGACGAACAGAGCACAGGCATCGAGCAGGTCAATCAAGCCGTCAGCCAGATGGATGAAGTGACACAACAGAATGCCGCCTTGGTAGAACAAGCCGCGGCGGCCGCACAGTCAATGGCCGAACAAGCACAAGCGCTGCGCGAGGCGGTCGGTGCGTTCAATATCGGTGGCGCCGAATCAGGGAGCGTGATCCGGCGGGTGCCATCCTTGGCGTCGAAGGCAACGGCATTGAAACCAGGCAATCGCCGGTATCAGGCCAGGCTCAACGCAGTTTGACAAGGAGCGCCCGCAATCTTGCTGTAGCGAGTAGTTGGCAAACGTTCTAACGTTCTCGACAGGCGCGCAAGGGCTTGTTCGTCCAAGCTGCCCGGGCGACCCGGATCGCGTCTTCACGCGGAGTCGACAGGATCATGCACGGCGCCGCTCTGCCCCGTCTGCCCCAGCGGCTCGCCGAACTGAAGGGCGGCTAGCTGGGCATAGAGCGGCGAGCTCACAAGGAGCTCGGCGTGGCGGCCCTGCGCGACGATGCGGCCGTGTTCCAGCACGACAATGCGGTCCGCTTGCTGCACGGTCGCGAGGCGGTGCGCAATGACCAGCGTGGTGCGGTCCTGCGCGGCATTATCCAGTGCCTTCTGCACCAGCCGTTCGCTCGCGGCATCGAGCGCGCTGGTGGCCTCGTCCAGCAGCAGGATGGGCGGATTCTTCAGGATCGCACGGGCAATCGCAATGCGCTGGCGCTGTCCGCCAGACAGCCGCACTCCGCGCTCGCCCAGAAATGTATCGTAGCCTTGCGGCAGTTCTTCGATAAAGCCCGCCGCCGCAGCCATGTCGGCAGCCCGCTGCACTTGCGCGAGCGTGGCTTCGGGCGCGCCGTAGCGGATGTTGTCCAGCACGCTGCCTGAAAAGATCACCGACTCCTGTAGTACCACGCCGATTTCCCTGCGCAACTCGGCGAGCGGCACCTGCCGCGTAGGGACGCCGTTGATCAGAATGTCACCGGCCTGGGGGTCGTAAAAGCGCAGCAGCAGTTGGAACAGAGTGGTTTTGCCGGCGCCAGACGGTCCAACCAACGCGACATGCTCGCCTGCGCGGACGTCAAGTGAGAGGCCGGAGAGCGCCGCGATGCCGGGGCGGGACGGATATGAAAAGCTGACGTTGTCGAAGCGGATGCCCTCCCCGCGTGTCGGCAGCGGCACCGTCGTCTCGGCCTCAACCACCGGAGAGCGCGCCGACAGCAGTTGCAGCAGCCGCTCGGTGGCGCCGGCGGCCCGCTGCAGATCGCCCCACACTTCGGCAACGGCCCCGACAGCGCCGGCCGTGAACACCGCGTAGAGGATGAACTGGGACAGCTGGCCGGCAGTCATTCGCCCGGCCAGCACCGCCTGCGCCCCGAGCCACAACACGAAGACGATCGCGGTAAACACCAGCACGATCACCACCGCAGTCAACCAGGCGCGCGCCCGGATGCGCGTGAGCGCTGTCTCAAAGGCCAGCTCTACCGCGCCGCCAAACCGCCGCGCTTCAAAGGGCTCCTGCGTGTACGACTGCACGGTCGGCATGGCATTGAGCACCTCGCCCGCCACCGCGCTCGCGTTCGCTACCTTGTCCTGGCTAGCACGCGAAAGCCGCCGCACGCGCCGGCCGAAGATAACGATGGGCGCGACCACCACAACCAGCGTGGCGATGATGTAGCCCGACAGCACCGGGCTGGTCACCGCCAGCATCGCCACGCCGCCGGTAAGCAGGAAGAAGTTGCGCAATCCCATCGACAGGCTGGTGCCCACCACCGTCTGGATCAGCGTGGTGTCGGCGGTGAGCCGCGACAGCACCTCTCCGGTCTGCGTGGTCTCGAAGAACTGCGGACTCATCCCCAGCACGTGGTCGTAGACCGCACGCCGCAAGTCAGCCGTAACCCGCTCGCCCAGCCACGACACCAGGTAGAAGCGCATCGCCGTGGCACCGGCCAGCACCAGCGAAACGGCGAATAGCGCGAGGAAATAGCGATCGATGTGGGCCCGGTCGCCCCCGGCGAAGCCACGATCAATCAGGTATTTGAACGCCACCGGCAATGCCAATGTGGCTCCCGCCGACGTCACCAGCGCCAGGAACGCAAGCGCCCAGCGCCCGGCATAAGGGCGCAGGAAGGGAAACAGGGCAAACAGGGGGCCGATAGCCCGCGAAGGCGGCAAAGGCGGGACGGCATCTGGCATGAGGATTCCCAAGCGGATCGAAGATCACCTCGATTGTGCCAGTGCTGCGAGTTCGAAGGCAGTTCACGCAAAAGCCTGGCGCTGATCCACGCGTGGCTGCGTGTTGGCTACGCACCGCCGGCATCCGATCTTTGCTCACCCATGAACACTTGTTACCACCCTTGCCCGGTGACAAATTGCACGTTTTGTCTGTATTGGCTGGGCGTCACGCCTTGCTGACGAACAAAGAAGCGCGTGAAGTTTCCCGGCGAGTCGAAGCCCAGATCGAGCGCAATATCCTGAAGCGCCATCTCGTGCTGCGAGACGCCTTCAATCGATAGGTCCATCCTCAGCATGCTGCTGAAAGTCGCCGGGGTCATTCCGGTCTGCTTATGGAATAGATGAAAGAAATGCGGACGGGATAGCCCAACCGCTTGTGCGAGATCGTCGAAGTCGGGAGGGATGCCCCTTACCTGTTTCATTGCTTCGATCGCGCGACGAATCCTGATGTCGTACGCTATTCCGCCAACAGACCCGGCTGCCGACAGTTCACTCCTTCGCGGCGATATGCCGACCAGTTCGCCGGTCATGTCGGCGATCAACCCCTGGACCGCTTGCAGCGACTGGCCTTCACGGTCGGTCAGAATGTCGAGCAGATCAGTATGAAGACGGCGAAGCTTCCCTTGAACCGGCGCGGAAGACCTCGGAAAGAAACGGGGGTGAATGCTGTATGCGAAACGCCGGTCAACATCCTTCAACCAATCTGGCTCCAGGTAAAGCGCAAGCAGCACAGTCGGCTGCGATTGCGGGCGATGCTCATAGAAATGCGGCTCCCACGCATTCACCAGTAGTACGTTCTTGTCTGACAAAACATGCTCACGATTGCGGATCCCGAACTGGATGTCAGGACCTCCTTCCTTGAAGATGACGTGAGAAACCCGATGTGCATGGAGGACCATGCTTTTGTCCAGCAGCAGCAACGCCACTCTTCCAAACGGGCCATGAATGATTCGCAAAGGTTCCGACACTGTGAAAAGCCTCCTGCTGTCCCGATGAATTCAAAGCGCTCCTACTGTCTCAACCGTTTCGCGGAAAAAAATCATCATCCGGAATGATAAATCGGCCTCTTCCGTGACAAGTTTCCATACGGCCGGGACAGCGGCAAGTGGGACATTCGCCTACTCTGAGTACAGGCTCTCTCGCACCGCAGCTATTGAAGTACGGTCCAGCGCCGACCAATACGTTTTGAACGTCTGAACGTGAATGGCGTTGCTGCAATGCGGGACGCCTCTCGCACCATTCGTACACCTCATACATTCGTACACCTCAAGGAGATAGTCATGGCTGGCGTCGGCAGTGAAAAGGTATTTGAGAATGACAAGGTCATTGTATGGAACTTCGTTCTCGCTCCAGGCGAGGAAACGCCAGTACATACCCACACGCTTTCATACATGTGGTACGCAATCGAAGGTGCGCCCTTGCATATCTTCGACGAAAACGGCGGGGACCTCGGCATCTTCGACGTGCCAACGGGCGCGATTTACTCGCTCAAATGCGAGAACGGGTATCTGGAAGTGCTGTCCGATATCGGCAAGGGCGCCAAGGTCCCTGCAACGCACAAAGCGCGCAACGAAGGAAGCAAGCCATACCGCGAAGTGCTGGTCGAATACAAAGAGCAGCACGCTTGATTGAGTCTGTCTGAGTAGCCTCCCCGAACGCCTCTCGATGCGAGGTGGCGTTCGGCCAATACTGCAATCCGCCGACGGACACGATGCAAGTTTCACTCTCTTGACGATCCGGAAAACCGGTAGTTCCAGATCAGACCACGGATTTAAGCCCGATGGTGCAGCAGTGCGCTCATGTTGCGAGTCTCGAGCTCAGTGAACTGCGCCACGGCATCGGTACCATCCAGCGACAGATCCGGCTCCAGACCGTCTGCCAGACGTTCGAGTTGCATGTTGTTCCATGGCAAAAGATGAAACGGATGCAACGCGGCTTCGGGACTGGGAGCACGATCAACTTCACCTGAGAGAATGCGCTTCGGCACCTCAGGATCGGCAATGATCGGGCGGCCGAGCCCGATGATGTCCAGTTCGCCGCGCTCCAGCGATTCGATCATGGCCGCCGTCGTGCGAAATCCACCCACCACCATCACCGGCATCTTCGCCGCCGCACGAACCGCCGCCGCGAAGTCCACGAAAAATGCTTCGCGCTTGACGGTACTTTCGCGTGGCGCGTCTTCGCCTTCGTCCATTAACGTGAGGCCGGCGATCTTCGGCTGTTCAAGGGAGCCGCCCGACAGTTCCAGCAGATCGAGCGTCGAATTGTTGAGCTTCTTCACCAGTTCGATGCACTCGGCATTGGTGAAGCCACCCTTCTGAAAATCCGACGAATTGAGCTTGAGCGCGATGGGAAAGTCGGGACCAACGGCAGAACGAACCGCAGCCAGCACCTCAAGCACGAAGCGGGAACGGTTTTCGAGCGAACCTCCCCAGCGGTCTGTGCGCTTATTGGCAAGCGGGCTAAGGAACTGCGAAATCAGGTAGCCGTGCGCCCCATGCAGCGAGACACCGGTGAAACCGGCCTCGCGAACTTTCCCGGCGGCGAAGGCGAACTGCCCGATGGCCTGCTGGATCTGCTCTTCGGTCATTTCGCGCGGCGTGGCAAATGAAAAGCCGGCGCCCCGCATTACATCGATATCCACAGAAGACGGTGCCAGCGGGGAAGTGTTGATCCCGCTTTGCACCTGCCGTCCAGTATGACTGAGCTGTGCCCAAAAGTGAGCGCCGTCCGACGTTCCGGCTGCGGCGAGCCGCGCCAGTTGCGTCTGCCCGCTGTCGTCATCAATGACGATGTTGCCCGGGCGTTCGAGGTGCCAACGATCGACCTGGATATTGCCGGAAAGAAGCAGCCCGGCGCCAGAACGCGCCCAGCGGCGATACAACGCCTCGAGGCGCGGCGTTGAATGGTTGTTGGCATCGGCCATGCCTTCACTCATGGCCGCTTTGGCCAGGCGGTTTGCGAGGATCGCGCCACCGGGTAACCGCAGCGGCTGCGAGAGGGAATTGTTCATCTGAATGTCCATCGGGAAAAAATTGTATGAAGGCCAAACCCTCCCCTGATAAGGCAAAGAGCGGCTAGGCGCACAAACGACAGTAGTCGCTGTCGTTTGTTGTATAGTGATCGCTGTCGTATCATCCGTCAAGCAGATAAAAGAGGGACACACACATGGTCAAGACCTGGTCGGATGACAACCCGAAGGCCGCACTGATGTCGCGCAAGCGAGCGATGATTGTCGACGCTGCGCTGCGGGCCTTCCTGGAGAACGGCTATGCGGAAAGCTCGGTCAACCGCATTGCCGAGGAAGCTGGCGTATCGATCAAGACGCTATATCGCCACTTCGAGAGCAAGGACGATCTGTTCAGTGCGGTGATGGAGGCGGCCTGCTCGACGCCCGGCACGCAGCCCGTTTCCGCGACTGGACTCGCCGGGACTGACGAGCCTGACTGGTTCAGCGCCCCCCCGCCCGTCGCGTTGCCGATCGCGGGCAGCGAATATCTTCGGCACGCGCTTTCGGAAGAGCAGTTGGCCCTGTATCGCGTCGTGACCCGCGATGCCCCTCGCTTCCCCGAACTCGCTCGCCGTTATCGCGAACAGATTACGGGTACGCGCGATGCGCTATTCGCGAGCTATCTTGACCGATGGCTGCCTGTCACAGGCTGGAAAGTAAAAGACAAGTACGGCGCTGCAGCAACCTTCGCGGCACTACTTAAAGCCGCGCTTTTCGACGATGCGTTATTCGGCGTGACAAGTGCCAGCGACGATGAGATTGCCTCATGTGCCCGCCACGCGGCTATCCAGGTGCTGGCCCTCATGGAAGCCGGTCGGCTCTAGCGTGGTTGCGGCTCCGCTTTCAAGGTCGGACTTCATCGCAAGCAAGCGCGGGGCGGATTCAATCGCTCACGGGATCGACGCTACTATTCAGCCGTTGCGATCGATGTATCGACGATGTCGCGCCCTGCGCGATAGGCCGCATCAAGAGCCTCTGCTTCGGTCTGAAAGACGTCGCCAAGCTCATAAAACTGCGTGCGCTGCCCGGCATGATGCAGATCAGCGCCAGGACGGCATACATACCCGTTGTAGTGGTAAGGGGTATCTGGCGCCGGAGGTCCGTATGCGAGGATCGGCAGCACCCAGATCTCAAATCCCTTGTAGTCTATTTTTTCCCACATGGACACCTCCAACATCAGGATCGCGGAACCGGGAATCAGACCGCCCCGCCCAGTATGCGAGCGACGAAGTGTCTACCCCATGCCTCGCCGTGAGCAATGGCATCCGCCATCGTGGGGTATGGCCCGTGATCACCGGTCAATTCTCCGGAATCTTCCGCATGTGTCGAGCCTCGAACCGGCGTTCCATCATGGCGAGTCACGATCACGCGGACATTAAAACCAATCACTCTTGCTTCGTCAGCGGGGTCGCATTTTTGCTCGACGTTTATAGCCAGAAGGTGGTCGCCAACTTCAATGTCTTGATGCATGGCCGTCTCCTTTCTCGTCGAGGAATCTCATTATGACCGCGATCACCAGTCAATGCGGCACATACGGCTACAAGCTGACGAAGCCGGCGACACGCTATTCAGCGACCATGGGAAAGCGATGTTTCCCATGCTGAAGCCGGACGGCGTTCTCGACTCTCCTTGTGGCCGGACTCAGCCTATCAGCGATCGGCAGCACAAGACAAGCTGTGTCTTTTCGACAGCAATGGCAACGTCCCCGCCACCCTGCCAACACTATGCGGTCAATGTCCACCAGAGCGCTTAAGCCCGGGCAGGCGTTCTTTGAAGAACCCTGCGAAGAGTGCGGCGCCTTGTCTCGTAGAGGTGAGTGATGGCGGCGACCTGCCGCATACCTCGGGATCGTTACCGCCTGCACAAGCTATTCGGCGAGAGCGCCAGGTCGTCTTCGATACCAAAGGTGGACGACATCGAGTAGCCGAAATGTGCAACGACCGGGCGAAAGCAAAACCGACTCCCTCGTGTCCGACGCGGATGCGTGTGCGGCATCGTCGATGCGAACACCCCTCAGCTTTCGCACACCAGGTGTTAAGCGCACCCCTGCTCGCGTCTCGCTGCGTTAGTAACGAGGCGGCACCGCGAACGTCTGTGCTGCCTTCTTTCCCGCAGGCGTGCGGGGCGGAGGTCCGCCGTATGTCGCCGGAGTCCGTCGTCATCCGAGCCGGAGTTTGACGGACCGACCTTGCCGGCACTTTTACGGCCCAGGAAACTGCCGCCCGGATCACTTCCGATTATCATGGTTCGAAGCTTCTTCAACATACAAATGCATGCTCCCTTTGACCTACTGGCCATGCAACTGGCCGTTTACCAGTCGCATGGCCATGACATCTCGCAAATTTCGCGATGAACCCCGGCATACAGAGGCAACCGCAAGCCCACGGGGGCGAGACGCACACATCAAGCGTGAAGCGAGCGAACGCACCCGCTCGATTCATCTCAGGCACCGCTGTCCACACGCACACCTGCAGGCTGCATCGCGTCCGAAACGACTGGACTCTCCTTGGGCAGCGCCCATTCCAACCAGCGGGTGCGATGCAAAACCACCAGCGCGAACGCGATGGCCGACAACCCGCCGAAGGTAGCGAAACCCATCTGATAGCTACCGGTGCTTTCCTTAGCTATCCCCATGATAACCGGCAGATAAAATCCTCCGATCCCGCCGGCTGCGCCAATGATGCCGGACATCAGCCCGGTCTTGCCCTTCCAGCGTTGCGGCACGAGCTGGAAGGTCGCCCCGTTGCCGAGCCCGAAGCACATGTAGGTGGCCACCAGCAGTGCAATCCCGGCCGGCAGCGGCGGCATCCACGCGGCGAACGTAAAGTCGCACGCGGAGATTGCGGCGAGCAGCAGGACGAGCGCGCGCACGCCGGAAATCCGGTCTGCGATCAGACCGCCGATCGGACGCACCAGCGCGCCGATGAATGCGAGCAGCGACATGAAAAGACCGGCTTCGAGTTTCGGCAGTTGATACAGCGAAATCAGCAACGTAGTCACATAGGACGACATACCGACGAAGCCGCCGAAAGTGATGCTATAGACCAGCATCACAACCCAGGTATCCCCTTCTACCAGCACGCTGCGGTAATGCTTCGGCAATACCGCGATGGCCAGTAGCGCACCCAGTACCGGAAGCAGCAACACGCCGGTTTTGCCCGCGCCGAAAATGCCCGAATGCACTGCGAGCACGAGCGCGACGAGACCAACAAGCGTAATGCAGAAGCTGAGAAAAGCTTGCGGCGCACTACCCGACTTGGATCCCAGATCCTTCGCCCAAAAGATCAGCGCTGTAGCCGCCAACGCTAGCAACGGCAACGCCGCGCCCGTCGCTTTCGCCCAGCCGAAATGCTCTGCGAGGCCCGGGAACATAAATCCGTCCAGCACCGCGCCGATATTGCCCGCGGCGGCTAGCCCGAGCACGAGACCCTGCACCTTGGGTGGATAGTTGCTTCCGGCCATCGGTAGCGCGACGGCGAAGCTTGCACCACCCACGCCGAGGAACACCCCGAGCACGAGCAGCAGCGTATAGGACGGGACAGACGGCAACAGCAGCAAGATGACAGAAGGCAAAGCCGACAGCGCGATACCCAACAACGCGACGCGCCGGCCGTCGTAAGCCTGGTACAGATTGCCGAGCGTGACTCGCAGGATGGCCGCACCAAGCACCGGAACCGCAACCAGGAAGCCCAGTTCGGCGGGAGACATCGCGATATCCTTGTGGATGAACGGCGCGAGCGGCCCGAACATTACCCACACGGTGAAACCGGTATCGAAGTAGAGGAAGCACGCGAGCAACGCGCGCCAGTTACCGCTCGATAGAGAATTCAGCAGGTTTTTCATGGGTCTCTCTCATGGGGCGAAGGCTATTGAAAAGCACGATCGGCACGGACGTGCCGACCTTGTGCGGGAACGCTGCCTCGCGGCGGCGCCTCGTTGGCGCTACGCGTGTTGACAACGCTGTGGATCAACTGGTCCATCTCCTTGATGATGTCGGCGAGTACCGTGGTGATCACCGCGAATTCCCGGCCGAATTGCCCCGCACGCGCGGCTGCGATGCGCGCATTGAGGGCCACGATGTTGGCCTGCATGGAGATATGCCCGAGCTGCTCAGCAATGTCGCTCTGACGCTTGAGCGACGCAGTCTCGATGCTGCGCATCTCCTGTTGATAGGCGAGCGTGATTTCCTGCAGGAGTTCGAGCAGCGGCGTGGCCTGAACAACAAGCGCGTCGGTCTTCTCGCGTCCGTCCGTCATGCCCGACTCGAGACACGACACAGCTTGATTCGCTTGCGCGATAAATCGCTGGATGCTCTCGTCTGCGTGTCGATTGCCGAAGTAGAGCTGACGCAGGGCGTCCGAAAATACGCCTGTCAACGGACCATCGCCGCTCACCAGGTCGGCGTGCGTTTGCGCAAACGTGGCTAGGCAGTCCTTGACAACTATCAGTGCGGCGTCATCGCCGTATGATGCGAGCAGCACATGCAGAACGATGCGCTGCGAGAGCATGCGTTGCCTCCCCGACAGATTGATGAGCTGTCCGATGGTCTGCGCCGAGACTTCTGCGCGACTTGAGTGTGTCCACTGTTTCATGGGTAAGGCCGATATCCCGAGACCGTTGACCCGATCGCAAAAGGTGAACCAGGACGAGGTTCGCAATGGTTGATCGAGCGCGCAAAAAAAAAGCGCCCCGAGCGTCAACCATGCCCCGATTACTCGGTCGCACAGTTGACACTCGGGACGCCGTTGTCCCTGCAGGCCGCTCAACACGAGTGGCCGGAGAGGATTCAATACGCTGAGGCCTCCGTTGGCCCCGGTCCGAACCAATGCAATAGCCGTGCCAAATCCGCATGACGCGGATCATCAGTAGTCTCTTGGGCACGCTCCAACGTTGTGCCAATCGGCTTTTAGTCCGTCCCGTGGGGCTCGGCGATTCAACGACGTATCGCCTGATCGTCGAATTTGATAAAAGCCGATAGGTTCATCGCACCGCAGGCGATGGTTTGTCGCTCGCGGCTGAACACGGATTTGCGACCTGAGTTGGTGCGATGCAATGATGCATTGCACTATGACTGTGCGCGGCGTCGACCCACGCTTGCAGCGCCACAGTCTGCCTGAGGATTACGGAGGAGCGCGAAGGAGCGCGGGGACGTCGGACCACGCTGCGCGGAAATTCGCGGCAGCCATTCCACTACTGCGGGACCCAAGCCTTGACGATCCCGGCGAGGCCTGCGGCATTTATTTTCCAGCGCCCGTCTGGCCGACACAGCTCAGCACAAGTGTGTCGTCTGGCCCAACCTCGGGGCTGAGCATAGCGATATGGACCTCGGTTTCGCCGCAGCGCCACTCTGCAATAAAGTCCTTCGGGCAACCCGCAGCGGGGTCCCCAACCGTTCTCCTGTCAATGCGATATTCGCACGTGTCTCGCCCGTTGCATTGGGTCTCGAGATCGGGTGTTGCGTTGCCGCGTTGTCCCCCGCAGTTCTGCCCGTAGGTACCGGACACCCCCCTGATCGCAATTGTCTGTGCGCTTGAATTCACCACCAGCACTACAATCCCGAAGACTATCCAGATGTGGCGGATCCGGACTGCCCACTTGCGCGTCGGACAAGGGATAGTCTTGCTCACAGATCCCCCAACGCAGGGCGATATTGCCCGATTGCCCGTGAAGGCAACGTCCGGTCAAGGCGGTTCATGCCCGTCGCTGCCCCGGCGATCTTCATCCGTCAAACGCCTCAGTACGTTCGCAACCACGCGGTTACAGTGAGCGCCGCCAAACTCGAACACATCGCGCTCGGCAAGATCGATCGCTTGCGCCAACGATTCACGCAGCAAACTCCTTGCGCGAAAATGCCTGGTGCGAACGGTTGCTTCGGAAATATGGAGGCACTGCGCGGTCTCCACGATACTAAGTTCCTCGACTGAGCGCAGAACGAATACCGTGCGAAAGACTTCTGGCAACTGGTCCAGTTTGCGCTCGAGCAGCGCACGCATCTCGGCGCGTGCTGCAGCCTTGTCTGGCGGGTCGGAGTCGTTTGCAGTCATGGCATCGATGTCAGTATCGGCGAGGGTGTTCAAATGAACCATCGGGATCACATTCTGGCGACGGGCCTCCTTTCGCAAGCGGCCGAAGCATTCATTGAGGACCAGCCGCGATAACCACGTCAGGAGAGCGGCGTCGCCGCGGAACTGACTGATCCTCTTGTAGGCCGACAGATGAGCTTCCTGCAGCGCGTCCTCCGCCTCCGTGTCGTTGCCCAGCGTGGCCCGCGCGAGCCGATACAGGCGCCGGTTGTATGTGCGCATCAACAACTCGAACGCCGTGCGATCCCCCGCGGCAATGCGCCGCGCGCAAGCTTCAGTTCGTCGCCCGCGATCGACACTGAATATGTTTCAGCTGTTTGCGTCACGGAATCCCCTTTAGCCTGGCTCATTGGACGGTCAGTGTCCCACCCATCGTCGGGTGAAAGCCGCAGCGGTACGGATAATTGCCTGGCTGGCCAGCAACATAAGTCCAGGATGCGTCCGGTGCGATGCTGCGCGAATCGAATGCCTTCGAGTTTGCGCTCGCGGTGTGAGGAAACGGATCCTTGTTAACCCATCTCACGTGATCGCCGCGCCGCACAGTCAGAGCCGGTGGATTGAAGCGCATCTGCTCGATCACGACCGTGTATGTCGTGGGTGAGGCTTCGGCCGCGCCAGACAACGCAAGAACGAGAGATGCAATCACACCCAAGTCAAACCCGGATGCGCGCCGACGGAGGTTGCCACGAAGGCGGCCGGCGGCATCGGGCAAGAAATCATGCACCGCTTGTCCCCAGTTCCGCCTGTATGTGCTTTGCGTGCTCGAGGTGTGCGACAAAAGCCGGCCGCACCTTGACGAGAAGCGCTTTCAGTTCCCCGTTCTGGGCGCTCGGGATCAGCGTCTTGTCGAGCGCACTCAGAACGCTTTGATGGTAGGCCACCTCATGGTCGATGTACGCCCGGTCGAACTTCGTGCCGCCAAGCGCCTTGAGCTTGGTCAGATTGTCATCGCCGCCTTGTTTGAGGCTCTGGCTGGTCGGGCTTTCCTGTGGCGTCACACCTAGCTTGTGCACCAGGTCGACGGCCGCCCGGTTGACGCCGCTATGGTCAGTGATCATGCGCTGCGCGAACGCCTTGACGTCAGCCGACTTCGTCTTTGATTCCGCAAGCTTGCCGGCATCGATATCGACTTGATTGGCGGTCACGACGATCACTGCGATCTGCGGATCTGTGGGTCCAGTGCCCTGCGCCCAGCCCGGGAAACTGGCGAGCGCAAGTGCGCTGAACAATGCTGCGCTAATGGCTTTCATATGATCTTTCTTGACGGTGACGGGGCCGGCTGGCCAATCCGCGTCGGTTTGTGTTGACCGCGGTTATGTACTTAGATGTCGCGTGTCTGAGCCCTGTTCCCAGCCGCGCGGTCGCATACGAACGCCGGGCAGCCTGTGCGACCATCGGCTAAGCGTGAGGCGCTTTGTCGTGGATATATTTGATATCTGGCGCGACACCAGAAGCAAACATCACACGAAAATCACCACGAAAAATTTATCCCACATATTGATCATTTGGCAGAGAGCGCATTAAGATGATCGCCTCGCATCCGCAATCCGTCCGGTAAATCGGCTAGCGGCGCAAGTCAAGTTCCCAGCGAATGAAGCACCTATTACATAGGAGACGACAATGCTGAGTCCTCATGAATTTGCAACCCTGATGCTGCTCCAGGACGCGCCGGATCAGATCGACCTGGACCATGCGGATCTGGAAGCCCTTCTTGAACGCCAGCTCATTACACTGGAAAGGCTCACGTCCGGGCAACCGCGGCCGCTTATCACCATCAATGGTCACTCGGTTCTAAAGGCTGCTGCGCGAGTCCGATGAATGACACTCGCGTAACACGGTCTGCCGCCCGATCCAGGCGCGATGTGTGATTCGATCCGTGTCTGATCGAATGCCGTCCCGAAAGCCTGATCGGATTCCGCAATGGAAAGGAGTCTTTCGTGAGTGACTTGTGGACGGGGATTATCGTGGGTTCATTCGGGCTGGCTGTCGCTTCGCTGCTAGTCATTGGCCACTATCGTCGTGAATGGGTCCGGCAGCGACGGCTCAGGCAAATGGATCATCGGCACTGTTGGGACGTGATGCGAAACCGTCGCTAATGACGACGCTTGCCGGTCGCTGTGGGCGATCAATTGAGACGAGTACGCCTTTCGCTCTGCCGGCGCTCCTTGCTCGCCCGAACCCAGTGTTGATTCCAAACAGGAGAACGAAGTACTTTCTCCACGGGCTTCTGCGGCCATCGCCCGCAAGCCACATGACCGACCCCTCCTTCGCTTTACCGTGAAAGTCACGCTTGCTAGTGTCCGCGCAAGACCGTTGAAGATACGGCGATATTCAGTTTGCTGCAATATCGGACGATAACTTGGCTCACACCTCGGCTGCCATATCCGCCAGGAATCGGCTCAGGCGATATCTTGATATATGTCATAATCACATATATTTCTACGATGCGTTTGGCAGGAGACGCTGCCTGACGGTGATGACGTTCCATGTAACGTCGCCCGCGCACAATATCTTCCAGGCTTATGGTCCGATCCGCTCTCGCGCGCTGGCTTTTCAGCTTCTCCCCTTCACCGGTCACGCTTGGTTGGCCTGAACGATTCAGGTCGTGTCTCGGCGCACTGCTCGGCATATCCTTCACCGCAGGCGTGACGCATGTCTTGCTGGGCGACACCGCGCTCATCCCGCTTCTGGTTGCGCCAATGGGCGCCTCCGCAGTGCTGCTGTTTGCGGTTCCCGCGAGCCCGCTCGCCCAACCCTGGTCGATCATCGGCGGCAATATAGTTTCCGCGGTCATCGGTGTGGCGTGCGCAACCTGGATCACGAACCCGATCGACGCCGCGCCGATTGCAGTGGCCATGTCAATTGGCGCGATGTTTGCGTTCAGATGCGTGCATCCTCCCTCGGGCGCAGTCGCGCTCACTGCCGTGCTCGGTGGGCCGGCCGTGCATGCTCTCGGATTCGGCTTCGTCTTTGCGCCGATAGCGGTGCAGTCGTTTGCGCTGTTGGGGGTCGCGATCGTGTTTCACGCAGCGACTGGACACCGTTACCCTCATGCGGCGCACTCGGCGAAGGAAACAGGCGTCCGTTCGCCAGCGGCCAGCCCTGGATTCACACGGGAAGACCTCGAGGCGGTACTCGGTCGTCGCAACGAATTGCTGGACATCGACCCGGCGGATCTCGAATCGCTGCTGCTGGAAATACAGCTGCAATCGTACGTACGCAGCTTCAGCGGATTGAACTGCGCGGACATCATGTCCAGCCCCGTCGTTTCGATCACATCCGGCACGACGGTGGCAATAGCCGCCGCCATACTCCAGCGTCATGGCATCAAGGCGCTTCCTGTCATTGACGACCGCTCGTTCGTGATCGGGATCGTCACTCAGGCCGACATCGCGAGAAACATGGCGGCCGGAAAGCTTCGGGCGCTGGCGACAATCATCGAACGATGGTTCGCCGGCCCCGATTCAGCGCCGACGGTAGCGTCCATCATGACGACCGACGTGTCCACCGTCAGCGTCACCACGTCGATCGCCAAGCTCGTGCCGATATTCGCCGCTTATGGCCATCACCATATTCCGGTACTCGATACGCAGGACAAACTCGCCGGCATGATCACCCAGGCAGACCTGATACTCGGCCTCTACCGGCAGACGCACGCCTAGATTTGAACGTGCCGCACGGACGAGATCGTGAAGGCGGCACGCAGGATCCTTCCGAATATATCACAACATGATATATTTAGACCGGTGCGCGCTGACACCGCCCGCCTCCGTTGCGCATTGCAGCCAGGTCACGCCGTTCCATCAGCCGACGCAACAAATAAATCTGAATTGATGAGGAGTTAAGGTGCACGAAAACGCTTCACGAGGTGATTTTGCAGCGAATGCTCATCTGTTGCGCATCACGGCCATCGCGATAGTGATCGGCGCGTTGAGCACGGTCACGGCCTATGTCCTGCTCCACCTGATCAGTTTTTTCACCAACCTTTTCTTCTTCCAGTCCCTGTCATTCGACAGTCGCTCGCCCGCGGAAAATACCCTCGGTCTTTGGGTGATCGTGATTCCCGTGATCGGCGGTCTGGTAATCGGGCTGATCGCACGCTATGGCAGCGAAGCCATTCGTGGACACGGTATTCCCGAAGCGATCGAAGCCATCCTGTTCGGCAAGAGCAAGATGTCGCCAAAGGTCGCCGTGCTCAAGCCCCTTTCCTCCGCGATCGCCATCGGCAGTGGTGGCCCGTTCGGTGCGGAAGGGCCAATCATCATGACAGGCGGCGCACTGGGCTCGCTGCTCGCACAATATTTCCACCTGACCGCTGGCGAACGCAAGACGCTGCTCGTCGCCGGCGCCGTAGCCGGGATGACGGCGGTTTTCGGTACGCCTGTCGCGGCAGTCCTGCTCGCGGTCGAGCTGTTGCTGTTCGAACTGCGCCCGCGTAGCCTGCTGCCCGTTGCCGTCGCGTGCGCGGTGGCCGGTTTCACGCGCCCTCTTCTGATCGGCAGCGGTCCGCTCTTCCCGTTGCAAACCATCGCACTGGGTCCGCTCGGCCTCATTTCATGTCTGGTTGCGGGTCTCATGGCGGGCGCCATGTCCTGGGGCCTGTCATCGGCGCTATACAAGGTCGAGGACCTCTTCGGCAAGTTGCCGATTCACTGGATGTGGTGGCCGGCGCTTGGCGGCATTGCCGTGGGCATCGGCGGATATTTCGAGCCGCGCGCGCTCGGCGTAGGCTACGACGTCATAGGCGATTTGCTGCATAACCATCTTGCCGTCAGCGTCGTGGCCGGCTTGATACTGGTGAAGGCGATCATGTGGGTCATCGCCCTCGGTTCGGGGACATCCGGAGGCGTACTCGCTCCGCTGCTGATGATGGGTGCGGCCATGGGAACGATCGTCGGGCCCTACCTGCCTGGCGGTGAGCCGGCGGTGTGGCCACTGGTATTCATGGCGGCGACGCTTGGCGGGATGATGCGCGCACCCATCATGGCGACGGTGTTCGCATTCGAACTCACCCACGACGCCAATGTACTGTTGCCCCTGCTCATGGCTTCGGCTGTCGCATACGGATTCACGGTGCTGCTGATGCGGCGCTCCATCCTTACCGAGAAGATCGCACGCCGCGGTTATCACATCTACCGGGAGTACGGCATCGACCCGCTCGAACGCCATTTCGTCGAGGAGGTGATGACGCGCAAGGTCGAGACGATCGATGCAGATGTGCCGGTCGCTGATGTGCTGGCGAAGTATTTTGGCGAAAGGCAAATACATCGTGCGTTTCCAGTAACACGGGGCGGCGCTCTGGTAGGAATGATCGAGCGTGAGGGATTGATTGCGCGAACCGGCAATCCAGCCATCCAGGTAATGAGTGACCTGTTCGGCGCAAACACACCGATCATGGCCTTGCCCGGGGAAACCTGCCGGATCGTGTCCAACCGGCTGGCGGTGCACGGGCTCGAGCGCTTGCCGGTGGTGTCGGACGCGCAGTCACGTCGTCTGGTGGGCTTGATCAGCCGTAGCGACCTGGTCAAGCCGTCGCTCGCCTTCTTCGAGGAGGAGGAGCGGCGCGAGATGTTCCGGCGCTCGCCCCTGCACCACCTGAAGAAACGGTTTGCACCGGTGAACAGACACAAAAACGACGCAATGCGGGAGCGCCCGTAAGCCACCCGACACTTGGTGGCTCGAATTGACCTTCTATCAATCTGCTATTCGAGCGCTGCCGCTGGCCCAAAAAATTCGAAGCGTGTCTGCGTTTCAGGCACGCCGAGGGCTTTCAAATGACGCTTCACCGCTCTCATGAACGCAATTGGCCCGAGGAAATACGCGTCGACATCGCGCGTTTCCGGTAGCCATTCCGCGAGGCGCACTTCATCCAGGTAACCGATTCCGTGCGCGGGCGAATCCTCCCCTCGCTCTTCCGCATAACAATAGAAGTGCTTGATCTGGGGGTGTCGCTCGGCATACGCATTCACCGCATCCCGGAACGCATGCACCCCGCCGTGCCGCGCCGCATGAATGAAATGCACGGGGCGCTTTGTGCCCGAAGCAGCTTCCAGCATCGCGAGCGTCGGTGTGATGCCAACACCGCCGCTGATCAGCACCAGCGGTTTGCTACCGGGTTCGAGCTTGAAATCGCCCGCGGGTGCAAGCAGTTCAATCGCGTCATTCTCGTGGAGATTGGAATGCAGGTGATTCGAAACCTTGCCGTCAGGCTCGCGCTTCACGCTGATCCGGTATTCGCGGCCGTTCGCCGCCGCCGACAGCGAATAGTTGCGGCGCACCTCCTCACCATCGATGAAAAGCCTGATTCCGATGTACTGTCCCGGCTGGAACGCGAGCAGTTCGCCGCCGTCATCGGGGCGCAGATAGAACGACGTGATCTCGTCACTTTCCCTGACCTTGCGCGCGACGCGGAACAACCTCGTACCGCGCCATCCCCCCGGCGATTGCTCTTTTTCGACATACAGCTTTTCTTCACAACTCATCAAAAGATCGGCAAGCTGGCCATATGCCGCGGTCCAGGCTTCGATTACAGCATCGGTGGCGATCTCCGCGCCGAGTACTTCGCGAATGGATCTGATCAGGCAGCCGCCGACAATCGGAAAGTGCTCGGGCAGAATGTTGAGCGCTACGTGCTTATTGACGATCTGGGAGACAAGGCCTCCAAGTTGCTCAAGCTGGTCGATATGCCGCGCGTACATTAATACGCCGTTCGCGAGAGCGCGCGGTTGAGCGCCGCTCGCTTGATGCGCCTGGTTGAAGTACGGGCGCACTTCAGGATGCTCGCTGATGAGCAAGTCGTAAAAGTGGGTGGTCAACGCTTCGCCGCCGCTCTCGAGAAGCGGGACGGTAGCTTTGACAATGGCGCGATGTTCAACAGAAAGCATGTGAGATCCTTAAAAAGCCAGCAAGCTTCAACAATTGAGAAGCGGCCTGTACTATCCACGATTCATGCCAAGGCTATATACCAATGAAATCAAATATTTACATACCTTCATGGTCAAACTGACGCAGTCCAAATGACTCTTAAAGAAGTCAAACTGACTCCAAAGTCATTACTTGATGCACTGATTCCGCTGGTGCAGGATTTGTCTCGCGAACTGAGCGACCTGGAGCGATATCGTCGCCTGTTGCAAAGCATGCGCACCCTGTTCCCCGCCGATGCAACGGCGCTTTTGCGACTCGAAGGCGAAACGCTGGTGCCGCTCGCCATAGACGGGCTGAGCACCGATACGCTCGGACGGCGTTTTCGGGTTGCCGAGCATCCGCGATTCGCGCAGTTGCTGGCACGACCGACGCCAACGCGCTTCGCCTCGGATTCAAACCTGCCGGATCCCTACGACGGACTCGTGCAAGGCCTTTCGGGACAACTCGAAGTGCATGATTGCCTGGGTTGTCCACTTCTCATCGGCGGGCGGCCGTGGGGTCTGCTGACCCTCGATTCCCTCGATCCGGCGCGCTTCGACAGCATCGACATGGCTTCACTGGAGGCGTTTCTGAGTCTTGCTGCGGCGACAGTCAGTGTCGCCGAGCGAATTGAATACCTCGCCCGTGTTGGCGAGGAAGCGCGGCGACGCGCGGACGCATACCGTCAGGCCGGCAACCAAAATCACCGCACGATGATTGGCCGCAGCAAGCAGCACAAACGGCTGATGGAGGAAATTGCGGTTGTAGCTGGCAGCGATCTGACCGTGCTGATCACCGGCGAGACAGGCGTCGGCAAGGAACTCGTAGCCAATGCGATCCACGCGTCTTCTGCACGGGCAAACAAAGCGCTGATCAGTCTCAACTGCGCGGCGTTGCCTGACACCTTGGCCGAAAGCGAGCTGTTCGGGCATGTACGCGGAGCGTTCTCGGGCGCGGCGTCGGATCGGCGGGGGAAATTCGAGTTGGCCGATGGAGGCACCATTTTCCTCGATGAAGTCGGTGAACTCTCTCTCACGGTACAAGCAAAATTACTTCGGGTCCTGCAGAACGGCCAGCTTCAGCGGATCGGATCCGACAGTGAACACAATGTCGATGTCCGCCTGATCGCCGCTACCAATCGCGATCTCGCTGACGAGGTGCGGGCCGGGCGCCTGCGGGCGGACTTTTACCATCGGTTGAGTGTGTACCCGTTGCATGTGCCGCCGTTACGCGAACGAGGTCGCGACGTGCTGTTGCTGGCCGGTAATTTCCTGGAGGAGAATCGCTCGCGCCTGGGACTGTCAAGCCTTCGTCTCGCTTCTGACGCGCAGACTGCGCTGCTCGAGTATGGATGGCCTGGAAACGTGCGTGAACTGGAGCACCTGATCGGACGAAGCTCGCTGAAGGCGCTCGCGGCGCATACCGAACGCCCGCGGATCCTGACGCTGACTGCCAAAGATCTCAGCCTCGACGACGGTGGCCCGGACGAGACTGTCGAGTTGTCAAATGCCACCTTGCCAGACCTGGCAGACCTGGCAGACAAGGATTTCCGCAGCTCCGTTACGTCTTTCGAGCGAACCCTGGTACTCAACACACTAGCTCGCCACAACCAAAACTGGGCGTCGGCGGCACGCGCACTGAATATGGATCGAGCGAATCTTAACAGGCTGGCCAGGCGCCTGGGCCTGAAATAGCGTTTGCATCTATACCGGATGAAACCGCCGGTTGCCGACGGACTGTCAACTATCGGCTGCCATCTGGCCGCCATGTGCGACTTCGTCGAAGGTCCGGTCGATGAAATAAATAGCGACCTTGTCGGGCGATGCGCCGTAATAGCACGCGAGCAAGGGAGTAAGCGCAACTGCGAGCGCACGACGCTGGTCGATCGACCGCGCATAGGCATGCACCTTCACAAAGATACGTTGACGTCGCGGATCATCGCTTGGCATATCTGCCGCCAGCTCGCCCTCGTGCGCGTAGGACTCTTCGTTCAGCGGTATGAAAAAGAGCGTGACGGTAGCCGCAAGGACGCTGAACGCCGACACCACCGCTGCGGTCATATCGCGGGCAAGAGCGGAACGTTCATCGCGCAAAGCACGGGTATCGGCTGCGTAGTTGTCCTGGTCCAGCCGCGGGTTTCGAGCGAGTATTTCCAGATATGGCATGTGAAGGGCACCATCGGGATACAAGGAGAAAGCCACCGTCGAGTGACGGCGCCAAGGAGTCGGCAAGTGCACGCATCCATGCACTCATGCACGCGCGCGATCAGGTCACTTGCTGCAGGAAAGCCTGCGCGCGGGCGCATCGGGGCCGTGTGAAGAACTCTTCGGGCGGCGCCACTTCGGCGATCTTTCCCGCATCCATGAAAACGATCCTGTCCGCCACGGTCCGCGCGAAGCCCATTTCATGCGTTACACAGAGCATCGTCATGCCGTCCTGAGCGAGACCGGTCATCACGTCGAGCACTTCCTTGATCATCTCGGGGTCGAGCGAGGACGTGGGTTCATCGAAGAGCATCAGGCGTGGTTTCATGCACAACGCGCGCGCTATGGCCACACGCTGTTGCTGTCCGCCCGACAGTTGCCCCGGATACTTGTGCGCGTGCTCCGGAATCCGGACCCGTTCGAGGAAATGCATGGCGAGTTCGGTTGCATCGCGCCTGGAGAGCGTGCGGATCCACATGGGTGCGAGGATCAGGTTGTCCATCACGCTCAGGTGCGGGAACAGGTTGAATTGCTGGAATACCATGCCCACTTCGCTGCGGATCTTCGCGAGGTCCTGCGTACTCGAAGTCAGCTCGATGCCGTCGACTATCACCTGTCCCTGCTGATGTTTCTCGAGCCGGTTGACGCACCGGATCAGTGTCGACTTGCCAGAGCCCGAGGGGCCGCAAATCACGATGCGTTCACCGCGCGCCACTTCGAAGTTGATATCGTCCAGTGCGTGGTATGCGCCGTACCACGTATGGACGC
This sequence comes from Caballeronia sp. SEWSISQ10-4 2, assembly GCF_030464885.1. Lineage (GTDB taxonomy): Bacteria > Pseudomonadota > Gammaproteobacteria > Burkholderiales > Burkholderiaceae > Caballeronia. Next base: position 7,856 of record NZ_JALPRJ010000028.1, on the reverse strand, counting down.
CACGGAATTCGAGCATCAAGTCCCGACGAGTGTCATTCATGGACGTGGCCCCTTGCATTGCCCGCTGCGCCGTCGATCAGTCCGATCTGGATGAGCGCTTCCCGGATCGCGTCTTGCGTTGCTGTCCCGACGGGCTCGAAGGGTTCGCGCGACTTCGCGCAATCGATCACGTTCATCATCTGGAGCGCCACCTTGATACGTGCATACATTTCGTTGCGAGGTGCTGCGTAGATCGCTCGCACCAGCGGGAGCATGCGAGCGCTCGCTGTTCGCATGGCCGGCAGGTCGTTGTTCTTGCTCGCTCGCCATAGTTCGACGAGTTGATGCGGGACGAGACTCGCGAGCCCGGAGAGGATGCCGTCGCTGCCTACCGCAAGTTGCGCAAGAAACCAGTCGAAATTCGATGCGAGCACCTGCACTTCGGCGCGCGCACCCTTGATCGCGTGCCAGTTTTCTTCATAGGCGCGCATCGAGTCGCTGCCTTCCTTGATCGCCACGACGGAAGGAACGGCCGCGAGTTCGAGGAGCGTGCTCGTCGAATACCCGAAGCCGGACGCAAGCGGATACTGGAAGATCGCGAGCGGCAGCGAAACGGCCTCACTGATCGCGCGAACGTAAGCCAGGACCATCGCAGTGCTTGCGCCGGCGAACGTCGCGGGCGGGAACAGTGTCAGCATGTCCGCACCCGCGGTTTCGGCGGACGTCGCCTCGGCAATCGCCTCACGGGTGGACTGAGCAATAATCCCGGCCACCAGTGTCCGCTGCGAGCCCAGTGTCTCGCGCGTGAAGCGCAGTACGTCGACCCGCTCAGAGGTGCTGAGCGCGCCGCCCTCGCCGGCGTGCCCGTTGACGAACACGGCGGAAACGCCATCGGCTTGTCCGCAATAACGCAGCACGCGTTCATAGCTCGGCCAGTCGATTTGCTGCGCCTCGTTGAAGGGCAGCACGGTTGCGACTACCACGTCGGTAAGGGAACAAGGTTTCATCGAATTGCTTATCCTGATGAGGGCGCCCGGATGTGCCGGGCGTCGCGGCTCCGGTATGTCGGGATTCAACGGTTCTGTTCGTGAGCCGCGCCAAAGTGCTTTTCCAGCCGACGCTGAATCAGGCTCCAGCCGGTCGTCATGACGAGGTAAAACACCGCCGCCGCGCCGAACACCTCGAGCACTTCGAATTTTTCCTGCATCAGCATCTGGCTGCGCCGCATGAGCTCTTCCATCGAGATCACGGAGGTAATCGACGTCGATTTCAGCAGCCCGTTGATCGAGTTGCCGAGCGACGGGATCATCAACCTGAATGCCTGCGGCAGCGTGACCTTCCACATCACGAGCCACTTCGGCAATCCGAGCGCTTCGGCGGCCTCGTATTGTCCGCGCGGCACACCCATGAAACCGCTGCGGATGATCTCCGCGAGATAGGCCGCCTCGTTGAGAATGAGCGCGAGCAGGGACGACTCGACTACGTTCAGGCGCAGTCCGAGTTGCGGCAGCCCGGTGTACACGATCACGAGCTGGATCAGGAGCGGCGTGCCGCGGAAAAACCAGATATAGAACTGCGCCGCGCCGGCCAAGGGTTTCTTGCCCGACATCCGCATCAAGGCGACGAGCATGCCGAACAGCATCCCACCGATGACGGTCGCGACCGTCAACCCGAGCGTGACCGCGACTCCGCGCAGCAGGAAGCCGTTGGAGAGATAGCCGAAGAAGTCCTGGAGGTTGAACAGAGTCATCGGATTCGGCACCCGCTCACACGGGACCGGTGCCGCGCACCGAGATGTGCGCATCCGGCAGCTTCGTCATGCCGTAGCCATCGAGCAGCTTCGCATAGCTGCCGTCGGCCAGCATGCCGTCCAGCGCACGGGCGACCGATTCAGCCACTGCGCGCTGCCGGAATGCGAGTGTGGTCTGCGTATTGCCCTGTCCGGTCAAAGCCATGCGTGCCTGATTGCGCTTGACGATGGCCGCCGCCGCATAGCTCGGCAAGACCGCCATCTCGAGCTGCCCTGCGCGCAGGGCGGCCATCACATCGCTTGCGGTCGTGAACGCATGTATCTCGATGGGTTTGCCGCCCTCGCCTGCACTTTCCTTCGCCCGCTCGCGCAACCAGCGCTCCTGGTAAGAATCCGCTTCGACGCCGATCGAATGCCCGCGCAATGCGCGTACGTCGGCGAGCTGGAGCTTGCTGTCGGGACTGACCACCACGTCGATAGTCGACACCGCGTAGGGCACGGTGTACATCATGCGCGAACGCTCCTCGGTCCAGAACATGCCTGTATCGATACCGTCGAAGCGGCCTGCTTTCAGGGCCGGGATCATCGCGGGAAAATCCATGCGCATGAAGTCCACCTCGACACACAATCGCTTCGCAAGCTCGTGGCCCAGCTCGATATTCATGCCCTTCAACTGGCCATCGCTGTCAACATACTGAAGGGGCGGCAAAGTCGGGTTCGTCGACAACGCAAGACGGCCAGGACTCACCAGCTGGTCGGCCGGAATCGCTGATGTGCATGCATAGGCTGGATTCGCGACCGGCAGCAAGACCGTGCAGGACGTCAGGACGCTTGCCAACGTCGTCCAAATGCGGCGTGAAAACATGACTTCTCCAGGCTTCGTGGAATCCAGGCTTCGTGGAATAGTGAGCGGCCGAGAGATTTCCGGTCTCGCTAGCGAAACATTAAAGGCCGCCAAGCCAGACGCGCCAGTGAAAAAAAAGTGCCCGACTATAAGCCGCTGTTATAAGCGCACCTCTTTTTGCGCTAGACCCGCGCGCCTCAAGGTTCTTGCGGGAATCCGCCCGGCGTTGTCGCGCGATATCGACATAATTTTGGCCACGCCCTGCTTTCAATATGGCGGCTTAACATGAGGGCCCGCGTGCGCAACGGTGCGCACCGGCCAAAATTCATACGGGAAATTTGATGACCGGGGGTGGTTCCGCGCGCGTACTGATCAACCTGCGCCAGCTTGAAGTGCTGCGCGCCGTGATGCGCTATCGCACCACGACAGGAGCGGCCGAAGAACTAGGCATGTCGCAGCCGGCCGTCAGCAACGCGATCCGTCTTGCGGAAGCAAAACTCGGTTTCGCGCTGTTCGACCGGATCAGCAACCGGTTGATCCCGACCTCCGAAGCCAAGATGCTGTTCGACGACGCGGAGCCGCTGTTCCTGGTTCACCAGGCGATCCAGCAGAAAGCCTGGGACCTGCGCACGGGACGCGCGGGCGTGATCCGCGTATTCGCCACGGCCGAACTCTCGGAATGGCTCGTACCGAAGATTCTTGCGCGGTTTTCCGTCGATCATCCGCGCGTGAAGATCCATCTGGAGACGATGCGCATGGACGCCATGCTCGAAAGTCTCGATTCAGGCATGGCGGACGTCGGTTTGTCGATGATGCCGCCGTCGCGCCCCGGGCTCGTCAACGAGTTGCTTGCCGAATTCCAGGTCATGTGCGCGGCGCCGCCCGGAGACGCCATTCAGGCGCTCGACGTGGTCACCCCCGCCGACCTGCGCGGCAGAAGGCTGATCGGTGCTCCGGCGCGCAGTCCGCTGGGCTTGATCGTCGAGCGTGCATTTGAAGCGGCGGGTGACCTGTTCGTTCCCGACATCGAAGTACGCTTCTCGAATGTGGCGTGCCGGCTCGTCAGCGAAGGGCTGGGTGTCGCGGTGGTCGACGAGTTCTCGGCGCTGTCCGAACCGGCAAACTCGCTCGTGGTCCGGCCCTTCAGTCCGCGCCTGCCGATCACGCTGTGTGCGCTGCTGCCGAAGGACCGTCCGCGCCAGCGGCTCACGCAGAGCTTCGTGACGCACGCTCGCGAGGTCGTCAACGCGCATCGTGCAGTGACTGCCGTGAGCACCGTGCGCCATCGCACGAGGGAAACGTCGTAGCGTTCATGACCGGGGCTTATAGTCACCGGCACGCATTTAATAGTCCGGCACGATCGGCGAGCAGGTTCCGGTTGCTATTCTGAAGTCAATTCCAGGCGTCGCGAAAAACCCTTCAATCAAGGGTCCAAACGCAAAGCCTCTAATTGTCCGGAATGGTCATGCTCAAACTTCTCGATGGTGTCCGTGTCATCAGCTTCAACCATTTCCACGCGGGCCCGATGGCCGCCCAGATGTTGGCGGACCTCGGCGCAGACGTCATCGCGGTAGAGCCGCTCGACGGCGCTTTTCATCGCAACTGGGCGATTGCCGATCACTTCGTCGGCACCCAGAGCGTGAATCTGCTCACCACGGGACGCAACAAACGCAGCCTTGCCGTCAACATGAAGAGCCCCGAAGGCCAGGCGCTGACGCAACGGCTGGTGCGTGACGCCGACGTCGTGATGGAGAACTTCCGGCCCGGCGCCATGACCCGCCTTGGCCTGGGCTACGAACAGGTGCGCGCTGCCAATCCTCGAGTTGTCTACGCCAGCGCAAGCGGCTATGGCGGTTCCGGCCCCTACGCGGCGAAGCCGGGGCAGGACCTGCTGATACAAGCGCTCTCGGGGCTTGCCGCCCGCACCGGCCGCGCCGACGGTCCACCGACGCCAGTCGGCCCCGTGGTAGTGGACCAGCACGCGGCCGCTCTTTGTGTGATGAGCATCCTTGCCGCGCTGTTCAATCGCGAACGCACGGGGGCCGGCCGGCTTGTGGAAGTGAGTCTGTTGCAGGCCGCAATCGATCTGCAAACCGAATCCCTCACGGCATGGCTCAACGGGGCGCGCAGTGTTTCGCCACGCGGGCCGGACGGGATGGCAAGCTGGTTCAGTCCGGGCGCCTACGGCATCCATGCAACGGCGGACGGTTATCTCGCCATCGCCATCGCGACACCCCGGGCGCTCGCGCGGGCGCTGGAGCTCCCGGCACTCGATGCGTATGCGGACAACACATCGTTCAGCCATCGCGAGGAGATCAACAGTCTCGTTTCGCAGCGACTGCGCGAACAGGGCACCGCCGAATGGCTCAGGCGCTTGCGCGATCACGACGTGTGGCACGCGCCGGTGCAGGACTACGAAGACCTGCCCGAAGATCCTCAACTCAGGCACCTCGAGTCGTTCAAGACGGTTGAAGGCGCCGACGGCAAGCCTGTCACCCTCGTCATGCACCCGGCTCGCTACGATGGTGAAGCGCCCGGCCTCACGCTCGTGCCACAACCGCTGGGTGCACAAACGGCCGAGATCCTCGCCGAACTCGGGTATGCGGACAGCGAGATCCGGGCGCTCGCGGACGCGGGCGTGGTGCTCGCTCCTCACGCCGCGTCCGCGCCGTAAGTGCGCTTCTTATCGTCTGGTCTCGACAACTAACAACCATGATTGATTTCTCCATTCCGTCAGAAAGCCGCTTGCTGGCCGACACCGTCCGCAAGTTCGTGACCCAGGAAGTCCAGCCGCTCGAAGCTGAAACCGAGACGACGGGCATGATTCCCGCCGACAAGCTGCGCATCGTTCGCGACAAGGCGCAGTCGCTCGGGCTCTTCGCCATGAACATGCCGGAGCCGGTCGGCGGCGGCGGCCTCTCCAACGTCGACATGTGCCTTGTGGAAGAGGAACTTGGCAAGACCTCCGACGCCCTGATCCGGCGCATCTTCGGCCAGGTCTATCCCATGCTGATGGCCTGCGAAGGGCCTCAACGCGACGCCTACCTGCTGCCGACCGTGCGCGGCGAGAAAATCTGCGCGATGGCGATCACGGAACCCGGCGCCGGTTCGGACGCCGCCTCCATTTCCACCGCAGCGCGTCTCGACGGCGACGAGTGGGTGCTCGATGGCCGCAAGCACTTCATCAGCGACGGGGACATCGCCGACTATGTGATCGTGATGGCGCTCACAGACAAGGAGAAGCGCGCCAAGGGCGGCATCACGCTGTTCCTCGTCGACAAAGGTACGCCCGGTTTTCACGTGACCGGCAAGCAGCCGATGATGGGCCACCGCGGCTACGGGCACGCCGAACTCGTGTTCGAGAACTGCCGGATTCCTCGCGACAACGTTCTTGGCGGGGTCGGCGGGGGATTTCGCCTCATCATGGAAAGCGTTGCATCGATACGTCTTGCGCACATCGGCGCACGTGCTTGCGGAATGGCTCAGCGGGTGCTCGAACTGATGCGCAATCACGCGGCGCAGCGCGAGCAATTTGGGCAGCCGATCGGTGAATTCCAGATGGTCCAGCAGATGATCGCCGACTCCGCCACCGAGATCTTCGCGACCCGCATGATGGTGCTTAACACGGCATGGGAACTGGATCAGGGCAACGACGTGCGCGACAAGGTCTCGATGGTCAAGGTCTATGCGTCCGAGATGATCGGCCGGGTTGCCGATCGCGGCATCCAGGTCTTTGGCGGCATGGGTTTCACAAAGGAAATGCCACTTGAACGGATCTACCGCGACAGTCGCGTGACGCGCATCTACGACGGCACCTCCGAGATCCACCGCATGCTCATTGCCCGCAGCGTGATCAAGCGTGGCCTCACGCTGTAACGCTGAAACCTTAGTTCCCTTTTCCCCGGCGTATCCCATGCAAACCGAAACCACACTGCAGCCTGGTGCAACCCTGTCGTTCCGAAAGACCATGACCGTCGCCGAGCAGGCGCTGTTCACCGGCATCAGCGGCAACCTTGCTCCGATGCACGTCGACGTGTGCGCCGCACGCGCCGCGGGCTTCGACAACATGCTCAGCTTCGAACTTGCGGTGGCGTCGCTCGCCACCTCGTGCCTGAACCGGATCGCCGGGCCGGCGTGGCGCATCGGTGCGCTTGACCTGACGTTCGATGCGCCCGTCACGGTGGGCAGCACGATCGAGGCGGCCGTTCGCGTGCTCGATGCAAACGCGCAGTCAAGCCGCCTTGAAGTGACATGCAAGGTCGACGGCGAGGCTTGCGTCATCCGTGGCCATGCCACGCTCGTGCCGCTCATTACGCCGCTGAGCAGCTCGCGCGAGGAGCCGGGTCATGTATGACATCAAGCCGTTCGACAGCCTGTCTGTCGGCGATGAAGTGAGCATTTGCAAGACCATCACCGAAGCTGACGGCGCGCTTTATATCGCGGCCACGGGGGACTTTGGACCGGTGCATATCGACGAAGGTTACGCACGCGGGACGCGTTTCGGACAGCGGCTGGCGCCGGGCATTCTCGTGGCCGGCATCTGCACGAGCGTGTTGACGGCGGAACTCGCCGGCACGCTGGGCGTGTCGATCGAGGACCGGTTCTGGTTCACCGGCCCCGTGTTTTATGGCGATACGCTGCGCTTTCGTGTCTGGATCGCCGCGTTGGACGCCGCCACCCGGACGGCCGTCTGGCAAGCAAGCGCTGCGAACGAAGCGGGCGCGGAAGTGCTGAAGGCCGAGGCCACACTGAAATTTCCGCGCGTGAAGCCTGCAGCGGCAGCCGCATCATGATGCAATTTCCGGCCGGCCGCCTTCCCGCCAATACACAGGGTCCGTACATTCATATTGTCAGGATCGACGTGGCGCCCGGGTTCGATGCGGCCTTCAATCGCTGGTATGACGAAGTCCACCTGCCCGCCATTCTTGCGTGTCCGGGCTGGCTGTCGGGAAGCCGCTACGTCGCGATCGACGATGGTCCGCGCTACGCGGCCGTCTATACCATCGCCGGCGACTGGGTGTACGACACCCCCGAGTTCCTGTCCGTCAAGGGCTTCATGGAGTTCGAGCCGCACGTGAGCAATTTTATGCGTCTGCGGCTCGCTCCGCTCTGAGGTGCTCTTGGGAAATTGACCAAAAGGATCGGTGGTCGGGGTCAGTGCCGGGTTGCTGCTGCTCAGGCCCGTGGTCGTTATATGTTAGTTATTCTATTTATCACTATTAGCCACAGTGCGTGGCGGCACTTCATTTCTTTTTCCAACGGCGAAAAAGAAACAGAAGCAAA
>NZ_JALPRJ010000027.1 GCF_030464885.1 Caballeronia sp. SEWSISQ10-4 2 | reverse complement strand
TGTGACCTCGTCGGCAAGCAAGACAGGTAAGCCAGACGGGAGGCCATCAATGACCGCGACGGCCATGGTCAGCCAAGGTGGGTCGTGCGTGGCTTCGGCTAGGCACTCTGCGTCGTCGTTAGCCGTTTAATGATTCCGCAGTCGTCGGCCGCCGTATGGCCACCTGCTGAAAAGTGCGTGGCGTGAAAGCACTCGCAGGCCGCTATACCCCACGAAACGGTCACTGATGCCAAGCGATTGTGAGCGACTGGGTCGGGAGTGTGAGTTCGCTGATGCAGGAAGCTGCCGTCCGACTGCTCGATGCCGCCACTGTCAGCAATCCGCCCTGTGGCTCTGTGCCGGGATTGCGCAAACGATCGTTTAAGCAACGCCGACGCGCGATCGATGCGATGGCCGTGCGAGAATTGCGGAAACCAGTTGCGTTACCAATTCAACGACAACTGGTTTGCGCAGCAATCGAAGACGGCACACGCCCGCCTTAGTGCGCAAATTTCCGGATCTTGAGACGCCCCCGTTCTCAGCGACCGTCAGTACTTCGTCTGCAGAAGTCTCGCTACGACGTCGTTCATAGTAGCGTCGAGCTTTTCCTTGACGTAGTCCTCAGTCGACACATCCCGCTCAAGCATTGCAGCGCCTTCCGATATCCGTTAACGACTCGCCAAGGAACAGCCCGTTCATCTCGCGGCAGCGGAAATCGAGCTGCGTCATGAAGTCGTCGCGGCCGACCAGCCCGAGAATATCAGTCGTGAAGTCACGGATGATGCGATCAACGACGGCCGCCGTGTTTCAATCAGATGCGCTCGTTTTCCATTAGCTCCTTCGAGAACCGTTCAAAAGCCGTGCCCATTGCCTTGGCATCGTTCAGGGGCGGTCGCGGTCAATCTGCATGGTGCGTTCCTCATATGGCTCATTGCGCGCTAAATAGCACGCTATACGGCTATATAGCACTGTGCAATCCTTCCTTCCCCGGCCAGGTTTGCCGCGCCCTAATCAATCGGCCTCTATGGTCAGGGAGAATGTGAAGAGGTGATCTCCGCCGGCAACCGGCCGTTGCGAGCGATGATGATGTATTCGAGAACCGTGATCGACTGCGCGAGCATCCGATCGATTTGGATGTCCTCACCGAGCAGCGCTGCATGTGCTCGGCGCATGTCCCTCGGCCAGTCGGTGAGCGTGAGTTCAGGACGGGGATGCGCGCCTCGACAGCGCGTTCACCATCTACTACATGTCGGTCAATATCGGCTCGACTATTTCGATGCTCGCAACGCCGTGGATCAAGGATCACTGGGGCTGGCACGCCGCGTTCGCCGTGTGCTTCGCGGGCATGGTGCTCGGCTTGCTCAACTTCACGCTGACGCGCCGTACGGTCGGGCACATTGGTTCCGCTCCCGACGACGAACCCATGCTCTGGAGCCGCTTTTCACTTGTCGCAGCGGGCGGTGTGGCCTTGGGTCTGGCTACGGTATTCGTGCTGCAGAACGAACAGGTGGCCGCGATCTGCGTGTACGCGGCCGGCGTTGCGATTCTCGTGATCTTCGGCTGGATGCTGATGAAGTGTGACCGAAGCGAACGTGCCGGCTTGCTCGCTGCCTTGATCCTGACGATGCAGGTCATCCTGTTCTTCATCTTCTATGAGCAGATGTCGACGTAGCAGATGTCGACGTCGCTGACCTTGTTCGCGCTGCGCAACGTGGACCCGACGTGCAAGCTTTTCAACATGAGCTTGTTCTCATGGAGCGCGGCGCAATTCCAGGCGCTCAATCTGCTCTGGATCATGCTGCTGAGTCCCTTTCTCGCCATCGCTTATACGCGGCTTGCGCGAAGCGGCCACGATATCCCGATCGCCGCGAAATATGCGCTTGGGTTCATGGTGGTTGCGCTCGGTTTTTTCGTGTTCGCATTCAGCGGCCGCTATGCCGTCGATGGCCGCGTGTCATTGTGGTTCATGGTCAGCGGATATGGGCTGTACTCGCTCGGCGAACTGCTGGTCTCTGGACCTGGCCTTGCGATGATCGCCCACTACGTGCCCGCGCGCATGAGCGGCTTCATGACGGGAGCGTATTACGTCGCGACGGGTGTTTCGCAGTATCTCGGTAGTGTGGTCGCCAACTTCGCGCGCATGCCGTCGAACGATCTTGGCTCGCTGCAATCGCTGCCGCTTTATACGAAGCTCTTTTTCGGACTCGGTTGGGTCGCCGCAGGCGGGGCGGCTGTCGCCATCATTTTGCTGCCGCTGTTGAATCGCTTGTCGCGAGAACATCGGCGTTGTGTGGAAGCGGTGCGTCGTGGGACCGATCCGCTCCCTCCGTCGAAGCCCGCACCCGTGCGATAAATTCAAGGCACTCACATTCAATAGCAATATTCTTCGATTCGGTTTGACCTGACATGTCCTTAGCGCTATAATCTTTTTCGCGGGGTGGAGCAGTCTGGCAGCTCGTCGGGCTCATAACCCGAAGGTCGTAGGTTCAAATCCTACCCCCGCAACCAAGGATTAAACGCATAAAGCCCGGTCTATCCGGGCTTTATGCGTTTACGGTCGTGCATAGCGCGAAAGTGCTTTGACGCGTGATCATGATGCTGATGCGTGGGTGGAAGCATCATCCATTCGTCGAATCAAAGTCGAAGCGGACACAAAAAGCCTGGACGATTAATATCGTGCAGGCTTTTGAGTTCTGAATGTTTCGGCGAGATTGAAGCAGATCTCTACGCTTGAGACTTATCGACAGTCCAACGAAAGTAGCGCAAGAGAGATTGGAACGCGTTTTTCAGCGATTCACTCATGTGGCAAAGCGTGCATCCGGGACGTATCGAACAAGTCCCCGGCTACCCGGCGCTTCGATCGAACCTGGTCGACCTGCAAGCCGCCGTTCACACGTGCAACACCATCAATAGAATTTCTTCGGCAACTGTGCGCGGCGAATCTGCTTGCGCAGGCGAGCAACAGCAGCAGCTTTCTTGCGCTTGCGCTCGGTGGTCGGCTTTTCATAAGCCATACGCGACTTCAGTTCCTGAATCAGGCCGGTACGTTCGACGGTGCGGCGAAAACGGCGCATGGCGACGTCGAAAGGCTCGTTCTCTTTCAACAATACTTTAGTCATTGATATCTCAGTTGGTCTGGCCCTGCCAGAAAATTGGGCGAAACGCAATTATACACTTTTTGGAGGCTCTATTACAGGCCGGTGAACAATGGGGCGCACTTCGCCGCTCGGGAATGCCATCGTATGTCTTTGATAAAAGACAACAATCCCGGATTACCCGGGTTCTGGTTTACATCTGTACCGAATTAGCACCGAGCCTGATTCAAACCATCAGAAGCCCCGGCCGCGACCGGGTTTTATATCGGCGGGATTCGGAATTTCCAGAAAATCCACTTGATCGACAGTCAAATCCGACGTGGGTAATGCCACGCACGGAAGAATCCAGCCATCGGCTTTTTCGTCCGCGCTCAGGCCCGGCCAGTCGATCCGGTAACGCACCGAGCCATCGGCAAGACGGCACAGGCACGCACGGCATGTGCCGTTGCGGCACGAACTCGACAGGCGCAATCCGTCGAGCGCCGCCGCTTCGAGGATCGTTGTCTGCTCCGTCGACGAGAAACACCTTCCTGAGGGCAGCAGCGTGATTGTGAAGACGTGCGGGCGGTCGAGGGTGCTCATGGCGCTCAAGGTGCTTTCGTGATGGCCGCACGGCCGTGGGTCAGGTCGCGGATAGCGTCGGCGGCCTGATCGCGGACGACGAGCGGCATCTGGATCGACAAGCGTACGGTCATGCCGTATCCAGGGTCGTCGAGTGCATGGCCTTCCTGTTCGACCCAGCGCCGCACGCGCGCTTCGTCGGCGTAATCCACTTCCACTTGCAGCAGTCCGAGCGCCACGCGTTCTATGCGTTCGGCCAGTTGCATCGCGGTGGCGATGGCGTCGGTGTAGGCGCGCACCAATCCGCCCGCACCGAGCTTGATACCGCCGTAGTAGCGCACGACGGCGCCCAGCACGCCGTCCACTTCATGATGGCGCAGCACTTCCAGGATCGGCCGGCCGGCTGTGCCGGAAGGCTCGCCATCGTCCGACATACCGGATTCCCCGCCCGCGAGCAGCGCCCAGCAGACATGCGTGGCCCCGGGATGCTGGGCACGCAGCGTGTCGAGTTCGAGCATCGCGGCGGCGCGATCGGCGACAGGAATTGCCAGCGCGATAAAACGGCTCTTGCGGATGTCGATTTCGGCACTGACGGCGGCGGTGAGGGTGTAAGTGGGCAACTAAAGCTCAGGCTAAATGGTCATGATGCAATGGTACGGCGAAAGGGCGCGCGAGCCGGGTACAGCCCGGTAATAGCGGGTCTCATGGCTGCGGAATCAACGCCTTGTCCTCGCCGAGCGAGCGTTGCATGAGCACCGTATCGACCCATTGACCGTGTTTGTAACCCACCTTGCGCAACACGCCGACATGTTCGAATCCAAGCCGCGCATGCAACGCAATCGACCCCGCGTTGCCACTGTTGCCGATCACCGCCACGAGTTGCCGCCACGGCCCTGCGTCGCAACGCTCGATCAGCGCCGTCAGCAGCGCGAGACCGAGGCCGCGCCCACCAAAGCCATCGGCGATATACACCGAATCCTCGATCGTGTGCCGATACGCCGACCTCGGCCGATACGCGGTCGCATACGTGTAGCCGACCACCGCGCCGTCCGTTTCGGCCACGAGATAGGGCAGGCCCGCACCGGTGATCGACGTGTGCCGGGCGCGCATCTCGTCGACGCCGGGCGGCGTCTCCTCAAAGGTCGCAAGAGCATGCAGCACATAGTGAGCGTAGATGCGCGTGATCGTGTCGAAATCGGCGGCGTTCGCGTCGCGGATCGTGAAAACGCTGGCGTCGTGCAATGCCATCGAGTGGCTCCCTGAGTTTGGCGTTAATCGGTAGGTGAAGCACGTGAAGCACGAACGATGGTAGCGGTCATCATCCGGAGGCCTGATTTTCTCACGACTAACGGACTCATCCGCCATTTGCCAGACGTCCGCGCACGCGCGCCGGAAAAGCATCGAGCCGGCGTGCGCCAGCCCACCAAAGCAGGCATTTCGTCGATGGCAAAGCATTGAAGCCCGGTATAACCCGCCGCTACACTGGGTCGTTTGCCAGGAGGACGCAGGGAAAACTGTTGTCAACGAGGATCGACATGACGAACGGCGCGAAGACCCCGGTCGTTGCAATAACGCACATGCGAATGGACACATCATCAGGGGCCGCATTAAAACGATCATGGAGCGCGATTCCGGCGCAAAGGGCGTCGCGAAATGAAAAGCGCACGATGAACACGTTTAAACGCCGTGGGCGCGTGGCGTTCCTGGCTGGCATCGTGCTGATCGCGGCGATGCTGCCGGCGGCGTTGTGCGTCCTGTTTGCGCCCGGCGTGGACGAACGTGTCGCCGCTGCGCGGGAAGCCGCCGCCCTCGAGAACTACGTTGTGCGCATGGTCGACACGGGCGCGATCCGCCTGATCGCCAACACTTCCGTTGCGGGTCCGTCCCGGCTCTTTGCCCACTTCCCCGTAGCCGGATTCGCGGCGACCGCCATGCCCGAAAACGCCAACCCGGCGCGCCGCGCTTATGCATCGACGAGCGCGGCCAGCGCCCCGGACACATCGGAGGTGACGTTTGTCGAACGTCTGCGTGCGCTGCCCTGGACCTGGCTGCTCGCGGGTGTCGCGGCCGGCCTGACGCTCTCCGCGTGGCTCGGCCTGTTCATGGTGCGGCGCCTGTCGCCGCTCGGCCAGCTCAGCGACGCCGTGCGCCGCCATCAGTTCATCGTCGCGTACCAGCCGATAGTCGATCTCACCACGCGCCGTTGCATCGGCGCTGAAGCGCTGGTGCGCTGGAAGCACCAGAACCGGATCGTGCGCCCCGATCATTTCATCCCGCTGGCGGAGCATCGCGGCTTGATCCAGGCGATTACAGACCAGGTATTCGATACGGTCCTGCTCGAACTCGGCGAATTTTTGCATCGGTATGAAGAGCTGTATGTGTCGATCAACCTGAGCGCGGCGGACCTGACTTCGCGGCGCTTCCTGGAGCGGCTCACACCCGCGCTTGCAGCCGCGCAGATCGCGCCGCAGCAAATCCGGATCGAGGCGACCGAGCGCTGTTTTCTCGACGCCGATGCCGCGAAGGAAGTGATCCAGGCGTTCCGCGATGCAGGGCATCCGGTGTATATCGACGACTTCGGGACAGGTTATTCGAGCCTGTCGCATCTGCAGAATTTCCAGGTGGACGCGCTGAAGATCGACAAGTCTTTCGTCGATACGGTCGGTCAGGACGCGGCGTCGAGCAGCGTGGCGTCGCACATTATCGACATGGCGCTGACGCTGCACGTGCAGGTGGTGGCCGAAGGGATCGAGCGCGAGGAGCAGGCGTGTTATCTCCACACACGCGGCGCACAATTCGGGCAGGGCTGGCTCTTTTCCGCGCCGCTGACCGCGCCCGATTTTATTCGCTATGTAGGGCGCGGCCTGACGACGGTGTAGGCTTGGCTCATTTTCCACTTCGGGACAATGACCATGACCATCAGGATGACCGACCCGGCCGCGACCACGTTTCTCAAGGACGTGCGCCATCCGCTGCTGGCGCTGCACCGTAGCATCCTCGACGAGTTGCGCACCCGCCACGAAGCCGAATTCGGCGTGGTGTCGCCCGGTGAGTTCTTGCAGATCGTGATCAACGGCAGCGCTTACAAATGGCTTGGCCCGCTATCCACGCTGATCGCCGCCCTCGATGACGTGCTCGACGACACCGACGCCACGCCCGAAGCCCGGATCGACATGGCACACGCGGTCACGGCCATGTTCGGCGCGAAGAACCGCAACGCCGCCTTCGACACTCAATACCTCCCGATGCTGCAAACCAGTCCTGACATCGCGATGGCGAATGGCCGCGTGGCACAGCAAGTGCGCGCCGTGACGCCGGCGCCGGTTGCAAAGGACTGACCATGAACGCTTGCAGGCGAGGGCGTTTGTCCCTATGCCTGCATGCCGGCGGCTTTCGGTAAAATCCGCAGCCATGATCGATACAGGGCCGAGATTCAGGCCAGCATTAAGCTGAACCTCAGACCCACCTTCCGGGGAGAATGCGTTGGAATCATCCGCACAAAATGCTGCAACGGCCGCCGCGCAAAACGCCGCGGTCAAACTCGTCGCCCGCGATATCCACAAGCGTTTCGGCGATAACGAGGTGCTCAAGGGCGTTTCGCTCTCCGCCAACGCCGGCGATGTGATCAGCATCATCGGGTCGAGCGGCTCGGGCAAAAGTACCTTCCTGCGCTGCATCAATTTCCTCGAACGGCCGAATGCGGGCGAGATTGTGGTCGACGGCGAGCCGGTGCGCACGAAAACCGATCGCATGGGCAATCTCGAAGTCGCGGACCACAAGCAGTTGCAGCGCGTGCGTACGAAACTCGCGATGGTGTTCCAGCACTTCAATTTGTGGGCGCATATGACGTCGATTGAAAACGTCATGGAAGCGCCGATGCACGTGCTGGGGTTATCGAAGAAGGAAGCGACCGAACGGGCGCGCGAATGTCTCGAGAAGGTCGGGCTCGCACCAAAGGTCGAGAAGCAATATCCGTCGCATTTGTCGGGCGGGCAGCAGCAGCGGGTGGCCATCGCCCGGGCGCTGGCCATGCATCCCGACGTGATGCTCTTCGACGAACCCACGTCCGCGCTCGATCCCGAGCTGGTGGGCGAAGTGCTGAAAGTGATGCAGAAGCTGGCCGAGGAAGGCCGCACGATGATCGTCGTGACGCATGAGATGGGCTTTGCGCGCAATGTGTCGAATCATGTGATGTTTCTGCACCAGGGCCGCACGGAAGAAGAGGGCGCGCCGGCCGAGGTGCTGACCACGCCCAACAGCGAACGGCTGCGGCAGTTCCTTTCCGGCAGCCTCAAGTAAGCGTGGATTCACGCCGCGGCGCGGCGAAAGTGGATCGAACGGAATCGGGGACGGGTTGTTTTTCAAACGAAACAAACCTGGCCCCCGAAACCCCGCCACAAAGCGTCATCCCCCTCGAATACCATGAAACCTTGTCGCGTTCCCGCAAGACGCGGCGTCCGCACGCGCCTACCATCCAATAACGATGCTCAAGCTGGCATACCCGAACAAGCAAAGGAGCGGTTCATGACGGATATCAATGTAACGCGCAGTACGTTCGACGAAGTGATGGTTCCTCTTTTCGCCCCGGCGAATTTCGTGCCGGATCGCGGACTCGGTTCCCGCGTGTGGGACACGGAAGGCCGCGATTATGTCGATTTCGCTGGTGGTATCGCGGTGACGGCGCTGGGTCATGCGCATCCTGAACTGCTGAAAGTGCTCCACGATCAAGGCCAGAAACTCTGGCATATCGGCAACGGCTACACCAACGAGCCGGTCTTGCGTCTTGCGACCCGCCTCACCAATCTCACTTTCGCGGACCGTGCGTTCTTCGCCAACTCCGGCGCGGAAGCGAACGAAGCCGCGCTGAAACTCGCGCGCCGTTACGCCATCGACAACACCGGTCCCGAGAAAGTCGAAATTATCTCGTTCACGCAGTCGTTCCACGGCCGGACCTTGTTCACGGTTAGCGTAGGCGGACAGCCGAAATACGCGGAAGGGTTTGGTCCGACGCCGCAGGGCATCACACATCTTCCGTATAACGACCTGGCTGCGGCGCGTGCGGCGATCGGTCCGCAAACCTGCGCGGTGATCGTCGAGCCGGTGCAGGGCGAAGGCGGTGTGCTGCCCGCCGATCCGGCGTTCCTTCAAGGCCTGCGCGACGCCTGCGACCAGCACGGCGCACTGCTGATTTTTGATGAGGTACAAACAGGCGTGGGCCGCACCGGCTCGTTCTACGCCTACATGGGCTACGGCGTGACGCCTGACATTCTCACGACCGCGAAGGCGCTGGGCAACGGTTTCCCGATCGGCGCCATGCTGACCACCGACAAGATCGCCGCGCATTTCAAGGTCGGCGTGCACGGTACGACTTACGGCGGCAATCCGCTCGGCGCGGCGATTGCGGACAAGGTGGTCGAGCTTATAAGCGATCCGTCGGTGCTCGAAGGCGTGCAGCAACGCAGCGTTGCGATCAAGGCGCATCTGAAGCGTATCGATGAGCGTTTCTCGGTGTTCAAGGAGATTCGCGGCAAGGGTCTGCTGATCGGCGCCGAACTCGCCGATGCCTACAAGGACCGCGCGAAAGACGTACTCAACGCTGCTGCGAAACATGGCGTAATCATGCTGATCGCCGGGCCGAACGTGCTGCGTTTCGCGCCGTCGCTGATCATGCCGATGGCCGATCTCGACGAAGGTTTCGCGCGCATCGAAAAGGCTATCGCCGACGTGGCGCATTGAACGTGCGCACTTCGGCATCTTCTCTAAACCAACGGAATCGCCGATGCTAATCGTCCGCCCCGCAAGACTCGCCGATCTCGACGCGCTCGAACGGATGGCGCACGCCGCGCATCCGGTGCTGCATTCGCTGCCGCGCGATCGCCGCGTGCTGGAAACGCGCGTCGCGCTGTCCGAAGACTCGTTTCGCGCAGAAGTCGAGTTTCCCGGCGAGGAGTTTTATCTGTTCGTGCTCGAGGACACAGCGACGGGCGCATTGCTCGGCACGTCGAGCATCGTGGCATCGGCGGGCTATTCGGAACCGTTCTACGCGTTTCGCAACGACGCGTTGATCCACGCCTCGCGCGAACTCAAGGTGAACCGCAAGATCCACGCGCTCACCATGTCGCATGAGCTTACGGGCAAGAGCCGCTTGACGGGCTTCTACATCGATCCGTCAATACGCGAAGCCACGCACGATGCCGCCGCGCATCTGCTCTCGCGTGCCCGCATGATGTACGTCGCCGCGAACCGCAAGCGTTTCTCCGACGACGTCTTTTCGCTGATGCTCGGCGTGACCGATGAAGCGGGCGTATCGCCGTTCTGGGAAGCGGTGGGGCGCAAATTCTTCGGGCGCGATTTCGAGCAGGTGGAGCTGGAATCGGGTGGCCGGAGCCGGACGTTTATCGCGGAAGTGATGCCGACTTATCCGCTTTATGTACCGCTGTTACCGCCCGAAGCGCAGCGCGTGTTGGGCGAGCCGGACGACGGCGCTTTGCTCGCGTATGACATCCATCTGGAAGAGGGTTTCGAGCCGGATCGTTTCGTCGATATCTTCGATGCCGGTCCCGTTCTGACCGTCGCCGTGGAACGTAGTGCGTCGGTGCTGGCGAATGAGGTTCGCGCCGTGCGGACCGCGCAAGATGACGCGGGCGTGTCCGGCACGCCGTATCTGGTCGCGGCCGGGGGTGCGCACGCGTTTCGTTGCGCTTTGGCCAGTCTGCCGTCGGCGCGTGGGAACGGTGCGCCGCTGTCCGCGGAACTATGCCAGGTATTAAGCGTGAAAGATTCCGATACGGTGCGCTGTGTGCCGCTTCATCAGGCTTCGGGAGAATTGCAATGATCGTTGTCCGCTGCGTGCAGCCTGGAGATGTCGACGCGCTCGTCGCGCTCGCGCACGAGACCGGACCGGGACTGACCACCTTCAAGCCGGATCGCGATGCATTGACAGCACGTGTAGAGCGTGCACGACGCACCCTGGCCGATGAAGCCGAGCCCTACGAAGCGGGATATCTGTTCGCGATGGAAAACACCGCGACGGGTGATATTGCGGGCGTATGCGGTATCGAAACGGAAGTCGGGCTGGAGCAGCCGTTTTATAACTATCGTGTGTCGACGGTCGTGCATGCGAGCCGCGATCTGGGCGTGTGGACCAAGATGTCGCTGCTTAACATCTCACACGATCTCACCGGGTACGCCGAAGTCTGTTCGCTGTTCCTGAGCCCGCGATATCGCACGGCGGGTGTCGGCGGTTTGCTGTCGCGTTCGCGCTTTATGTTTATCGCGCAATTTCGCGAGCGGTTTCCGGAGCGGTTGTGCGCTGAGTTACGCGGCCATTTCGACGAAAGCGGCGCTTCGCCATTCTGGCAAGCGGTGGGTTCGCACTTCTACCAGATCGATTTCAATGCAGCCGACTATCTCAGCTCGCACGGCAAAAAGTCGTTCCTCGCCGAGTTGATGCCGCGCTATCCGGTTTATCTCGCGATGCTGCCCGAGGACGCGCAAGCGGCGGTTGGCTTGACGCATCGCGACACCATGCCCGCACGCAAGATGCTCGAAACGGAAGGGCTGCGGTACGAAAATCACGTCGATATCTTCGATGCCGGCCCAGTCCTCGAATGCCACATAGCGGACTTGCGCACGGTGCGGGAAAGCGTGCTCGTGTCGGTGCGCATAGGTGAGCGTGAAGAGAATGGCGAGGCCCGCAGCCTGGTATCGAATACGTCGCTCGACGACTTCCGATGTGGCGCGACGTTCGGCGTGCCCGAAGACGGTATCTTCCTGCTGACGGCAGAAGAAGCGGCGGCTTTGCGCGTGAAAGAGGGCGATACGGTGCGTGTGCTGGCATCGCAACCGCGCCCGAAGAACGCAACGAAGAACGCAAGTTAGGGACAAGGAACATGACGAAGATTTCGACTCAGTTGTTTATCGATGGCGCGTGGAGCGATGGCAGCGGCGCGCCTTTTGCGTCGCGTAATCCGGGTAACGGCGAAGTGGTGTGGGAGGGTCAGAGCGCATCGGCTCAGGACGTTGACCGCGCCGTGCTTTCTTCGCGACATGCGTTCGCTTCGTGGTCTGCGCTGACGCTGGACGAACGTATCGCGATCACGCGGCGTTTCGCGGCGCTGCTGACCGAGCACAAGGAAACGCTCGCTCACACCATCGGTCGCGAAACGGGCAAGCCGTTGTGGGAAGCCCGCACCGAAGTCGCAACAATGGCCGCTAAAGTCGATATCTCCGTCAAGTCATATCACGAGCGTACCGGCGAGAAACGTCAGGAAATGGCCGACGGCATAGCCGTACTTCGGCATCGTCCGCATGGCGTCGTGGCCGTGTTCGGGCCGTACAACTTCCCGGGGCATTTGCCGAACGGGCATATCGTGCCGGCGTTGATCGCGGGGAATACGGTGGTGTTCAAACCATCGGAATTCGCGCCTGGCGTGGCCGCGCTGACAGTGGATTTGTGGGCGCAGGCTGGCTTGCCTTCGGGCGTGTTGAACCTCGTGCAAGGCGAGAAGGAGACAGGCGTTGCGCTGGCGAATCATCGGCAGATCGATGGTTTGTTTTTCACCGGAAGCTCGGATACCGGCACGTTGTTGCATCGGCAATTCGGTGGCCGTCCGGAGATCGTGCTCGCGCTGGAAATGGGCGGCAACAATCCGCTGGTGGTGGCCGAAGTCGCGGACATCGATGCCGCCGTGCATCACACGATCCAGTCGGCGTATTTATCGGCGGGGCAGCGCTGCACGTGCGCACGCCGTCTGTTCGTTCCCGATAACGCCTTCGGCGAGCGGTTCATCAAGCGCTTGATCGACGTGACATCGAAGATCAAAACTGGCGCCTTCGATGCCGATCCGCAACCGTTCATGGGCGCCGTGATCTCGGCGCGGGCGGCAGCGAAGCTCGTGCAGGCGCAGGCGCAATTGATCGAAGCGGGCGGCAAGCCGTTGCTCGAAATGACGCAGCGTTCCGCGGAACTCGGCTTCGTCACGCCGGCCATCATCGACGTCACGACCGCGCGCAACGTCCCCGACGAAGAGCATTTCGGCCCGATGCTGCAACTCACGCGCTACGCTACTTTCGATCAAGCGATAGAGCGCGCCAACGACACCGCCTACGGATTATCCGCTGGCCTCCTGGCCGACGACGAGGCCGCCTGGACCCACTTCCAGCACACCATTCGCGCGGGCATTGTGAACTGGAACCGGCCGACGAACGGGGCGTCTTCGGCAGCGCCGTTCGGTGGTATCGGGCGGTCTGGCAATCAGCGCCCGAGCGCATTCTACGCAGCGGATTACTGCTCGTATCCGATGGCGTCCGTCCAAAGCACCCAGTTGCAAATGCCCGCGAGCGTCTCGCCCGGCCTTCAGTTCTGAGGACACACGATGCAAGCATTCGAAGCGAACTTCGACGGGCTGGTTGGCCCGACGCACAACTACGCGGGGCTGTCGTTCGGCAATGTCGCGTCGCGCAACAACGAGAAATCGGCGGCTAATCCGAAGGCTGCGGCGAAGCAGGGTTTGCGCAAGATGAAGCGGTTGGCCGACCTCGGTTTTCATCAAGGCGTATTGCCGCCGCTTGAACGGCCGTCGTTGAAATTGCTGCGTAGCCTTGGTTTCACGGGCGACGACGCTACTGTGATTGAACGCGCTGCGCGTGAAGCGCCGGAATTGCTGGCTGCCGCAAGTTCCGCTTCGGCGATGTGGACCGCGAACGCAGCGACGGTGAGTCCATCGGCGGATACCAACGACGGCCGCGTGCATTTCACCCCTGCCAATCTCAGCACGAAGTTGCATCGCGCGATCGAGCACGAAGAAACGCGCCGTTCGCTCTCAGCCATTTTCACCGACGAGAAGCATTTCAAGATTCATCACGCACTACCCGGCACGCCTGCACTGGGCGATGAAGGCGCGGCGAACCACACGCGTTTTTGCAACGAGTACGGCGAGAAGGGCGTGGAGTTTTTCGTCTACGGACGCAGCGAATACGGTCAAGGCTCGGCCGAACCAAAGCGCTTTCCTGCTCGTCAGACGCTTGAAGCAAGCCGCGCGGTTGCTCGCCTTCACGGTCTCTGCGACGACACCACCGTGTTCGCGCAGCAACTGCCCGATGTCATCGATGCAGGCGTGTTCCATAACGACGTGATCGCTGTAGGCAACCGCAACACGCTGTTTTGCCATCAACGCGCGTTCATGAACCAGGCCGGCGTCTACGACCAACTCAGCGCGAAACTGCACGCGCACGGCGGCGCATTCACTGCGATCGAAGTGCCGGAAGCGGAAGTGAGCGTGGCAGACGCGGTGTCCTCGTATCTGTTCAACAGCCAGTTGCTCACACGGCCCGATGGCCGGCAAGTGCTCGTGGTGCCGCAGGAATGCCGTGAGAACGCGCGTGTCGCCAAGTACCTCGATTCATTGCACACACGTTCAACGTCCATCGACGAGGTGCTCGTCTTCGATCTTCGCGAAAGCATGAAGAACGGCGGCGGTCCCGCATGCTTGCGATTGCGTGTGGTCTTGAACGAAGCAGAGCGTGTTGCCGTGAATCCGGGCGTCTGGATGAACGACGCGCTCTTCACGCAACTCGATGCCTGGATCGACACGCATTATCGTGACCGCATCGCGCCGGGCGATCTTGCCGATCTGAAACTGCTCGATGAATCGCGTGCTGCGCTTGACGCACTGACTGGCATTCTGAAACTGGGTGCCATCTATGACTTCCAGCGTTGAGCCGGCCATGTTCGCTAACTTTCTCGACTTTGTCATCGATGGAAAAAAGCCCGCGCTGACTGAAGGCACGTTGCCGACGGGCGTGAAGTGGACGTGGCTTGGCGATGGCATCGTGCGCTTTGAACCACAGGGCGCAGAGGGCGAGGTACTGCAAAGTGTAGTGGCATCGGCGGGAATTCATGGCGATGAAACCGCGCCGATTGAGATCCTTTCGATGCTCGTCGCGGATATCGCAAGTGGCAAAGCGGCGTTGAAAAGCCGCCTGCTTATCATCTTCGGCAACATCGACGCGATGCGCGCATCGTGCCGTTATCGCGACGACGATCTCAACCGGTTGTTCAACGGCCGTTATCTCGAGCTTGCGGCAAGTCATGAATCACCGCGTGCGGCCGAGTTGGAAAACGTGACCCGTGCCTTCTTCAAGGACGTATCCCACGCGAAGTGGCATATCGATATGCACACGGCCATCCGCCCCTCGGTCTTCGAGCAATTCGCGTTGCTGCCCTACACGGGTGCACCGTTGTCACGCGTGATGTTCGACTGGTTGAAGGACGCGGGATTGTCGGCGGTGTTGCTGCATCGTGAGAAGTCGAACACGTTCACGCATTTCACCGCGGAGCAATCGGGGGCGTTGGCCTGCACGCTGGAGCTGGGCAAGGTGCGACCGTTCGGGCACAACGACCTGACGCGCTTCGCGGCTTCCGATGCAGCGCTGCGACGGTTGATCGCAGGCGTTGCGCCACTGGCGCCGTCCAGCGACACGCTCAAAGTATTCACGGTTGTCGGGCAAATCGATAAACAGAGCGAGCAGTTCAAGCTGCACGTAGCCGGCGATGTCGCGAATTTCACGCCGTTCACACGCGGCACGGTGCTTGCCGAAGATGGCGACTACCGGTATGAAGTGATGCGCGACGAGGAGCGCATCGTGTTTCCGAATCCGACGGTGAAGCCGGGATTGAGGGCGGGATTGATGGTCATCGATACGACGAGCGAGACGTTCGAATCGCTGTAGACCTCGTTATTTGCCAGAGGGCGCCACCGTCACCGTACATGTCGTTCCCGCAGACAGCATCACGTCTGCCGGAACTTCATCGATACGTATGCGCACCGGCACCCGTTGCGCCAGCCGCACCCAGTTGAACGTGGGGTTCACATCGGCGAGCAACTCGCGGCTTTGCGGATTATCGCGGTCATAGATGCCGCGCGAAATGCTTTCCACGCGGCCCTTCAACACGCCGCCGCTCATCAGCCGCATCTCGGCTTTATCGCCGATACGCACACGCGGCAGCTTCGTCTCCTCGAAGTATCCATAGACCCAGAACGAATGGCTATCGACGATAGCGAGCTTCGCTGCGCCCGTCGTCGCGTAGTCGCCGCGATGCACGTTGAGGTTCGTCACGTAGCCGTCCACCGGCGCAAACACTTTGGTGCGGGCGAGATTGAGCTCGGCGGCGTCGAGTGCAGCCTGCGCCTGCTGCAAGTTCGCGGCGGCGCCGGATGCAGTCTGCGTGGCGTTATCGCGTGACTCCTTCGACACCACTTCGTTATCCAGATCGGCACGGCGCGCGGCGTCGTCGCGACGCATGCGCAGATCCGCGTTGCGGGCGGCGACCGTAGCCCGTGCCTGCTCGACGGCGATCTTGTAATGCGACGCATCGATTTCCATCAACAGATCGCCCCTGTGGACGAACTGGTTATCGGTCACGGGCATGGTCACGACCGCGCCCGATACATCGGGTGCGACGTTGATCACGTCGGCGCGCACGCGGCCGTCGCGGGTCCACGGCTGGTCCATGTAATGCACCCAGAGCACGCGCCCGATCAGAAAAGCCGCTGCAAAAATCAGCGCCGTCATGAAGATGCCGAAAATTTTCCTGATGATCATGGTGCTTCTTTAGTCCTTCAACAATTTTTCAGCTATAGGTCAGCGATAAACCGCGAGCCCAAGCAGGCCGCACGTACACACGAGCAGACACGCGCGAAACAGCGATGGATGCCACACCACGCGATATAAACCGGTCAGCGCGAGCACGCGGTCGATGAGCCAGGTCAGCAAGCCGCCCGCGATAAACAGCAGCAGGATCGCCGGCACGTAGGCATCGAGAATGGCGATATCACGCGGCATGGAGCGCTCCTTCGTGCTGATTAAATGCCCTTAACGGCGATTGCGGATCGAGCAAGGCCGTGCGGATGAAATGCAGATGACTCGACATCCGTTGCAACCGATGGCGTGCCTCGCGTTCCTCGCGAGGCTCGCGCACGGTATCGAGCTCAGCGCGCAGATTGTCGATGGCGATGGAGGTCGCCGATAACGCCGCATCGAAGCGCTGTGGGCCAGGGTGGTCGAAGAGACGGGCTACCTGATGCAGCGCCTGCCTGATCGAATCACGCGATGCTGCGTCAGTGCCGGTGCTGTAGCGGCCTAGCTCAGTACGCAGATCGATTACCGCGTGTCCCACTTCAAGCACCGCGAACAGCCAGCGCAACGCTTCGCGCTGCAGATCCTCGCGGCCGGCGACGAGCGCGTCGATTTGCGAAAGCAGATCACGTGTGCCGCTCTCAAAACGCATCGCGAGCCGGGTCAGACGGCCCTTGCTTGCTGTCACCACTTGCCGCCGCAATTCGCGCAGCAGCAAACGGCGCAGCCACGGCGCGTCAGTGGGCAGCAGCACGGCAAATGCCATCGAAGCGATCAGCATGGAGATGACGAGCGCGATGGCGTCGTTGATGAAGCCCGACGGGTCATACTGAATGACGTTGTCGGGACCGGCGAGAAAGCAGAAGAAGATGCAATAACCGACGCCCACACCCGTCATGCCCGGCCGCGTGCTGATGAACACGCCGAGCATCAGAAAAGGCAGGAGCGCGGCTGACAGCAGCACAAACCCGTCTATTCGCGGATACAGCGCGAACACCACGATCATTCCCGCGACGGTCGCGAGCGCCGTGCCGCCGGCCATCTGGAAAGCCATTTGCGTGGGACGCGGCGACGACGACGCCAGCGCGATCACCGCCGCGGCGTCCAGCACGGCCGTGCCGCCGCTCGGCCACGCCGACATGATCCAGAAGCCGCTCAAGATCAGGATGACGATGAACGCTCGCAGTCCGGAAACGCTCGCCGCAAGCATGCTGGTCTTCGGCACATATCGCGTGACGGGGTGCTCGCGTTCATGCGTGGGCACGGCAAGCGACGCGTAGGTTTGCGTATAGGCATGCAGGTCATCGACGAATCGATATAGCAACTCGGCCGCGGTATCGAATTCGAGCAGATCGATGGCTGGATCGAGCGTGCGCCGCGTCGCCCCGATGCGCTTCGGCAGCGCGGCTTTGAACGTATCTAGTTGCGCTGCGGCGTGGGCGGCATCGGCGGCTTTCTCCACCGGTGCGCCTGCTGCGCTCAGCAAGGGCGCGACTTCGCGGAAGTACGGTTCCAAAGCGTCGACGGTCATCGTGGCGCCGTTGACCCGCAGCCGGTTCATTAACTGATGCAGCGCGTGAAAGCGCGTGGACACGCTCATGAATTCGCCGTTCAGGCGCGCGACCCGGCCGCTGCGCATCCGCGTGCCGGGATCTTCGAACACGGCCACGCTGCGTGCCGCTTCGAGCCCGACCACATCCGCGACAAACGCCGCATTGATGCGCTCGATCTGCGAACGTTCGACTCCTCCGCCCAACGCCTTCGACACGTAATCCACGAACGCCGTGAAGCGCCGCCGCACGGTCGCCCTGACTTGGCTCCCGGCGTGCCGTGGAAAGACGAGCGCGCCGACCGCGCCCGAACACACGATGCCGAGCGACACTTCGGCTACTCGCGTCATCGCGGTCAGGAATGCGGCGTCGGCATGCTGCGCGACCGGCACGCCAATGAGCGCGGCCGTATAACCCGACAACACGAAACCATACGAGCGAAAATTGCGATTACGCGCCGCGCCCGCCGTGCAGATGCCGACCCAGAGCGCCGTCGCCGTCAGGAACAGAACCGGTTCTTGCGAGAACAGGCTGATGAACACGAGCATCACCACGAGCCCGACGAGCGTCCCGCAGAAACGGTAGAAACTTTTCGCCAGCACCATGCCGCTTTGCGGCTGCATCACGATAAACACCGTCGTCATCGCGGTGCGAGGTTGCGGCAGATCGAGCCGCATCGCGATCCACAGCGCCAGGAACGCCGCCAGCACGGTCTTGAAGATGTGAATCCACGCAAGGCCGTCGGTGAGCGCCCAGTCTGCCAGCAGCGGGTGCGGGCGGTTTAGCGGGGAAGAGGGTGTCGACATGGTCACTCGCTCCGGTCGGCGGACGACGTTTCTCTATGCCCCGCGAATGGCCCGATGTGCTTTGCGGGTTTCATCTGGGTATCGAGATCGGCGGGGCTATCGCTGGAACTATCGATTCCGCCACCCAACGCCGCCGAGAACGTCGCATAGACCTCGAGCCGTTCGGCACGCACGCGCGCCTCGCCGTCCTGCGCGCGCAGCAACTGGGTCTGCGCGACGAGCACGTTGAGGTAATCGGTCAAGCCGCGCCGATACCCCTCGTCAGCCAGCCGATAACTCTTCTGCGCAGCCGCGACCGAACGGCCCGAAGCGTCGAGCTGACGATCGAGCGACTGGAGCCGCACGACCTGATCGGCGACATCGCGTAAAGCGGCGACGAGCGTTGCGTTGTAGTGATCGACCGCCTGGTCGTATTGCGCCGATGCCGCCCCGAGTTGCGAGCGCAGCCGTCCGCCTTCGAAAATCGGCAGGGTCACGGCGGGCCCCGCACTCCAACCGCTGCCATTACCGGTGAGGAAGGTCAGCAGCGCACCGCCCGCGGACATTTGCGTGAGCGACGCCATCAAGTTGATGTTCGGATAGAACTGCGCCTTCGCGACATCGATACCCCGCGCTTGCGCCGCCACCGTCCAGCGCGCCGCGACCACATCCGGGCGGCGTCCGATCAGCTCGGCCGGCAAAGCCGACGGCAAGCCGAGCGGCGTTGCCAGCGACAACACGGGACGCGTGATCGAATCGCCCGCACCCGGGCCTGCGCCGGCAAGCGCCGCAAGCTGGTTGCGGGAGAGCGCGATGGCTTCGTCATAGGTCTCTAATTGACGCTCGTAGTCCGGCAACGATGCTTCCGCCTGGGCAACTTCGAGCTGCGTGCCAATCCCGCCCTGCAGCCGCCGACGTGCCCGCGCCGCGATTTTCTGCTGCTGCTCGAGCGTCGACTGAGCGATATCGCGCAACGCGAATCCCTGCGACAAGCCGATGTACGCCCGCACCACGTTTGCTTCGAGTTCGAGTTGCGCGGCGCGGGCATCGGCGGCGCTCGCGTGGGTCGCGTCCAGCGCGCGTTTGGCCGCGTTCTCATCGCGGCCAAAGAGGTCGAGGTTATAAGACAGTTGCAGCGCGGCCGTGTTGTTCCAGGTGTTGACGTCGTTGAAGGTACCCGGACCGTAATAGTGATTTTCCGGCCACTGCTTACGGTCGATCGCAAGCGATCCATCGACTTGCGGCGCGAGAGCCGCAAGCGCCACGCCAGTTAGCGAACGCGCTTCGCGCACGCGTGCAGCGGCCAGCCCGAGCGTCGGACTCCCGGCCTGCGCGCGCGCAACCCACGCGTCGAGCTGGGGATCGTTGTAGGCGCGCCACCAGGTCGATGCCGGCCATGCCGCATCGGCGTTAGCCGCGCGCAGCGTCGCGCCGGCATCGAGCGACGACGCGTCCTTCAAGGTATCTTCGGGACCGACGTTTTTAGTGCTCGCGCAACCTGCTATTGTTAAAATAAATGTAAGAACCATCGGGATGATGGTGTTTCTGATCGTGCGATCTAGCAAAATTATTTCTCAAATTGGATTGAGACACAGACCAGAATTATATTTTTGCCCGTATTGGTGAGTAACCGATAAAAATACAAAGCATTGTTGCGGGTTATGAGTTAATCATCGTTGCTTAGGGCGTAACAATGCGGCAACAATGGCGACATCACCTGAACGAGACTCAAGGCTCATGGATACGCTTCAAAACATGCGCGTGTTTTCGCGGGTCGTGGAAGCCGGCAGCTTTACCGCTGCGGCTCAGCACCTGAACACGACCACGGCCTATGCATCGCGCGCCGTCTCCGATCTCGAAGCGCATTTACGTACCCGCTTGCTCAACCGGACCACGCGCCGGATTGCGCTGACCGAGGCGGGCGAGCGTTATCTGCAGCGTTGCGAGCAGATTCTTGCGTACGTCGATCAGGCGGAAGCCGAAGCCGGCGATGCTCACGCGAAGCCGTCCGGAAAGCTCAAGGTGCACACCATGGCGGGCATCGGCCAGCATTACATCGTGCCGATGATTTCGCGCTATCAGACGTTGCATCCGTCGGTGCAGATAGACCTGACGCTTGCGCAGCGTGTGCCTGATCTGCTGGATGAAGGGTTTGACGTATCGATCGTGCTTGGCACCGAACTGCCCGATTCCGGGCTGGTTTCGCAGCGGCTGGGCGGCGCGTTCAGCATTGCGTGCGCATCACCGGCTTATATCCAGCAACACGGCGTGCCGCATGTGCTGTCGGATCTGGTGAAACACACATGCCTGCAACTCATCACGCCTGCGTTTCCGCCGAACAAATGGACCTTCGATGGCCCGAACGGCCAGGAAACCATCACTCTGGGTCCGGCGACTTTTACGGTAAACGTGGCTGAAGCCATGGCCGTGGCCATCAGCGAGGGCATGGGGGTTGGCATATTGCCGACCTCGTCCGCGTTGCCTGCATTGCGTGCAGGAACATTGGTGCGCGTCTTGCCGCAGTACACCATGCAGTTGCTCAACGTCTTCGCGCTGTATCCATCACGTCAATATCTGGACGCGAAAATCCGCACCTGGGTGGAATTTTTGCGCAGTGAGTTGCCTGCCGCACTCGCCGCCGACGAAAAATCATTGCAGGAATTTGTGGCGTCGTAAGCTTATGAGCAGGAGAATGGGACTAAGCCGATTGGCATTTTCATGATCTTGCCGCGTCGCAACACTTGCTTACGTCTATTTCAGCCGCATCTTGATAGCTTGTGAATTGTCTCTTTGCTTCACAGATTCACTATTTACCGATTTCGACAAAATCCGAGGAAGTTATGAATACGCCGCTGATGATCGCCATCTACGCACTGCTGGCTCTGATCGCCGTGCCCGCTACCCGTGAACTGCTGCGTACGGCCCGTGAGAATGCGAAACGCGCGCGCCTGATCCCCATCCGCATCGACGAGCGCAAGAATCGTCAATCGCGAGATTCGTCGGATCGTTGAAAAAAAGAGACCGATTTATCGGTCTTTTTGCATGTTTGCGGTTAATGGGGCCGGCTTTAACGCCGCTCGGGTAGCGGCACATTTGGTGTGACGATTTGCGCCCGGCAGCGCGTCTTTGACGTGCTTTTGCCCGAAAGCGCGCCTCGCAGTTCGTCGCGTGTGCCGCTCAAATCTCGACCACCTTGTCCCATTCGAATGACGGGTTTTCAGGCGCCCCTGTGCGTCGGTCGCGATACCCCCGCGGATTGCAGATCACGCGCGTTCCCTCAGCGACGTAATCGAATGCCGTGTGCGTGTGGCCATGAACCCACAGTGCGACCGGCGCGCGCACGAGCGAGGGCAGATCGCTCACAAAACCTGCCGATGCCCGGTCCGTCGCGAACTTTTCAGCCAGACTCTGTTTGAGCGGGGCGTGATGCGTGACGACAATCGTCTTGCCGTCGAAGGGCTTCGCAAGCTCATGTTCCAGCCATGCCAGAGCCTGTTGGTGCAGCGCCAGCGAATCGCCCGGACTAAACGAGCGCGGTTCGTCTTCCGGCTCCGGCCACGCAACCTGGATCACGCCCCGAAAGTCGACCATCACGCGCTCGGCCGCTTCGATAGACTCGCGCATCGCCTCAGCACTTGCTCCGAATAACGCAAAATCCGTCCACAGCGTGGTGCCGAGCACGCGCCATTTGCCGTATCGATCGGTGAGAGTGGTGTTGTTCAGAAAATGCACGTTGGGCAAGCTGCGCGCAGCGTCCTGCATAGCACTTTCAAGTGCGCCAAACTCACCGTCGTAATACTCGTGGTTGCCCGGCACATAAACGACAGGTATCTGCGAGTCGAAGTTTTCCGCCGCCCAGCGCAGACCTTCCGCGTGATTGTGGATGTCGCCGGCCAGCACGACGAGATCGGCCTGCGCGTACGGAATGGCGAGCGGTTCATCGTGTTCGAGATGCAGGTCGGACAGAACGCGAATCTTCACGGCGCTTATCTCCTCAGTACGGTTCGGTTAGGACACGCGCGACGCACGAAGCGCGTGCACATCCGGCAAGACCTTCGCCGGATTCATCAGGTTCTCGGGGTCGAGCGCTGTCTTGAGCGCGCGCATGAGTCGCACTTCCACCGGGGATTTGTAGTGCATGGCTTCTTCTACCTTCAATTGTCCCAACCCGTGCTCCGCGCTGATGCTGCCGCGATGCGCGTGCACGCGCTCGTAGACGAGCGCATTGACCGGCGTCTGGAATTCGGCGAGAAAGCTTTTTGGATCGACGCCTTCCGGCGCCTGCACGTTGTAATGCAGATTACCGTCGCCGAGATGACCGAACGTCACCATGCGCACACCCGGTATCAGCTTGGCGATAAGCGCGTTGGTTTCCTCGATGAAATGCCCGATACGTGAAATAGGCACCGCAATATCGTGCTTGATGTTGAGTCCTTCCACGGACTGCGCGAGCGGAATGTGTTCGCGCAAATTCCAGAACGCCTGCGACTGCGACAAATTCTCCGCAACGACCGCATCCTCGACCAGGCCTTGCTCCATGGCATGTTCCATCAGCCGTTCGAACAAAGCGCGGCCGTGCTCCTCGCTCTCGCTGTCCGACAATTCGAGCAACACGGTCTGGCCATGTTTCTTGTCGAACGGATAACGCATCTGCGGGAAATGCGTGGTCACCAGATGCAGCGAAAAATCCGACATCAGTTCGAAGCCGGTCAGCAACGGACCTGCGTAACGTTGTGCGGTGGCAAGGAAATCGAGCGCGGCCTGGGGTGAAGCTACGGCGGCCAGCGCCGTCACGCGCGCGACCGGTGCCGGATGCAGTTTCATCACGGCGGCGGTGATGATCCCGAGCGTCCCTTCAGCCCCGATGTACAGGTCGCGCAGATCGTAGCCGGTGTTGTCCTTGCGCAGCCCGCGCAAACCGTCCCAGATCTCGCCTTGCGGCGTCACCACTTCCAGCCCGAGGCATAACTCGCGCGTATTGCCGTAGCGCAGAACGGCAGTGCCGCCGGCGTTCGTGGACAGATTGCCGCCGATCGTGCAACTGCCCTCAGCGGCGAGACTCAGCGCAAAGAGACGCTGTTGCTGTTCGGCGCGCGCCTGGATGTCGGCGAGGATCACACCGGCTTCCACTGTGATGGTGTTGTTGAGCGGATCGACGTCGCGAATCCGGTTCAGCCTGCGCAAGCTGATAACCACTTGCGTGCCGCTGGCGTCCGGCGTCGCGCCGCCGGAATGACCCGTGTTGCCGCCTTGCGGCACGATAGGGACGCGAAACTCGCGCGCGAGCTGCACGACTTTCGCGACCTGTTCGGTGGTGCCGGGAAGCACCACGGCGCATGTTTCGCCGCGGTAACGCTTGCGCCAGTCAGTGAGAAACGGCGCGGTGTCGTGCGTGTCGGTCAGCACATGGGCAGCGCCGATCGCCTCGATGCAGGCGTCTACAAAATAACGTGAACGGTCGGATGCAGTCATGAATTTCGATGGCAGTAGCGTGGACGACAGGTGACACAGTATCGCGTAACGTTAAGCCGGGCGAACCCTGGCCTCACGGCATAGGTCTCGTTCACGCGAACGATTCCGTGCTACAAACGATTGCCGTCGGGTGCTGAAGGCGTCGCAGCGGCGGCTCGCTTCGCAGCTCGCGCGGCGCGTTTGAACGGCGCGACAAAGCCAAGCGCGCAGACGAAGAACGCAAGGGCGAGCAGCGCTTCGAGCCAGCCAAGGCGTGCGGATAATCCGCTGTCCGTCATGCCGCGCACGACACCTTCGGCAAGGTACAGCAGCACGAGCATCGACGCCCATTGCAGCGTGTACACGTTGCGCCTGAGTGTGCCGCGCAACGCGAACAGCAGCGGGATCGCCTTGAGCGCGAGCGCGGAGCCGCCCGGGCGCAGCGGTGCGAGCCAAAGCTCCCACGCAAGCGACAACGCAATCAGCGCAATCAGGCTGAACAGCGCGCCGAGTGCAAAGCCGGGCTGTGCCCTGGCTGGGTCCATAGCGGGCGTAGTGGTCATCAGGCGCCGCGCTGAAGCTTGAGCGCCGTGTGGGCCAAGCGTGCGCCGAGCGCAATGGCCAGCGTTTTTTCGTCGGCGGAGATACCACTTTCGGCCGTTTCAGCGCGGGCAAAATGGGACGCGCCATAAGGCGTGCCCCCGGTTTGCGTGGTGGTCAGCTTCGGCTCGGTGTACGGAATGCCCACGATCAGCATGCCGTGGTGAAGCAAGGGCAGCATCATGGAAAGCAGGGTGGTTTCCTGCCCGCCGTGCAAGCTGCCCGTGGCGGTGAACACGCTGGCGGGTTTGCCGGCCAGCGTGCCGGACAGCCACTGAGGCGAGGTGCCGTCGAGGAAATATTTCAGCGGCGCCGCCATGTTGCCGAAGCGCGTGGGCGATCCGAGCGCGAGCCCGGCGCATTCCTCGAGGTCGCGGACTTCGGCGTAGGGCGGACCGTCGGCGGGAATATCCGCCTGCGTGGCTTCGCAAACGGTGGAGACAGGAGGCACGGTGCGCACGCGCGCCTGCATGCCGGGCACGCTGTCAACGCCTTGAGCGATCGCCTGGGCGAGCTCGCGAGTGGCGCCGTTGCGGCTGTAATAGAGCACGAGAATGTCGTTCATGAGCCTTTTCGGTGAACGGGTATTATAAGGATCGGGTGCGTGAGCGTGACTTTTTGGCGTGGTTTTGCCCGCTATTCAAGCTGCATCGCGGATCTGTTGTAACAATTGAAGGAGAGAGATTCTTGTTGAAGTTTCCCATCGATCTCGACACAACGAAGCGGCTCGCCGGATTCGTCGCACGTCGAACGGGTGAGGATCGCGTGCCGCAGGTGGCCGGCAGCCTGACATTTACCACCGTGTTATCGCTCGTGCCGCTTGCGACGGTCGCGTTCGCGTTGTTCACCGCGTTTCCGATCTTCGCGTCGTTTCAGATGTCGTTGCAGGATTTTCTTGCCGCGCACCTGATGCCGTCGCAGATCAACAGCCAGATCTTCAAATACCTGAACCAGTTTGCAGCGAAGGCAAAAGGGCTAACCACGGTCGGCATGATCATCTTGTTCGTTACGTCCGTGATGACCATGATGACCGTCGAATCCGCGTTCAACGTGATCTGGCGGGTGCGCAAATCGCGGCCGTTGGCTCAACGCATCCTGGTCTATTGGGCCATCATCACGCTCGGGCCCATCCTGTTTGGCGTGAGCTTGTCGACCTCGTCCTACCTGTTCGCGCAGTCCATTGCATTTGCCGGCTCGCACAATCTCATGCCGCCAGTGGTCGAGTGGGCGCTCGCGAGCGCATCGGTGCCGTTCACGGTGCTGGCGTTCTCGATGCTCTATGTGTTCCTGCCGAATTGCAAAGTGGAGTGGCGCGATGCGCTGGTCGGCGGACTCGTCGCGGCTATCGCGTTTGAACTGGCGAAGCGTGGGTTCGGTTATTACGTGCGCCGTATTCCGACTTACACCGCTGTGTATGGCGCGTTCGCGGCGTTGCCCGTGTTCCTGTTATGGGTCTATCTGTGCTGGATGATCACGCTGATCGGCGCAATGCTCACGTCGGCGTTGCCGGCTATTCGCATCGGCCAGTTTCATCGAACTGATTTTCCGGGTAGCGATCTGCTCGATGCCCTCGAATTGCTCGCGCGCCTCGCGCAAGCGCGTGAAGCCGGCCTGCCGGGTTACACGGCGCTCGAACTCGCACGGATGCTGCGTTGTGACATGGATACTTCCATGCGCCTGGTCCGCAAGCTCGATGCCTTGGAGTGGATTGCGAGGCTGGAGAACCTTCGGGTGCCGCGTTATGTGCTGATCGCCAATCCGCAACAAATCACGGTGGCTAGCTTGTTCGACCTCTTCGTGATCGAACGCGAAGAACTGGATTATCAGTTGCGCCTCGATTCATCGCATATCGACCGTGCCGCATTGATGAACGCCCTGAGCAACGAGAAACTCGACGTCACGCTGGCCACGTTGCTGGCGGCGCGTGCGGCTTCTCGTCAGGAAGGCGCACGCGAGGCGCAAGGGGCGGGGGCTATGCCACATCAAACTGCCTGAAGCGTCTTGATCCAGCCTAAAGCGAAATCTTGCCGATGCAGATGTCCTTGAACATGACCCAGTCGCCCATCAGGCTGTAGAGCGGGTGGCGAAAGGTGGCCGGGCGGTTTTTCTCGAAGAAGAAATGGCCGACCCAGGCGAAGCCGTAGCCGCAAATCACGGCAGCGGGAAGCCAGAGCCAGTCGCCCGTGGCGATGGCCATGGCGAGGCAGCCGATCACCCCCAGTGAACCGATGAAATGCAGCCGGCGCGACACCACATTGCGGTGCTCCTCGAGGTAGTACGGATAGAACTCGGCGAAGCTCGCGAAGTGATCGGAATGTGCGGTTTGGGCCATGACAGTCTCCTTGTCGAGCGTTTCCAGCAGCGGCTCAGCAAGATTCATTCTCCGGCGATTAAGGCTGGTGCGCAACTGCGATTCGAACTGATCCGGATACGGATCCGGAAAGAGTGGGGGACCCCCTCCCATCCGGCTAATGGCGCATCGGGGCGAGGGTGGTTAGGCTTGTTTCATGAGCTTGTTTCACGAGCCTGTTTCATGACCCCAAAGTGATCTGTTACCTAAGCCGATCGCGTCGCAAACCTGAATAATGCGGAGAGGGTCGCATCGGGTTGTTCGCTCATCAGGGCGTGTCCGGCATTGAGCGTGACCGTTTCGACCGAGACGTCCGCGCGCTGCATCGCGTCGATCAGTGCGCGGCTAGCGCGCGGAGGCGTCATTGCATCGTGGCGTCCGGCGATGATTTGTACCGGGCAACGCAATGCCGCTGCCCGTTCGAGTCCGTCCGCATAGGCGTTGCAGGCGTTGAAATCGGTGAGAAAGAGATGCGCCTCGCCCCGCACGGCCACGCGCTCCATCAGGCGCTGGTTGGCGCCATGCAGCCAAAAGCCCGGCGCAGGGCACGACGGTTTTGCGGCGATCGACGAGTGCGACCACTGGTTGACCATGTCGATGGCCTCGGGTTCGCGGTCGCGGGCGGCGTCGAGAAGCGTGTCGGATACGGTCATCGGGAACGCGGTGGCGAGAAGCACGAGACGCGTGACGCGCGACGGATAGCGCGCGGCGCAATCAAGGGCAATCAACGAGCCCATGCTGTGGCCAATCAGCATTGCTTCGCTGAGCTTGGCGGCGTCCAGCAGCGCGACAAGCCAGTCCGCGAGCGCTGCGATGCTTCGCCGCGCCGGACCCGCACTGCGGCCGTGACCGGGAAGGTCAACGGCGAGCACGTTCAGGCCGTGATGGGCAAAGTAGCGCGTCTGCAGTGCCCAGACGCTGTGATCGTGTTGTGCGCCGTGCACGAACACGGCCACTGGACGCCCCGGCTCGAACGCGTGGCCGCCGGTGTAGGCGTAGGCCGAAGCACCATCGACGTCGAGCATCATGCGCGGCTCCCGCTGGCACTCGGCGATGCCTTTTGCGATGCCTTGAGCCCGCGTTTGAGGTCGTCGATGAGATCGTCAGGATCTTCCAGCCCGATCGACAGCCGGATACGTCCCGGCGCAATCCCCGCTGCGGCGAGGGCAGCGGCGTCCATGCGGAAATGCGTGGTTGAAGCGGGGTGGATAACGAGGGAGCGTGCATCGCCGACGTTGGCAAGATGCGAGAACAGCGTCAACGCTTCGATGAAGCGCCGTGCCGCCGCTACGTCGCCGCGAAGATCGAAGCTGAACACAGCGCCCGCGCCGCGCGGCAGCAGGCGTTTTGCGAGCGCATAGTCGCGATGGCTTTCGAGTTCCGGATAAGCCACGCCTTCCACGGCAGGATGCGCGAGCAGGAATTCGACTACCTTTCGCGTGTTGGCGACGTGCCGCTCCATTCGCAACGGCAAGGTTTCGATGCCCTGCAAGAGCTGCCATGCGGCTTGCGGATGCAGACAGGCTCCGAAGTCGCGCAATCCTTCGCGACGGGCGCGCAGCAGGAACGGCGCAACGGTGCTTTCTTCGGCGAAGACCATGCCGTGGAAACCGTCGTAGGGTTCGGTGAATTCGGGAAAGAGATCGGTCGTCGTGAAGTCGAATGTGCCGCCGTCCACCAGTACGCCGCCTATCGTCGTGCCATGGCCGCCCAGGAATTTCGTCGCCGAGTGATAGATAAAGTCGGCGCCATGGTCGAAGGGGCGGAGCAAATAAGGCGTGGTGAAGGTTGAATCCACCAGCAAGGGCACGTGATTCGAATGCGCGATTTCCGCGATCGTCTCGATGTCGAGCACGTCGAGACCGGGGTTTCCCAGCGTTTCGCCAAACAGCAGGCGCGTGTTGGGCCGAATGGCCGCTCGCCACGCGTCGGGATCGTGCGGCGGCACGAACGTGGTGTCGATACCGAAGCGCCGCAGCGTGTAGTGAAGCAGGTTGTGCGAGCCGCCATAAAGCGCGCTCGATGCAACCACGTGCGAGCCCGCGCCCATCAGCGTCGCGATCGCAAGATGCAGCGCGGCCTGGCCGCTCGCGGTTCCGATCGCGCCCGCACCGCCCTCCAGCGCGGCGACGCGCTCCTCGAACACGGCGACTGTCGGGTTCGAAATGCGCGAATAGACGTGTCCTGAGCGCTCCATGTTGAAGAGCGAAGCGGCGTGATCGGTGTCGTGAAAGGAGAACGACGTGGTCTGGTAGATCGGCGTGGCGCGAGCGCCGGTGGTAGGGTCGGGCGCGGCGCCGGCGTGCAGCACGAGCGTGTCGAAGCGGTTGGCGGGCATCGTGGGCGGGCTACCATGAGAAAGAGTCATTTATCGTAACATCGGGTGTGGCCGGACAAACTTGGGGTAGACGCCAGCGTTGGTGCTCGACGCCAGGCGTGGCAACGGCAGCGGCGCCCCGGTATGCGCCGACCCGGTGCAAAAGCCCGCCCCGCGTGCTTTTGCAGACAAAACACGGGGTTCTTGCGCGCTTTCTTTTTAAGTGTCTTTCCGCTAGGATCGACAGATATTCAGGCTTTTCGCGAGGAGACAATCATGCGAGTCAGCGACATTTTGAACG
Organism: Caballeronia sp. SEWSISQ10-4 2; assembly: GCF_030464885.1. GTDB lineage: Bacteria > Pseudomonadota > Gammaproteobacteria > Burkholderiales > Burkholderiaceae > Caballeronia. The sequence continues at coordinate 79,930 of NZ_JALPRJ010000027.1, read as the reverse complement.
TCAAGGGCAACGCGCTCTTCACGGTAACGCCCGATACACCGCTGCACGAAGCGATCAACACAATGGCGTCACACGACATTGGTTCACTGGTGGTGATCGAATACGGCGATCTCGCCGGCATGCTGACGTTTCGGGAGATCATCCTCACGCTAAGCGAGAACGGCGGCAGTGTGGGCACATCCACCATCCGCAAGGTCATGGATGACCATCCGATCACATGTACACCGGAAACGGACGTGAACGAGGTGCGCCGGATGATGCTCGAGCATCACGTTCGTTACCTGCCGGTGATGGAAAAAAACGTGCTGATGGGCGTGATTTCTTTCTATGACGTCGCCAAGGCCGTGGTGGAAGAGCAGGGATTCGAGAACAAGATGCTCAAGGCCTACATCCGTGACTGGCCGGAGCAGCAAGAAGAAGCGCGCTGATCCGAGCGTTGCGCGAGTTGCGGTAACCCGGACGAAGCGCATCACAACGTCACGCAAAAATGCGCGCCAGAGCGGCGCGCATTTTTTTCGCCCCTTGGGTTTTATACGAACATGGGCCGGGCGGACCGTCGCGGTCGTATCTGGAACCTCAAGCGCCAACACTCTCTCAGCGACCAACTCCAATAATCCATGAGCGAATCATCCGCATCACTGCGCGCGAAAGCGGCCAAGGCTCAACATGGCGACGGTCAATTCCGCCTGTTGCGCGAACGCCGTTTCGCGCCGTTTTTCTGGACGCAATTTCTCGGGGCGCTCAACGACAACGTCTTCAAAGTCGGTTTTACGTCGCTGGTCACGTTTCAGGCTGCGCGCTTTTCAGGCGTCGATCCGAAGACCGCGGCCTTCCTGATCTCCGCGATCTTCATCATCCCGTTCGTACTCTTTTCCGCGACATCGGGCCAGGTCGCCGATAAATACGACAAGGCCACGCTCACACGTTTTGTGAAAACGTTCGAAATCGTCGTGATGCTGATCGGCGGCGCGGGTTTCATGCTGCACAGCGCGCCGCTGCTCTATGTCTGCACGTTCCTGATGGGTGTCCATTCGACGGTGTTCGGGCCCGTGAAATACGCTTATCTGCCGCAGCATCTCCAGCCGTCCGAACTTGTAGGCGGCAATGGGCTGGTCGAAATGGGTACGTTCGTGGCTATCCTGATCGGGACGATCATCGGCGGGGCAGCGGCGGGGCTGACGGAGCATGGCGCCATGTTGCTCGCCGCGTGCTGCGTGACGGTTGCGCTGATTGGGCGCGTCGCGTCGGGTTTCGTGCCGAAAACGGCGGCGCTGCAGCCCGATCTCAAGATCAACTGGAACCCGTTCAGCGAGACGTGGCGCAACCTCGCGCTTGCGCGTCAGGACCGCACCGTGTTCCTGAGCCTGCTCGGGATTTCGTGGCTGTGGTTCGTCGGCGCGACGTTTCTCACGTCGTTTTTCAACTTCGCGAAGGACGTGCTGTCGGCGAATCCGGATGTCGTGACCGTGCTGCTCGGCACGTTTTCGATCGGTATCGGGATCGGTTCACTAATGTGCGAAAAGCTCTCGAAGCGCCGGGTCGAGATTGGACTTGTTCCGCTTGGGTCCATCGGCATCAGCGTCTTTGCCATCGACCTGTTTTTTGCCAGCCACGGTATCGCGCCGGCCGGTCATCTGATGGGAGTCGGCGAGTTTCTTCAGATCGGCGTGCACTGGCGCATCCTGGGCGACCTGTTCCTGCTCGCCATGTTCGGCGGGTTCTACAGCGTGCCGCTCTACGCGCTTATCCAGTCGCGCAGCCAGCCGACGCACCGCGCGCGCATCATTGCCGCGAACAACATCCTCAACTCGTTTTTCATGATCGTGTCGGCGTTGATGGCCGTGGGATTGACGTCGGCGGGCGTGGGCATTCCGGGGCTGTTTCTCACCACGGCGCTGCTCAATATCGTGGTGGCCGTGTATATCTATTCGCTCGTGCCCGAGTTCCTGCTGCGCTTTCTCGCGTGGATTCTCGTGCATACGTTCTACCGGATCAGGCTCGTGAACGCCGAGCGCATTCCCGAGCACGGGGCGGCCGTGCTGGTGTGCAATCACGTGAGTTTCGTCGATGCCATTGTGATCATGTCGGAAAGTCCGCGGCCGATCCGCTTTGTCATGGATCACCGGATTTTCCGCTCGCCGCTGGTCGGCTGGCTATTCCGTCACGTCAAGGCCATTCCGATCGCGCCCGCTCATGAAGACGCGAAGCTGCTGGAAAAAGCCTACGACGCCTGCGGCCGCGCGCTTGCCGACGGCGATCTGGTCTGCATCTTCCCGGAAGGCAAGCTCACCCGAACCGGCGATATCAACCCGTTCCGCCATGGCATTAGTGAAATTCTCAAGCGCCATTCGGCCCCGGTCGTGCCTATCGCGTTGCGCGGCTTGTGGGGCAGCGTTTTTTCCCGTTACGACGACAACCGCTGGCCGCGTCCGGTCCAGCGCGGCGTGATGAGTCGCCTGACGCTCGCGGTGGGTGAGCCGATCGATCCCGCCGACGCCACGCCGGAACATCTGCAACAGGTGGTCGCGACGCTGCGAGGTGCCCGCAAATAGGCCTTGAGCGGGGCGCGAGGGGACTCAAAGGGCGCTCGGCTGGCATAATATTGCATCTTTCGCTCTTTCAGGACGACGCTCATGTCCGGCAATACTCTCGGCACGCTTTTCACCGTCACGAACTTCGGCGAGTCGCACGGTCCCGCGATCGGCTGCGTGATCGACGGCTGCCCGCCGGGCATGGAACTATCGGAGGCGGATATTCAGATCGAACTGGACCGGCGCAAACCCGGCACGTCGCGGCATGTGACGCAACGTCAGGAAGCCGATCAGGTCGAGATTCTATCCGGTGTGTTCGAAGGCAAGACGACCGGCACGCCTATCGCGCTGCTGATTCGGAATACGGATCAGCGCAGCAAGGATTACGGCAATATCGTCGAGACTTTCCGTCCAGGGCACGCCGATTACACCTATTGGCAGAAGTACGGCATCCGCGATTATCGCGGCGGTGGACGTTCGTCGGCGCGGCTGACTGCGCCGACTGTGGCTGCCGGCGCCGTAGCGAAGAAATGGCTGCGTGAACGAATGGGCATCGAAACACGCGGCTTCATGAGCGCGCTGGGTGAGATCGCAATTCCGTTTATCGCTTGGGAACACGTGCGCGAAAACCCGTTTTTCTCGCCGAATGCGGACATCGTGCCGCGTCTCGAGGAGTACATGGACGCGCTGCGCAAGGATGGTGATTCCATCGGCGCGCGCATCGGCGTAATGGCGACGGGTGTGCCGGCGGGGCTGGGCGAACCGCTTTATGACCGCCTCGACGCCGATATCGCAAAAGCGATGATGGGCATCAACGCGGTGAAAGGCGTTGAGATCGGCGCGGGCTTCGCCAGCGTCGCGCAACGCGGTTCGGTTCATGGTGACGAAATGACGCCTGCGGGGTTCGCCGCGAACAATGCGGGAGGTGTGCTCGGCGGCATTTCGAGTGGCCAGGACATTACCGTATCGATCGCCATCAAACCGACGTCGAGCATCCGCACGCCGCGTGAATCCATCGATAAAGCCGGTCATTCAGCGACAGTCGAAACCTTCGGCCGCCATGATCCGTGCGTTGGCATTCGCGCTACGCCTATTGCTGAAGCGCTGCTCGCGCTCGTGCTGATCGATCATGCGTTGCGGCACCGTGCGCAGAACGGCGATGTGGTGACGACGACGCCTCATATCGCTGCGCATATCGCCAATTGACGTCCTCCCGGCCCTAAAGGACCGGGATTCCTTCTGCAAGACGGCCACGTCCGGCCGCAGCATGGGTTGACGCAAGGCCGTCTTGCAACTCCCCGACGCGCGTATCCGCCTGTCGCATCCCCGTCGCCAGGATGTTTCGAGCAGCATTGATGTCGCGGTCGTGGAGCGCGCCACAGACACGGCACTCCCATTGCCTTATTCCAAGACCTGCGATACCTTTCGGCCCCGTGCGGCTTGTGCAGCACGAGCAGGTCTGGGTTGAAAACGCTTCGTTGATTTCCTCGAACCACACGCCTGCGTCAGCGCATTTGTACTGCAGCATGGTTCGAAACGCACTCCAGCGCGCATCCAGCACGGACTTCGCCATGCCGGTCCGCGCCAGGGCGGAGGCGTTCACATTGCCCACGAAGATGGCACCGTACTCGCGCGCGAGCGCGGTGCTGAATTTGTGTAACGCATCCTTGCGCCGATTGGCGATTTTCGCGTGCAAGGCGCTAACCCTGCGCTTGTTCTTCGCGCGCTGAGCAACGCCCAGCGCTGGCTCCAGGTCGCGATAGAACCGGTGTGCCTCGAGCTTGCGGCCCTCGCTCAGGGTGGCAAACTCCTTCAGTCCCAGGTCGATCCCAACGGACCGGCTCGTCGTACTGCGCGCGCGGCGTTTCAGCTTCACGGTGACGTTCAGGTACCAGCGAGCGCGGCTGTCCTCGCTAAAGCTGCCGGTGCCCAGTTCGTACAGGTGCAGGCCATAACTGTCCCACAACGACAATGCTCGGGCGCCATACCAAACCTGCCCATCCTTGTAGCGCAGCGCTGACGCCTTGACTGGAATCCAGCCCAGTGAGCGGCGCGCGCCGCCGCTCTTGCGCCAGGCCAGGCGGCGCTTGCTGAACTGACGGCGGCGCCTCACCAGTTCTTCGGCTATGGCCTGCACGGTCTGCGAGTGCAACGACAGACCCTGCTTCGTTGCGCCGGTGGTGTAGCGGTGCAGGTCATAAGCGGAGCAAAAGCGTGCTTCACGCTGAAGGATCTTCAGCGCTAACTCATTACAGTAGTTCCACACGAAGTTCACTTCCCGAGCTTGCTCACGCAGAAAAACGGCGTGCTTATCCTTCAGGCGCAAGCGCAGGGTTCGGGTCGTTTTAGCGGGAACACTGTTCATACATACAGTATAAGTGTTCCTAAGCCACTCAGGCAATCATCTGGCGCGCTGTCCATCTCCGGCCTGAAGGCCGAGGTCTTTCGCGCAACCTGATAAAAAAACCGGCCTTGGAAAAGGCCGGTTTTCTTTTACTAGAGAGGCTAACGCGCAATCAGTTCCGGTTGCCGCCGAAGATGCCGAGCAGCATCAACAGGTTCGTGAACACGTTGTACAAGTCGAGATAGATCGCGAGCGCCGCGCTGATGTAATTCGTTTCACCGCCATTCACTACCCGCTGGACGTCGAACAGCATGTACGCCGAGAAGATCACGATGGCCAGCACCGATACCGTCAGCATCAAGGCCGGCAGGTGCAGGAAGACGTTCGCAAACGCGGCCAGCAGCAGTACCAGTACGCCCATGAAGAGCCACTTGCCAAGTCCGGAAAAGTCACGCTTGCTGACGGTCGCGATAGTCGCCATGGCGGCGAAGATCACACCAGTGCCACCAAACGCCATCATGATGAGCTGCGGCCCGTTCGTGTAGCCGAGGATGAAGCTCAGCAGACGCGACAGCATCAGGCCCATGAAGAACGTGAAGCCGAGCAGCACGAACACGCCAATGCTGCTGTTCTTTGTCCGCTCGATGGCGAACATGAAGCCGAATGCGATTGCCATGAACGCGATGAAACTCATGGCCGGACTGGTGGCCGCAAACAGGGAGAAGCCCGTTGCCACGCCGACCCACGCACCCAGGACTGTTGGGACCATGGAAAGCGCGAGCAGCCAGTACGTGTTCCGTAGGACGCGATTGCGGGTTTCGGCCGACGTTACGCTACCGCTGCGGCCAAAACTGTAAGGGGATTCGTTCATGGTTTCTCCTTGCCTAAACTTGTGTAAAGCCATCTGGTTCAAAAACACCGGCTTGATTTGCCGTAAAACTTCGACTTCGCCGTGAGTAAGCACGACTTTCAGCAGTCCAGCGGCTTTGTCAGACGATTGCCGCGAAACCTTCGGCTTGCATTGTACGCTGCGGGCCCGAGAGCACCTTCCGGCACTAGATATGGACCTATCTTGCACCGAAATCAATGATGCTGCTGCGCACTACTCAGACCGGTAAAATTACCGCCCGTTTCATTGTCGTTGCATAGCCGCTTCGCGCTTGTTTCATACTTTGATGCTTACGAAGCCGTAAGGTTTCCATCGCAATCATACAACGCTTCGTGCTACAATTGTCGATTCATTTATATTCGTAACCCGTTCATTTTTTGGAGTTTTTCATGGCGATCGAGCGCACCCTGTCGATTATTAAACCGGATGCAGTGGCAAAGAATGTGATCGGTCAGATCTACAGCCGCTTTGAGCAAGCTGGCCTCAAGATCATCGCGGCTCGCATGGTCCATTTGTCGCGCGCTGATGCTGAAAAGTTCTACGCAGTTCACGCTGCGCGTCCGTTCTTCAAGGACCTCGTCGAATTCATGATTTCGGGTCCCGTGATGATCCAGGCGCTGGAAGGCGAAAACGCCATCCTGACGAATCGCGACCTGATGGGCGCAACGGATCCGAAGAAGGCGGACAAGGGCACGATCCGCTCTGATTTCGCGGACAGCATCGACGCTAACGCCGTGCACGGTTCGGACGCCGCGGAAACCGCACGTCAGGAAATCGCTTTCTTCTTCCCCGAAGTGAACGTTTATTCGCGTTGATTCGGGAGTAGATTTATCGCAGGAATTGGCGCGAAATACCTGGAACGCGGCTCAGAACGCGTTCCGGGCTTCGCTCAGTAAGGAAATGGCAGAATCGAAATGACAGCCTCCACCGTCAACCTTCTCGACCTCGATGCCGCCGGGCTCGTCGCTTATTGCGATAGCCTGGGCGAAAAGCCGTTTCGCGCCAAGCAATTGCAACGCTGGATTCACCAGTTCGGTGTCGACGACTTCGACGGCATGACAGATCTGGCGAAATCGCTGCGTGAAAAATTAAAAGGCCGGGCAACTCTGGACATGCCCGCCATCATGACCGACCACGTTTCCACCGACGGCACACGCAAGTGGCTGATCGACGTGGGTAACAGCAACGCGGTCGAGACCGTCTATATTCCGGAAGAAAATCGCGGCACGCTGTGCGTTTCATCGCAAGCGGGGTGCGCTGTGAATTGCCGGTTTTGCTCGACCGGCAAGCAGGGTTTTTCGCGCAACCTGAGTACGGGCGAGATCATCGGCCAGTTGCGCATGGCCGAATTCGCGTTGCGTGCGTCGAAGAGTGACAGTTACGGCGCGCCCAATAATGGCAAGGCCGACCGCGTGGTAACCAACGTTGTGATGATGGGCATGGGTGAGCCGCTGCTCAATTACGACGCCGTGGTGCCGGCCATGCGGCTGATGCTCGACGACAACGCGTACGGGTTGTCGCGTCGCCGGGTGACGCTGTCCACCTCCGGCGTGGTGCCCATGATGGACCGTCTTGGTGCAGATTTGCCGGTGGCGCTCGCTGTGTCGCTTCACGCACCGAACGATCCGCTGCGCGACATGCTCGTGCCGCTGAACAAGAAATATCCGCTGCGTGAACTGATGGCGGCGTGCCAGCGCTACCTGAAAGTGGCGCCGCGAGATTTCATCACCTTTGAATACTGCATGCTCGACGGCGTGAACGACAGCGAAGCGCATGCGCGTGAGCTGGTCGCACTCACGCGCGACGTGCCGTGCAAATTCAACCTGATCCCGTTCAATCCGTTCCCCGAGTCCGGTTTGACGCGCTCAAGCAACGAACAAATCAAGCGATTCGCGCAGGTGCTGATCGACGCTGGCGTGGTGACAACGGTGCGCAAGACGCGGGGCGACGATATCGACGCGGCATGCGGGCAGTTGGCCGGCGCGGTGCAGGACCGTACCCGGCTCGCGCAGCGCATGGGCAAAACGGCGAAGGTTATCGAGGTTCGCGCTGTCTGATGGAAGTGAGATGGTAAGCAGGACGATAAGCGGGATGTGTGCGCTGCCGACCTGCAGCGCCTCATTCAGCGAAAAAACCGGAAATTCCGGCAATAAACGATCGAAGGCGGCACACAAAGCCGTGCATTTTGTTATAAAGCGGTCTGCAACACCGGCTCGGTTGTACCGTGCGGTGGTGCCATGGTCAGCGACGAAGCTGAACAGCGACAAAAAAGAATCGATGCGAGGAAATTGGGATGAGTGAGCCGCAGCACCCGACGCCTTTCGGCGCTCATAAAGCTGGCCAATCTGGCAGTCAGGCCGGAGCTCTGCCCGGCAGTGAGCCCGAGAACACCGCGAGCGTCGCCAATGCCGCGCCGGGCGACATCCAGGCAGTGAATCTCGATTCGGTCGCAGCGGTCGGTGCGCGTCTTACGCAGCTTCGAGAAGCGAAAAACTGGTCACTCGACGATGTATCCGCTCGATTGAAGGTATCGCCGCAGAAACTGCGTGCGCTCGAGAGCGGCGACCTCAGCCTATTCCCCGACCGGAACTTTGCAACGGGCATCGTCCGCAGTTACGCGAAAATCATGGGCGCCGATCCCGCACCGTTCACGGCCGCGTTGCGTCATGCGAGCGGTCCGGTCGAGCAGAATTTGTCGCTGCCGGCATCGTCCGGTGCGGGCTTGCCGCGTGGTCGCGTTTCCGTGCCGCTCGGCAGCTCGCCGAGGCGCCGGTCGTGGCTGTGGGGCGTCGCGGCGGTGATTGTCGCGGTGATCGCACTCGCTATGTGGCACACGGGCGGGGATTCCGCCGCGTGGCTTGCCCGGTTGAAGGCTAGCGCCAACGGTGCGACCCAGGCAACGAGCGGCGAGACAAGCGCGAGTTCCTCGGTGGCGGCCACCGAGGAAACAACAGCGAACACGGGGTCGGTTGCATCGGGCGAGGCTGCTACGGAAGCGCCGGCGAATGTGGCCGGTGCGCAACCGATGCCAAGTCCACTGGGCACGAATGCGCTCCCCGCTTCTTCATCGACGATTACGGCCGTTCAGGGCGCCGCCGCGCATGCACAAAGCGCAAGTGCTCCGGTCAGTCCGCCGGTCGCGAGTTCGACGAAACCTGTGCCGCAGGCAGACGTGATTGCTACGGCCTCAGCGGCTGCTTCGGTGGGGTCCGGCGCCAACGAACTTGAATTCAAGGTGGCGAGCGACAGCTGGTTCAGCGTGCGCCAGAAGGATGGCAAGGAAGTGTTTTCAGGCCTGGTCAAGGCTGGCAGCGTGCAACGAGTGGCAGGCGACGCGCCGTTCAAGATCACGGTTGGAAATCGGGCGGGTCTCGATACGCTGACATTCGACGGACAACCCGTTGATCCAGCCAAATTCGGCCCGGCGAAGGGCAACGTCGCCCGTTTTTCGCTGCCCTGAGTTCAGGCCCGATTCTCAGCCTTGATTCTCAGCCTTGACACGGAGTTGTGCGAAGATTTCATCAGGGCGTCGCAAAGGTGGCGGCGTCGTTTTATGTCCTCGAGTCTCATTCATGTCCAGATACGCGTCACCGTGTGATAGCCGGCGGCGCAAAGGGTCTTTCGATGCAATCCAAAGCTCAACAACCCCTTATTGAAAGCAAGATTTGTTCGTCGGAGCCAGTCTTCGGCGGATCGTGGAAACGGCGGGCGTCGCATGCCGTCGACGTACGCTGGGGCGGCCAGCTCGTGACAATCGGCGGCGATGCGCCCGTGCGTGTCCAGTCGATGACGAACACCGACACCGCCGACGCCATCGGCACGGCAATCCAGGTCAAGGAACTGGCGCAAGCCGGCTCGGAACTGGTGCGGATCACGGTGAATACGCCTGAAGCTGCGGCCGCGGTTCCCGCGGTACGCGAGCAGCTCGACCGGATGGGCGTGACTGTGCCGCTCGTCGGCGATTTTCATTACAACGGTCATACGCTGTTGCGGGACTATCCGGCTTGCGCCGAAGCGCTGTCGAAATACCGGATCAATCCGGGCAACGTTGGCGCAGGAGCCAAACGCGACACGCAGTTCGCCCAGATGATCGAAGCGGCTGCACGCTACGATAAGCCGGTGCGGATCGGCGTGAACTGGGGCAGCCTCGACCAGGACCTGCTAGCGCGGATGATGGACGAAAACGCAGCCCGTCCCACGCCGTGGGAAGCGCAAAGCGTGATGTATGAAGCGCTGATTCAATCGGCGATCGGGTCAGCAGAACGCGCGGTTGAACTCGGACTCGGGCGCGACAAGATCATCCTGTCGTGCAAGGTGAGCGGCGTGCAGGACCTGATCGCGGTGTATCGCGAGCTGGCCAAGCGCTGTAGCTTCGCGCTGCACCTCGGCCTGACCGAAGCGGGCATGGGTTCGAAGGGTATCGTCGCGTCGACGGCGGCGTTGTCGGTGCTGCTGCAGGAAGGGATTGGCGACACGATCCGCATCTCGCTCACGCCGGAACCCGGCGGTGCGCGGACCGGCGAAGTGATCGTCGGCCAGGAAATCCTGCAGACCATGGGCTTGCGCTCGTTCACCCCGATGGTGATCGCATGCCCCGGCTGCGGGCGCACCACCAGCACGTTGTTCCAGGAACTGGCGTCGCAGATCCAGACGTATCTGCGTAACGAAATGCCCGTATGGCGCGATCAATTCCCGGGCGTCGAGAAAATGCACGTCGCGGTGATGGGTTGCATTGTGAACGGGCCGGGTGAGTCGAAGCAGGCGAATATCGGCATCAGCTTGCCGGGGTCGGGCGAGAATCCGGCGGCGCCGGTGTTTATCGACGGCGTGAAGGTGAAGACGCTGCGCGGCGACCATATCGCTCAGGATTTCCAGCAAATCGTCAGCGAGTACGTCACACGCACTTACGGCAAGCGCGAAACCGCGCAGGCAGAAACACTTTAAAGACAGATGACTGAACAGAAGAAAAAGCTCGAGAAGCTGAGCGGCGTGAAGGGCATGAACGACATCCTCCCGCAGGATGCCGCGTTGTGGGAATTCTTCGAAAGCACCGTCAAGTCGATGCTGCGCGCATACGGCTATCAGAACATCCGGACGCCGATCGTCGAGCATACGCAGTTGTTCACGCGTGGCATTGGCGAGGTGACGGATATTGTCGAGAAGGAAATGTACAGTTTCACCGACGCGCTCAACGGCGAGCATCTCACGCTGCGCCCTGAGAACACGGCTGCCGTGGTGCGTGCGTCGATCGAACACAATCTGCTCTACGACGGCCCTAAACGGTTGTGGTACATCGGCCCCATGTTCCGCCACGAACGTCCGCAGCGCGGGCGGTACCGGCAGTTTTACCAGGTCGGCGTGGAAGCGCTCGGCTTCGCAGGTCCTGACACTGACGCTGAAATCATCATGATGTGCCAGCGTTTGTGGGACGATCTCGGCCTGTCCGGTATCCGGCTTGAGCTGAATTCGCTCGGCCAGCCGGAAGAGCGTGCTGCGCATCGGCAGGAATTGATCGCGTATCTCGAACAACACGTCGATGCCCTCGACGAAGAATCGAAGCGCCGTCTCTATACCAATCCGCTGCGCGTGCTGGATACCAAGAATCCGGCGATGCAGGAGATTGCGCAGAACGCGCCGAAGCTCGTCGATTTCCTCGGGCCCGAGTCGCTTGCGCATTTCGAAGGCGTTCAGCGCCTGCTCAAGGCGAACAACATTCCGTTCAAGATCAATCCGCGTCTGGTTCGCGGCCTCGATTACTACAACCTCACCGTGTTCGAATGGGTGACCGACAAGCTCGGCGCGCAGGGCACGGTCGCGGGCGGTGGACGCTACGATCCTCTGATCGAGCAACTGGGCGGCAAGGCGACGGCGGCGTGCGGCTGGGCGATGGGTGTCGAGCGCATTCTTGAATTGCTGAAAGAAGAAGATCTCGTGCCGGCGCCGGAAGGGACCGACATCTACGTCGTTCACCAGGGCGAAGCGGCGGCGGAGCAGGCGTTTATCATCGCCGAGCGTCTGCGCGATACCGGTCTCGACGTCATTCTGCATTGCAGCTCCGACGGCACGCCGTCGAGCTTCAAGTCGCAGATGAAGAAAGCCGATGCAAGCGGTGCGGCGTTCGCCGTTGTGCTCGGCGAGAACGAACTGGCGCAGGGCATGGTCGGCGTGAAGCCGCTGCGCAGTGCGTCGCTCGAATCGACGGGTCAAAAGAACGAGCAAGCCACGGTGCCGGTGGAAGACTTGACCGAATTTCTAATCAATGCGATGGTGGCAACCGCCGACGACAGCGCCGACTGATTGTCGGGCAGCGCCATGCGTGTAAAGCCGTGCGGCGGCCTGAAACAACGGCGCGCGGCGTTGCGCGCGAACACAAAAGCAGTCAAGGAATACGCAGGGCATGAGCTATCACGAAGAACAAGAATCACTTGAAAACCTGAAGGCCTGGTGGGCCAAATGGGGCAACTCCACGACCTGGATCGTGCTCGTGGTGCTGGTCGCCGCGGCAGGATGGAACGGCTGGAATTTCTGGCAGCGCCGGCAGGCTGCCGAAGCTGCGGTGCTCTACGATCAGGTCCAGCAAGCAGTGGCATCGACTGACAAGGCGCTGGTCACCCGCGTGTCCACGGACATGGAAGACAAGTTCGGCGGCACGGCTTACGCGCAGATGACGGCGCTCGCCGCCGCCAAATCGCTGTACGCCGCGGGCGACAACGCAGGTGCTAAAGCACAACTGCAATGGGCCGCTGACCACGCGAAGGACGCCGAATACAAACAGATCGCGAAACTGCGGCTGTCGTTGTTGCTGCTCGACGAAAAAGCCTACGACGCAGGCCTGAAGGTGCTCGACGACGCGCCGCTCGACGCGTTCAAGGGCGTGGTCTCGGATCGTCGCGGCGACCTGCTGGCAGCCGAAGGCAAACGCGATGACGCGCGCGCGGCCTACAAGACCGCGCTCGACACGCTGCCGAAGTCCGACACGTCCGCTCGTCAACTGGTCCAGTTCAAGCTGGACGCACTCGGCGGCTAGCCTCGACGGCCGACTACAGGCCCAGCCGACCTTGTCTTTATGCAGGCGCGTTGCTCACTAGGTTAAAGTCACCGGTTTGCAGCGGTGAACCCGAGCACCACGCCGCACACCGATCAACCGATTTCACTTTATCCATGTTGCGTCCACCGATGATCTTTCTGAAACGCTACGCTCTCCCGCTCGCTTGCGCGATGACGGTTATGCTTACCGCCTGCGCCACCAAGGACGAGCGCCGCGTACCGACTCCGCTTGTCGACATCAAGCCGGTTCTAACCGTGGAGCAGGCCTGGAAGGCGAGCGTCGGCAAGGCCGGGCGTTATCTGTTCTCGCCGGTGGCTGTAGGCGACGCCATCTACGCCGCGGGCGCCAACGGCACGGTCGCGAAGATCGACGCGAAGACCGGTCAGGACGTGTGGCGCACCAAGCTGAAAGACGACCTGTCGGCTGGCGTGGGCAGCGACGGCAACCTGACCGCGGTCGGCGGCCTGAAAGGCAACGTCTACCTGCTCGGACCGGACGGCAAGCAACTCTGGATGGCGACGGCACCGGGCGAAATCATCTCGCCGCCGCTGGTCGGCAACGATGTTGTCATCGTCCGGACGATCGACGGCAAGGTGATCGCGTTTAACGCCCAGACCGGCGAACAGAAGTGGATTTTCCAGGCGCGCGCCGTGCCGCTTAACCTGCGTGTGGCTGCGGGCATGACGTTCGCCGCGTCCCAAGCGGTCCTGGCGGGCTTCCCGGGCGGCACTTTCGCTGCAATCAACCTGCAAACCGGCGATGCCTACTGGCAGACGCCGGTGTCGTTCCCGAAGGGCGTGACCGAAGTCGAACGTATCAACGACGTAACCGGTGCGCCGACGCTGGTGGGATCGGAGACTTGCGCGGTGACGTTCCAGGGACGCATCGGCTGTTTCGACGCGAATTCGGGCCGGCCGCAATGGGAAAAAGCGTTCTCAAGCGACAGCGGTCTTGCGCAGGACAACGAGATTGTCGCCGCCGGCGACGACTGGTCGGTCGTCAACGCGTTTAGCGGTATTGACGGTGCGCCTCTCTGGAAGAACGACAAGTTGAAGAATCGCACGGTCAGCGTGCCGTTCATCCTGGGTCGCGCGGTGGTTGTCGGCGATTACCAGGGCTACGTGCATTTCCTTTCGACGCAAAATGGCGAATTTGTCGGCCGTGCGAAGACCGACGGCAGCGCAATCACCGCTGCGCCGGTGCTGGCGGGCGATACATTGGTCATCCAGACGCACGACGGCGGCCTGTATGGTTTCCGTCCGCGCTGATGGCCTGAGTTGATCTAAAGTTCTGACGAGCGCGCCGGTTTTGCCGGCCGTTCGTGTTTTTCCGGACTTTTTTGTTTTTTGAGTCCGCGCCGTGCGAATAGAATCGATTCATCAAGGCCGCGCGTGAAGGATTATCGTGCGGCAAATAAGCGCACAAGTAGTACAGGCAACATAAGCAGCAGGTCAGGCAACGGTACAAGTAACAACAGGCATCGGGATTTCGGCAGCAGAGTTGTGCACCGGTCCACACCTTCGGGTGACGTTGCTCGATCGATCATGTCGTTTGGCGGAGCGCTCACTGCGTTCCACATGCGCTTCAAACGCCATGAACGTGGAACATCGCTGCACGCCGCGGTCGCTCCGCTGGAACCGTGCTAATTTTCGACACATCGCCGGGCCACGTACACTCGCGGCTCGCCGTTTCCGGACTTTTATCCGGCGCGCGCCGGGCCGGAATCATCCGCCTTGCGTTCAACTGTGAACACCATCTGATGAAACCCGTAATTGCCCTCGTGGGGCGCCCCAATGTGGGGAAATCGACGCTTTTCAACCGCCTGACGCGCTCGCGCGACGCACTCGTCGCCGACTTGCCCGGCCTTACCCGCGATCGCCACTATGGCGAAGGCCGGGTCGGCGATCGGCCTTACCTGGTGGTCGACACCGGTGGTTTCGAGCCGGTCGCGAAAGATGGCATCCTGCACGAAATGGCTCGCCAGACGCGCCAGGCGGTGGAAGAGGCCGACGTGGTCGTGTTCATCACCGACGGTCGCAACGGACTCGCGCCGCAGGACAAGGCGATCGCGGATTATCTGCGCAAGACCGGCCGGCCGCTGTTCCTGGTGGTCAACAAGGCCGAAGGTATGAAGTACAGCGCGGTGGCCGCCGACTTCTACGAACTCGGCCTCGGCGACCCGCGTGCGATCTCGGCGGCGCATGGCGACGGCGTGACCGAAATGATCGGCGATGCACTCGAAATCGCGTATGCCGGGCAGCCCGAAGAAGACCCCGAGGAAAAGGCGGCGCGCGGCGTAAAAATCGCCATCGTGGGACGTCCGAACGTCGGCAAGTCGACGCTGATCAATGCGCTGGTTGGCGAAGAGCGTGTGATCGCGTTCGACATGCCCGGCACTACGCGCGATTCCATCTATGTTGATTTCGAGCGCAGCGGCCGCAAATACACGTTAATCGATACGGCAGGGTTACGTCGTCGCGGCAAGGTGTTCGAGGCCGTGGAAAAGTTTTCGGTGGTGAAGACGTTACAGTCCATTTCCGACGCTAACGTGGTGATCCTGCTGCTCGATGCACAGCAGGACATCTCGGACCAGGACGCGCATATCGCGGGCTTCGTAGTCGAACAGGGGCGGGCGCTGGTGGTCGGTGTGAATAAATGGGACGGACTGGACTCGCATGTACGTGAGCGCACCAAGGCCGACCTTACACGCAAGCTCAAGTTTTTGGACTTTGCTAAATTCCATTACGTGTCGGCGCTGGAAAAGACGGGTATCAGCCAGTTGATGAAGTCGGTGGATGACGCCTACGCCGCTGCCATGGCCAAGCTGCCCACGCCGAAGCTCACGCGCGCACTGATCGATGCAGTGGAATTTCAGCAGCCGCGCCGCCGCGGACCGATTCGTCCGAAGCTACGTTATGCGCACCAGGGCGGGCAGAATCCGCCGATCATTGTCGTGCACGGAAATGCCCTCGACGCGATCACCGATACCTATAAACGTTATCTCGAAGGCCGCTTTAGAGAAACTTTTGGGCTGGTTGGGACTCCATTGCGCATAGAGTTCCGTTCAAGCGCGAACCCTTACGCGGACAAAGGCTGAATCCCGCGTGCACCAAGCGTTTCGCCGGGTTTTCGCCGGCTGGGGCGCGCTGGTGCGAAAATGAAAATCGGCTATAGTGTAGCGATTGACGGCGGATCTCTTTTTCTTCGTCGCAATCACGTCAACCTGCAAAAATAATACGGAGTTTGCTATGAGCAACAAAGGGCAATTGTTACAAGACCCGTTTTTGAACGCACTGCGAAAAGAGCATGTGCCGGTGTCGATTTACCTGGTCAACGGCATCAAGCTGCAAGGCAATATTGAATCGTTCGACCAGTACGTCGTGTTGCTCCGGAATACGGTTACCCAGATGGTCTACAAGCACGCCATTTCTACGGTCGTGCCGGCGCGTCCGGTGAATTTCCACCCGGATGCAGAAACGCCCTAAACCTCGTTGCGCCCGGTGTCACGGCATGAATGAACGTGCTAATTCACCGGTCGCTTCAAAATGAAAACATTAATTTGATCAACGCAGCGCTTGTCGGTATCGACTTCGGCAAAATCGATTTCGATGCCAGTCTCGAAGAACTCAGTCTGCTCGCACAAAGTGCGGGTGCCCATCCCGCCGTCACCCTGACCGGTCGCCGTTCCAGTCCCGATGCCAAGATGTTTGTCGGCAGCGGCAAAGTCGAAGAGCTGCGCCTCGCGTGCGAAGCCAACGACGTGGAACTTGTCATTTTTAATCACGCCCTCGCGCCCGCGCAGCAACGCAATCTGGAGACGGCGCTGGACCGGCGTGTGATTGACCGGACCAGTCTCATCCTCGACATTTTTGCGCAGCGTGCCCGCAGTCACGAAGGCAAGCTGCAGGTCGAACTCGCGCAGCTCCAATACCTGTCCACCCGATTGATTCGCGCGTGGACTCACCTCGAGCGGCAAAAGGGCGGTATCGGTTTGCGCGGTCCGGGTGAAACGCAGCTTGAAACCGACCGCCGGCTGATCGGCGAGCGGATCAAGGCACTGAAGGCGCGGTTGATGAAGCTGCGGCGCCAGCATGGCACGCAGCGGCGTCAGCGCGTGCGCAACCGGACCACGTCGGTGTCGCTCGTCGGTTATACGAACGCGGGCAAGTCGACGCTGTTCAATGCGTTGACGAAGGCGCAGGCGTATGCGGCGGACCAGTTGTTCGCCACGCTCGATACCACCTCGCGACGGGTCTATCTCAGCGAAGAAGCGGGCCAGGCAGTGGTGTCCGACACCGTTGGTTTCATCCGTGACTTGCCTCACCAACTGGTCGCGGCTTTTCGCGCCACGCTCGAAGAAACCGTTCAGGCCGACTTGCTGCTGCACGTGGTGGATGCGTCGAGCATGGTGCGCCTCGATCAGATCGACGAGGTGAACAAGGTGCTGAGCAGTATCGGTGCCGACGGCATTCCGCAGATCCTCGTCTTCAACAAGATCGACGCGGTGCCTGAATTGGCGGCCCGTGGCGACGCGGTTGAAAGGGACGAGTATGGTAATATTTTGCGCGTCTTTTTGAGCGCACGAACGGGTCAGGGACTCGACGCGCTGCGCGCGGCCATCGCCGAATTTGCGGCTTCCGAACCCAAAGATAACAACGAGTACACGGAACTTCCGGACGGCACAATCGTGCCGGAGTCCATGGATAGCACATCCGACGACGGAACCACGCTACCGGAAGACCACCGGTCAGCCGACAAAAGTGAAGACCGCAAGGTCCCCGAGCACGGGCACTGATCTGTTCCGATTTGCATTGACCCGGCTGTCTAATGGTGAATCACCGAGTGAACGACTACAACGAGCGGAGTAACCGGCAGCTTTCGCATGCCGTCTTTTCGATCAACGATCCGCGCTGGGGGCGGGGCGATGGCAATGGCGACGGCAAAAGCCAGGACCAACAGCGTCCGCAGGAACCAAAGCGTCCATCGAAGGACAAGGACGGTGAAGGTCCGCCGGATCTCGACGAAATGTGGCGCGACTTCAACAAGAAGCTCGCCGGCTTGTTCGGCAAAAAACCGGCCGGCGGTGGTCCGCGAACGGACAACGGCCGCGGCGCCAAGATCGGGATGGGCGTTGTCATCGGCGTGTTGATTGCGATCTATCTGGGCAGCGGCGTATTCGTCGTACAGGACGGCAATGTCGGGGTCGTGTCGCGCTTCGGCAAATATGAAGGATCGGCGGACGCGGGCATGCACTGGCGTCTTCCGTATCCGTTTGAGTCGCAGGAGATCGTCAATACGTCGCAGATTCGTTCGGTCGAAGTCGGTCGCAACAACACCGTTACCCAGGCCAACGTACGCGACGCGTCGCTGCTCACGCACGACGCGGATATCGTCGATGTGCGGTTTGCCGTGCAGTACCAGATCAAGTCGGCAACCGACTATCTGTTCCGCAATGTCGATCCCGACCAGAACGTAACGGAATCGGCCCAGGCCGCGATTCGCGAGATCGCCGGTACGCATAGCACCGACGACCTGCTTTTCAAGGATCGCGAAGCATTGCGCGCGAAGCTCGTCGACCGGATCCAGGCATCGCTCGATTCGTACAAGACGGGTTTGCAGGTGACCGGTGTGACGATCCAGAGCGTGCAGGTGCCGGCGCAGGTTCAGGCCGCGTTCGAGGATGCGGCGAAGGTGCGTCAGGACAACGAGCGCGCGGTCGATACCGCTAAGGCCTACGCCGATCAACTATTGCCGCGCGCGAAAACCGACGCGGCGCGCATGATCGACGACGCCAAGGGCTATAGCAACCGGGTCGTTTCGCAGGCGCAAGGCAATGCCGAGCGCTTCAAGCAGGTCTACGCAGAATATTCGAAGGCGCCGGCAGTGATTCGTCAACGCATGTATCTGGACACAATGCAGCAGATCTACTCGCGTGCGACGAAGGTGTTCGTCGACAGCAAGAGCTCGAATAACGTGGTGTATCTGCCGCTCGACAAGCTCGTCGATGCAAACCGTCAGCATGCAAACGCAGGCGCTCCGGCGTCGGGTGCAGCAGCGTCATCAGGCCCGAATCAGCCGGTCGGGGCTCCGCCTGCGGGCGTGCTGGGAAGTTCCGGGGGCTCTATCACGCAGGACGCACGTGCGGAAAGCGCATCGGCGGCTTCGGCTGTGACGGCCCAGTCCGCCAGCGCCGCCAGCGCCGCGGCGTCTGCTGCCGCTTCGGGCGCAGCAGCGCAGTCGTCGGGTGACCCATTCCGCTCGCGCGACGCATTTCGCTCGCGCTCGCGTGAAGACGAAACTCAATGAGGAGCGCGATCATGAATCGAATTATTGCGCTCGTAGTCGCTGTGGTAATCGTGCTGTTCATCGGCTCGTCCATGATGTTCGTGGTCGACGAACGCCATGCGGGCGTGGTGACCTCGCATGGCGGCGGCTCGCCCACGCTCGTCACGCCCGGCCTGCATTTCAAGCTGCCGCCGCCGTTCCAGGCGCTCACGCTGATCGACACGCGTACGCTCACGCTCGACGAAGCGGGCACGGATCGCTTCAACACGTCGGACAAGAACGAGGTGATCGTGAACACGGTCATCAAGTACCGCGTGACCGATCCGCTCAAGCTCTTCGAAAGCAACGAGAAGAACACGCAAACGGCGCAGGACCGGCTGGCCGCGCTCACGCGCACGGCGTTGACATCGGCGTTCACGAAACGCTCGCTGACGGACGTGCTGGGTGAACAGCAGGCTATCGCGAGCGAAGCACAGAAGGAGATCGAGCAGCCGGTGGCCGCGTTCGGCGTGGAACTCGTCGATCTGCAACTGACGCGCATCGACTTTCCGCCGGCGGTGGCCGATTCGGTCTACAAACGCATGATCGCGGCGCGCCAGCAAGCGGCGGCCGAGGCGCGCGCGAAGGGCACGGCGGATGCCGATGCGCTGAAAGCGAGCGCGGAGCGCCAGCAGGAAGCCATTCTCGCCGATGCCTACAAAGAAGCGCAGACCATCAAGGGTGAGGGCGATGGCAAGGCTGCGTCGATTGCCGCCGACGCATACGGCGTCGATCCGCAGTTCTACCAGTTCTATCAAAGCCTCGAAGCGTATAAAAAGACCTTCAATGCCGGCGACGTGATGGTCGTCGATCCAAGCAGCGACTTCTTCCGCTTCATGCGCAGCCCGAATGGCGCTGCGCCGAGCGGAGCCGATGCCACCACCCCGGCGCTCGCGCACAAACGCTGAGCGTCCAAGCGTCGCGGTGCGAGCCGCGACGCCTTAAATCGAATGGATATGGCTGCATCGTTACTGCTCGCGATTGCGTTGATGCTGATTATCGAAGGGATGTTTCCGTTCGTCTTCCCTAACTCCTGGCGCGACACGTTCCGCCGGATCGCGCAACGGCCGCCGCACCAGATTCGCATCGGCGGCCTGATCGCCATGGTGCTTGGCGTGATCCTGCTGCTTATTGCGACCTGAATTGCGACCTGAATTGCGACCTGAATTGCGACCTGAAACTCGCGACCGGAAATTTCAAAGTGGGACGACGTGCAGTAGTTGGTCGCCCATAGACTCAAAGCTTGCCCTGACCGGCGACATTCATTATCCGCCGTGCTCAAACGCTCCGTAGGAAACGCACTGATGTCCACCTGGTTACTTCCCGAGAATATCGCCGACGTCTTGCCGTCCGAGGCTCGCAAGATTGAAGAATTGCGCCGCCGGCTGCTGGACCGTTTTCGTTCGTATGGCTACGAACTCGTGATGCCGCCGATGCTCGAGTATCTCGAGTCGCTGCTGACCAGCGGCGGCAGCGATCTGAACCTGCGCACGTTCAAGCTCGTCGATCAATTGTCCGGCCGTACGCTCGGCCTGCGCGCCGACATTACGCCGCAGGTGTCGCGTATCGACGCGCATTTGCTGAATCGCCAGGGCGTGACGCGCCTGTGCTACGCGGGCAATGTGCTGCATACGCGGCCGCGCGGCTTGCACGCCACGCGTGAGCAGATCCAGATTGGCGCGGAAATCTACGGTCACGCCGGACTGGAAGCGGATCTCGAGATCCAGCAACTGATGCTGGATTCACTGCGTCTGAGCGGCCTCGATAAAGTGCGCCTCGACCTGTGCCACGCCGGCGTTCTGGCTGCCTTGCTCGAACTCGAGCCGGCCGCAGCGGCGCTCGGCGAAGCGCTGTATGACGCGCTCGGTGCGAAGGATGTGCCGCGCCTGAACGAACTCACAGCCAATCTCGGCGATGTCACCCGGGAAGCGCTGCGCGCGTTGCCGTCGCTGTATGGCGACGCTTCCGTGCTCGACGAAGCGCGCGCCCGGCTGCCGAATCTGCCGGTAATCGGCCGCGCACTCGACGACCTCGCGTTCCTCGCCGGCCAGGCGAATGGCGCAGAGCTGATGATCGATCTCGCCGATCTGCGCGGCTACGCGTACCACAGCGGCGTGATGTTCTCGGCTTATGTGGACGGCGTGCCGAACGCGGTGGCGCGCGGCGGCCGTTACGATCACGTCGGCCAGGCCTACGGCCGCGCGCGTCCGGCAACGGGTTTCTCGCTCGACCTGCGCGAAGTCGCCCGTATTTCTCCCGTCGATGCCCGCGGCAGCGCCGTGCTCGCCCCATGGAAACACGACGAACCGCTGCTCGCGGCGGTCGCTGAATTGCGCGACGCGGGCGAGGTGGTGATCCAGGCGTTGCCCGGCCACGACCATGATCTCGACGAGTTCGCGTTCGATCGCGTACTGATCGAGCGCGATGGAAAGTGGGTCGTGGAGGTCCGTTCCTAGCGGTTTTGCGGTTTGTTGCCGCGTTCTGCGGCGTCTTGCAGCGTCAAACCGCAGACCAGACTTCAGCCTCATTCGATCGATGCAAAATCGATACGCGTTCGCAAATACCGGGAAAAACTCGGAACCTTCCGCGAACATAGGTAAAATGCGTTTTTAACCAGCTATCAAATTGACATGTCTGCCAGCGCAGTGAATGTGAACCCGGGGCGCAACGTCGTCGTGGTCGGCACCCAGTGGGGTGATGAGGGCAAGGGCAAGATCGTCGACTGGTTGACGGACCACGCCCAGGGCGTCGTGCGCTTCCAGGGCGGCCACAATGCCGGCCATACGCTGATCATCGGCGGCAAGAAAACCATCCTTCGGCTGATTCCCTCGGGCATCATGCGCGCCGGCACCGCCTGCTACATCGGCAATGGCGTGGTGTTGTCGCCGGAGGCGCTCTTCAAGGAAATTGGCGAGCTGGAGTCAGCGGGTGTCGACGTCCAGAAGCGTCTTTTCATCTCCGAAGCCGCCAACCTGATTCTTCCGTATCACATCGCCATCGACCAGGCGCGCGAAGCGCGGCGTGGCGCGGCGAAGATCGGCACGACGGGACGCGGCATCGGCCCGGCGTATGAAGACAAGGTCGGCCGTCGCGGCCTGCGCGTGCAGGATCTGTACGACCGGGCCGTGTTCGCGGAACGCCTGCGCGAAACCCTCGATTTCCACAACTTCGTGCTGACCGGCTATCTGGGCGCCGCCGCCGTGGACTATCAGGAAACGCTCGACACCATGTTCGGTTACGCCGAGCGCCTCGCGCCCATGGTGACCGACGTCTCGCGCCGTCTCTACGACGAAAACCATGCTGGGCGCAACCTGTTGTTCGAAGGCGCGCAAGGCACGCTGCTCGACATCGATCACGGCACGTATCCGTACGTCACGTCGAGTAATTGCGTGGCTGGCGCGGCGACCGCTGGCGCGGGCGTGGGTCCGCAAAAGCTCAACTACATCCTCGGCATCACGAAAGCGTACTGCACGCGCGTGGGCGCAGGTCCGTTCCCGAGCGAGCTGTATGACGCCGACAACGCGAACCGCCAGGAGCAGGTTGGCCTGACGCTCGCGACCGTGGGCAAGGAATTCGGCTCGGTGACCGGGCGTCCGCGCCGCACTGGCTGGCTCGACGCCGCCGCGCTGCGCCGTTCGATCCAGATCAACGGTATCTCGGGTTTGTGCATGACGAAGCTCGACGTGCTCGACGGCCTGGACGAAGTGAAGCTGTGCGTGGGCTACAAGCTCGACGGCAAGGATGTCGACATCCTGCCGCGCGGCGCGTCGGAGGTGGCCCGTTGCGAGCCGGTGTACGAGACGTTCGGCGGCTGGAAGGAAAGCACCATCGGCATTACGCAATGGGATAGCTTGCCGGCGAATGCGCGTGACTACCTGTCGCGTATCCAGGAAGTGGCGGGCGTGCCTATCGACATGGTGTCGACCGGTCCGGACCGCGACGAAACCATCCTGTTACGCCACCCGTTCAAGGTTTAAGTAGCCCGGACGTGTAGCAACGACCAAAGTGGCCGCGAATCAGCGGCCACTTTTGCATATTCAACAGACGTACATAGCTGTACATATTGAAAAGAGTTTCACCATGATCGCGATGAAAGATCCGCGCAACGACGACCGGAACCTGTGGGTAGGCTGGGACGAATATCACCGGCTGATCGAACTGCTCGCGCTCGCCGTGCACGACTCGGGCTGGAAGTTCGACAATATCCTGTGCCTCGCGCGGGGTGGCTTGCGTGTGGGCGACCAGCTTTCGCGCATTTATGACCTGCCGCTCGCCATCCTGGCGACAAGTTCCTATCGCGAGGCGGCGGGCACGGAGCAGGGATCGCTCGATATCGGTCAATACATCACCATGACGCGCGGCGAACTGTCGGGCAACGTGCTGCTCGTGGATGACCTGGTCGACTCGGGCGTGACGCTCTCGCGCGTGCAGCAGCACCTGAAGGAACGTTATCCGGCGGTCACCGCAGTGCGCTCGGCCGTGCTTTGGTACAAGGGCTGTTCGAAGGTGAAGCCCGACTATCACGTGCAATTCCTCGAGACGAATCCGTGGATTCATCAACCATTCGAGGAATGGGATACCGTGCGGCCGCACAATCTCGGCGCGTGGATCAAGCGGGGCGTACAAGACGATCGCGGTTGATCGGGGCTTGAGCCTGTCTTGATCCCGGCCGGCCGTGACTCGGAGGAACAAAAAAAGAAGAACAAAAAATGAAACTAAACGCCGTTCGATTCGCAATCCAATGCGCTCGAACGGCGTTTTTTTGCACATCGCCGATAAACGGCGGAAAGCGCCGTCCATGCACCTTCGCGGCTTTGCCGCAATGCTAAACTGCCGTCTCGCTCCGGCCGTCGTGGTATCACAACAGGCCGGTCAGGCGCCGCACGCAACGTTAGAATGGCGTTCGTTTTTTTCCGCTTCGGACGGCTCCCGCGTTTATGAACAATATGACCCATGCGCATGAGCGCAAACAGCCGCTGCCTGCCCTGGCACTCGCCGCAATCGGCGTGGTGTTCGGCGATATCGGTACCAGCCCGCTGTATGCATTGAAAGAGGCCTTCAGCAAGTCGCATGGCATCGAACTGAACGAAGCTTCCATCCTCGGGGTCATCTCGCTGCTGTTCTGGGCGATCGTGATTGTCGTCGCCATCAAATACGTGCTCTTCGTGATGCGCGCCGACAATAACGGCGAAGGCGGCGTGCTCGCGCTGATGACGCTTGCATTGCGCACGTTGAAGGGGTCCGGGCGTGCGACCGGCGTGATGATGATGCTCGGCATTTTCGGCGCGTGCATGTTTTACGGCGATGCGGTGATTACACCGGCCATGTCGGTGATATCGGCAGTGGAAGGGTTGGAAATCGCCACGCCGGCACTGTCGAATTATGTCATTCCCATTACCATCGTCATTCTCGTGATGCTGTTCTGGATCCAGCGCCGCGGCACGTCGGTAGTCGGCAAACTCTTCGGCCCGATCATGGTGCTGTGGTTTCTGACGCTTGCCTTGCTTGGCGTGTATCACATCGTGCAAATGCCGCGCGTGCTGATCGCGTTGAACCCGTACTACGCGTTTTCGTTCATGGCCGCGCACGTGCTGCAGACGTATATCGTGCTCGGGTCGGTCGTGCTGGTGCTGACCGGCGCAGAAGCGCTGTATGCCGACATGGGGCACTTCGGCGCAAAGCCGATTCGCTACGGCTGGTATGGCCTCGTCATGCCGTCGCTGCTGCTCAATTATTTCGGTCAGGGCGCGTTGCTGATGCACTCGCCGGAAGCCCGGGAAAGCCCGTTCTTTCTCATGGCGCCGGAATGGGCGTTGCTGCCTTTGGTGATCCTGTCGACTGTTGCGACGGTGATTGCGTCCCAGGCTGTGATTTCAGGCGCGTATTCGCTGACGAGCCAGGCAATCCAGCTTGGTTACGTGCCCCGTATGAAGATCCTGCATACGTCGGATCTCGCGATCGGGCAGATCTATATTCCGGTCGTGAACTGGATGCTGTTGTTCATCATCCTGTGCATCGTGATCGGCTTCAAAAGCTCCGAGAATCTTGCGGCAGCGTATGGACTGGCCGTCACCGCGACCATGCTGGTCACGACCATTCTTGCGTCGGTCGTGATGACCAAGCTGTGGGGCTGGAATAAGTTTCTGGTGGGCGCGATTATCAGCGTGTTTTTTATCGTCGATGTCGGGTTCTTCGGCGCCAGTCTTCTCAAGATCGAGCAGGGCGGCTGGTTGCCGCTGGGTATCGGCGGGGTGCTGTTTTTCCTGCTGATGACGTGGTTCAAGGGCCGCATGATCGTCAAGGACCGGACCGCCGCGGATGGTATTCCGTTGATGCCGTTCCTGCAGGGATTGCTCGCGCATCCGCCGCATCGGGTGTCGGGTACGGCGATTTATCTGACCGGCAACGACTCGCTCGTGCCCGTGAGCCTGCTGCACAACCTGAAGCACAACAAGGTTCTGCACGAGCGCACCATCTTCCTGAATTTCGTGACGCGCGATGTGCCGTACGTTGACGACGCTGCGCGAGTGGAGGTAAAGGACGCGGGCGGCGGGCTATATCTTGCGAAGGCGCAGTACGGCTTTAACGAAACGCCGGACGTTAAGGCGGTGCTGCACGAAATTGGTCGTACCCATGACATGACGTTCGAACTCATGGATACATCGTTTTTCATGGCACGGGAGACGGTCGTGCCAACGCAGTTGCCGGGCATGTCTGTGTGGCGCGAACGCGTGTTCGCGTGGATGCACCAGAATGCCGCCAAGCCGACGGACTTTTTTAGTATTCCCGCGAACCGGGTGGTTGAGTTGGGGACGAAGATCGAGATCTGATGGTGAGCGTGGTTGAATAGTCTATACACGCGGCCCGAATTGATCGTTGAATGAAAACGGCCCGTCTCGCTGAACGGGCCGTTTTCATTTCTTCGAGCAGTGTCGTTCGCTTATTTCTTCAACTTTGCAAACGCCGCTGCCATCGCGCTGGCCGCTTCCGGCTCACGCTTGCCACCCGCATTGCCGCGGATGTCGCGGGCGCTTGCACCGCCACCGCCACCGCTGCCGCCTCGGCGGTCCTGCGCACCACGTGGCTGCTGTTGTGCGGACGAGCCGTCCGCGGCGAAGTCGTCGTCCAGACGCATCGTGAGCGCGATCCGCTGGCGCTTCACATCCGTCTCCAGCACCTTGACTTTTACCACCTGACCCGCCTTCACCACCTCATGCGGGTCCTTGATGAACTTCGTCGACATCGCCGATACGTGCACCAATCCGTCCTGATGCACACCGATATCGATAAACGCGCCAAACGCCGCCACGTTCGTGACCACGCCTTCCAGGATCATACCCGGCGTGAGATCGGAGAGTTTTTCGACGCCCTCGCGGAACGTGGCCGTCTTGAACTCGGGACGCGGATCGCGGCCCGGCTTTTCAAGTTCGGCGAGGATGTCGCGCACGGTCGGCAGGCCGAATCGTTCATCGACGAAATCCGCCGGCGACAAACCTGCCAATGCTTCGCGCTTGCCCATGACATCGGCGGCGTGTTTCTTGATCTTGGCCAGGATCCGTTCGACGACCGGATACGCTTCCGGGTGCACGGACGAGCGGTCCAGCGGATTCACACCGTTGTTGATGCGCAAGAATCCGGCGGCCTGTTCGAAGGTTTTATCGCCGAGACGGGGCACTTTCTTCAATTGATCACGTGAGGCAAACGGACCGTTGGCGTCGCGGAAATCGACGATGTTGCGTGCCAGCGTCGCGTTCAACCCCGACACGCGCGCGAGCAGCGCAACCGACGCGGTATTGGCATCCACGCCGACCGCGTTCACGCAATCCTCGACTACTGCGTCGAGCGAGCGGGCAAGCTCGCGCTGGTTGACGTCGTGCTGATACTGGCCGACACCGATCGCTTTCGGATCGATCTTGACGAGTTCGGCGAGCGGATCTTGCAGCCGCCGGGCGATCGACACAGCGCCGCGCAGCGTCACATCGAGATCAGGAAATTCCTTCGATGCCAGTTCGGAGGCCGAATAAATCGATGCGCCCGCCTCGGACACCACGATCTTCTGCAGCTTCAGTTCCGGATGTTTCGCGATCAACTCGCTCGCGAGCTTGTCGGTTTCACGCGACGCCGTGCCATTGCCGATACTGATCAGTTCGGCTTGCGTCTGCGCGGCGATTCGCGCGAGTTTGGCCAGCGAGCCGTCCCAGTCGCGACGCGGTTCGTGCGGATAAATCACGTCGGTCGCGAGCAGCTTGCCGGTACGATCGACCACGGCCACTTTCACACCGGTACGCATGCCCGGATCTAGGCCGATCACGGCTTTCGGACCCGCAGGCGCTGCGAGCAGGAGGTCTTTCAGGTTGCGTGCAAACACGCGAATGGCCTCAGCTTCGGCTTCTTCACGCAAATTCGTCAGCAAATCGTTTTCGATATTCGGCTGGACCTTCACGCGCCAGCACCAGCGGCACACGTCTGCCAGCCATTTATCGGCGGGGCGCCCTTGATTGGCGATCCCCACATGGTTCGCGATCAGGGTTTCGCCCGGATGCGGTACTTGCGCATCGAGTTCTCCGCCCAAGCCAAGCTTGACCGTTAGCACGCCCGCATTACGAGCCCGGAACAGCGCGAGCGCCCGATGCGACGGCACGGTGCGGATCGTCTCCGAGTAGTCATAGTAATCGCGGAATTTCTCGCCTTCCTCTTTTTCCTTCCCCTCGACGACCGTCGAAATCACGCTGCCTTGCTTGAACAGGTAATCGCGAACCTTACCGAGAATTTCCGCCGTTTCGCCGAACTGCTCCGAGAGGATATCGCGGGCGCCGTCGAGCGCGGCTTTGATATCGGCGACGCCTTTTTCGGCATCCACGTAGCGTGCTGCTTCGGTTTGCGGATCGAGCTTCGGATCGGCAAGAAGGGCGTCCGCGAGCGGCTGCAGGCCGGCTTCGCGAGCAATCATCGCGCGGGTGCGGCGCTTCGGTTTGTACGGGAGATACAGGTCTTCCAGCACCTGCTTGCTGTCGGCGCCTTCCACGGCTGCACGCAGCTCGGGCGTGAGTTTGCCCTGTTCGTCGATGCTCTGGACAATCACCGCGCGCCGGTCCTCCAGCTCGCGCAGATAGATGAGCCGTTCCTCGAGATTGCGCAATTGCGTGTCGTCGAGATTGCCTGTCACTTCTTTTCGATAACGGGCGATGAACGGAACGGTTGCGCCTTCATCGAGGAGTTGCACGGTGGCGGCGACCTGCCGCGGCTGCACGCTCAACTCGGTGGCGATGCGCTGGACAATCTTGAGTGCTACGGTTTCCGTCATGGGGGTCTGCGTCAGCCTGCTGGCTCATCAAGGGCTTTTAGTGCCGCGCTTTTCACAAAAGCCGCGCGAACACGTTTGCCGGGTTGGTGAAGCGGGGCATTTTGCCATAAATGCCGGAGGGCTCCGGCGCGCGGTGATAGAATTTCAGGATCGTAGACGCTGCTTTCACTACCTTGTCCGTCTCCTTGTCTATCACGCTGGCTATCACGTTGCCGACTTCCCGCCTTTTGCCCGCTTCGCCGACTGCTCCAGTCGATTCGTTCGCCTCGACCGGTCTGACCGCATCGGGCGGCGCTGTTGCCGTCGTGCGGCCGACAAGGGCGTCGCGGCAGGTCTTGCAGGTCGCCCGGCCCGTCGCCGCAGTGCTGTTCGTGCTGGCCTGCGCAGGTTTCGGGCCCGCGGCGATGGCGCAGATGCAGAAGCCCATCGACCCGGGCACGTCTGTCACGCAAACGCCGCTCGTCGAGACAGGCGCGCAAGGCAGTGCCGCGGGAGCTGCATCGGACGTGCCGGCAAGTCAGGCGGCCGGCGCACTCGAAGCTAGCGCGCCCGACGCAGCGGCCGACCCAAACGGTTTCAGTGCGCGCCAGAAGGCGCTGGATGTGCGCAGCGAGGAGAATAACTATCGCTACGCGGTCAAGCAGCACGATTGCTACAGCGACTTCTTCGTCAATCATTGTGTGGGCGTCGCGCGCGAAGCCAAGCGCGAGGTGAGCCAGCAGATTCGTAAGGAACAGCTGGCGCTCGACGACGAACAACGCCAGCTGCACGCGCAGCAGCGTGACCAGCAAACCGCGATCAAACGCGCACAGTACGCGGCCGAAGCGCCGCAGCGTTCGGCGAGCGAGAAGGCTAGCGCGGAATCGTTCGCCGAGAAGCAGCGCCAGAACGAGTTATCCGCGGCGCAGCGGAACGCGGAAGCGCCGCAGCGTGCACAGAACCAGGCTACCTTCGATCGCAAGCAGGCGGACTACCAGAAGAAACTCGCCGATGCCGCCGCGCGCGGCGTGCAGGACGCAAAGGACCGCGAGGACAAGGCCGAACGCTTTGCGGCCAAGCAACGCGACGCTGCCGAGCACCAGGCGGAAGTCCAGGCCCGGCAGAAGGAAGCAGCCGCCAAGCAGGCGCAGCGTGCACAGCAGGACGCGGCAGACCGCGCGCATCAGGAACAGCTTAAGCAGCAACAGCAACAGCAGCAGCCGAAGTAAGCCGGGGCCGCACCGCAACCTCGGGCGACGCCGCCAATGACCTGAAGCGGCTCGCCGCGACCAGGGGAGCCGAGTATGCATGCATATCCTGCAGCAGCAGTCGACACAGGCACGATCCGCGAACGTATCGGGCAGTTGGAGGCGGAGCATCACGGCCTGGATAGTCTTATCGGCAAGATGGCCGACGTTCCCGGCATCAACGACCTCGAGATCCGGCGGCTGAAGAAGCGCAAGCTCAAGGTCAAGGACACAATCATCCTGCTGCAATTGCAGCTGGAACCGGACGGGCGCTCAGGCACTCAAGATACGTAAGTCGCGTGACGTGCGTAGCCCGGAAGAACTTCATGCCAGCTGCCCAGGCCGCCTCGCCGGCAGGGTAGAAACAAGCTTGGCTTACGCCAGTTACGAGCAGGAACACAAGCAGGAACGCCCCCTTGAATTCGCCCGACAATGCTCTCACAGAGAACGCGGAATCCGTGCTGAAGCCGGCCGCGAAGGCGGGTGTCGTCGACACCTCGCTTTCGCTTTCACTCGCACCGAAGCGGCGCACTGAACTCGACGCGATTTTTGCCGCCGAGGGTCTGCTGGCGCGGCACATCGATGGTTATCGTTCGCGTGCCTCGCAGGTCGAGATGGCGCGCGCGGTTGCGGCAGCCATGGAAGCGTCCGGGCGTGCGATGCCCGAACCCGCGATGTTCGACGCGCAACGCCGTCCCGCGCGCAAATTCGGGCCATCGGATGCGCCGGTCGTGCCTGAGGGCGGCGCGGACGAGCTTGGTTTGGCGACGGCGTCGACCGGTATCGACGGCGGCGAGAACACGCTGATCGTGGAAGCGGGCACGGGTACCGGCAAGACCTTCGCGTACCTCGTGCCGGCCATGTTGTGGGGCGGCAAGGTGATCGTCTCGACCGGCACGAAGCACTTGCAGGACCAGCTATTCCAGCGGGACATTCCCACCGTGCGCGACGCGCTCGCCGTGCCGGTGTCGGTCGCCATGCTGAAAGGGCGCGCGAATTATCTGTGTCACTACTACCTGCAACGCACCGCCGACAACGGCCGTTTGCCGACGCGCCAGGACACGTCGCATTTGCAGGAAATCATCCGCTTCGCGAAGCTCACGCGCACCGGCGACAAAGCCGAACTCGCGAGCGTGCCCGAGAATTCGCCCGTCTGGCCGATGGTCACGTCCACACGCGACAACTGCCTCGGCCAGGAATGTCCGCAGTACAAAGAGTGCTTTGTGATGCAGGCGCGGCGCGAGGCGCAGCAGGCGGACATTGTGGTGGTGAATCACCACTTGTTCTTCGCCGACGTGATGCTGCGCGACACCGGCATGGCCGAGTTGCTGCCGACCGCCAACACCATCATCTTCGACGAAGCGCATCAGTTGCCCGAAACCGCGACGCTGTTTTTCGGCGAGACGGTATCCACCACGCAGTTTCTCGAACTGGCCCGCGACGCTGTAGCGGAAGGTTTGAGCCACGCCCGCGATTTCTCTGACTGGACCAAACTTGGCGCGGCGCTGGAACGTGCGGCGCGCGATGTACGGCTGGCATTCAAGGAAGATTCGGTGCGCATGTCGCTCGGTCAGCTTGCCGACGACCATCCGCTATTCGACGCACTCGATACGCTGGAAGAGCATCTCGACGCGCTGACCAAAGCGCTCGGCGAACACGCTGAACGGGCGGAGTCTCTCGGCGCATTGCTGCGTCGCGCGCGCGAGTTGCAGGGCTTGCTTGGCGGCTGGACCGCGCCGCCGACTTCGGTCGAAAAGGCCGTGGCCGAGGAAGCCGAAGCGGCGGCGAAAGGCGATCCGAACGAGATGGTGCGATGGATCGAAGTGTTCTCGCACACGGTGCAGTTGCACGAGACGCCACTGTCCGTCGCGCCGATCTTTTCGAAGCAGCGCGCTGGCGTGCCGCGTGCGTGGATTTTCACATCGGCGACTTTATCGGTGCGTGGCGATTTCACGCATTACGCCGCGCAAATGGGCCTGAACGCGCGCCGTTCGATGACACTGCCCAGTCCCTTCGATTACCCGACGCAAGGCTTGCTGTACGTGCCGCGTAACCTGCCGCAACCGTCGTCGCCGAATTTCACCGACGCTGTGTTCGATGGCGCGCTGCCTGTCATCGAGGCATCGAAGGGGGGCGTGTTCTTCCTGTGCACGACCTTGCGCGCGGTCGACCGGATCGCAAACCGGTTGCGTGACACCATCGAACGTCGTGGCTGGGACCGTCCGTTGCTGGTGCAGGGCGACGCGAGCCGCACCGAATTGCTCGACCGCTTCCGTTCCTACGGCAACGCGATCCTGGTGGGTAGCCAAAGCTTCTGGGAAGGTGTAGATGTGCGTGGCGATGCGCTGTCGCTGGTGGTCATCGACAAACTGCCGTTTGCGCCGCCCGACGATCCGGTGTTGTCGGCGAGGCTGGATGCGTTGACGAAGAAGGGCCTGAGCCCGTTCGCCGTGCACCAGTTGCCCCAGGCGGTGATTACGCTGAAGCAGGGCGCGGGCCGTTTGATCCGTGCGGAAACGGATCGTGGCGTGCTGATGATCTGCGATACCCGTCTCGTCGATAAACCCTATGGCCGGCGCATCTGGCAAAGCCTGCCGCCTTTCAAGCGCACACGCGAGCTGGAAGTGGTGCGCGCGTTTTTCACCGATCCGGAAACGGCGGTGGCTGAAGAGGACGAATAAGGGCGGTGTTTGTCACCCGTAGACAAGCTTGCTTCTCACGCAATGAAAAACCAAACAATAAAAAAACCCGGCGAAAAAGCCGGGTTTTTTTATTGCAATGGTCAGCGTCCAGAAACGCTTACCAAATCTGCCACCACGATTTGTTCTCCTTACCGGGACGCTGCTTGCCGGTGACATACGGGCTGTCGGGGAACGTGGCGGCCAACACGCGCTTCGTGTCGCCTTCCAGTTGCGGCTGATCGAGCTTGCCGTACGACAGCATCATGATGTGCAACGCGTCTTCCGTTGCAGGTGCATTCCGGTATTCACGAATCGCGAGTTGCGCGCGATTGATTGCCGCTACATATGCGCCTCGCCGATAGTAATAGTCCGCCGCGTGCACTTCGTGCGAAGCCAGCGCATTCACGATGTAGCGCATGCGTTGCGCAGCGTCCGGCGCATACTTGCTTTGCGGATATTTGTCGACCACGACCTTGAACGCGTCGTACGATTCACGCAGCGACTTCGGATCGCGTTCGCTCATGTCCTGGCCGGAGAAACGGCCGAACAAACCGAGGTCGTCGTTGAAGTGGATCATGCCTTTCAGGTAATACGCGTAGGCGATGTCCGGGTGATCCGGATGCAGCTTGATGAAGCGGTCGATGGCCGAATCAGCGGAAGCGGTTTCACCGTCTTTCCAGTTGCAGTAAGCGACATTGATCTGCGCCTGCTGCGCAAAATGGCCGAACGGATCGCGACCTTCCAGGTTCTCGAAATACTTCGCACATTTGCCGAAGTCACCGCCGGACAGCGCATCCTGCGCCTCCGAGTATAATTTGCCGTTATTCCACGTTGCCGTTTCGTCGGTTTTCTCGGGCAAACCATGACAGCCCGCAACAATGACGGCACCCGCAGCCAGCGCGACGACCCTGACCGACGAGTTCGACGATAGCCGGAGCAACTGGCGCACAGGGTTCAAAACGGTTCTCAAAGCTTGATTCACGGCTCGCATCAGTGCTTGCATTTTCTAGCTCATGCCTTTCTGGCTAATTCCCAGCTTTCAGTCTAAATGACCCGCTCAAGTACAAGTCGTACCAAAGATCGCAGCAAAGATTATAGCCCAAGCGCATCGGCCGACGACGCACGCCCGGACGATTTGACCGAACCGGCAGCTGCGCCGGATGTTGCATCGGAGATTCATGGCAAACCCGTGCCCACCAACCTGCACGAGCGCCGCGCCGACGCCGAAACGCCGCGCACGATCCTCGTGCCCGACGAGTACGCCGGCGAGCGCCTCGACAAGGTCATGGCGCGGTTATTCCCCGAATTCTCACGCAGCCGCCTGCAGACCTGGATCGATGCGCAACGCGTGCAGGTGGACGGCGCGCCCGCGAAGATCCGGCAGCCGGTGCCGCTGGGCGCCACCATCACGCTGATTCCCGATTTGCTGCCCGAGCAGCTTGCGTTCACGCCGGAACCGGTGCCGCTGGACATCGTTTATGAAGACGATGCGCTCGTGGTCATCAACAAGCCCGCGGGTATGGTCGTGCATCCGGCCGCGGGCAACTGGAGCGGCACGCTGCTCAACGGCCTGCTGTACCGATACGGCGACGCCGCCGCGGGTTTGCCGCGCGCGGGCATCGTGCATCGGCTGGATAAGGAAACGTCGGGATTGATGGTGGTGGCGCGCACGCTCGAAGCGCAGACCGTCCTCACACGCCAGTTGCAGGCCCGCACGGTGAAGCGCCGCTACGTTGCGCTGGTGTGGGGAACGATGCCGGACGAAGGCACGATCGACGCCCCGATTGGCCGCGATCCGCGTGACCGTACGCGCATGGCGGTGGTGGAGAGCGCTTCGGGGAAATATGCCCGCACGCATTACCGCACCATCGACCGCGCGATGTGGAACAACCAGCCTGTGTCCGCTGTCCATTGCGATCTCGATACGGGACGAACCCACCAGATTCGCGTGCATTGCGCGCATATCCGCCATCCGCTGCTCGGCGATCCGATCTACGGCCACGCACGCGGCAAGCGCTCGGTGCAGCCGCTGCCGGACGGTTTCAATCGACAGGCGCTGCACGCCTGGCGGCTCGGACTGATTCATCCGACCACGGGCCGCGAGATCAACTGGCGCGCGGACGTGCCGGAGGATATCGAAGCGTTGGCGGCTGAACTGGGCCTCGGACGCGACGAAGCGACGGATCTCGATCCTGAGGACGCGGATTTCATCGAGGAAGAGGGATACGACCCGCAGGCACGCGGCGGCTGGGACGAGTCGCAGCCGATCGAATACGACGAAGATGATGATGATGATGACGAGGAATGACGCCCATGGTGAAGGCTGACTTCGCCGCGTACGCGCCGCTTCGCGACGACGATTGTCTTTGGCCCGATTGGTCGGGCGGTCCCGGCGCTGTTTCACATCGCGTGCACGCGTTTGCGACCACGCGCAACGGCGGCGTCAGCGCCGCGCCGTATGGCGGCGCGAATGGCCGCGGCGGACTCAATCTCGGCCTGCACACGGGCGATGCACCCGAAGCCGTGATGGAAAACCGCAGGCGTGTGGTCGAACTCACCGCTGCTCCGGTTGCGTGGCTCGAGCAAGTGCATGGGGCGGAGATCGAAGATGCGGGCGCGGTGATCGATCGCTGCGCCGGTTCTGCCGCGTCGGCGGTTAAAGCCGACGCGGCGGTGACCGATCGCACGGGTGTTGTGTGCGTAGTGATGATCGCGGACTGCCTGCCGGTACTTCTCTGCGATGCAGCCGGCCGCGCCGTCGGCGCAGCACACGCCGGCTGGCGTGGACTGGCGGCTGGAATCGTGGAGAAGACGGCGGCGCGCGTCGCCCATCTGGCTGGCGCCCAGACCAGCACGCTGCACGCATGGCTCGGCCCGGCGATCGGTCCGACGGCGTTCGAAGTCGGCGAGGACGTGCTCGACGCGTTCGTCGCTGCGGCCGATCCCGCATGTCGGGACGCGACCGTTGCTGCGTTCGTCGAGCGCGATGAAAAACACAAATATCTCGCGGATCTCTACGCGCTCGCCCGTTTGCGCCTTGAAAAGGCGGGCGTGCGATCGCAGAACGTCCATGGCGGTACGTTTTGCACGGTGACTGAAGCGGATCGGTTCTATTCGTATCGACGGGACCGGACAACCGGGCGCATGGCCGCAATGATCTGGCTGGCGGATTGAGCCGTCGCTCACCCACGTTGACCCGATGCCCCAGCGCACGGTTTTTGCTGCACTCCGAAAACACGACTTGCGCGTCTTATGTTGCGCAACAAATCTTGACATTCATCACCGTGTCACATCGGGAAAACGATGATGAAAAAAATATCGCACTGCGTCAAAATCAAGGCGACGCATTGACATGCCTTGCACCGCGGAGCAAGAATGTTTCACAAAAGCGCACGGCGTAGCAAGGTCACATCATCGCAGTCGGGCGTTTAGCGGCCCGGCGCGACAACCGCGACGAAGCGGCTCCACGTCACGCCTGCATCAGCAACTCAGTCTCTCGGGACGCTTAGGTTAAACGCGGATATGGCTGCCTCCAGATCTTCTTCCTCATCGTCACCCGGTTCTTCACGTTCGTCCGCCGCTGCTGAGGCGACATCGGGCACGCCTTTTGGCACGCCGGCCGCGGACCCCGCAGCAGTGCAAAAGATGTTCGAGCAATGGCTCAACACGTGGCGCGCAGTAGCCGATCCGGCGCTGTGGCAAAAGTTCGCCGCTCAGGCGAATTCAGGACAAACGGAAACGGGTGAATCAACATCGGCAGCGGCGAATCCGTTCGCCGCGCTTGGCGGTTTCCAGGGGTTTCCCGGTTTTCCCGGCGGCAGTAGCCAATCTCCGTTCGCGATACCGTCGATGCCCGCCATGCCGAAGATTCCGACCGCGGCTATCGCGCCGCAGCGCCTGCAGGAACTGCAGGCCGGTTTCTCGCGCGACGCCACGGAACTCATCAAGCAGGCAACCGAGCAAAGCATCGATTTATCGACGCTGAAAGACCGGCGCTTCACTGCGACCGCGTGGCAATCCAGCCCCGGTTTTGCATTCACCGCGGCATGGTACGTACTGAACGCGCGCTATTTGCAGGAGCTTGCAGAAGCTGTCGAAGGGGATCACAAGACCCGCGAACGGATTCGATTCGCCGTGCAGCAATGGGCGGCGGCCGCGTCGCCGAGCAACTACATCGCGTTGAATCCGGATGCGCAGAAGGCGCTGATCGAGAGCCGCGGCGAGAGCCTGCAAAAAGGCATGATGAATCTGCTCGCCGATATGCAGCGCGGCAAGATCCAGCAAAGCGATGAATCGGGTTTCGTGGTTGGCAAGAACATCGCGACTACGCAAGGTTCGGTCGTCTTCGAAAACGACCTGCTGCAACTGATCCAGTACACACCCCATACCGCGACCGTAAGAGAGCGGCCGCTGCTGATCGTGCCGCCGTGTATCAACAAGTTCTACATCCTCGACCTGCAGCCGGAAGGCTCGCTCGTCGCCCATGCGCTCGATGCCGGCCATCAGGTTTTCATGATCTCGTGGCGTAACGCGGATGCATCGATTGCGCATAAGACCTGGGACAATTACATCGAGGAAGGTGTGCTCACGCCTATCGATGTAGTCAAGCAGATCAGCGGCCACGAGCAGATCAACACGCTCGGCTTCTGCGTGGGCGGCACGATGCTCGCAACGGCGCTTGCCGTGCTGGCCGCGCGTGGCGAACATCCGGCTGCATCCATGACGCTGCTCACCGCCATGCTTGATTTCTCGGACACCGGCGTGCTCGATGTGTTTATCGATGAGCAGCACGTGCAGATGCGCGAGCAGGCCATCGGCGGCAAGGATGGCAAACCGCCGGCGCTGATGCGCGGGGTCGAGTTCGCCAACACGTTCTCGTATCTGCGCCCGAACGATCTGGTGTGGAACTACGTGGTGGACAACTACCTGAAGGGCCGCACGCCGCAGGCGTTCGACCTGCTGTACTGGAACAGCGATTCGACCAATCTGCCGGGACCGATGTTCGTCTGGTATCTGCGCAACACGTATCTGGAAAACCGGCTGCGTAATCCGGGCGACCTGACGACGTGTGGCGAGAAGGTGGATTTATCGCTGATCGACGTGCCGACGTTCTTGTACGGATCACGCGAGGATCACATCGTGCCATGGACGGCAGCGTATGCGTCCGCGCCGTTGTTGACTGGGCCGCAGACGTTTGTGCTCGGGGCATCGGGACACATAGCGGGCGTGATCAATCCGCCGTCGAAGAACAAGCGCAGTTTCTGGCTTCTCGATAGCGACGACAAAACCTTGCCCGAAGATGCCGATGAATGGTTCGAACGCGCGATCGAACATCCGGGTAGCTGGTGGACCACGTGGACCGAATGGCTCGACGGGTATGGTGGCAAGAAAGTGAAGCCACAAGCGGCGCTCGGGTCGGAAGATTTTCCGGTGATCGAACCGGCTCCGGGACGTTATGTCCTGCAGCGGGATCAATGACGTTTTAGCGTGACCCGTGTAGCTTGAGTTCTAGCCAAAGCGGGTCATGCGGATCGGACCCGATTGCATTTCGAACGCGACGGGTCAACAGTATCCGACGTATCGTTTCAACGTAGCTGAAGTAGTGGAAGAAATCGTAGCGCCAGCGCTGTTGAGAGCGTCGCCTGCACCGGTCAGAAACGGAGCAAGAAACGGAGCAAAAAGCGGAGCAGGCTAACAAGGGGCAAGCGCGAACACGTATCCAGCCGGCCACGCAGTCAGCCGGCCAAAACCGGGCTAGCACTTTCGATTCTCAAAGGAAACTGAAATGACAGACGTAGTGATCGTATCGGCCGCACGGACGGCCGTGGGCAAATTCGGCGGGTCGCTGGCGAAGATCGCCGCACCCGATCTTGGCGCAATCGTGATTCGCGCATTGCTTGAACGCGCGAACCTCAAGCCCGAGCAGATCAGCGAAGTGATCCTCGGCCAGGTTCTCACGGCGGGCTCCGGCCAGAATCCGGCGCGCCAGGCGCTGATCAAGGCCGGCTTGCCCAGCTCGGTGCCGGGCATGACCATCAACAAGGTGTGCGGCTCGGGCCTGAAGGCCGTGATGCTGGCGGCGAACGCGATTATCGCGGGCGATGCCGACATCGTGATCGCGGGCGGTCAGGAAAACATGAGCGCGGCCCCGCACGTGTTGCCGGGTTCACGCGACGGTTTCCGCATGGGCGACGCGAAGCTGATCGATTCGATGATCGTCGACGGCCTGTGGGACGCATTCAACTCGATCCACATGGGTGTTACGGCGGAGAACGTCGCTAAGGAATACGGCATTTCGCGTGCGGCTCAGGACGAGTTTGCGGCGTTCTCGCAGAACAAGGCGGAAGCGGCACAGAAGTCGGGCCGTTTCAACGATGAAATCGTGCCCGTCGACATTCCCCAGCGCAAAGGCGAGCCGCTGCGTTTCGCCACCGACGAATTCGTGCGCCACGGTGTGACGGCGGAGTCCCTTTCCGGCCTGAAACCCGCGTTCTCGAAGGAAGGCACGGTGACGGCGGCGAATGCGTCCGGTCTCAACGATGGCGCTGCGGCTGTGATCGTCATGTCGGCGAAAAAGGCCGATGCGCTCGGCCTCACGCCAATCGCGCGCATCAAGGCGTACGCGAATGCAGGCGTCGATCCGAAAGTGATGGGTATGGGTCCCGTGCCGGCATCGAAGCGCTGTCTGGAACGCGCGGGCTGGTCCGCGTCCGACCTCGACCTGATGGAAATCAACGAAGCATTCGCGGCCCAGGCGCTCGCGGTGCATCAGCAGATGGGCTGGGACACGTCGAAGGTCAACGTGAACGGTGGGGCAATCGCGATCGGTCATCCGATCGGTGCGTCCGGTTGCCGGATTCTCGTCACGCTGCTGCATGAAATGCAGAAACGCGATGCGAAGAAAGGGCTGGCGTCGTTGTGTATCGGCGGCGGTATGGGTGTGGCGCTCGCGGTAGAGCGACCGTAGGGAGACAGCGTGCGAGAGCACCGCGCGCCACGGCCCGGGTGTTGAGAAGCCCGGACGGCGGCGCGCATAACGATAAACGGAGCGAGCAATGACGAAACGAGTAGCGTATGTGACGGGCGGCATGGGCGGCATTGGTACGAGTATCTGCCAGCGGCTGCATAAGGACGGCTACACGGTCGTCGCGGGTTGCGGGCCGAATTCGCCGCGCCGGGTCAAATGGCTCGAAGAGCAAAAGGCGTTGGGTTACGACTTCATCGCCTCCGAAGGCAACGTGGGCGACTGGGAGTCGACCAAGAACGCCTTCGACAAGGTCAAGGCCGAAGTCGGCGAAGTCGACATCCTGGTGAACAATGCGGGCATCACGCGCGACGTTGTGTTCCGCAAGATGACGCACGAAGACTGGACCGCCGTTATCGACACCAACCTGACGAGCCTTTTCAACGTGACGAAACAGGTGATCGACGGCATGGTCGAGCGCGGCTTCGGACGCGTGATCAATATTTCGTCGGTGAACGGTCAGAAAGGGCAGTTCGGCCAGACCAACTACTCCACGGCCAAGGCCGGCATTCACGGCTTCACGATGGCGCTGGCGCAGGAAGTGGCGACCAAGGGCGTGACGGTCAATACCATTTCGCCGGGTTACATCGGGACGGATATGGTGAAGTCGATCCGTCCGGACGTGCTGGAGAAGATCGTCGCGACCATTCCGGTTCGCAGGCTCGGGCGGCCGGAGGAAATTGGCTCGATCGTGGCGTGGCTGGCATCGGAGGAATCGGGGTTTTCGACTGGCGCCGACTTCTCGCTGAATGGCGGCTTGCACATGGGGTGAGGGGCTTCAAGCGGCGCGCCATAAAGCTGTGCGCGCCGCGCGTCCCGCGTCGGAGCGGGACGTTGCAACTGGATGCCGGTTCGCCGGCACCGACTACGAACCGGCGGCTTGCGTCGCTTTCAATTACGCGGAGTCCGTCGGCACAGTTTGAGTTTTGCGTTTAAAGGCGTTACATGACCACTACAAAGAAATCCGCCGAACGACTCATAAAAAAATATCCGAATCGCCGGCTCTACGATACCGAAACCAGCACCTACATCACGCTTTCCGACGTCAAACAGCTCGTGCTCGACCAGGAAGAGTTCAAGGTGATGGACGCCAAGTCCGCCGAGGACCTGACGCGCAGCATCCTGTTGCAGATCATTTTGGAAGAAGAAAGCGGCGGCCTGCCGATGTTTTCATCGACCATGCTCTCGCAGATCATCCGCTTCTACGGCAACGCGATGCAGGGCATGATGGGCACGTACCTGGAGAAGAATATCCAGGCGTTCATCGACATCCAGCACAAGCTCACCGACCAGTCGAAAGGGCTGATCGACGGTAATGCCGTGCCGCTGAATCCCGAAGTCTGGTCGCAATTCATGAACATGCAGGCGCCCATGATGCAGGGAATGATGACGAGCTATATCGAGCAATCGAAGAATATGTTCATGCAGATGCAGGAGCAGATGCAGACCCAGGCGAAGTCGATGTTCAACACGTTCCCGTTCCCGAATGCGCCGGGAAGCACGCCTACGCCGGGAACCACGCCTACGCCCGAGAAGAAGTAAGGGGGCGGCCCGGCGAGCGGTTTGCAGGAGACTTGCGACGGCTTTGAAAGCCGCGCGGGTCAAGGTTGGGCGCGCAGCATGCGACCGCGCCGAGAGTTGGCTTCGTTTCGCTCGGATGCCCGTAGGCGCGTGAAAATAGACCGCGTTACATCCCTGTCTTTTTCTCATTTCCGTGGCCGATCTTTACACAGTCCCAAATTGGGACTGTGATTGATTTCATGCGAATTTTTGCCAGGCGAACCATACTCGACTTCTGTGAGCGACCAAAGCAACTTGGGCGAACCCGCAGGATATCAAGAGCCGATATGCGTCGGCCAGTTTTGTCGGGGGCAACCGCGTGGTGTTCAATCTGAAAGGATGTGACTACCGGTTGATTGTGGCTATCGCATACCGAATTGGCGCTGTCTCCATTAAGTTCATCGGCACGCACACCGAGTACGACAAGGTCGACGCGAAAACTGTGGAAATGGAGTGAAGAATAGGGAAATTCGACCGCTGCACAACGAAGAGGACTATCGCACTGCACTGGCGAGAGTGGCAGCGCTCGTCGATCTCGATCCAGAGCAAGGGACGCCAGAAGGCGACGCGCTCGAAGTGTTGGGTGTCCTGGTTGAACGCTACGAACAGGAACACTTTCCGCTCGAGTGGCCTGACCCGATCGAGGCAATCCGGTTTCGCATGGAGAAGGGCGGGCTGTCAGTCACGGACATGAAGCCGTACATCGGCCCCGCGAACCGCGTATACGAGGTTCTGAGTGGAACCCGACCGCTTAGCCTAGCCATGATCCGGCGCCTGCATGAGGGTTTGCGCATACCGGCCGAAGTGTTGATCGGCGCCGCGTAGACCGCGGCATTATGTCTGAGTTACCCCCCCCTGATAAAGCCCATTCGGCGGGCAGCAGTCCCGCTGCTTGATGTATGCGGCACAGGATGAACGGGTCCTCCCTAGACTTTCGACCAAAGCGGCACCGCTCGGACGAGGGTTGGCGAGAGTCATCTTGAATGGTTTGGCGACAGTCATCTTGAATTTATCACTTAGCTAGACTAGACTAGTCTGGAATATGAAATAATGGGAGATGTCCAATGGAAATCGTCAACATGTTGCAAGCGAAATCCACCTTGTCACGCTTGGTGGAGGCCATCGAACAGGGGCGAGAGCGCGAAATCATCATCGCCCGAGGCGGTCGGCCTGTGGCCAAACTGGTTCCCCTGGAGAACGTGCCGGCAGGAAAACGCATTGGAATAGCCAAGGATGCGTTTGAGGTGCCCGACTCCATTGATGCGCACAACAAGGAAATAGCGGAACTGTTCCTCGGAGGAGGTAAATCTTGAACGTTCTGCTCGATACACACGTGGCACTATGGGCCATCACAGACAGCCCAAAGCTGGCCCAAGCGGCGCGCACGCTCATTCAGTCGCCGAAAACGACGGTCTGGGTCAGTACCGCCAGCGTCTGGGAAATCGCGATTAAGTACGCCCTCGGGCGCGGGGACATGCCTGTCTCGAGCGAAGATGCCGTACGCTATTTCCGAGAGTCCGGTTATCAGTTCCTTGCCATCGACGCTGAGCATGCCATCGCGGTGGAAGGGTTGCCCGCGCATCATCAAGACCCGTTTGACCGGATGCTCGTTGCTCAAGCCCTGGTTGAACCGATGCGACTGATGACCCATGACGCTACGGTGGCCCTTTATAGTGACACCATTGTCAAAATCTGACGTTCTCGCATGAGCCGGCTATTTCTTGCGCCCATGGAAGGGCTTGCGGACTACGTGCTGCGTGACGTGCTGACCCGCACAGGCGGATTCGACGGATGCGTATCCGAATTCGTCAGGGTTACGGGCTCGGTACTTCCCCGAAGTGTCTATGAGAGAGAAACGCCCGAAGTCCTCCACGGGGGCCGTACACCCGGCAGCACGCCAATGGTGATTCAATTGCTCGGCAGCGATCCTGGATGGATGGCGCTGAATGCGGCCTGTGCAGCCAGTCTGTCGCCGCATGGAGTCGATCTGAACTTCGGCTGTCCCGCCAAGATCGTCAACCGACACGGCGGTGGCGCGATGCTTCTGGCGCACCCTGAAGAGCTGAACCGGATCGTTTCGTCCGTTCGCGCGGCGGTGCCTGCTGGCATCGCCGTGACAGCAAAAATGCGGCTTGGCGTGTCCGATACCTCGCTTGCGATCGACTGTGCCACGGCGCTGGCGGAGGGCGGTGCCGCCTCCCTTGTCGTGCATGCCAGAACGCGTGACCACGGCTACCGGCCGCCAGCTCACTGGGAGTGGATCGCACGTATAAACGCCGCCGTGGGCGTGCCGGTCGTCGCCAATGGAGAAGTCTGGACAGTGGCCGACTGGGAGCGGTGCCGGGCGGTTAGCGGCTGTGCGGACGTGATGATCGGGCGCGGCGCCGTCTCGGATCC
Source organism: Caballeronia sp. SEWSISQ10-4 2 (assembly GCF_030464885.1). Classification (GTDB taxonomy): domain Bacteria; phylum Pseudomonadota; class Gammaproteobacteria; order Burkholderiales; family Burkholderiaceae; genus Caballeronia. The sequence continues at coordinate 36,602 of NZ_JALPRJ010000027.1, read as the reverse complement.
GTTCCTGGCTTTGCGCATCCGCGGGCTGATGGACCGGACGCCTTCCGGCGAGGAATGGCCGGCCGTGCTCGCTCAACTCGCCGATTACCTGAGAAAGCTGCAAGTCCGTGTCGCGGCCCGTCATGAGCACGGACGCGTCAAAATGTGGCTCGGCTATCTCAAGCGGACCTGGCCGCAGGCCGCCGAGCTGCACGCAGCCATCCGGCGCCTGCATGATTCGCACGAAATCCTTGGCGTGATCGAGGGCGCTCCGGCATTCAAGGACTCGATACCCGCACCCCAAAGCGCAACCCTCGGCCGGCTCGGTTCGACAATGCCTTTCCACCCGGTCAGCTGCACCATCGCTGGCGCGGTACAATAAACGGTTGCGTGCGCGGGACGCTGTCCGGACTCCGGTCCTCACGGACGCCGTACCCGTTACCTTGCGCACCGTCCCCATTTGTCGCCATCGTCACCGCTATACGCCGGACCCACCTATGTCGCAGACCATTTCCCCCGCCGTGCCGACCCCTTCGGTTCCTAAAGTCGGGTTCGTATCCCTCGGGTGCCCGAAAGCCTTGGTCGACTCCGAGCAGATCATTACGCAACTGCGCGCGGAGGGTTACGAGATTTCCGGCTCCTACGACGGCGCCGATCTCGTCGTGGTCAACACCTGCGGTTTCATCGATGAAGCCGTGCAGGAAAGCCTCGACGCCATCGGCGAGGCGCTGCACGAGAACGGCAAGGTGATCGTGACCGGCTGTCTCGGCGCGAAGAAAAGCGCGAGCGGAACGGGTTTGATCGAGGAAGTGCATCCGAAGGTGCTGGCTGTGACCGGGCCGCACGCGACCGCCGAAGTCATGAGCCACGTGCATCTGCATTTGCCCAAGCCGCACGATCCGTTCATCGACCTCGTGCCGCCTGCCGGCATCAAGCTGACGCCGCGGCATTATGCGTATCTGAAGATATCGGAAGGGTGTAATCACCGGTGCACGTTCTGCATCATCCCTTCCATGCGCGGCGATCTGGTGTCGCGCCCGGTTGCCGACGTGATGCTCGAAGCCGAAAACCTCTTCAAATCCGGCGTCAAGGAGTTGCTCGTGATTTCGCAGGACACGAGCGCGTATGGCGTCGATGTCAAATATCGCACCGGTTTCTGGAACGGCAAGCCGGTCAAGACACGCATGACGGATCTCGTCGGTGCGCTGGGCGAGCTGGCGGCGCAATACGGCGCCTGGGTCCGCTTGCATTACGTGTACCCGTATCCGAGCGTGGACGAAGTCATTCCGATGATGGCCGAAGGTCCATTGAAGGGCCACGTGCTGCCGTATCTGGACGTCCCGTTTCAGCACGCGCATCCCGAAGTGCTCAAGCGCATGAAACGCCCGGCGAACGCCGAGAAGGTGCTCGAACGGGTGCAGAAATGGCGCGCAATGTGTCCGGAGCTGACCATTCGCAGCACGTTTATCGCTGGATTTCCGGGTGAAACGGAAGAGCAATTCCAGACGCTGCTCGACTTCATTCGCATTGCCGATCTGGATCGAGTCGGCTGTTTCGCTTATTCGCCGGTCGAAGGGGCGACTGCGAACGAACTCGACGGCGCGCTGCCCGACGAGGTCCGCGAAGACCGTCGCGCGCGTTTCATGGAACTGGCCGAGGAATTGTCGGCGGAACGCATGAAACGCAAGATCGGCAAGACGCTGAAAGTGCTCGTCGATGAACTGAGCAACGAAGGCGGCGTGGGGCGCACGGCAGCGGATGCGCCGGAGATCGATGGCGTGGTGTATATCGAGCCGGCGAAGAAGGCGTCAAAGCGCTATAAGGCCGGCGATTTCGTGTCGGTGAAAATCACCGGCGCCGATGGCCATGACTTGTGGGGCGAAGTCTGAGCGCTTGATCTTACTGTCGGCGCGGCTTACGAAAATCACCCGTGAAAGGAGATGACATGACACAACGTGAAGTGGTGGTGGTCAGCGGCGTACGGACCGCAATCGGCGATTTTGGCGGCGCGCTGAAGGACTTCAGCCCGACCGATCTCGGCGCACGCGTGGTGCGCGAGGTCTTGTCGCGGGCGAAGGTGTCGGGCGATGACGTCGGCCATGTGGTGTTCGGCAACGTAATCCAGACCGAGCCCAAGGACATGTATCTCGCGCGAGTCGCGGCGTTGAACGGAGGTGTCGCGCAGCACGCGCCCGCGCTGACCGTCAACCGGCTGTGCGGTTCGGGCCTGCAGGCGATCGTTTCCGCTGCGCAATCCATCCTGCTTGGGGACACGGATATCGCCATCGGCGGCGGCGCGGAAAGCATGAGCCGTGCGCCGTACCTGGCCCAGTCGGCACGTTTTGGCCAACGCATGGGCGATGCGCGTCTCATCGACATGATGCTCGGCGCGCTGCACGATCCTTTCGATACGATCCACATGGGCGTCACGGCGGAAAACGTCGCGGCGAAGTACGGCATTTCGCGCGAGATGCAGGACGAGCTTGCGCTGGAATCGCATCGACGTGCGGCGCGGGCTATTGAAGCGGGTTATTTCAAGGAACAGATTCTTGCCGTCACGCAGGCATCGAAGAAGGGCGACATCGTCTTCGATACCGACGAGCACGTCCGTCTGAACCCGACGCTCCAGGATTTCGCGAAACTCAAGCCTGTGTTTGCCAAGGAAAACGGCACGGTGACCGCGGGCAATGCGTCGGGTATCAACGACGCAGCCGCCGCTGTGGTGCTGATGGAACGCAGCGTAGCCGACAAGCGTGGCCTGAAGCCGCTCGCGCGGCTCGTCTCGTATGCGCATGCGGGCGTCGATCCGAAATACATGGGCATTGGCCCGATTCCCGCTACACGCAAGGCGTTGGAGCGCGCGGGACTGACCGTTGGCGAGCTCGACGTGATTGAAGCCAATGAAGCGTTTGCGGCGCAGGCTTGCGCGGTATCGAAGGAACTCGAATTGGATCCTGCGAAGGTCAATCCGAACGGTTCGGGTATTTCGCTCGGCCATCCTATCGGCGCAACCGGCGCGTTGATCACCGTCAAAGCGCTGTACGAGTTGCAGCGCGTGGGCGGACGCTACGCGCTGGTGACGATGTGCATCGGCGGCGGGCAGGGCATCGCGGCAATCTTCGAACGCGCGTGAGCAGGGTAAGGACAGGAAACTATTCGATGACGCAAATGAAAGTGGCGGCAATAGCGGCAGCGCTGTTGCTCGCCGGCTGTAATTCGGCGATGCCGCCCGACGGCTCCCGAGCTGTCTCGGCGGCACGTGCAGCTGCCACGCCAGGCGATCTGGGCTTGCAGTCGCCCGGTACGGCGGAAGCCATCGAAACGCTCGCGCTCCCGCCCGCCAAACCGCTGACGCCGAATCCGGCGTACGCGCGTTTCCCGCGCTATGTCGGCACGCTTGGCGACAAGCAGATCGAAATGAAGCTCGGCGCAAAAACAGATGAGCGCACGGGTGTGCACGGCGAATACCGGTTCGCCGGAGCATCGACGGTGATTCTGGTCGCAGGCGACCGTGACGGCGATACGCTCGAGATCGAAGAGTCGAACGACGGCACGCATATCACCGGGAACTGGGTCGGCAAGTTTGCAGCCGATGGCAGCGTGTCGGGCGAACGCATGAATGCCGACGATTCCAATCCGGTGCCGTTCAACCTCAAACCGGTCGGGTCCGGATCGGGCGCTGCTCCTGCCGCCAGTGCGGTCGCACCGAAAGCGCCGCAACCGGCCGCGCCTTCGCTGGAACCCGCGCCGCCACCCGCTCCACCGGTCCCCGGCAACGCGCTGGGCGGGACCAGCAATGTGATCATCGGCGAGTGAAACGCGAACTCGCCGTTCGATGTAATACGGCGTCGTCGGCTTCGTTCGATGGCGCTTTTTTCTTATAGCCTCGAACAAGCAGGACACTCATGACCGATTCCAGCAACTCGTCCAGCGCCCGCAGCTTGCAGACCCGCATCGTCCATCCGGATGACCAGCTAAGCCCCGGTTTCGACTCGTTTTCGGTGCCGGTCGCACGGGCGTCGACGGTGGTATTCCCGAACCTCGCTGCCATGCGCGCGCTCGTCTGGAGCGACGACAGCCAGTGGCGCTACGGCCTGCACGCCACGCCCACGTCGCTCGCGCTCGCGCAGCGGCTCGCAGTAATCGAAGGTGGCAAACATGCGTTGCTGCAGCCTTCGGGTTTATCGGCAATATCCAACGTGTACTTCGCGCTGGTAAAGGCCGGCGATCACGTGCTGATTCCCGACAACGCCTATTCGCCGAATCGCGAACACGCCGACTGGCTCGCTGCCGATTTCGGCCTCGAAGTAACGTATTACGATCCGATGATCGGTGCGGGCATCGACGCATTGATCAAGCCGAACACAAAGCTGATCTGGCTCGAAGCGCCGGGTTCCGTGACGATGGAAGTGCAGGACGTGCCGGCCATCACCAAGATCGCGCGGGCGCGCAAGATCCTGACGGCGATCGACAACACCTATTCGGCGGGGCTCGCGTTCAAGCCGTTCGACCACGGCGTGGACATCTCCGTCCAGGCGCTGACGAAGTACCATTCCGGCGCCAGCGACATCCTGATGGGCGCGACGATTACCGCCGACAAAGCCATCCATATGCAATTGAAACGCGCTCGGATGCGCATGGGGATCGGTGTGTCTTCCGACGACTGCTCGCTCGTGTTGCGCAGTTTGCCGAGCATGCAGATCCGCTTCGAGGCTCACGACCGGACGGCGCTGTCGCTGGCTCGCTGGCTCAAGACGCGGCCGGAAATCGCGGCGGTGCTGCATCCGGCGTTGCCCGATTGCCCGGGTCATGAATTCTACGAACGCGACTTCACGGGTGCGGGCGGATTGTTTTCAGTCGTCTTCGATAAGCGCTACAGCCCGGCGCAAATCGATACCTTCGTCGAGGCGCTGGAAAACTTTGCGATCGGCTGGAGCTGGGGCGGGGCAAATAGCCTGGCCATGCCGTACCACATCAAGTCGATGCGCACCGCCGGTGTCTGGCCACATGAAGGCGTGCTGGTGCGGTTTTATATCGGGCTGGAAGATCAGGCGGATCTGTGGGCGGATCTGGAGCGGGCGTTGGCGGGGTTGGGCGGGTAAGGGCGTTGATCGAGATCGGGCTCGAGCCTCGCCTCAGCCTCAAGTCAAGCCCGATTTCGCCGACTGACTCAAAACAGCCGCAGCACGCCATCCAGTCCCACGAAGTTCAACGCCAGCCCGGCCGCTTCGCGCACCACCGGCTTTGCCCGGAAAGCCACCGATAACCCCGCTTCCGCCATCATCTTCAGGTCGTTCGAGCCGTCGCCCATGGCGATCGAACGGCGCGGGTCGATGCCCAGTTTCGCGCAGGTCTCGCGCAGCGTACGCGCTTTGACATCGGCGTTGACGATCTCGCCGGTCACTTTCCCGGTCAGCTTACCATCGACGATTTCGAGCATGTTCGCGCGCGTGAAATCGAGGCCGAGACGCGCCTTCAACTTCTCCGTGAAGAACGTGAAACCGCCTGATACCAGCAAGGTTTTCAAACCTGCTGCTTTCACTCCTTCGAGCATCGTTTCCGCACCCGGCGACAACCGCAGCCGTTCCTCATAAACCCGTTCCAAGGCGCTTGCGTCGAGCCCCTTCAACAGCGCGACACGCCGCGTGAGGCTTTCGTTGAAGTCCTTGATCTCGCCGCGCATCGACGCTTCGGTGATCGCCGCGACCTCCGCCTTCAATCCGCAGAAATCGGCGATCTCGTCGATACACTCGATCGTGATCAGCGTCGAATCCATGTCCATGGCGACCAGACCGAAGTCACTCAGGCGCAGCGCCGGCTCGATGAACGCGTAATCCAGCCGATGCGCGCCGCAATACGCATCGATATCGGGACGTTGCAGAGGCTCCGCGCCAAGCAGGCGCACCACCCGGCCGGCCGGGTCGGCGCGTTTGGTCTGCTGCGAGCGGGCGAGGGCGGCGAGCGGTTTCAGATGCGTATCGGCGATCGGTTCGAGGCTTTGGATGACGAGGTTCATGACAGGCGGCGAGCGAGAAAAATGAGCGGAAGAAAACGCAAATAAGCAGCGCAAGACCCGCCATTGTAATGGTCCCGACCGATGGCGGATGCACGCGCCGCGCCGCTATGATGGCTGTCGATCAAACGACGGAGACGTGCATGACCCCGACCGAACGCGCGCGTGCCTTCGACCTGCGCAAGCTCGACGCCGCGTTTTACGCCGATCCGTATCCGGTCTATGACGCGTTGCGCGCCACGGAGCCGATCAAAAGAATGCCCGATGGTTCGCTGCTTCTCACGCGTTACCGGGACGTGCAGGCGGTGTATCGCGATCCGAAAACCTTCAGTTCGGACAAGACCGTGGAATTCGGCCCGAAGTACGGCGCCGATACCGCGCTTTTCGCGCATCACACGACCAGCCTCGTATTCAACGATCCGCCGCGGCACACGCGCGTGCGCAAACTGATTGCGGGAGCGCTGACCGCGCGTGCGATCGCGGCGATGGAACCGGGTCTGGCGCGCCTGATCGACGGGCTCCTCGATCGGGTCGCCGCACGCGGCGAGATCGATTTGATCGACGATTTCGCCTCGGCGATTCCAGTTGAAGTGATCGGCAATTTGCTTGACGTGCCGCACGATGAACGCGCGCCGTTGCGCGACTGGTCGCTCGCGATTCTCGGCGCGCTCGAACCCGCGCTCAACACTGAGCAGGAAGCGCGGGGCAACCGCGCGGTGACGGATTTCATCGATTATCTGGTGACGCTGGTGGCACGCCGCCGCGCGCATCCCGGCGATCCACAGCATGAGGTGTTGACGCGGCTGATTCAAAGCGAGGCCGACGGAGAGCGCCTGGACGAAGCCGAACTGCTGCATAACTGCATTTTTATCCTGAACGCGGGTCACGAGACAACCACCAATCTGATCGGCAACGGGATCGTGCTGCTGGCGCAATGGCCGGAGCAGCGGGCACGGTTACTGGGCGAACCGGCGCTGATCGAGAGTGCGATCGAGGAGTGTTTGCGCTACGAAAGTTCGAATCAGCTCGGCAACCGGATCGCGACGGCGGATACGCATATCGACGGGATGCCAGTGGTGCGCGGGACGCCGGTGACGTTGTGCATCGGTGCGGCGAATCGCGATCCCGAGCAGTTCGAGGCGGCAGATTGTTTCGATATCGCTCGTGAGCCGAACCGGCATCTTGCGTTTGGATTTGGGATTCACCAGTGCGCGGGCTTGTCGCTGGCGCGGCTGGAGGCGCGTATCGCGATCGGACGGTTTATTGCGAGGTTCCCGGATTACCGGTTGGCGGGGGAGCCGGTGCGCGCGCCGCGGGCGCGGTTTCGAGGGTTTGTGAAGGCGCCGGTGGCGGTGGGGTGACAACTCGAGGACAGCAAGGACTGGTTGCCACAGGCGCGCCGGCCCGTCGGGTACACGACGCCATCCAAACTCAAGACGCTGTCGCGAACGCAGGCGGCTGGTTGAATCCGCTGCAATTCGTCATTGCGTTTCAATGATCTCGTTGCGCCGGGGTTTTAAGAATACGCAAATTCCTATTTGCATTTGCGCGGAAGCGACTACCGCATCACCCGTTGCGGATCGACGTCCCAATAAGGCGGATCGCCGAAATGCTCCGTCAGGAAATCGATGAACGCCGTCGTTTTCGGCGGCACGAATGCGCGGCTCGGATAGACCGCCCAGATCGCCACCGTTTCTGCGAGCGGATAGCTGTCGAGCACTGTCACCAGCTCGCCGCTGTGCAGGAACGGCGCCACGCTCCACGTCGATTTCAACCCGATACCGAACCCGCTGAGCAACGCGTCGCGAATCACTTCGCCGTTATCCGTCACGAGCCTGCCCGACACGCGTACGTCGATAGTCCCGGCCGGCGTGACGAACGCCCAGTCGCGCTGACCGGAGAGAATCGCGCATTCGTGCTGCGCAAGATCAGCGGGATGGCGCGGCGTGCCATGCTCGGCGAGATACGCCGGTGAGGCGCACAGCACGCGTCGGTTGCTGGCGAGTTTTCTCGCAACCAGCGTCGAATCCTTCAGCGCGCCGATGCGCACCGCCAGATCGATGCCTTTATCGACGAGGTCGACTAGCTGGTCGGTCATCCGCAAGTCGAGCGTCACGCCCGGATAGCGGCGCAAAAATTCGGGGATCACCGGCGATACATGCTGACGCCCGAGCGACGACGGCATCGTCACGCGCAAACGCCCCTGCGGTTGCTCGAACGCACGTCCAACCGATGCGCGCGCAGCATCGGCGGCATCGAGCAACGCGCGGGCGCGCTCGGCGAAAATCTCGCCTTCCTGCGTGACGCTGATGCGCCGTGTCGTGCGATGCAAAAGCCGCGCGCCAAGCTGGCGTTCGAGTTGAGCGAGCCGGGCGCTGGCCACGGCGGCGGACAGTCCGAACTCCCGTCCCGCCGCCGACAGATTCGATAAAGCCGCCGCCCGCACGAACAACGCGACGTCGAGCAAGTCGAGCTGCGCCTTATGGCTTGATTCGCTTTGCATATCCATTTTCGTCATTTTCTTGTTTATCAATAAAATGTTTTATTGATTATGACGGTTTCACGCGAAGCCGAAAATCCTTAAGATCGCGTCCATGCATCGCACATCCGACGCTTGACACACCTTAAGGAGCTATTCCATGAAAGCTATTGCACTGACTCGCTACTTGCCAATCTCCAATCCGGAATCGCTGATGGACGTGGAGATCGACAAACCCGCGCCTGCCGGACGCGATCTGCTGGTGAAGATCGAAGCGATCGGCGTGAATCCCGTCGATACGAAAGTCCGTGCGCCGAAGGACAAGGTTGAAGAGACGCCGCGGGTGCTCGGCTGGGACGCATCGGGCGTGGTCGAAGCGGTCGGCCCGGACGTGACGCTGTTCAAAGTGGGCGATCCCGTTTTCTACGCGGGCAGCATCACCCGGCCGGGTTCGAACAGCGAGTTCCATCTGGTCGATGAACGCATTGTCGGCGTGAAACCGAAGTCGCTCGATTTCTCGCACGCAGCGGCGCTGCCACTCACCACGATCACCGCATGGGAAGCGCTGTTCGACCGGCTGGGGGTATCGGCGGAAGGACACGACGCGGGCAAGTCCGTGCTGATCGTTGGCGGCGCGGGCGGCGTGGGTTCGATCGGCATCCAGCTCGCGAAAAAAGTCGCGAAGCTGAAGGTGATCGCGACTGCATCGCGGCCGGAGTCGGCGAAATGGGCGAGCGAACTGGGCGCGGATCATATCGTCGATCATTTCGGCGACATGCCGAAGCAACTGAGGGACGCAGGTTTCGAGCAAGTGGACTATGTGCTGATCTTCAACGACACGGATAAACATTTCCCGGCCGCCGCTGCTGTCATCGCTCCGCAAGGCGGCATTTGCACGATCGTTGAAAACGACAAGCCGATTGCTGTCGAATTGCTGAAGGCGAAAAGCGCTGCGTTCCACTGGGAATTCATGTTCACACGCTCGATGTTCGGCACGCCGGACATGATTGAACAGCACAAGCTGCTGACCGAAGTGGCGCGACTGATCGACGCAGGCACGGTCAAGACAACGCTCGGCCGCGATCTCGGCAAGATCAATGCAACGAACCTGCGCGAAGCGCACCGGCTGCTGGAAGAAGGGCGGGCGATCGGCAAGCTCGTGCTGACCGGGTTCTGATTCGTCCAGCGTATCGATCGGCCGATCCATTGCAAGCCGCGTGCCCCGGGTTTCCCATGAGAAGCCCGCAGCGCGCGTCGCGCTAGACTGATCGCGCCTCACGCGCGGCTCGGACTACCCCGGCGCCGTTGCGGTATGCCCGGCGTGACGGCTGCACACGGAGGGGCTTTTCGCATGATCGATCGTTCGGGTTTTATTCAGGGTTGCCGGTCGAAGCAAGGTCGCGTGATTTCCGCCAACGCCGTCATGGCGCTTTTGGCTTGCGTGGCTGTGTCGGCGGCCAATGCGACGCCAAGCATCAAGGTGCTGTCGGAAGTCGCCAACGACGGACCGATCAAATACACGGTGAAGATGGCGTCGAAGAACTGGGGCAGTGCGCAGGAAACCCGCACGATCCGCTCGGGCCAGACCGATGACTTCACGTGGCAAAGCAAACCCGCAGGCGGTTCGCAGAACGTCCCGGACGCGTGCCCGGGCGTGGACGCCATCCGCAACGCAAGCGGGACGACGGTACGTCAGGTGAAGATTCGTTTCGCGGCGGTGATCGCGAACAGCGGGGACGCCGACGTTCAGTTGAGTTTCCAGGGCCACGCGCCGCGCGCGACGACGCCCGTCACCGTGGCCGGCAAGAAACTGCAATGTCCCACCGATAACTTCTTCAGCCAGCTTGTCCATTTCACGATGCCCACCGGCGGCGCCGAAAAATCCGTCACGCTCAGCGACGGCACGAAACTCACGGTCAGCGCCAGCCGCAAGTAACCTTCTAGTCCGGCAAATTTTGCGTATCGCAGGGGGCGTTCGAGGGCGCGCTGCCTGCGCTCAGTCTGTCGTCGTCAAGCCGGCGCGAGCGGTCCCATCTGGCACGTTTTCTGCAACGGTGTAACGACCACGAGAGCACGCGACCACACGTTTGTCGGCGCGCGCAGACCGTTTATATCGTCAACGCCGTCAGAGCGGCTTTTCGCAAAAGGCCAAGCGCGATGCCACACATGATCTGGAAAGGCGCGATCAGCTTCGGGCTGGTCCACGTCCCCGTGCAGCTTTATCCGGCAACGCAGTCGGAGAAAGTCGGCTTCAACCTGCTCGATAAGCGCTCGATGGATCCCATCGGCTATAAGCAGTTCAACAAGAACACGGGCAAGGACGTCACGCGCGAGAACATCGTGCGAGGCTTCGAGTACGAGAAGGGCAAATATGTCGTGATGAGCGACGCTGAAATTCGCTCGGCTAATCCTGAGTCGACGCAGACCGTGGATATTCTCGCGTTCGTCGAAGCACCCGAGATCTCGTTTCTTTCCCTCGATACCCCGTATTACCTCGCGCCCGACCGCAAGGGCGAGAAGGTGTATGCGCTGCTGCGCGATGCGTTGAAGGCGTCGGGGAAAGTGGGGATTGCGAACGTGGTGCTGCACAACAAGCAGCATCTCGCCGCGCTAATTCCGGTGGGTCCGGCGTTGGCGCTCAACACGTTGCGTTGGGCTGACGAAGTGCGCGATTTCGACGAGTTCAAGTTCCCCGACGAGAACTCGAAGAAGGCGGGGGTATCGCCGAAAGAACTGGAGATGGCCCAGCGATTGATAGACGACATGAGCGATGCGTGGAACCCGCACGACTATCACGACACGTTCCGCGAAGACATCATGGCGCTCGTCAACAAGAAGGTGAAGGAGGGCAAGACCGAGGAGGTGTCGGAGGTGGAGGAAGGTGCGCCGCGCAAGGCATCGGCGGAGATCCTCGACTTGTCCGAACTGCTCAAACGCAGTTTGAAGAAGGGAAAACCCGCGAGGCGCGCCGCTAAGAATACCGACGACGACACCTCCGAAGCCGAGGCGGAAGAACCGGCGGCCAAACCCGCGCGCAAGACCACAACGCGCCGCAAACGCGCCTAAGAGCTCGTCGTCACGCGTTACCACGCACCAGGAAAAGCGATTCGCCGATGGCCGATAAACTCGACACCTATCAGCGCATGAGGCGTTTCAACCAGACGCCCGAGCCTTCCGGCCACGCGGCTGCGAAGGCCAGGCGCACGTCGAAGAAAGCTCAGGCGAGCGCGCTTTCGTTTGTCATCCAGGAACACGATGCACGACGTCTTCACTACGACTTTCGTCTCGAACTCGATGGCGCGCTGAAATCGTGGGCAGTACCGAAAGGGCCGAGTCTGGATCCATCGGTGAAACGGCTTGCCGTGCATGTGGAAGATCATCCGGTCGATTACGGCTCGTTCGAAGGCGATATTCCCGAGGATAACTACGGCGCGGGCAGCGTGATCGTGTGGGATCACGGGACGTGGGAGCCGCAGTCCGGCAGCATCGGCGAAGCGCGTGAAAGCTATGCAAAAGGCAAGCTCAAGTTCGTTCTGCACGGCGAGAAGCTGCGCGGCGGCTGGACGCTCGTGCGCAGCAACATGCGTGGCAATGGCGACAAGGAACAATGGCTGTTGATCAAGGAACGCGACGACGAAGCGCGCAGCGAAGCCGACTATGACGTGCTGTTGAAAAAGCCAGGCAGCGTGATGAGCGATTCGCTCGGCGCACGTACGAAAAGCGGCGAAGTGCGCGACAGGGCCGAGCGCAAGACCGCCGCGAAGACGAGCAGGGCCACGAAGGCTGCACCGTCGCCGAAACGGCCCGCGGTGAAAGATCAAGGTAAAAGCCCGGATCAGCCGAGGCCGGACATCGTGGCTAACCGGAGCGCGGAATCGCTGCGCACGCTTGCCAATAATCCCGCGATCCAGGATGCGGTGCGCGCGAAGCTTCCGGCCACGATGAAGCCGCAACTGGCGACGCTCGTGGATACACCTCCATCGAGCGATGATTGGTCATACGAAATAAAATTTGACGGTTACCGGATTCTGGTACGCATCGATCGCGAGGCATCGAAAGCGAAGTCGACGCAGATCTTCACGCGCAACGGACACGACTGGACCGACAAATTCAGTCGTCAGGTCAAGGCGTTAGCCAAGCTCGATGTGGAGAGCGCGTGGCTGGACGGCGAGGCAGTCGTGCTCGACGACAACGGTCTGCCGAACTTCCAGAAACTGCAGAACGCGTTCGACGCCAATCGTCCGCAAGATATTGCCGTCTATTTTTTCGATATCCCCTACTTGAACGGCTACGACCTGCGCGGCGTGCCGCTGGTCCAGCGGCGAGCGATCTTGAAGGCGCTGCTGGAGCCACTCGATGACGACGCCCTGCGTTTCTCCGCGGACTTCGAATTCAGCGTCGACGACTTGCTGAAAAGCGCCTGCGACATGGCGCTGGAAGGGATTATCGGCAAGCGGCGCGACAGCGGTTATACGTCGGGACGCAGCAGCGCGTGGATCAAGCTGAAGTGCCGGCGCCGGCAGGAATTCGTGATCGGCGGATATACGGAACCGACGGGCAGCCGGGGCCAGTTCGGCGCGCTATTGCTCGGCGTGTACGACACGCACGGCAAGCTGCAGTACGCGGGACGCGTGGGCAGCGGCTTCGATGCATCGACTTTGCGCGACATCAAAAAGCAACTCGATGCACGCGAGATCAAGACGATGCCGTTCGCCGCCGCGCCGAAAGAGCGTAGCCGGACACCGGTGCATTGGGTCAGGCCGGAACTTGTCGCCGAATGCAATTTCGCGGAATGGACGTCGGAGCGGATCGTGCGGCAAGCGTCGTTCGTCGCCCTGAGGGACGACAAGCCGGCGCGACAGATCGTCAAGGAAGTGCCGAAATCGACGAAGGAGGTTGCGTTGGACGATGAGGACGAAAAGCCCGCGAAGAAGTCGACGGCCAAAAACGCGGTGAGAGCGGCGACGAAGGCCATCGACACGGCCAAATCAAATGGGAAATCCAAACCCGCTTCCGCGAAAACGGCTGCTAAAAAAGCCGCGCGTAGTCCCGCTGGTACCGAACTGGTGGCGGGCGTGAAGATCAGTCACCCCGATCGTGTGATCGACCCGTCGACCGGTGTCCGCAAGCTCGATCTCGCTCTGTATTACGAAGCCGTCGCACCGTGGATGCTGCCGCATCTGAAGGACCGGCCGGTGTCGCTGGTGCGCGCGCCGGAGGATATCGGCGGCGAGTTGTTCTTCCAGAAACACAGCGAGAAGCTGAGCATCCCGAACGTCAAACAGCATCCAGGTATTGACCCCGGTCATCCTGCGCTCATCACGATAGAAAACGTCGGCGCACTGGTGGGCGCAGCGCAAATGAGCACGATCGAGATGCATACCTGGAACGCGCTTGCCGCCAAGCTCGAAAAGCCTGACCGGATGGTCTTCGATCTCGATCCCGGCGATGGGCTCGGCTGGGACCGGATGCAGGAGGCCGCACGCCTCACGCGTGAATTGCTGGCAGAACTCGGGCTTGAATCGTTTTGCAAGACGAGCGGCGGGAAGGGGCTGCATGTGGTGGCGCCGCTCATGCCGCAAGCTGGCTGGGACGAAGTGAAGGGTTTTTCGCAAGCAGTTGCACAGCATATGGCGAGCACGCTGCCCAAGTATTTCTCCGCGAAGATGGGCAAGCAGAATCGCCGGGACAAGATCTTCGTCGATTATTTACGCAACAACCGCGGGTCGAGCACGGTCGCCGCGTTTTCGCTGCGCGCCCGGCCGGGGATGGGGGCGTCGGTGCCTATCGGCTGGGACGAGCTCGACGCGACCACGAGCGGCGATCAATGGAATATCGGCAATCTGCATGAACGCCTGGAGACACTCAAAACCGATCCATGGAGCGAATACGCCAAGACACGGCAACGCATCACCGCTTCGATGAAAAAGCGGCTCGATATCAAGTGAACGCAAGTCCATGCAAGTGAACATCCGCGGCAAGTGCAAGCAGTGACGCGGCTTTGCTGGTTGCTGCCCGTGGTCAACAAAGCGGCTCTTGCGTAGAATGAGCGCGCGATATGGGAGAACTCGCGAAGAACTCGCACGGTCCCGTGTGAGGCAAGCTGAGAAAGGCGCTTACCCGATATCCACTGCAGTTGTTTCTACCATTTTTGCGTGCGTGCCGGGCATACATCGGTAATCGATGCCGACTCGGCGCAGAGTTCGCGACGACGAGTCAGGCACGCTCGACGTCTCGCCCGGTCCATTTGACGTGCCGGCCCACGCCGCAGCCATCACGAACTGACGCAACGCCGCCCGCCCGGTCCGGTATCCGGTACTCAGCACCTGGCATTCGGGTCAACATCGCGGCACGCTCGCGCGGCAACCTATCGAACGGATCATGCAATACGATCTTATGTCCCGTCTGAAAACCGAAACAGCCGAGTGTCATGCACGGCTGGAAAACGCACTGGACCTCATGCGCACTGAGTGGCCGCGCGAGGATTACGTTGCATTGCTTGAAAGCTTTTATGGATACGTTGCACCTTGGGAGAACTCTGTTGCGGCGGCCATGCCTGCACCGCTGCGCGAGTTTTTCGAAGGACGGCGCAAGGCGTCGCTGCTTGCGTCGGATTTGACGTTTCTGACCGGGGACAACGCTCGCGCCAGCGCGGTGACAAAAGTTGAGCGCTTGCCGGCGATGGACAGCATCGGCCGCGTATTCGGTTCCATGTACGTGATGGAGGGCTCGACGCTCGGAGGGCGCTTTATCGCGCCGCACGTCGCGACATTGTTCGGTCTGCAAAGCGGCCGCGGCAACGCTTATTTCGAGGGCTACGGCTTACGCACGGGCAGCATGTGGAACGTCTTCCGCGAGACCGTGCGCGCGAACGTGCCGGCCGAGCAGGCCGACGTGGCAGTCGATGCCGCGATCGCCACGTTCGAGGGTTTGCACGACTGGCTCGGCAAGGTTCGCACAGGGTCAGGGGCAATGGCATGAGCAGTGAGTCAGAGCCGGTGTTACCGGCCGCGGATGCGGCGAACGCGCAATGCGACGCCGAGCCGATTCATATCCCCGGCGGCATCCAGCCGCACGGTTATCTGCTGTGCCTCTCCGGCACGCTCACCGTCCTTCAAGCCAGCGAGAACGTCGCGGCGCTTGTGGGCAGGCCAGTGGAGCAATTGCTGGGCGAGCCCGTAGACGTGCTGATTGGTAGCGCGGCTGCGGCACGGGTCGCACATGCCGCGGCCACGACCATGCTTGACGAAGCGCCGCTCTATATCGGCTCGGTGGCGAACCCGCTCTTCAGCCCGCGCGAAGCCCCGCAGGACCGCGCAGCCGCGACGATGGACGGCCCTGAACTCGACATCACGATGCACCGGCACGACGGCAACCTGATCGTCGAACTTGAAGTGACGTGGCATCCGAATGCGGACGTGTTTGCATCGATGTATCCGCTCGTGCGCACCTTCACGCGCAGTCTGCAGGACGTCGAGACTATAGTCGGACTCGCGGACCTCGCCGTGCGCGAAGTGCGCGCGATGACGGGTTTCGGCCGCGTGCTGCTCTACAAATTCGATGACGAGGGCCGCAGCCAGGTGCTGTCGGAGCATATAGAGGAGGGCTACGCGTCATTCCTGAACCAGTTGTTCCCCGCCTCCGACATCCCGCGCCAGGCCCGCGCGTTATACGTGAAACAGCGCGTGCGTCTCGTCGCGAATGTGGACGCGAAAGCCGCGCGGCTCGTGCCGCCAGTGAACCCCGCGACTGGCCGGCCGACCGACCTGACTTATGCCGCGCTGCGCAGCTTCTCGCCGATCCATCTCGAGTACATGCGCAACATGGGCATGTATGCGTCGATGTCGGTATCGCTGGTTGTGCGCGGGCAGCTCTGGGGCCTGATCTCGTGCCACGACCACGACGCGCGCCTCGTGCCGTTTGAAGTGCGCCTGGCGATCGAGCACCTCGGGCAGATCCTGTCGCTGCAGATCGAGGCGAAGGAGGAGCGCGCCGAGACCGCGTATCTGCTGGGCTTGCGGCGCACGATGTCACGCCTCATCGGCACCCTGGCCGAGCAGGATGACTATCTTGCCGGTCTCGAAGCCGCGCCCGCCGACTTGCTGTGTTTCGCCGGATCGACCGGTGCCGCGATCGTGGTCGAGGGGAAAGCCACGCTCGTCGGTTCTACGCCGGATCAGGACACTGTGCTTGCGCTCGCGCAGTGGCTTGCGTCGAGCACAATGGGCGTCTACGCGACCGATGCGCTGCCGGAAGTGTGGCCGCGTGCATCCCATCACACGGACACCGCGAGCGGCATCCTGGCCGTACCGATCTCGCAGATTTTCCGCAATTACGTGATCTGGTTCCGTCCCGAAACTACGCGCACGATCAAGTGGGCGGGCGAGCCGGTCAAGCGCGTGTCGAGCCAGGACGGCAGCGTCGCGCCGCGCCGCGACTTTGCCCCGTGGCTTGAAACCGTGCGCAACCGCTCGCTCCACTGGCGTCCGGTGGAACTGGAAATCGCGGGTGAATTTCGCTTGGGGCTGCTCAACATCGTGCTGCGCCGCGCGGAGGAACTGGCGGAACTCTCGAACGAACTGCGTCGCGCAAACAAGGAGCTCGAGGCGTTTTCGTACTCCGTTTCGCACGACTTGCGCGCGCCGCTGCGGCATATCGCCGGGTATGGCGATTTGCTGCGGGAGAACGAAGGGGAGAAGCTGTCTGAGCGCAGCAAGCGTTTTCTCAACAACATGCTCGATTCGGCGCGTTTCGCCGGCGTGCTGGTCGACGATCTGTTGACGTTTTCGCAAATGGGCCGCGCCGCGTTGCGCCCGGTGGTCGTCGATCTGAACCAGCTGGTGAGATCGGTCGCGCAGGAGTTCGGGGCCGAGACAGCGAACCGAAAGGTGGAATGGATCATCCCGGATCTGCCCAAAGTGACCGGCGATCCGGCGTTCCTGCAGATCGCGCTGCGCAATCTGCTCTCGAACGCGGTGAAATATACGCGGACACGTGAATCGGCGAAAATCGAGTTGTCGGTGAATTCGACGACAGACGAATACATCGTCAGCGTGCGGGACAATGGCGTTGGTTTCAATATGAAGTACGTGAACAAATTGTTCGGGGTGTTCCAGCGGCTGCATCGTGCGGAAGAGTTCGACGGCACCGGCATTGGCCTTGCGAACGTGCGCCGGATCATCGAGCGGCACGACGGCCGGACCTGGGCCGAAGGCCGCGAAGGCGAAGGCGCCGTGTTCCATTTTTCGCTGCCGAAAGTGTTCAGGGCCGACCCCGGACGCACTGAAACCGAAGCTGGCAAGCGGCGCAAACCGGAACTGCCGTCATCGTCGAGGTGAAGGTGCAATACTTGATCGATCGCCCCTGCCAACGTTTCTTTAAACCTGTCATTCAGGACTATGCTGAAACCCATTTTGCTTGTCGAAGACGATCCCAGCGATCTCGAACTGACACTCATGGCGCTCGACAAGAGCCAGCTTGCCAATGAAGTGATCGTGGCGCGCGACGGTCAGGAAGCGATCGACTATCTGCGGTGCGAAGGTAACTGGAGCGCACGCAATCCGGGTAATCCGGCAGTCATTTTGCTCGACCTGAAGCTGCCGAAAATAGACGGTCTCGAAGTGCTGGAAACCATCCGTTCCAGCGACACGCTGAAGTCGGCTCCGGTGGTCATGCTTACGTCGTCGCGCGAGGAGCAGGATCTTGTGCGCAGCTACGCGCTTGGCGTGAACGCTGATGTGGTGAAGCCGGTCGGGTTCAACGAATTTGTGGAAGCGATTGCCGATCTCGGCGTGTTCTGGGCCGTGCTGAACGAACCGCCGCCCGGTTCCACGCGTGTTCGCCGTCAACCGGCGTCGGAATGAATCTGGTGCACACTGTCTTCTTCATCCTGCACGGCGCTCGGTGTTCCGGTCCGGGCACGCTGGTCCATTCATTGTTTCGCCCGATGCGAGCCACCCGGCAGTATCGCGCGCGCCGGTTCGCCTGAGTGCCCAGACCATGCAGCCCTTGCATCTGCTTCTCGTAGAAGACAACGCGCTCGACGCGGAACTGACCTTGACCCAGTTGGAGCGCGCCGACTACAAAGTCGACGTGCAGATTGTCTACACGGAGCAGGGTTTCATCGCGGCGCTCGAGGCATCCGACTTCGATGTGATCCTCGCGGACTTCGTGATGCCGGTGTTTTCCGGCGTCGAAGCGCTGGCGATTGCCCGCGAGCGGGTGCCGCATACGCCGTTCATCTTCGTCTCGGGCGTGCTCGGCGAGGAGCACGCGGTGGACATGCTCAAGCGCGGCGCAACCGACTACGTCCTGAAGCAACGCTTGCAGCGGCTGCCCGCCGTCGTGCGGCGCGCGTTGACGGAAAGCACCGAGCGCCAGCAGCGCATTGCGGTCGAACGCGCGCTGCGGGAAACGGAAACGCACTTCCGCCTGCTGGTCGATGCGCTGAAGGATTACGCTGTCATCACGCTCGATCAGGAGGGCCGGATCCGGACGTGGAACGCGGCGTCGGAGCGGATTCTCGGGTTCGCGCCGCACGATGTGCTCGGCCAGTCCGCCGAGGTGTTCTACGGCCAGGAAGATCGCGACACCAATGTGTTTGCGAAG
Organism: Caballeronia sp. SEWSISQ10-4 2; assembly: GCF_030464885.1. GTDB lineage: Bacteria > Pseudomonadota > Gammaproteobacteria > Burkholderiales > Burkholderiaceae > Caballeronia. The sequence continues at coordinate 17,523 of NZ_JALPRJ010000027.1, read as the reverse complement.
GAACTGGAAACGGCGCAGGTCGAAGGCAGTGCGAGCGACGACCGCTGGCTCTGGCGCAAGGACGGACGCTCGTTCTTCGCGTCGGGAGTGACGACGGCGATTCGCGCCGAGAACGGGGATCTGATCGGTTATTCGAAGATCATCCGCGATGTCACCGAAGAGCATATGGCCGCCGATGCCTTGCGCGTCGCGAAGGAGCAGGCCGAGACCGCGAACCGGGCGAAAGACCACTTCCTGGCGGTCCTTTCGCACGAGTTGCGCACGCCGCTTACGCCGATCGTCGCAGCCGTGCGTTTGCTCGAAATACGCCACGCGCTGCCCGCCGATGCGCAGGCCACGCTCGAACTGATCCGGCGCAATGTGGAGCTGGAGGCGCGCTTGATCGACGATTTGCTCGACCTGACCAGTATCGCGCGCGGCAAGCTTTCGCTGAATTTTGCGAACGTGGTGCTGGAGACGCTGATGTCGAGCGCGCTCGATATGTCGGAGTCCGATTTGCGCGGCAAGAGACTGACGCTGGAAACCACGTTGGGCGCCGCGTCCACGCTTGTTTTCGGCGATGCCGCGCGCTTGCAGCAGATCGTGTGGAACCTGGTGAAAAACGCGGTGAAGTTCACGCCGGCGGGGGGGCGTATCGCGGTGCGGACGTGGAATCCGGATGCGTCGACCATCGCGATTTCGGTGACCGATAGCGGTATCGGGATTAGTGCCGAAGCGTTGCCGCGGATTTTTTCGGCCTTCGAGCAAGCCGATGACTCCATTACGCGCGCGTTTGGCGGCTTGGGGCTGGGGTTGGCTATCGCCAGTACGCTTGCGATGAAGCACGGTGGAACGTTGACCGCCCAGAGCGAAGGGCGCGACAAGGGGGCACGGTTTACGCTGACGTTGCCGCTCGTCAAGGCGGCGACCGAAGACGAAACTTCGCCTCGCGCGGCTCAGGATCCGGATGAGATCGTGCGGTCGTTGAAGGTGCTGCTCGTCGAGGACAACGAATACACGTCGTCGGCCATGGCACAGGTGCTGGAGGTGCTCGGGCATCAGGTCGGGGTTGCCACGACCGTCGCCGAGGCGCTTGCTTTGGCCCGCAGCGAAGTGTTCGATCTTCTGGTCAGCGATATCGGTCTGCCCGATGGCAGCGGCCTCGACGTCGCCCGGGCGTGGACCGAGTTGCAGCCGGGAAAACCGTCGGTTGCCATTACCGGCTACGGCATGGACGAAGATATCCGCCGATGCCGCGATGCCGGGTTCATGGATCACCTCACCAAGCCGGTCAACTTCGCCCGGCTCGAATCGCTGATTCATGCTTTGGCGCGGCGGCCGGGCGGCGCTTGAGTTCGGGGACTCTATGGTCCCTTTGTCCCTCTTCGTTTCATCCGCGCTTGGGCTTCTCCCTCTCTATTAGCTTCGACGCCATGAACGTATGTTCCGGCGAGAACAACCGCCTGTAGGTCAATAACACCGCGCCCACGGTTCCGAGAGCCGAGGCGGCGGCGATGAAAAACATGATCACGATCTGATAGCGAACCGCCTGCAGCGGCGACTGACCCGCTAACACCTGGCCCGTCATCATTCCCGGCAGACTCACCAGTCCCACTACCGTCATCTGGTTCAACGTCGGGATCATTCCCGCTCGCACCGCCTGCCGCGCCGGTCGTTGCGCCGCTTCCCACCGTGTAGCGCCCAGCGCCAGCGACATCTCCACCGCACCTCGTCCCGCCGTCAGTTCCTCGGTCATCCGCTCGATGCCCAGCGATACACCCGTTAGCGTGTTGCCGAGGATCATCCCAAGAATCGGTATCGCGTATTGAGGTTCGTACCAGGGATGAATCCGGATCACGACGAACAATCCCACTGCGGCCACCAGCCACGAACTCACCCAGATAGACACGACACTATCCACGCGCTGCCCGACGTACGTACGCCGCCCGCGGTTCGATGCCGACAGTCCCGCTATCAGTGTCATCAACGCCATCAACGGCACTACGACGTACCAGCGGTCAAACCGGAAGACCCATCCAAGCACATAACCGATCACGAGCAACTGCACGACACTGCGCGCCGCCGCCCAGACCAGCTTGCGTTCCAGGTCGAGCTTCAACGCAACCGACAACACTCCGTTCACCAGGATCAACGCCGCCGCAATGGCGATGTCGAGCAGACTCAGGCTCTGATAGCCGCTCATGACAAAGTCCCCGCAGTCATGACGAGCTGACGGTCGCCCACGCGTTTGGCTTGTGCCGGATCGTGCGACACCCAGATGCTGGCGCGTTCGCCATGGCCATCGGCGAACCAGGCGCTCACGAGCGCTTCTATTTCCAGCGCCGAAGCAGGATCGAGCGATGCAGTCGGTTCGTCGAGAAGCAGGACGTCGGGGTCCACTTGCAACACGCGGATCAACGCGGCAATCTGCGCTTCGCCACCCGATAGCTCGCTGGCGCGCTTGTCGAGGAAATCGGTGTCGCGGCCTGCCCGGCGCGCCAGCTCCACCACACGCTCACGATCGAAGCGCACGTCGCGATACACCTTCAGCGAAAACGGATAACGCAGGTTGTCTTCCACGCTGCCATCGAGCATGGCCGGGCGTTGCGCAATATAGGCAACCTGCCGCCGGTAAGCCGGGATTCCCCCCCGCGCGATAGCCCGTCCACGCCACTGGATGACACCGCCGTCGACGGGATCGAGCAGCGCAAGCGCACGCAGGAACACGCTCTTGCCCGATCCCGATGGTCCCGTGATAACCGCGCGCTGAGCACCGGATAAAATAAACGTGGTCGGGTGCAGCAAGCTCGTGTTGCGCACGGGATCGTGGCGCGTGAGGGCAGTGGCGCGAATCAGCGGCGTGTCGGCGAGTGTGGACATGGCGAAGACATGCTCGGGGAATGATCTCGGAGCGCAATCATAAATCACCCGTCCTTACGCGATGCTTGGGACTTAGCTGCGCGTGTTTGTGCGTGTGTTTTGGATCGCGCTTTCTAAACGTCGCGAGCGGTGGGTTCATCCGGTCTCGCCGGTATGCGGACCTGGCCGGTATCATCCGCCAGGCACGGGGTGTGCTGCGCGTGTCAATCAAGAAAAACTCAAGACAAACTCAAGAATAACGATGGAGCCTTTATGGCGCTTGGCCGGAAAATCGGAAAAATAGTCGCCTGGATCATTGCGGTTCTGATCGTCCTGATCGCTGTGCTGGTGATCGTGTTTCTCGCCTTCGACTGGAACCGGGCCCGCCCCTGGGTCGACGATAAAGTCTCGCAGGCGATAGGGCGGCAGTTCCAGATTACCGGCGACCTGAAGGTCGGCTGGCAACGGCCGTCCGGTGAAACCGGCTGGCGCCGCTGGGTTCCCTGGCCGCGTTTTTCGGCCGAAAAAATCACGGTGGCAAACCCTGACTGGACCAAACAGAAATTTTTCGCGACCCTCGACGAGATCGATTTCCAGGTCGAGATCCTGCCGCTGCTCGCGCGCAACATTGTGATTCCATCGATCAACCTGGTGAATCCATCGGTTGATCTGGAACGCCTCAAGGACAACCGCAACAGCTGGACGTTCAAGTTCCAGCAGTCGACGCAACCGTCGGCCTGGAATCTTCAACTGCATGACATCGGCCTGAACAATGGCACCATCGCCTACGCCGACGAGATCACGAAAGCGGACATGCAAGCCGTCGTGACCACGCTCGGCCAGATGATTCCCATCGGCGATGTCATGAAGCAGCAAGAAGCGGCATCGCAGAAATCGTCGGCCCAGATGGTCGGCAAGAGCGGCGCGAACAAGCTGAACCAGCAAGTCGATAAAGCCGCGGCATCGGAAGCCGCGGCCGCATCCGCTGCGTCGGCGGCGGCCGCCGCGAATGCCAGCGCGCCGAACCCGGCGAGCGTCTCCGCAAACACCAGCATCACCACCAAGGACGGGCCTAAGCCAACCGTGCCACCTTATGGCATCGGCTGGTCGGTGAAGGGCAAATACAACAATGTGGCGGTGTCCGGCGACGGCAAGGTGGGCGGCGTGCTCGCGCTGCAGGACGCCATGCGCCCGTTCCCCGTGCAGGCGGATGTTCGTATCGGCGATACGCATATAGCGTTTGTGGGAACCGTGACGGACCCCGCGCATCTCGCGGCGCTCGATTTGCGCCTGTGGCTGCAGGGCGTGAGCTTCGAGCATCTGTATCCGATCGTCGGGGTGCCGCTGCCGTCGACGCCGCCGTATGCAACGGAAGGGCGGCTCGTCGGCCAGTTCAAGGCGGGCGGCAACGTCTTCAGGTATGAAAACTTCACCGGGCGCGTGGGCGGCAGCGACCTGAACGGATCGCTGACGTTCGTGGGGCGCGAGCCGCGGCCGTTGTTGTCTGGCGAACTGGTTTCGAACCTGCTGCAGTTCTCCGATCTCGCTCCGGTCATCGGCGCCGATTCGAACGCCAGCAAAGCCAAGCGCGGCGACACGGAGAAACAGCCGTCGTCGAAGGCGCTGCCGGCTGAGGAGTTCAAGACGGATCGCTGGAAGACAATCGATGCCGACGTGAAGTTCACCGGCCGCAAGATCATCAAGGACCCGGCGCTGCCTATCACCAACCTCTACACGCACCTGATGATGAAGGACGGCGTGCTGTCGTTCGAACCGTTGTCGTTCGGCGTGGCGGGCGGAACGCTGTCGTCGAACATTCATCTCGACGGCAGCACGGAGCCGCTCCAGGGCCGTTTTTCGACATCGGCGCGGCATCTTAAGCTCAAGGAGTTGCTGCCGACCGTCAAGACGATGCAGACCGCGTTGGGTGAAGTGAACGGGGATGCGGCGTTATCGGCGACGGGCAATTCGCCGGCCGCACTCGCCGGAACGATGAACGGCGAGATCAAGGCACTGATCACCGACGGCGCCGTCAGCCGGCTGTATATGGAAGCGGCTGGGCTGAACGTGGCGAACGCGGTCTACGAAAAGCTCTTCGGCAAACGCGATGTGAAGATCAATTGCGCGGCCGCGGATTTCGTGGCGACCAACGGCGTGCTCGAATCGCGCGTGTTCGCCCTCGATACCGACGACGCCGTGATCAACATGGACGGCACCGTGAATCTCAAGACCGAAGAGATGGACCTGAATATTCATCCGCACACCAAGGGTTTCCGGGTGTTCTCGCTGCGCTCGCCGCTGTATGTGAAGGGGACGTTCAAGGACCCGCATGTGGGCGTGAGCGCCGGCGCGCTGGCCGCGCGTGGCGCGGCGGCGGTCGGGCTCGGGTTGCTCAACCCGTTTGCCGCGCTGATTCCGTTGATCGCGCCGAGTAACAACAAACCGCTGCCGTGCACGCAGATGCTCGCCGACATGCGTACCGCACCGAGCGCACCGCCGCCCGGGCAGAAGGAAAAGGCCAAGGGTGCGCCGGGGTATATGGAACCAGGTGTGGCGAATCCGGCGGCTGCGTCGTCTTCGTCATCCAGTGGCGCCAAGGGCCGGGCCCGGCCGGCAGCATCCGCCCCGGCCGGTGCGGCGCTCTATCGCGGGAGCTGATAATGGCGTCGAGATTGCCATCCGTCTATGTTTGCAAGAAGCCCCGCGAAGCGGGGCTTCTTGCATTGGGCCACCAAATCTACACATTCATTTCAGTAAAAATGCGCATTTTGGCGCGCATTTTTAACAATTCAGTATAATTTGCGTACAATAGTGCTCAATCATGAAGGTATATAAACCATGCTTGTCACAGCAAAAAATGCGCATAATAATACGCAAAATTTGAAAATAGATTATATTTACGCATCATGACGCGCAAATATACCGACCCCATCAGCAATTTCGAACGTCTGGCAGCGGAACTCCGCTCGCTCCGGCGCGAACGCCGTATGAGTCAACAAACGCTGGCTGATCGTGCGGGTGTCTCCCGGCGCACAATCACCAATGCGGAAGGCGGGCAGAACGTCGGAGTTCACGAGCTTTGCCGGATCGCCAACGCGCTCGGCTACGACCTCACGTTGCGTCCGAAAGACACGGTGGTCTTCGAAGACCTGGACTTCTTCTTCAGGGAGGAAGAATGAGCACGCCGTCATCGCTTAAACCTGCGCCGCCGTTCGACCTGGAAAAGCTCTTCGACAAAATCCGCCAGCTCGACGTCCACACACCTCAGGGCATAGCGGGTTTGCTGGCCAAGGAAAGCACCTTCGTCTTCAATTACGGCGATGTCGAGCCGGACGCGGCTGTGTCGCTCACCATGCCTGTGCGGCGCAAGAGCTATAGCAGCGGCGCGCTGATGAACATATTCGCGATGAATCGCCCGGAAGGTTATCTGCGATACATCATCGAAGAAAAACTGGCGCGTTTCGGCACCCCGAGCGACATGTTCCTGCTGTTCCTCGCCGGGCGAAACCAGATCGGCAGACTCACCTACGCGCTGCACGGCGAGACGGTGCCCGAAGGCGAGGGTGAGCGCCTGGACGAGCTGCTGTCGTCGCCATCGGGACAATTGTTCGAGCGGCTGGTGAGCAAATATGCGCTGGGTTCGGGCATTTCGGGCGTGCAGCCGAAGACGGTGGTGCCGCTGGTTTCCGATGCTTCCACAAGCGTAACCACGCTCGACGCGCATGCGGCCTTGCCGCTCACCACGGTCATCGTGAAGGCTGAGGGCGACGACTATGCAGGGGTCGCGCGCAACGAATTCCTGTGCATGTCGGTGGCGCGCGAGGCGGGTTTCGAAGTACCGGATTTCTGGCTCTCCAACGACGGCCTGCTGTTCGTCATGGCGCGCTTCGATCGTGCGCCGGACGGCACGGCGCTCGGCTTCGAGGACATGAGCGTGCTGACCGGAAACGACAAATACCGCGGCAGTTACGAAATGATCGCGCGGGCGGTGGAGGTCTACACAGGCGCCGATTTCCGCGCGCAATCGATCCGGTTGTTCGAGCGCGTCGCGCTGTCGTGCTTTCTTCGCGACGGCGACGCGCACATGAAGAATATCGGCATTGTCTATGCCGATCCCACCGGGCCGCGTCGCTTGGCGCCCATCTACGATGTCGTCTGCACGGGCGTCTATTCGTTGCTCGACGGCCGGATGGCGCTGAACCTGAATAAATCGAAAGTCTTTCCCGTTCCCGCACAGCTCGTGGCGTACGGCGAACGCCTGGGCCTGAAACGCGCCGAGGCGGAAGCGATCCTGCTGCGTATCGACCGGGCATTCGAGACCATCGCTGAGCGCCTTAGCCACGACGATCGATATAGAGCCGACGATCTGCTCACACAGATTCGAGACGTGATCCGCCGCACGGGCGCGATCCCCGTCGCGCGGGCGAAGCGGCCGGCATTCCGCCTGCCCTGAAACCTTGGCGTCAACAAGACGCCTTTGAGTCACGGGTATTAAACCGTGCTGCGTCAGTGACTTAAGCGTTCAGCCCCGTGCTTATAACAACCCTGCCCACAATTCCCGGGGATAAGTCGCCGGTCGTTGCAGGACCCGCGCCGCGGCCAAATGGCCCGTTGTGCGTGGTTCAAATCGAATCGATTCAGAACTACGCTTATTTATCAAAGACTTGCAAACTTAACCTCACGCTTGTCCACAGATCCTTCAACAGTTTGTGTGCACAACTTCTTGCGATAAAACCATCGAATGGACACGCCCGGCGCACTTTGAAGCGATGCCTGAAAACCGTTTGCGTTCAACGCGTTCGGGTGTTTGTCAGAAGGTTGTCAACAGGGTGTTCCCCAGTTTCTGTGCACAACTTGGCTGCCTGTTGCAGCTCGCCTAGTAGCTAAAAGACAAACGCTCGCATTTATCCGCAAACCGTTTCGTTTTCCGTCTTAAAATTGCGCCGCACCCTGCTCGATCCGTGCGCTGTGCACCGATGTCCACCCTTACTGAAAAGGTTCATGCGTGAAGCAGTTGACCATACGAAATCGAATTCTTGCCAGCTTTGGCGTGATCCTGGCGCTGATGCTGGTGATGGCCGTGTGCTCATACATCCTGCTCGGCGCCATCGACCGGGACGCGCGCAGCCAGGAAGAGGATTCGTCCCCGGGCGTGTATCTCGCGACGACCATCCGTGCAGCGTGGTTCGAGAACTACACGGTGACACAGCGGCTTATTTTCATCGATAACGCGCCTGACCAGGTTCAGCGCGACACGCAGCGCATCGCGGAAACCCGCGAATCGCTCGACAAGCTGATCGACCAATACGCGGCCACGGTCTTTGAAGACACCGACCGCCGTCTCTTCACCGATTTCAAGCAGCAGCGCTCCCTCTACGCGCCGGTCCAGGCGCAGATCATGGCCGATTTGCCGGCGTCGAAAGAGGCTGCCGCAGCGGTCTTCAACACCCAGCTCACGCCGGTCTGGGAAACGGGCCGGACCGTGGTGAGGGCGCTCGTCGAGCACAACAACGATCAGCAGACGGCCTCGTCGAAGAGCATTCGCGAGTCTGTCAGCAAGGCTGAGATCACGTTGCTGGTGATCCTGGTGGCGACCATCCTGACGGCGGCCTGGGCCGGTTTCCTTCTGCTAAGAGCGATCACCGTGCCAATGGAGCGGCTAGTGGAAGTGGTGGACGCAATGCGCACCGGCGACCTCTCGCAGCGCCTGCGTCTCGAGCGCGGGGATGAATTCGGCGCGCTCGGAGCAGGATTCAACCGTATGACTGACGAACTGACCGGTCTTGTCGGACAGGCCCAGAAGTCGGCGGTGCAGGTCACCACATCGGTGGCGGAAATTGCCGCAACCGCTCGCGAACAGCAGGCCACGGCCAGCGAAACCGCTGCGACGACGACCGAAATCGGCGCGACGTCGCGGGAGATTTTTGCGACATCCCGCGATCTCGTGCGCACGATGAACGAAGTGTCCGGCGTGGCCGAGCAATCGGCGCTGCTGGCCGGCACGGGTCAGTTGGGCCTCACGCGGATGGAGGACACCATGCGGCTCGTGATGGAGGCGGCCGGATCGGTGAACGGCAAGCTTGCGATCCTCAACGAGCGCGCGAGCAACATCAACCAGGTGGTGGCCACCATCACGAAAGTCGCCGACCAGACCAACCTGCTGTCGCTGAACGCGGCGATCGAGGCCGAAAAAGCGGGCGAATACGGGCGCGGTTTCGCGGTGGTCGCGACCGAGATCCGGCGTCTCGCCGACCAGACGGCGGTGGCGACTTTCGATATCGAACAGATGGTGAAGGAGATCCAGTCGGCGGTGGCGGCGGGCGTAATGGGCATGGACAAGTTCTCCGAGGAAGTCCGGCGCGGCATGACGGACGTGCAGCAGGTCGGCGGACAGTTGTCGCAGATCATCCAGCAGGTGCAAACGCTCGCGCCGCGGTTCGTGATGGTCAATGAAGGGATGCAGACGCAGGCGACCGGCGCCGACCAGATCACGCAGGCGCTCGCCCAATTGTCCGAAGCCGCGCAGCAGACGGCCGAGTCGCTGCGCCAGTCGACGCAAGCTATCGACGACCTGACGCACACCGCCAATGGCCTGCGTACCGGTGTGTCACGCTTTAAGGTGGCGACGTGACCCGCGCGCTTTCTGATCGTTTGTCCGGCTGCTGAGACCATGCTCTTCGTCCAGTTCACGCTCGATAACGACCGCTACGTGATCGACAGTTCCCAGGTCGAGCGAATGCTTTCGCTTGTGCCGCTGAAGGCGATGCCCGGCGTGCCGGAGTGGGTCGCGGGCGTGCTGGAGTACGAAGGTTTGCCGGTGCCGGTCATCGATCTGGCCGCACTCGCACTCGGCCGGCGTTCGCACGAACGTCTCTCCACGCGCCTGGCGCTGGTGTATTACCCGCATGACAGCATCACGGGCGTCGAGTACCGGCGCCTCGGCATCCTGCTCGAGCGCGCCACGCGCATGCTAACGCTCGATAGCGCCGCGTTCCGGCACGCGGGCGTTGAAGCGCCGGACGCGCGTTATCTCGGGCCGCTTGCACGCGACGAGCAAGGCCTCGTTCAATGGGTGCGCATCGAACATCTGTTGCCGGAACATGTGCAGGCGCAACTCTTCACGCAGAGTGAAGCATGAAGCGCGCTTTCATCTCCGATCAGGCCCGCCGCGCCGCCGACGCATTTCACAAGATCCAGGAGATCTATGAGAGCCGTCGCGAGCCGCTCCCACATGCGCAGGTCGCGCAGTTCGCCGCGCTGTTGCAGCGCACGATCGGTCTGGATCCAGCGTCTATTGGCGAGAAAGGGATCGAACGCGTGGTCTCCGAGCGGTTTGCCGCGTGGCGTGCGGCCGGTGCCGACGGTCTGGATCCGTCGCGGGCGAGCATCGAAGCGTTCTGGCTCGTGGTGAATAGCGTGCCGGCGCAATTGCAGGCCTTGATCGAGGCGGCGGTCGTACCGGAGACGTGGTTTTTCCGCGATGCCGAAGCGTTCAGCGCGCTGGTCGGACTGGCGCGCGTCCGGTTGCTCGACCAGCCGTTCAAGCCGGTGCGGATCCTGAGCATGCCGTGTTCGACGGGTGAGGAGGCCTACACCATCGCGATGGCCATGCTCGAAGCGGGTATTGCGCCGGAGCGTTTTTCCATCGATGCAATCGACATCAGCGGCCGCGCGCTCGAGATCGCCGGTCGTGCGCATTACGGCGGCAACGCGTTCCGCAGCCGCGCGCTCAGCTTTCGCGAGCGTTTTTTTGCGCCGGTTGGCGAGCAATGGCGGCTTTTGCCTGTGGTGTCGGAGCGCGTGCGGTTTCGCCAGGCGAATCTGCTGACACTCGATCCCCAGACGCTCGAACCCTTCGATTTCGTTTTCTGCCGCAACGTGCTGATCTACTTTGACCGACAGACGCAGCATACGGCGATGCGGGTACTCGACAATTTGCTTGCGCCCGGCGGGATGCTGTTCGTTGGACCGGCCGAGACCGGGCTGATGATGCGCGAAGGCATGGCGTCGGCGAAGCTGCCGCTGGCGTTCGCGTTCACACGGCCCGAGGGCGGACTGGCGGGCGGTGCGTTGCCGGGGTTTGCTGGCGGGCGCGGACGGGGCGAGCATGTTCTGGGAGACCGGTCGCGTGCGCTGTTCGCGGCCATCGCCAGCGCTGAAAGGGCAATGGAGCTGGCGACGCGTGCAACAACGTCAAAGGTGCCGGTTGCCGGATTGAGCCGGGCCGTGGCCACTGTGTTCGGTCAACGCACCGGGTCAGGCGCGCATGCGAACGATGCACACGGGCGCTCGTTCTCATCCGGCTCGTCTGTTGCGACTGCGCCGCGAGCAACCTCCGACATAGCGATGACGAATGCCGGGCCTGCCGCTAAACCGGACCTGCTCAAACAGGCCCATGCGCTCGCCGACACCGGCGCTTTGCTCGAAGCCGCCAACATGACGCGCGGGTATCTTGAGGCGCATCCAACCAGCGCCGACGCTTACTACTTGCTCGGGGTGATCGCAGATGCTCAGGGCGAGCAAACCGAGGCGAGAGGTTTTTACAAGCGTGCGCTGTACCTGGATCCGGAGCATGGTGAAGCGCTGACGCATCTCGCAGCCGTGCTTGGGCTGGAAGGCGATCGGACGGGCGCGCAATTGCTGCTGGCGCGTGCCGAGCGAGTATCGGGAGGCCGCCATGAGTGATCCGCGCGACCAACAAGACGCTCCTCTTGAGCTTCATGAAACTGCCGAGCGGCTTGAAGCAGCGTTGGCTCCGGCTGAGCGGTTGCCCTTGCCCTTGCTTGACACGGCTATCGATGACTGCTGGAACCGCATCGGCGTTCGGGGCGATGGTTCTTGTCCGCGTCTGGCGGGTTACATCCATTGCCGGAATTGTCCTGTACACGATGCCGCCGCGGCGCGCGTGCTGGATCGTGACCAAGCCGCTGATTCCTCCATCGAGCGCGAGGGGGTGCATCGGCCGACGACGCAGTCGCTGAGCGAATACGCTGCCGGGCAAGCGGATGCCACGTCGTGGCTCGTATTTCGTATCGGCGATGAGTGGCTGGGTTTGCCCACGGCGATCTTTCAACAAGTCGCGCAGTTGCGGCCGATTCACTCGCTTCCGCACCGGCGCCATCGGGCGGTGCTCGGCGTGGTGAACGTGCGCGGGACCTTGCTTGTGTGTGCGTCGCTCGCGCGCTTGTTCGGGATCGCATCGGAGGTCGGGCAGGATGGCCGGCGACCGGGCACGCAGCAAGGCGTCGATGCCCGGGATCTCGCGCGCCTGCTGGTCGTCGAGCCGGGCGGCGAGCAGGGTCAGCGGGGTGATCTCGGCAATCCGATCGTGTTCCCCGTCGATGCGGTCGATGGCGTGCATCGTTTCGCGCGCGCCGATTTCCAGGCAGTGCCGGCGACGGTCGCCAGCATGTCGGCGTCGCACGCCGTGGCCGTGACGGCGTGGAAGGGCGTGACGGTGGGCCTGCTGGACGCGGCCAAACTTTTCGAGACCTTGAACCGGAGCCTCACATGAGCGGTGCTGAAACAGGCCAGGGGCCAAGCCGCGGCCAGCCGTCGCTCATCGACTTGTTTCGCGAGGAAGCGCGTGCGCAGGGGCAGATTCTTAGCGACGGCCTGCTCGCGCTCGAACGCGCGCCGCGCGATCCGGTGACGCTCGAGGCCTGCATGCGCGCGGCGCATTCGCTGAAGGGCGCAGCGCGGATTGTCGGTGTGCCGGCCGGCGTGAGCCTCGCGCATGTGATGGAGGACTGCTTCGTCGGCGCGCAGCAAGGGCGCGTGAGCGTCGATGCCGCCATGATCGACGTGCTGCTGAGCGGCGTCGATCTGATCGTGCAGATTGGTCATGCTTCCGGCGACGAAACGGTGTCGCAGACGAACGTGGATGCGTTCGTCGACCAGTTGAACGCGCGCATGAACGGCGTGGCCGCGCCTTCATCTGCATCTTTTTTTGAAGCACCGAAGGCAGATGCCGACTTTGATTTATCGGCTGAATTAACACTCGCCGCGCCGGTTGAGGAAACCGCCGAAGTCACGGAAACCTTGGAGTCCACCCACCAGCCTGTCCGCTCCGCCGAACTGCGCGAGCCGGCCCGCATGCTGCGCGTGCGTGCCGATACGCTTGACCGCTTGCTGAGCCATTCGGGTGAATCGCTGGTTGAATCGCGCTGGCTCAAACCGTTCGCGCAATCCATGTTGCGCGTGAAGCGCATCCAGCGCGACGCAAGCCGGGCGCTCGACTTCTTGCACGAATCGCTGACCGAAGCGGCTACCTCGGCTTCGACCTCGGCCCCGACTTCAATGGCCGCCCCGACCGCGGCACTCGATTCCCGCACGCTGGACGCGCTCGATGAAGTTCGCCGTCTGAATGCTGAAGCGCACCGTCAGCTTGGCGAGCGCCTGGCCGAACTGGAAAACTACGACCGGCGCTCGACGCACCTGTCGCAGCAACTCTACGACGAAGCGCTCGAGTGCCGGATGCGGCCGTTCGTTGACGCCACCGGCGGTTTTGCGCGCATGGTCCGCGACGTCGCGCGTTCGCTCGATAAACAAGTGCGGTTCGTCATTGTCGGTGAATCGACGGGGGTGGACCGCGACATCCTCGACTTGCTCGAAGCGCCGCTCGGCCATCTGTTGCGTAACGCCGTCGATCACGGTATCGAAGCGCCGTCGCTGCGCCTGGCGCTCGGCAAACCGCCTGAAGGCACGATCACGCTGGAAGCACGCCATAGCGCGGGTTCGCTCTTCATCAGCGTGAGCGACGACGGCGGCGGCGTGGACCTCCCCGCGTTGCGCCGCGCCATCGTCCAGAAACGCCTGGCCAATGAGGCCACCGCCGCGCGTCTTTCGGATGCCGAACTACTTGAATTCCTGTTCCTGCCGGGCTTCTCCATGCGCGACACCGTCACCGACGTCTCAGGCCGCGGCGTCGGCCTGGATGCCGTGCAGGACGTCGTGCGCCAGGTACGCGGCAGTCTGCGAGTCACACAGGAAGCGCTCGCCGGCACGCGTTTCGTCATGCAGTTGCCGCTGACGCTCTCCGTGATCCGAAGCCTGATCGTGGAAGTCGACGGCGAGCCGTACGGCCTGCCGCTCGCGCATGTCACGCGTACGCTGGTGCTGCCGCGGCCATCGATCGATCTGCTCGAAGGGCATCAGCATTTCGCGTTCGAAGGCCGGCGGTTAGGCATTATCACCGCGCATCAGATTCTCCGCTCGGGCACCTTCGAAACCGTCAGCGACACGCTTAACGTCGTCGTGATCGGGCAGGGGGCGGTGAGCTACGGCGTGGTGGTCGACCGCTTTCTCGGCGAGCGCATGCTGGTCGTGCAGCCGCTCGATAAACGTCTTGGCAAGGTGCCGAACATCGCGGCGGGCGCGTTGATGGAAAACGGCGATCCGCTGCTGATCGCGGATCTCGACGACTGGCTGCGCGCGGTCGAAAAGCTGGTTGTCGACGGCGAACTCGGGCGTGTCTCGCAGGGCGCGGCGCGTGTGGTCGCCACCCCGAAAAAACGCGTGCTGGTGGTGGACGACTCGCTGACCGTGCGCGAACTCGAACGCAAATTGCTGGCCGGGCGCGGTTACGACGTGACGATTGCGGTCGACGGCATGGATGGCTGGAACGCGGTGCGCAGCGATCGCTTCGATCTCGTGATCACGGATATCGACATGCCGCGCCTCGACGGCATCGAACTGGTCACGCTGATCCGGCGCGATCCGCATCTGCGCGAGACACCGGTGATGATCGTGTCGTACAAGGATCGGGCGGAGGACCGCCAGCGGGGACTGGATGCCGGCGCGGACTACTATCTGGCGAAGGGCAGCTTCCACGACCAGACCTTGCTCGATGCAGTGCGCGACCTGATCGGCGAGGCGCAGTCGTGAGAGACCACTAAAAAGAGAGAGACGAGCGATGAAGATCGGGATCGTGAACGATATGCCGTTGGCAGTGGATGCCTTGCGCGGGGCGCTGGCGACCCGGCGCGACTTCGAGGTGATCTGGGTGGCGACCGACGGCGCGCAGGCGGTCGACTACTGCACGGCGCAGAAACCCGACGTCGTGCTGATGGATCTCGTGATGCCGCACATGGACGGCACGGAGGCCACGCGGCGGATCATGCGCGAGACGCCGTGCGCAATCCTGATCGTGACGGTGGACGTGGGGGCGAACGCGTGGCGCGTCTATGAGGCGATGGGTGCAGGCGCGCTGGATGCCGTCGATACCCCTGTGCTCTCGGGCCCCGACGCGAAGCGCGGGATCGCGGCGTTGATCGCCAAGATCGACCAGATTGGCGCCCAGCAGGTGACGAAAGCCGCCGCGAATCCGGTCGCGGCGGCACCGCGTATCACCTCCGACACCGACCTGCTGGCGATTGGCGCGTCGGCGGGCGGTCCTAGCGCGCTGGCGACGCTGCTGGCCGCGCTGCCGGCTGACTTCGCACCGGCCACGGTGATCGTCCAGCACGTGGATCAGGCGTTTGCGCTCGGCATGGCCGACTGGCTCAACGAACAGTCGGCGCTGCCCGTGCGCGTGGCTCGCGAGGGCGACCGGCCCGTGCCTGGCTGCGTGCTGCTCGCCGCGACCAACGATCACCTGCATTTCTTCGGCGGCGGCAATCGGCTCGCCTACACGAAAGAGCCGCTGGCGACGCCATACCGGCCGTCCATCGACGTATTTTTCCAGAGCGTAGTTGCGCGCTGGAGCGGCAATGCCGTCGGCGTGCTGCTGACCGGCATGGGCCGCGACGGCGCAGCGGGCCTCGCCGCCATGCGCGCCAAGGGTTATTACACGATCGCGCAGGACGAAGCGACATGCGCCGTTTATGGCATGCCGAAAGCGGCCGCCGCGCTCAATGCGGCGGTGGCTATCCTGCCGCTCCCGAATATCGCGAATGCCTTGCAGAAGGCGTTCGCATCGTCGCGCAAATGAGGCGCTCGAACTCGATACAGAACAGGATTCAGCCATGGAACATCGAAATGCAGATCCGCTGGCCGAGCGCGCACGACGCGCTCAGGCCAGTTCGGAAGCCAATCCGGAAAGCCCGGCCGATCCTCTCGATGCCGCCGCCGAGGACCGTTCGGCCGCCGACCTGCTCGCCGATGCGCTGAACGCACCTAGCGCGGCCGAGAGCCCGGTCATGGTGCTGCTCGTCGACGATCAGACGATCGTGGCTGAAGCGGTGCGCCGCGCGCTGGTGGATCAGCCGCGGCTGGATTTCCACTACTGTGCGAATCCCGAGGACGCATTGCGGGTCGCCCAGACCACGCGGCCGACCGTAATCCTGCAGGATCTGGTCATGCCCGGCGTGGACGGGCTGACGCTGGTGCGCCAATACCGCGAGCACGAGTCGACGCGCGATATTCCGATCATCGTGTTGTCGACGAAGGAAGAGCCGCGCATCAAGAGCGCAGCGTTTGCCGCGGGCGCTAACGACTATCTGGTAAAGTTGCCGGACAGCATCGAATTGATCGCGCGGATTCGCTATCACTCGCGCTCGTATCTGAACTTGCTGCAGCGTGACGAGGCGTACCGCGCATTGCGGCAGTCGCAGCAGAAACTGCTCGAAACCAATCTGGAACTGCAGCGCCTGACGAATTCGGACGGGCTGACGGGTTTATCGAACCGTCGCTGTCTCGACGACTACATGAACGCCGAGTGGAAACGCGCTGCACGCGACCAGTCGCAGCTCGGCTTCCTGATGATCGATGTGGATAACTTCAAGTCGTACAACGACACGTACGGCCACGTCGCCGGCGACGACGTGCTGAAGCTCGTCGCGCGCGCGATTGAATCGAGCCTGAACCGTCCCGCCGATCTCGCCGCGCGTTTCGGCGGCGAGGAATTTGCGGTAGTGCTGCCGTCCACGTCGGCGGGCGGCTTGCGTCTGCTCGGCGAAAAGATCCGCATGGCGGTCGAGGCGCTGGCCGTCCCGCACACGGGTTCAGCCAGCGAACGGGTGACGATCAGCGTAGGCGGCGTCATGCAGGTGCCACAGCCAAGCGAAGAGGTTAAACAGTTGATCGAAGCCGCCGATCTTGCTTTGTATCGGGCGAAGCGTGACGGGCGCAATCGGGTGGAAGTCGCCAACTGAACTGGCTGGCCGATTAAAACCGGACGGTTGCGCCCAGGCTTGGGCCGCTCATGCGAACGGTCTGCATGAGTTGATCGTTGGATCCGTGGAACGCCAGGTAGCGATATGCGAGACTGACGTCGGCCCATTTCATGACATAACCTACGCCCGTCATGGCCTGCCACGTCACCTTCGACGAGCCCGTGCCGGCATCCGGATAAAACGGCACATACCAGCGGCCGTCTTGCGTCATCGCGATCCGGCCGTGCACGCCGGCGAATCCGTTCACGATGTCCGCGCTCTGCGAGGTATGCGCGCCGCGCGTACCGCCGCCGGGCAGCTCGAAGCTCGCATCGAGCGTTCCATTAGCGCCGAGATAACGCAGGCCGCCGATTACATCGACGATTGCCCGCGGCCGGCGAAGGACCGTGAAACCGCCGCCCAATTCGACTATCGCGCCGCGCACGGCGGTTTCGGCGCTGCGCTGCACGCCGGCGGCGGTTCCGCTCGCCGCATTATCAGGTTGCGCGAAAGACCTCGGCCTTCAGGCCGGAGATGGACAGCGCGCCAGATGATTGCCTGAGTGGCTTAGGAACACTTATACATGTATGTA
>NZ_JALPRJ010000026.1 GCF_030464885.1 Caballeronia sp. SEWSISQ10-4 2 | reverse complement strand
CGCTTTGGACAGAAATGACGTGCCGCCACGCACAGTGGCTAATAGTGATAAAAAATACAGCTAACTCGCGCAGACCGCTAAGGCCGAAAGCAGCAACCCAGCATCGCCGCCCGATCACTACACCCGAAACCACCCCCATCCCGATCAAGTGCGAACGAAAAGAACCCCCCCGATGGTATGATTGTCACCGTTCGCCGGGCTGCCTGCTTGCGGTTACATATAAGCCGTCAAGCAATAATGGCACCACGGGTTGCGCCCCGTCGCTCCGCATCGACGGGTTCAATCCACCGCCCGAGCGTTTTCGACCGGCGTTAGCAGTTATCTCCTGCCGCACAAGCATCACGGCACAGAGGCCCGCCGGCCCGTTCTCCAGAATTCTTTTCAATCAGCGATATCGCCGTGCGTCTGACCTCGATAAAACTCGCTGGCTTCAAGTCCTTCGTCGATCCCACCCATTTCCAGGTCCCAGGCCAGCTTGTCGGCGTGGTAGGTCCGAATGGCTGCGGCAAATCGAACATCATCGACGCCGTGCGCTGGGTGCTCGGCGAATCGCGTGCCTCGGAACTGCGCGGCGAATCGATGCAGGATGTGATCTTCAACGGCTCCACGGCGCGCAAGCCCGGCAGCCGCGCCAGCGTCGAACTGATCTTCGATAACGCCGACGGCCGCGCCGCCGGCCAGTGGGGCACCTACGCCGAAATCGCCGTCAAGCGCGTGCTCACGCGCGACGGCACGTCGAGCTACTACATCAAC
This sequence comes from Caballeronia sp. SEWSISQ10-4 2, assembly GCF_030464885.1. GTDB lineage: Bacteria > Pseudomonadota > Gammaproteobacteria > Burkholderiales > Burkholderiaceae > Caballeronia. Next base: position 111,411 of record NZ_JALPRJ010000026.1, on the reverse strand, counting down.
AACCTGCCGGCCCGCCGCCGCGATATCCAGGACATCTTCCTGGGCACCGGCCTCGGGCCCCGCGCCTACGCGATCATCGGACAGGGCATGATCGCGCGGATCATCGAAGCGAAGCCCGAAGAACTGCGCGTATTCCTGGAAGAAGCCGCGGGCGTGTCGAAGTACAAGGAACGCCGCCGCGAGACCGAGAACCGCCTGCACGACACACGCGAAAACCTGACCCGCGTGGAAGACATCGTGCGCGAGTTGAGCGCGAATCTAGAGAAGCTCGAAGCCCAGGCGATCGTCGCGACGAAATACAAGACGCTGCAGGCCGAAGGCGAAGAAAAGCAGCGGCTCTTGTGGTTGTTGCGCAAGAACGAGGCGGGCAACGAGTCGGAGCGCCAGCAACGCGCCATCAGCGACGCGCAGATCGAACTCGAAGCCCAAACCGCGAAGCTGCGCGAAGTCGAAGCGCAACTGGAAACGCTGCGCGTGGCGCACTACAGCGCCAGCGACGCCATGCAGGGCGCCCAAGGCGCACTGTACGAGGCGAACTCCGAAGTCAGCAAGCTCGAGGCGGAGATCCGCTTCATTGTCGAATCGCGTAATCGGGTGCAGGCGCAGATCGCTGCGCTGACCGCTCAGCGCGAGCAGTGGCAGATGCAGGCCGAGAAAGCCCGCGGCGAGATCGTGGATGCTGAACAGGCACTGGCCATCGGCGAGGAGAAAGCGGCCATCGCGCAGGAAACCGCCGCCGCGAAGCACGATGAACTGCCCGCGCTCGAAACGCGTTTCCGCGATGCCCAGGCTGAGTTGAACGCAGAGCGTGGCGGTATCGCGCAGACTGAACAAGCGTTGAAGCTGGAGGCCGCGCATCAGCGCAATGCCGACCAGCAACTGCAACAGTTGCAGCAGCGTCAGGAACGTCTGAAAAGCGAAGCGGGCGGGCTGGATGCGCCCGACGAAGCGCAGCTTGAAGAGTTGCGCATGCAACTGGCCGAGCACGAGGAAATTCTCGCCGACGCCCAAGCGCGTCTCGCCGACGCTCAGGACACGCTGCCGCGTCTGGATGGCGAGCGTCGCGCGGCGCAAGAGAAAGTGCAGGCTGAAAGCGCGCTGATTCACCAGCTCGAAGCGCGGTTGGCGGCGTTGAAACAGTTGCAGGAAAACGTCCAGACCGAAGGCAAGATCCAGCCGTGGCTCGATAAACACGAACTCGGTTCGCTGCCGCGTCTGTGGAAAAAGCTGCACGTGGAAGCGGGTTGGGAAACGGCGCTGGAAGCGGTTCTGCGCGAGCGGATTGCTGCGCTGGAAGTATCGAATCTCGACTGGGTGAAGGCGTTTGCGACCGACGCACCGCCCGCCAAGCTCGCGTTCTACGCACCGCCCAACGCCGGCCGCCCGCAGGAGACGCCCGCGGGCTTGCGGCCATTGCTTGCTCTGCTTCGTATCGACGATGCAGGCCTGCGCGCCGTGCTGACCGACTGGCTGGGCAACACGTTCGTCGCCGATGACATCGCTCAAGCGCTTTCCACGCGTTCGCAATTGCCCGACGGCGGGTCGTTCGTGGTGAAAGCGGGTCACGTAGTGACGCGGGTTGGCGTGCAGCTTTACGCCGCCGATTCCGAACAGGCCGGCATGCTCGCCCGTCAGCAGGAAATCGAAAACCTGACGAAGCAAGTACGCGCTCAGGCGCTCCTCGCCGATGAAGCCAAAGCCGCCGCGGTACGAGCGGAAGCGGCGCATACGCAGGCATCGGCGAGTCTTGGCGATGCCCGTTCCGCCGCCGAACGCGCGACCCAACGCATGCACGCACTGCAAATGGACGTGCTGAAGCTCACGCAAGCGCATGAGCGCTACATGCAGCGCAGCACGCAGATCCGCGAGGAACTGGCCGAGATCACCGCGCAAATCGATGAACAGCGTGCACTGCGTGCCGAATCGGAAGCTAATTTCGAACGTCACGACGGCGAACTCGCCGAGTTGCAGGCGCGTTTTGAAGATCATCAACTCGCGTTCGAAGCACTCGATGAAGCGCTGACCAACGCGCGTCAGGAAGCCCGCGATCTCGAACGCGCGGCCACCGACGCCAGCTTTGCGGCGCGCGGACTGGCGGCGAAGATCGAGGAATACCGGCGCAATATCGAAACGGCGAAGGACCAGAGCGAACGCGTAGCCGGTGCTTTGGAAGACGCGCGCGCCGAACTCGAAACGATCAACGAGCAAACGGCGCACACCGGTTTGCAGGACGCGCTCGAAGTGCGTGCGGCAAAAGAAGAAGCGTTGCACTCGGCACGTATCGAACTCGACGATCTCACCGCGCGGCTGCGTCAAGCCGATGAACTGCGGCTCATTGCAGAGCGTTCGTTGCAGCCGTTGCGCGACAAGATCAGCGAATTGCAGTTGAAGGAACAGGCGGCGCGCATCAGCGGCGAGCAGTTTGTCGAACAACTGGCGGCGGCGGGTGTCGATGAAGCCGAGTTGCAGGCCAAACTCACGCCGGATCTGAAGCCCTCGTATCTGCAGGGCGAAGTCACGCGGCTGAATAACGCGATCGCGGCACTCGGCGCGGTCAACATGGCCGCACTCGACGAGCTCGCGGCGGCCAGCGAACGCAAGGATTTCCTTGACGCGCAATCAGCGGATCTGAACGACGCTATCGGCACGCTGGAAGACGCGATCCACAAGATCGACCAGGAAACGCGCGCGTTGCTGCAGGGCACGTTCGACGAAGTGAACCGTCATTTCGGCGAGCTTTTCCCGCGTCTTTTCGGCGGCGGCCAGGCGAAACTCGTCATGACCGGCGACGAAATTCTCGATGCCGGCGTGCAGGTGCTCGCCCAACCGCCAGGCAAGAAGAATTCGACCATTCACCTGCTTTCGGGCGGTGAAAAGGCACTGACGGCCACCGCGCTGGTGTTCGCGATGTTCCAGTTGAATCCGGCGCCGTTCTGTCTGCTGGACGAAGTGGACGCGCCGCTCGACGACGCCAACACGGAACGCTTCGCGAACCTCGTGCGGGCGATGTCGGAGAAGACGCAATTCCTCTTCATCTCGCACAACAAGATCGCGATGGAAATGGCGCAACAACTGATCGGCGTGACGATGCAGGAACAGGGTGTCTCGCGGATTGTTGCCGTGGATATGGAATCCGCGGCGGGTTTCGCCCAGAATGCTTGATCGTGTGGCCGGATTTTACGAAACGGACAGCAAAATAGTGGGGAGAACCGGCCCCGGCGGCCGGTTCTGGCGCGCCGGCGCGGAGTGACCGACGCATTTCGGAGCCGATATCCGAGCGCGTGCGGCGCAGATCGCGCGGCGTAACTTCAATGAAGCGCCGGAAGCCTCAATAGCGCGGCAAGCGCGCGAGAGAGCGCAACCAGAAGAATGACGGAGCGTGCATGGACGAGTTGACACTCGGGTTGATCGGGGCAGGAGCCGTGGTGGTAGGCGGCGTGGTGGTTTATAACGCCTGGCAGGGCGCCAAAGTGCGCCGCAAGATGCCGCGTCCGATGCCTGACGAAGCGGCTGAGTCGCTCGCGCGCAACGACGCCGACGAAGAACAGCCGTTCATCGAACCTACGCGCCCGGTGCGGCGCGAACCCGCGATGAGCGAGGGCGACACGTCTGATGCGTCGCACGCGCGCGTCGAGCCGAGTTTTGGCGGTACGCCAATGTCGACGGTAGCGCCGGCCGATACCGCAGTGGACCTCCAGGCCGAATCGACGTCGATGAATGGCGATTTCCCGGAGCCGGATTCGGCGTCCATTCTCGCCGACGATGACGAACCCGTTTTGCCCGCCGCGACCACGATTTCATCGGCGCCGCCGGCTATCGTGGACCGGCGGATCGATTGCGTGGTGCCGATCCGTCTGCTTGCGCCGATCGCCGGCGAAAAGCTGATTCCGAGCGCGCAGAAGTTGCGCCGCGCGGGCGCGAAGCCTGTGTATATAGAAGGTAAGCCGGAAGGGGGCACGACCTGGGAATTGCTCAAGAACGGCGCGCGTTACGAGGAATTGCGCGCGGCCGCCCAACTGGCCAATCGGGGCGGCCCGCTGAACGAACTGGAATTCTCGGAGTTCGTGACGGGCGTGCAGCGTTTCGCCGACGGCATTGACGGTTCGCCCGAGTTTCCCGACATGCTGGAAACGGTCGGCATGGCGCGCGAGCTCGACGCGTTCGCCGCCCAGTGCGACGCGCAATTGTCCATCAACATTCTCTCCGACGGCGCGCCCTGGTCTGCAAACTATGTGCAGGCGGTGGCGTCGCAGGATGGCTTGCTGCTGTCGCGCGACGGCACGCGTTTCGTCAAGCTCGACGCGCGCCAGAATCCGGTGTTCATGCTCCTTTTCGGCGATACCAACTTCCTGCGCGACGACCTGACCTACAAGGGCGGTCAGATGATCACGCTCGTGCTGGACGTGCCCGTGGCCGATGAAGACATCCTGCCATTCCGCCTGATGTGCGATTACGCCAAATCGCTCTCCGAGCGCATTGGCGCGCGGGTGGTCGACGACCAGCGCCGGCCGTTGCCGGAATCGTCGCTGCTTGCCATCGAAAAGCAGTTGATGACCTTGTACGCAAAGCTCGAACAGGCTGGCATTCCAGCCGGCTCCCCCGCGACGCGGCGCTTGTTCAGCCAGTAGGATCCTACGGTGGTCAAGCGGTGAATAGTTAGCGATTTTCGAAAGGCATCGGCTATTTGGGCGATGCCACGATCAGCCGATCTCTGAGACAATCGACAGGTCGGTTTCTTCTAACTTTTTAGCCTGTCTTGCCGCATGTCTGCCAAACCGAAAGCCGCTGCCAAAGCAGAGTCCGCCGTTTCCGCTGTGTCCGACGCGCCCATTGCGAGCGCCGAGCGGCCGGCCGAACGCGCCGTCTGGTTGCGCACGGAGCTCGAGCGCGCGAATTACGCGTATTACGTTCTTGATCAGCCGGATCTACCGGACGCCGAATACGACGTTCTGTTCAAGGAACTGCAGCAGATCGAAACCGATCATCCGGACCTGATCACGCCGGAGTCGCCCACGCAACGCGTTGGCGGTGAGGTGGCAACGGGTTTTCAGCCGGTCACGCATGACGTGCCCATGCTCTCGCTGAACAACGGTTTCGCCGACGAAGACATCGTCGCATTCGATAAACGCGTCGCGGACACGCTGGGTCACACGCCCGTGGAATACGCGTGCGAATTGAAGTTCGACGGTCTCGCCATCTCTCTGCGATACGACGACGGGCTCTTTGTCCAGGCGGCCACGCGCGGCGACGGCGCGACAGGCGAAGAGGTTACCGAGAACGTTCGCACCATCCGCTCGATTCCCCTGAAGCTCAAAGGCAAAAACGTACCAAAGCGGCTCGACGTACGCGGTGAAGTGCTGATGTTCAAACGCGATTTTGAACGGCTCAATGCGCGTCAGCGTGAGGCCGAACAACGCGAATTTGCGAATCCGCGTAACGCGGCGGCGGGCGGGTTGCGGCAACTCGATCCCAAGATGACCGCGCAGCGCCAGTTGTCGTTTTTTGCTTACGGCATTGGCATGCTGGAAGGTGCCGAGATGCCGCCGTCGCACTCGGCGCTGCTCGACTGGTACAAGGAAATGGGTCTACCGGTGAACGCGGAGCGTGGCGTAGTGCAGGGCGCGGACGGCCTGCTCGAGTTCTTCCACAAGACCGGCGAGAAACGCGACGGTTTGCCGTACGACATCGACGGCGTGGTCTACAAGGTCAACCAGCGCGAGGAGCAAGACAAGCTCGGGTTCGTCTCGCGCGCGCCGCGCTTTGCGCTCGCGCACAAGTTTCCGGCGCAGGAAGCGCTTACGCAGTTGCTGGCCATCGACGTGCAAGTCGGGCGGACGGGCGCAATTACGCCGGTCGCGCGCCTCACGCCCGTGTTTGTCGGCGGCGCGACGGTGACCAACGCTACGTTGCATAACGAAGACGAAGTGCGGCGCAAGGACATCCGCATCGGCGATACGGTGATTGTGCGGCGAGCCGGCGACGTCATCCCCGAAGTGGTCGGTGCGATCCTCGACCGGCGTCCGGACGATGCCCGCGAGTTCGTGATGCCGACCGAGTGCCCGGTGTGTGGATCGAAAATCGAGCGGCTGCCTGACGAAACTATCGCGCGTTGTACGGGTGGTTTGATTTGTCCGGCGCAACGCAAACAGGCGCTGTGGCATTTCGCGCAACGGCGCGCGCTGGATATTGACGGCCTGGGTGAAAAGATCATCGACCAGCTGGTCGAGGAGAACATCGTGCGCACGCCGGCGGATCTGTTCAATCTCGGCGTGGCAACGCTTGCCGCGCTGGATCGTTTCGCCGATAAATCCGCTCAAAATCTCTTCGATTCCCTCGAAAAGGCGAAGCAAACTACCTTGCCGCGCTTTCTCTACGCGCTCGGTATTCGTCACGTCGGGGAATCGACGGCGAAGGATCTCGCCAAGCATTTTGGCTCGCTCGATCCGATCATGGCGGCCAGCGTCGAAGAATTGCTGGAAGTGAACGATGTCGGCCCGGTCGTTGCCGAATCGCTCCACAACTTTTTCAGCGAAGAGCACAACCAGATGGTGATCGAGCAGTTGCGCGCGCCAGGCAAGGTAACGTGGCCCGAGGGCCCGCCTGCGCCGAAAGCGCCGCAGGGCGTGCTCGCTGGCAAGACCGTGGTGCTGACCGGTACGTTGCCCTCACTCTCTCGCGAAGACGCGAAGGCGATGCTGGAGGCCGCGGGCGCGAAAGTGGCGGGATCGGTGTCGAAGAAAACGGATTACGTGGTGGCGGGGGCGGAGGCGGGCAGCAAGCTCGTGAAAGCCGAGGAACTCGGCGTCCCGGTGTTCGACGAAGATGGTATGCGCAAGCTTTTGGAGGGAGAAACCCCATGATTCGCGAAATCCTCAAGATGGGCGATCCGCGTTTGTTGCGTATCGCCGAATCGGTCGATCACTTCGATACCCCTGAGTTGCATGCTCTTGTCGAGGACATGTTCGACACCATGCGTCACGCAAACGGCGCGGGGCTCGCGGCGCCGCAGATCGGCGTGGATCTGCAGGTCGTGATCTTCGGTTTTGCTCACAATGAGCGTTATCCGGAGGCCGAGCCGGTACCGGAAACGGTGCTGATCAATCCGATCATCACGCCGGTCTCGCACGATATGGAGGAAGGCTGGGAAGGGTGTTTGTCGGTGCCGGGCCTGCGCGGCGCCGTGCAGCGGTATTCCATGATCCGTTATCAGGGGTTCGATCAATACGGTTCCCCCATCGAACGGATGGCCGAGGGTTTTCACGCGCGCGTCGTACAGCACGAATGCGATCACCTGATCGGCAAGCTTTATCCCATGCGCGTCACGGATTTCTCGAAATTCGGCTTCACCGAAATCCTGTTTCCAGGGCTCGATCCGAAGGCCGATGATTGAACGATGGATGTCTGAACGGCTGATTTGATCAGCCGTTTGGTATCTGGAAGGAACAAGGGCCGCGAAGAATCGCGGCCCTGTATGTTTGGCGGGTTTGGCGGGGTGCCTGGCTTCGGTCAGCACGCTTTATCCGCGAAGCAACAACACAAGACGAGCCAATACGATCCGCCCGTTTCACCTGATCATTTAATGCGTCCAGGAAGCGAAACCGCCGGAACCCGGCGGTTTCATCCTCAGGCGAAGCTTTTCTTGCTTCCCGAAGCCGTTTCCGGCTGGCGGAACAATTCGATGTGCTCCGGATTCGCCGATGCCTGCAAACGTCCGTCCGGCAATCGTGCAATGACAACTTCGCCCACGCCCGGGCTCGTCACAACAACTTCGTCGCGCAAGGCGAGCAGCGCGTCGAGCCGGCGGCGGCCACTGACAATTTCGAGGCCGGTTTTCGTTTCGCGAACAATGATTTCAACGGACATGGGATTCTCCAGAGGCTTTTCACCAAGCACACGCGGCTCGAAGCGGTAAATTGCGCGTGTATCTGACTAACGGTCGTCTGTCATATTTTCTTTAGCCAAAAAGTCGGCCAAAAAAAATCGATGCGATCGGCAGGTGCCATTTCGCATCGATTGGTAACAATTTCCTCGTTTTTCCGCGACGCTTTGAAACGGGCGGAGGAGGCCGCGAAGCTGTTTTAGAACGCTTCGTCCGCGCCGAGATAACGCCACTGACCCGGCGGCAGCGCGCCGAGCGTCACGTGGCCCATCCGGATACGCTTCAGGCCGACCACTTCCAGCCCGACCAGCTCGCACATCCGGCGAATCTGACGCTTCTTGCCTTCGCGCAACACAAAGCGCAATTGCTCGCCGTTTTGCCAGCTGACCTGCGCGGTCTTGAGCGGCACGTCGTCGAGCGAGAGTCCGTGGCGCAGCAACGCGAGGCTTTCGGGCGGAAAGTGCGGTTCGATATCGACTTCATGCTCGCCGAATTTCACGCGCACGAGATATTCCTTATCGACATCCGAATGACCACCGATCAGTTGCTTCGCTACCCGGCCATCCTGGGTCAGGACGAGCAGCCCGGTGGAATCGATATCCAGCCGGCCCGCCGGCGCGAGCGTTCGCAGATGCAGCGGCGAGAAGCGGATACCGGACTGGTCGTCGGCCCAATGATTGGACGGATTCACCAGCGTGACAGCCGGCTGGTAGCCATCTTCAGCCTGACCCGACACGTAGCCGACCGGCTTGTGGATCAGGATGGTGACCTGCTGCATCTGGGCCGCGTGGGCAGCGGGCGCGATCTCGATGTTCTGATCGGGACGGATCTTGGTGCCGAGCGTATCGATGACCTCGCCGTCGACCAGCACCCAACCCTTTTCGATCCACTCATCGGCTTCCCGGCGCGAGCACAGGCCAAGCTCCGACATCATTTTCGACAGGCGCACGAGCCCTTCTTCACTTTCGCGCGCGACACGGGCGAGTGAGGGAGGGGCATCGGCATCGCGCGGTTTCGAGGGCTTCGATGCCGGTTTGCGCGGGGGCTTACGCTCCTCGCCGAAGCGCTCGGGGGCGTCGCGTTTTACGTAAGGGCTGTCGCTCGAAGGCCGTTGGCGATCGGCGGAAGCCGGACGCGGGCTGCCGTCGTATGCGTGGTTGCGCTCGCGCGGCGCCGGGCGGTCGCCGCGATCACTGGACGATGGGCGGGGCGCGCGATCGCTGCCTGGGCCGCGCGAATCTTCGCGGGCTTTGAACGGACGGCGTTCGCTGTCGCCTGCGGGGCGATCGCCACGGGGGGCGTTGCGGTCGCCAAGCGATGGGCGTGGGCCTCGGTCACCAAAGGAAGGTCGTGGACCGCGATCGCTGCTGGGGCCACGCGGAGCATCGCCACGAGGAGTGAACGGACGACGTTCGCCGTCGCCGGAAGGCCGATCGCCACGCGGAGCGCCGCGATCGCCGGACGACGGACGCGGACCGCGATCATTGCTCGGGCCACGGGGTCCGCCTCGATCGTTAAACGAAGGACGCGGCGTACGATCGCTGCTCGCACCGCGCGGGGCATCATCGCGCGGGCTGAACGGACGACGTTCGCCATCGCCGGAAGGCCGGTCACCGCGCGGAGCGCCACGGTCGCCAAATGATGGGCGGGGGCCACGGTCGTTACTGGGGCCACGCGGCGTAAATGGACGACGCTCACCATCACCGGAAGGCCGGTCGCCACGCGGCGCGCCACGGTCGCCAAACGAAGGACGCGGCCCACGATCACCGCTCGGACCACGCGGAGCATCGCCACGCGGCGCGTACGGGCGACGTTCGCCGTCCCCGGAAGGCCGGTCACCGCGCGGCGCGCCACGATCGCCAAACGAAGGGCGCGGCCCACGATCACCGCTCGGACCACGCGGAGCATCACCACGGGGAGTGAACGGACGACGCTCACCATCGCCGGAAGGCCGATCACCACGCGGCGCACCACGATCGCCAAACGAAGGGCGCGGCCCACGATCGCCGCTCGGACCACGCGGAGCATCGCCACGAGGAGTGAACGGACGACGTTCGCCGTCGCCGGAAGGCCGGTCACCACGCGGCGCGCCACGATCGCCAAACGAAGGGCGCGGCCCACGATCACCACTCGGACCCCTTGGAGCATCGCCACGCGGCGTAAACGGACGACGTTCACCACCGCCAGCAGGCCGATCGCCACGCGGAGCGCCACGGTCGCCAAACGAAGGCCGAGGTCCGCGATCACCGCGTTCCGCGCCGCCGGCCGCTTTATCACTGCGCACTGGCCGATCTCCGCTTGCCATCTCGGCACGTGCGGGCTTTTTCCGTCCGGCGGCGCTGCCGGTACGAACGGGGGAACGCGCCGGCGATGCCGGGCGCGGGTGCTTCGCTGTCAGTTTGACGCGCATATATTCTCAGGCTGCGATCGCGCGCAGCAGTTCGGTTTCGACCTGGATCTGCGTCCGGTTGTCGGATAGGGTTTTGCCGTCGAGCAGGAACACGTCTTCCACGCGTTCGCCAAGCGTATTGATCCGCGCCGCATGGACGCCGATCCGGTGCTGGGCCAGAACCCGCGCGATCGAATAAAGGAGGCCCTGCCGGTCGTTAGCCGATACGGACAGGATGTAATACTGACCACGTTCGTCGGGACGTAAATCCACGCGCGGCGTGATCGGAAAAGTGCGCACAAGCCGTGAAACACGTCCCTTCGACGGTTCCGGCAAGATGCCTTCAGCGGTGAGCAGCATGCTCAACTGCTGTTCGACGAGATTCGCAATGTCGCGATAATGCCCGTCATGGTCCGGATGCGCGACCAGAAAATTGTCGAGCGCGTAGCCGTGGCGGGTCGTCGTGACGCGTGCATCGAGCACGGACAGGCCATTTTTATCGAAATACGCGCAAATCCCGGCGAACAGATCGGGCCGGTCCTGTACATACACCAGTACCTGGAGCGCTGCGCCAATCGGCGATGGCCGCGCGCGCACGATCGGTTTTTCGCTTTCCACGTGTTTGTAGAGCACGCGGGTCTGCCAGGCGATATCGGCGGCATCGTGGCGCAGGAAATAGCCGACATCCAGCTTCTCCCACAACACTTTTTCCGCGTTTTCGGGCACGGTTTCCAGGCGCAGCAACGCGAGCGCGTCTTCCTGGCGCGATTTGAGTTCCGAGTGCGCGTGAAGCTCGGCGCCGCCGAGCACGGAGCGCGTGGCCCGGTACAAATCCTCGAGCAGCTTGCCTTTCCACGCGTTCCAGACCTTGGGGCTGGTGCCGCGGATATCGGCGACGGTCAGCAGATACAGCGCGGTCAGCCGGCGCTCCGTCTTGACCATCGATGCAAACTGCTTGATGACTTCCAGATCGCTCGTATCCTGCTTTTGCGCGACCTGGCTCATGGTCAGGTGCTGCTCCACGAGCCACACGACCAGATCGCTGTCGTCCACGCCAACATTGTGATCGCGGCAAAAACGCCGCGCGTCCGCCATCCCGAGCACGGAGTGATCGCCGCCGCGGCCCTTGGCTATGTCGTGAAAAAGCGCCGCGATGTACAGCACCCAAGGGCGCTCGAAATTGCCCATCAACTGACTGCAAAACGGATACTCGTGCGCATGTTCGGCCATCGCGAAACGGCGGAGATTGCGCAACACCATCAGGATGTGCTGATCGACGGTATAGACGTGATACAGGTCATGCTGCATCTGCCCGACAATGCGCCGGAAGTTAAGCAGGTAGCGCCCGAGCACGCTCGTCTGGTTCATCAGCCGCAGCGCGTGCGTGATGCCTTCGGGCTGCTGCAGGATCGCCATGAACAGGCGCCGGTTCTCGGGGTCTCCCCGCCAGTCGCGGCCCATCAGGTCGCGCGCGTTGTAGATGGCTCGCAGCGTTCGCGCCGACAAACCCTTGATGCCGCGCGTCTGTTCGTACAGCAGGAACGCTTCGAGAATGGCGTTCGGTTCGCGCTCGAAAACGTCGTCGCTGGCGATTTCCAGCATGCCCTGCTTCTCGACGAAACGCTCGTTGAGCACACGCGTGATGCCGCTCGTCGATGGAAACAGTTGCGCTTCCACGTTCTGGATCAGGATGGTGGCAAGCTGCGTAACGGCTTTCGCGGCCCAGTAATAACGGCGCATGAGCTGTTCGCTCGCGCGCTTGGACGACGTCGCTTTGTAGCCGAGGCTTTCCGCCAGCGCCGTCTGCAAGTCAAAGACGAGAATGTCCTGCCGCCGCTTGGCAATCACATGCAGCCGCGCGCGCAGGGTCTTCAGAAAACCTTCGTTGCGGCGCAGTTCGCTCGCTTCGCGTTCGGTGATAAGGCCACGAGAATCCAGTTCACGCCAACTGCTGCCGAAACCGGCCGCGCGCGAGATCCACAGAATGAGTTGCAGATCGCGCAGCCCGCCAGGGCTTTCCTTGATATTCGGCTCCAGGCTGTACGGCGTGTCCTGATATTTGGCGTGCCGCTGGCGCATTTCCAGGACCTTTGCCTGGAAGAACGCGCGCGAATCGAGCGTTTGCTGATATCGCCCTTCGAACGTATCGAACAGTTTCTCGTTGCCCACGATCCGCCGCGCTTCCAGCAGCGAGGTCTGGATGGTGATGTCGTTGCTTGCTTCATCGATACATTGCGACACCGAACGCACGCTGCTGCCAATCTCGAGCCCGAGATCCCACGCCATGCCGATCAGCCTTTCGATACGCGCGTTCAGCGAAGCAGTGTGGTCGGGCGCCTCATGGTCGGGCAATAAAACGAGGATATCGACGTCCGAAAACGGCGCCAGTTCACCGCGCCCATAGCCGCCAACTGCGATCAGTGCCGCCGATGCCGGCATCCCGCAGGTTTCCCATGCGCCTTTGAGCGCATCGTCGGTGGCGCGCGCGAGGGCGTGCATCAGGCCATCGACGTTGGTCGCGCTTTGAAAGCGCTCGAGCAAGGCGGCTTTGGCGGTCTTGTACGAGGCTTTCAGCGAATCGGCGCAGGGCGGGGCGACGGCAGGTACGCTCATGGGCAGGCGGATCGTCTAGTCAGTGGGTGGAAATTGATCGTGGCGAATGGGCGGTTCGCCGGTTAATCGGTCGTGGCGATGCAGTTGGTGCGTGCACAACATGTTTCTGCTGGCGCTGGACCTGGCGCTCGCCCGCTAACCTCGGCGCCGCGCAGTGCCAGGCGCCGACCATCAGCCCGATCAGCGAGCTCGGTGATTACGGGAACGAACAACGCGACAGACCCCGGCGTTCGCGATACCCCCGTACCACCGATACAGCAAGCTTAAGCCGTCTTTAAATCGAGCGGAACAACAGGAACAGGCGTGAACAATTCGGCCGTTTTGCATTGAGCGAAACACTCTGCGCGGACGATCAGGGTGAAACCTCAAGCGTCAGCAAATCTCATCTCGTCACCGCGAGAATCACACCCGTCGAGTTTTCACTCAAGCTGTCGCGGCGATCAATTCCGAAGGCGCCTGCGTACCCGCCGAAACGGTCAGCACTTCATACCCCGTCGGCGTAACCAGCACCGTATGCTCCCATTGCGCCGACAGGCTGCGATCGCGCGTCTTGACGGTCCATTGGTCGGGCATGGTGCGGATATCGCGGCGACCGGCGTTGATCATGGGTTCGACGGTAAAGATCATGCCCGCCTGCAACTCGATGCCCGTGCCCGGCCGGCCGTAATGCAGCACTTGCGGGTCTTCGTGGAAAACCTGGCCCACGCCGTGGCCGCAATACTCGCGCACCACGCTGTAGCCCTGCGCCTCGGCATGCTTCTGGATAGCGTGGCCGATATCCCCGAGATGCGCGCCCGGCTTGATCTGGTCGATGCCGAGCCACATGCAGTCGAACGTGGTTTGCACCAGCCGTTTCGCCAGGATCGAGCCTTCGCCGACCAGGAACATCCGGCTGGTATCGCCGAAATAACCGTCCTTGATCACCGTGACGTCGATATTGAGCGCGTCGCCGTTCTTCAGGGTCTTGTCGCCGGGAATGCCGTGGCAGATCACGTCGTTGACGGAAATGCAGGTGGCCTTCGGGTACGGCGGATAGCCAGGCGGCTGGTAATTGAGCGGAGCGGGCACCGTGCCCTGTTCCTTCAACATGTACTCGTGGCAAAGGCGATCGAGTTCGCCCGTCGTCACGCCCGCGGCAACATGGGGCGTGATGAAATCGAGCACTTCGCTGGCAAGCTGGCAGGCGATGCGCATTTGCGCGATATCGTGGTCGTTTTTCAGCGTAATGGACATGACTTGTATCGAGAATGCGTGTATGCGGCTGTTAGCGCCAATCGGCCATTATCGCACCTTACAGGGCTCGCCGCACCCGGGCGCGGGCTGGCGCGGCGGTTTTAGAGGGATCTGCGCACAAATTTACCGATTGTTTTACCCCCTTTACTGTGATTCCGGGCGCGACCGCGGCTCTCGACAGAACAGTGGGGGAAAGCTGTCCCGGGCCTCATCCGGATCAACGGGCAGCTTGAGCCGAGTCATTTGAGCGTGATATACTCGCTGGCTAAGTCTGCATCCACTTTGCAATCGTCTTTTCAATGCGACGTTCCTGAAAACAGTATGCTTTTCTGGAACGTTCGCCCGAAAAAGGAAGGGCGGAGAAGATCGGACTTGAATCGCAAGCCGGCGCACCCAGGGTGTCCGGCGCCCCGAAAAATCGAGAAACACGGGGCGCCCGATGCGGCAGCCGGCTTAAGACCCTAACCCTCGCGGAGAACTCTCATGGCAGTAACAATGCGTCAAATGCTGGAAGCCGGTGTCCACTTCGGTCACCAAACGCGCTTCTGGAACCCGAAAATGGCCCCGTTCATTTTCGGTCATCGCAACAAGATTCACATTATCAACCTCGAAAAAACGCTGCCGATGTACAACGACGCGCTGAAGTACGTGCGTCAACTGGCAGCGAATCGCGGCACGATTTTGTTCGTTGGCACGAAGCGTCAGTCGCGTGACACGGTGGCAGAAGAAGCGCAACGCGCTGGCATGCCGTTCGTGAACGCACGCTGGCTCGGTGGCATGCTGACCAACTTCAAGACGCTGAAAGTATCGATCAAGCGCCTGAAGGACATGGAAGCAGCGCTGGAAGCCGGTGAAACGGAGCGCATGAGCAAGAAGGAAGCGCTGCTGTTCGAACGCGAAATGGCCAAGCTGGTGAAGTCGATTGGCGGCGTGAAGGACATGGGCGGCATTCCGGACGCAATCTTCGTGGTTGACGTCGGTTATCACAAGATTGCTGTGACCGAAGCCAAGAAGCTGGGCATTCCGGTTATCGCCGTGGTCGACACGAACCACTCGCCGGAAGGCATCGACTACGTGATCCCGGGTAACGACGACGCCAGCAAGGCTGTCATGTTGTACACGCAAGGCGTGGCCGACGCGATCCTGGAAGGCCGTTCGAATGCGGTGAACGAAGTGGTCCAGGCAGTTCGCAGTGGTGATGGCGACGACTTCGTGGAAGTCAACGCAGAAGCGTAAGTCTCTGCATAAGACGCCGACCTGATGGTTCCGGCAAAAAAGGGGGCTTTGCGAAAGGCCCCCTTTTTTTAACCGGCCGCAACTGCAACGTAAAGTAACAACGGCAGTATTCGTGAAGTATCAGGCAGCACCCCCATTCTTGCCGCGGGCGTTTTTCGCCGGCGGCGCGTGTCAATAGTGCGATTTACGTGTGAAAACACGGCACAGACTCAAGGAGCAAATGATGGCGGCAATTACCGCAAGCATGGTGGCAGAACTGCGCGCAAAGACCGACGCGCCCATGATGGAATGCAAGAAGGCGCTGACGGAAGCCGACGGCGACATGGAGCGCGCTGAAGAACTGCTGCGCGTGAAGCTGGGCAACAAGGCAAGCAAGGCGGCATCGCGTGTGACGGCTGAAGGCATTGTCGCGGCGCATATCGCTCACGGCGTGGGTGTTCTGGTCGAGCTGAACTGCGAGACCGACTTCGTTGCGAAGAACGACGATTTCCTGGGGTTCGGCAAGACGGTGGCTGAACTCATCGCAAAGAATCATCCGGCTGACGTGGCTGCTCTGTCGACGCTGCCGCTGGAAAGCTCGACGGTCGACGCAGTGCGTCTCGCGCTGATCGGCAAGATCGGCGAAAACGTCTCGGTGCGCCGTTTCGTGCGTTTTGAATCCGCCAACAAGCTGGCTTCGTACCTTCACGGTACGCGCATCGGCGTGCTGGTCGAATTCACGGGCGCGGACGAGCAGGTCGGCAAGGATGTCGCCATGCACGTGGCTGCCATGAAGCCGGTCTCGCTGTCTTCGGACGACGTCCCGGCGGAACTGATCGCGAAGGAACGCAGCATTGCCGAGCAAAAGGCCGCGGAATCGGGCAAGCCGGCTGAAATCGTCGCGAAGATGGTCGACGGCAGCGTGCAGAAGTACCTGAAGGAAGTGTCGCTGTTGAACCAGACGTTCGTTAAGAACGACAAGCAGACGATCGAACAGATGTTGAAGGCGGCAGGCGCATCGGTGCAGAAGTTCGCGCTGTTCGTGGTCGGCGAAGGCATCGAAAAGCGTACGGACGACTTCGCTGCCGAAGTGGCTGCACAAGTTGCCGCCGCCAAGCAGGGCTAAAGCGTCAAACGGCGGTCAGTGTCAGTGCTGCGCATGACGATTGCGCGTAGCAGCAGTCAATCGGTCCGTTCAACCGGGCCGCTCGATTCAAGCGCACGGGCCGCCGAGTCAAAAATGCAGTGAAAAGCAGTTGGATGCAGGTCTGGCGTTCCCATCGCGGAACGTCCGTCCCGCACCCTCATAGCGGTCAAAACCGCGCCGGATGGGCAAACCGGGGTTAACCCGTTGTGCCGCCGCGGCTTGCCCAATATGGGATGCTTGCCGTAAATATCGTTTCACCCCTACAGTTCTACGTTGTTGGACTCCCTCTCGGCGCGAACGGAACCCTCATATGCCCACAGCCTACAAACGCGTACTCCTCAAACTCTCCGGCGAAGCACTAATGGGCGACGATGCCTTTGGCATCAATCGCGCGACAATCGAAAGGATGGTGGCAGACGTCGCGGAAGTGGTGCGCATGGGCACACAGCTCGCGGTTGTCATCGGCGGCGGTAATATCTTTCGCGGCGTGGCAGGCGGTGCGGCCGGTATGGACCGTGCGACTGCCGACTACATGGGTATGCTCGCCACCATGATGAACGCGCTTGCGTTGCAGGATGCCATGCGCCACGCCGGTATCGAGGCGCGTGTGCAGTCGGCGCTGCGCATGGACCAGGTGGTCGAACCGTATATCCGCCCGCGTGCCATTCGCCAGCTCGAAGAAGGCAAAGTGGTGATTTTCGCGGCCGGCACGGGCAACCCGTTTTTCACCACCGACACCGCTGCAGCATTGCGCGGTTCGGAAATCGGTGCGGAAGTCGTGTTGAAGGCGACCAAAGTGGACGGTGTATATTCCGCCGATCCCAAGAAAGATCCGAGCGCCACACGCTACAGCACGATCAGCTTCGACGAAGCGATCGGCAAGAATCTGCAGGTGATGGACGCGACGGCGTTTGCGCTGTGCCGCGACCAGAAGCTGCCTATTCGCGTGTTTGCGATCAATAAGCCGGGGGCGCTCAAGCGCATCGTTCAGGGCGACGACGAAGGTACGCTCGTCCACGTGTAAACTCTCGCGGTGACAAAGGGCGAGGGCGGGCGCGCTCCCACGGGAACTGCGCCGCCACCGCCTGTGCACCGCACGTAATAAAAGTACGGAGGCTCAAATGAGTGTGGCTGACATTAAGAAGAGCGTCGATCAGAAGATGCAGAAGTCGATCGAAGCGTTCAAGAACGATCTCGCCAAGATCCGCACGGGTCGCGCCCATACGGGATTGCTCGACCATATCCAGGTGGACTACTACGGCTCGAGCGTACCCATCTCGCAAGTGGCGAACATGACGCTGATCGACGCCCGTACGATCGGCGTGCAGGCGTGGGAAAAGAAGATGGTGCCGGTGGTGGAAAAGGCGATCCGTGAGTCGGATCTCGGCCTGAACCCCGCCACGCAAGGCGATCAGATCCGCGTGCCGATGCCCGCGCTGACCGAAGAGCGTCGCCGCGAACTGACGAAAGTCGTCAAGAGCGAAGGCGAAAACGCCAAGATTGCCGTGCGCAATCTGCGTCGCGACGCCAACGAGCAACTGAAGAAGCTCGTGAAGGACAAGGAAATCTCCGAGGACGACGAGCGTCGTGCAAGCGATGACGTCCAGAAGTTCACCGACAAAAACGTTGCTGAAATCGACAGGCTGGTGGTGTCGAAAGAAGCCGAAATCATGACGGTTTGAGGCCGTTTCCGGTCTCTTGCGTCGTGCCGGCGCGTCACTCTGTCGATACTTAGATTCAGCGGCCATGACCTATACCAGCTCTACCGTTCGCGTACCCGATGTCGCGGCTGTCCCGCGCCATATCGCGATCATCATGGACGGCAACGGCCGTTGGGCGACACAGCGGCGCCTGCCGCGCGTGGCCGGCCACACGCGCGGCGTCGACGCCGTGCGGGCAACGGTTGAAAGCTGTGCGCGCCAGGGCGTCGAATTCGTGACGCTGTTCGCTTTCAGTTCCGAAAACTGGCGTCGTCCGACCGATGAAGTCTCGTTCCTCATGCGCCTGTTCGTGACGGCGCTGGAACGGGAAGTCGGCAAGCTGCACGCCAACGGCATCCGTTTGCGCGTGGTCGGCGACACCTCCATGTTCGACGACCGTATCCGTGCGCTGATCCAGCGCGCCGAGACCAAGACGGCGCGCAATACGCGCCTGACACTGACCATTGCCGCGAACTACGGCGGGCGCTGGGACATCATGCAGGCGGCCAAGAAGCTGGCCGAGCAATCGGTACAGGAAGGCCGCGTCTTGCCAGTCGACGAAGCGGCGTTCGAGCAGCATCTCGCCATGGCTTACGCCCCGGAGCCGGATTTGTTCATCCGCACAGGCGGCGAGCAGCGCATCAGCAACTTTTTGCTGTGGCAAATGGCGTATACAGAACTCTATTTCACCGATACCTACTGGCCCGATTTCGACGCCGAGGCGCTGGCTCGCGCGATCGAATCGTATGCCGAGCGGGAACGCCGCTTCGGGCGGACCAGCGCGCAGCTCGAACCGCAGTCGCAGAAGGCCGATACTCTTTCATGCTAAAGACCCGTGTCATCACGGCAATCGTCCTGCTGGCGGTTCTTCTGCCAATCACGTTGTTCGCGCCGGTGGGCGCTTTCGCGGCACTGATTGCCGTGGTCGTCATCTTCGCTGCCTGGGAATGGGCGCGGCTGCTGAAGCTTACCGGCGGGTCGCCGGTGGTGTATGCGGTGATTGCGGGCATGGCGCTGATCGCCAGCACGCGACTCGGGCTCGGTTACAAACCTTTGTATCAAATGGCGGCAATATTCTGGGTGTTGGCCGGTCCGTTCGCGCTCGCCCGCAAACCCGCTCTCGCCGATGGCGCCTGGCGCATTTTCCTGCTGTTCGCGGGAATTGTTACATTCGTGGCCTGCTGGCACGCGCTTGTTGCAGCCCGCACGGTAGGGGTTGCGTTCGTGCTATCGCTTCTCCTAGTCGTATGGCTGGCGGACATTGGCGCATACTTCGCCGGAAAAGCGTTTGGCCGTCACAAACTTGCGCCCTCCATCAGTCCGGGCAAAACCCGCGAAGGCGCGTTGGGCGGCTGGCTGGCGGTAATGATCGTCGGCTCGGCGGGCGCGGCCACGCTGGTTTTTGCACCGACACTTTTTTCGGCGCTGGTGGAGCATCTCGGCTGGGCCGGGGCGCTCCTCGCGTTGACGGTGCTGACCGTGTTCAGCGTGATTGGCGACCTGTTCGAGTCGTTGCTGAAACGCCAGGCCGGCGTCAAGGATTCAAGCGGATTGCTGCCTGGGCACGGCGGCGTGCTCGACCGGATCGACGCATTGTTGCCTGTATTGCCGATCGCACTCCTGTTGCTCGGTCCTGTTGCCCAGTCAATCGGCTAATCGGCTAAAGAAGGAATTATGCAAAAACGTCTGACTCTGCTCGGTTCCACGGGCTCGATCGGCGAAAGCACGCTCGACGTCGTGGCGCGTCACCCCGACCGCTTCAAGGTCTACGCGCTGAGCGCGCATCGCAACGGCGACAAACTCGTCGATCAATGTGTCCGGTTCCAGCCGGAAGTGGCGGTGGTCGGCGACGCCGATACCGCCGCGCAGGTCGAAGCGGCGCTGCGCGCCGAGGGTTGCAAAACCGAGGTGAGCTACGGCCCGCAAGCGCTCGTGGCCGTCGCGTCGAGCGCGAGCTGCGACACGGTGGTGGCCGCGATCGTCGGCGCCGCCGGCCTGGCTCCCACACTGGCCGCCGCGCGTGCGGGCAAGCGCATCCTGCTGGCCAACAAGGAAGCGCTGGTCATGTCGGGCAAGATTTTTATCGACGCGGTGCACGATCACAACGCCGTGCTGCTGCCGGTCGATAGCGAACACAACGCCGTGTTCCAGTGCCTGCCGCGTGACGTGGCGTTGCACGGCGGGGTATCGAAGATCATCCTGACGGCGTCGGGCGGCCCGTTCCGCACCCGCGAACCGTCGACGCTCAGGCGCGTCACGCCCGAGGAAGCCTGCAAACATCCGAACTGGGCGATGGGCCGCAAGATCTCCGTCGATTCCGCCACGATGATGAACAAGGGCCTCGAAGTGATCGAGGCGCATTGGCTTTTCAACGTGCCGGGATCGCGCATCGAAGTGTTGATCCATCCGCAGAGCGTGATTCATTCGCTCGTGTCATACACCGACGGTTCCGTGCTGGCGCAACTCGGTAACCCCGACATGCGCACGCCGATCGCTCATGCGCTGGCGTTTCCGGAGCGGGTCGACTCGGGTGTCGCGCCGCTCGATCTCGCGCAAATTGCAACGCTCACCTTCGAGAAGCCCGACCTGAACCGTTTCCCGTGCCTGGCGCTCGCGCTGAAGGCGCTGGAAGCCGGCGGCACGGCGAGCGCGGCGCTTAACGCGGCCAACGAGATCGCCGTCGAAGCGTTCCTTGCACGCCGTATCGGCTTCATGGCAATCGCGGAAGTGGTCGAGCGCGTGTTGAATGCGTTGCCGAACGGCAGTGCATCGACGCTCGATGAAGTGCTCGCCGCCGATGCCGAAGCGCGTCGCCTGGCAGGTGAGTTCGCTGCTTTGCTGACCGCCGACGCGCCGCAAGCCGACCGCGTCCTGCATTGAGACGGCCATGAACTTCGTGACTGAGATCGTTGCTTTTGTGGTGGCTATCGGCGTGCTGGTCGTCGTCCACGAATTCGGCCATTACAGCGTCGCGCGGCTGTGCGGCGTGAAGGTACTGCGATTTTCGGTTGGCTTCGGCAAGCCGCTGGTGAAGTGGGTCAGCAAGACCACCGGCACCGAGTGGACGATCTCGGCGCTGCCGCTCGGCGGCTACGTCAAGATGCTCGACGAACGGGAAGCGGAAGCGACCATTCCCGAAGCCGATTTGCCGCGCGCGTTCAACCGTCAGCCGGTGTTCAAGCGGATCGCGATTGTTGTAGCGGGGCCGGTCGCGAACTTTATTCTCGCCATCCTGCTGTTCGCCGGGGTGTTCGCGGGTGGCGTGTCGGAGCCGGCAGCGATTCTCGCGGCTCCCGGAGCCAATACCGTTGCGGCCAAGGCGGGTTTCGAGGGCGGCGAGACGATCGTGTCGATGCGCGATAGTCAGAGCGGTAGTGGTTCGAGCGGCGAGACGCATCCGGTGCGGTCATGGTCCGACCTGCGCTGGAAACTGCTCGACGCTTCGTTCGATCACCGGCGCGTGGTGCTGACGGCCAAGACGCACGAAGGCACGTTCGATTTTCCGGTGAGCGTGGGCAAGATCGACGATCAGGACGTCGATCACGATTTCATGGACACACTCGGCTTCGAGCCGGGCGGCGGAACGTTGGCCGTCGCGGGCGTGGAAGCGGGCAGTGCGGCGGCGAAAGCGGGCTTGCAGGCCGGCGACGTGCTGCGCGCTATCGACGGTAAAAAGATCGATAACGCGATGGGTTTTATCGATTACGTGCAGCATCGTCCGGGTACGCCGGTCTCGCTGACGGTCGAGCGCAACGGCGCGCAGCGCGCGGTGCAGATCGTGCCGGAGCTTAAGCCGGACGCGGCTACGCATCGCGATGTCGGCCGCATCGGCGCGTCGCTTGCGACCCGGATTCCGACGGTGGATGTGCGTTACGGTCCCGTCGAAAGTCTGCAGCTCGGCGTGAACCGGACCTGGGACATCAGCATTTATTCGCTGCGCATGTTCGGGCGCATGATCACGGGCGAAGCGTCGCTGAAGAATCTTTCAGGGCCGGTGACGATTGCCGACTACGCGGGCAAGAGCGCGCGGCTGGGATTGTCGGCGTTTCTTTCGTTCCTCGCGCTCGTGAGTATCAGCCTCGGCGTCTTGAACTTGTTACCGATTCCGGTTCTGGACGGTGGGCATCTGTTATATTATTTGGTTGAAGCCGCAACCGGCAAGGCCGTGTCAGATCGCTGGCAGCTGGTTTTGCAGCGGGCGGGTCTTGTTTGCATCGTCGCCCTGTCGATGATTGCGCTCTTCAACGACCTTGCCCGCCTGATCCGCTTTTGATCCGGCTTCCGATTACATTGATCCTTTTTCATCCTGTCTGGCGGCGCTTGAACGAACGGCGCCCGACTTGATGCAGCTATACACACTGGGGAAGCACGTTGTTCAAACCTCATCGCTTTGTTCCTAAGTCGGCCGTGGCCGCAGCATTGGCCGCAACTGGAATGGCGGCGCACGCGACAACGCCATTTGTCGTGCAGGACATCCGGATTGACGGCCTTCAGCGCATTGAACCCGGTTCGGTATTCGCCTACTTGCCTATCAAGCAGGGCGACACGTTCACCGACGACAAAGCCTCCGAGGCAATTCGCGCGCTTTATGCAACGGGCTTCTTCAACGACGTCCAGATCGCCACGCAGGGCAACGTCGTGGTGGTGCAGGTGCAGGAGCGCCCGGCCATTTCGCAGATCGACTTCTCCGGGATCCACGAGTTCGAAAAGGACAACCTGGCAAAGGCGCTTCGCTCGGTAGGTTTGTCGCAGGGCCGCTCGTACGACAAGGCGCTCGTCGACAAAGCCGAACAGGAACTCAAGCGCCAGTACCTGACGCGCGGTTTCTACGCTGCCGAGGTCACGACCACCGTCACGCCGGTCGACCGCAACCGCGTGCAGATCCTGTTTTCGGTGGCTGAAGGTCCGAGCGCGAAGATCCGCCAAATCAACTTCATCGGCAACAAGGCGGTCAGCACGAGCACGCTGCGCGACGAGATGCAGCTTTCCACGCCGAACTGGTTCTCGTGGTACACGAAGAACGACTTGTACGCGAAGGACAAGCTCACCGGCGACCTCGAAAACGTACGGTCGTACTACCTGAATCGCGGTTATCTCGAGTTCAATATCGACTCGACGCAGGTGTCCATCTCGCCCGACAAGAAGGACATGTACCTGACGATCGCGCTGCACGAAGGCGAGCCGTACAAGATCAGCCACATCAAGCTCGCGGGCAATCTGCTCGACCGCGAAGCGGAACTGAACAAGCTCGTCAAGATCAAGGCGGGCGATCGTTTCTCGGCGGAAAAACTTCAGTCGACCACGAAGGCCATCGTCGACAAGCTCGGCGAATACGGCTACGCGTTTGCGCAGGTCAACGCACAGCCGCAGATCAATCAAGCCGATCACACTGTCGATCTGACGCTGAATGTGGATCCGAGCCGCCGCGTGTATGTGCGCCGCGTGAACATCGTGGGCAACACGCGTACGCGTGACGAAGTGGTGCGCCGTGAAATGCGCCAGCTCGAAAGCTCGTGGTTCGATTCGAGCCGGCTGGCGTTGTCGAAGGATCGCGTGAACCGTCTTGGCTACTTTACCGACGTCGACGTGACCACGATTCCGGTTGAAGGCACGAACGACCAGGTGGACGTGGACGTAAAGGTCGCTGAAAAGCCGACCGGCGCGATTACGCTCGGTGCGGGTTTTTCGTCCACGGACAAGGTGGTGCTGTCGGCAGGCGTGTCGCAGGACAACGTGTTCGGTTCGGGTACCAGCCTTTCGGTCAATATCAACACGGCCAAGACGTATCGGACATTGACTGTGACCCAGGTCGATCCGTACTTCACCATCGACGGCATCAAGCGCATTACCGACCTGTACTACCGCACGTATCAGCCGCTCTATTACTCCACGGATTCCAGCTTCAAGATCGTCACCGTCGGCGGCGACCTGAAGTTCGGCATTCCGTTCTCGGAGCAGGATACGGTGTACTTTGGCGCGGGCCTCGAGCAGAACACGCTCGACGTCGATGCCAACACGCCGCAAAGCTATATCGACTACGTGAAGGAATTTGGTCGCGTGGTGAACAACGTACCGGTGACGGTTGGCTGGTCGCGTGACAATCGCGACAGCGCGCTGGTCCCGAGCCGCGGTTATTACACGCAGACGAACGCGGAATACGGCACGCCGGCAGGTAACACAACGTACGTCAAGGTTGACGCCCAGGCACAGTATTACTACTCGTTCGCGCGCGGTTTCGTGCTCGGCTTCAACCTGCAGGGCGGCTACGGTAAGGGCCTGAAAGGCCAGACGTACCCAATTTTCAAGAACTACTACGCCGGCGGTATCGGCTCGGTTCGCGGTTATGAACCGAGCTCGCTGGGTCCGCGCGACACGACCACGGGAGACCCGATCGGCGGTTCGCGCATGGCAGTGGGTAACATCGAGTTGACCTTCCCGTTGCCGGGTACGGGGTATGACCGCACGTTGCGTGTCTTCACCTTCCTCGACGGCGGTAACGTCTGGGGCGATCCGGGTCAGGGCGGCACCAGCACGGGCGCGAACGGCCTGCGGTATGGTTACGGTTTCGGTCTGGCGTGGATCTCGCCAATCGGTCCGCTCAAGTTGAGCCTGGGTTTCCCGGTGACGAAGCATGCCGGCGACCAGTACCAGAAGTTCCAGTTCCAGATCGGTACGGCGTTCTAAATCCCGACCGGGACACATCGGTGCCCCGGTTTTCTGCTGTTATCGCGGAACTGGGGCGTCTGACGCAGTGGCGGAATTCAGTGGCTTAACTTATGACATGAGTTAGTGACATAAGTCAGTGGCGTAAATAAGTAACGTGAGGAAGACTTTGCGAACCGGTAAGCTTTCGAAACATGTGGCGTTGGCGCTTGTAATGTCGGTGACGCTCGGCCTGATGGGCGCCGCTAAGGCAGAGGCGCAGGAGACCCGGATTGCAGCCGTCAATTCCGATCGCATCTTGCGTGAGTCGGCAGCGGCCAAGGCGGCGCAGACGAAGCTCGAACAGGAGTTCTCGAAGCGCGACAAGGCGTTGCAGGACATGGCAGCGCGCTTGAAGACCATGTCGGACGCAATGGACAAGAACGGCGCCACCATGGCGCCCGCCGACCGTGCCTCCAAGCAACGCGATCTGTCGCAGCTCGACCAGGACTTCCAGAGGAAGCAGCGCGAGTTCCGCGAGGACCTGAACCAGCGCCGCAACGAAGAACTCGCGGCCGTGCTGGATCGGGCCAACAAGGTCATCAAGCAGATTGCCGAGCAGCAGCATTACGACCTGATCGTGCAGGAAGCGGTGTATGTCAGTCCGCGTATCGATATCACCGATCAGGTGCTGAAGGCGCTGGCCGCGAATCAAGCGAGCCTGTCGACCAATCCAGGCACTTCGAACTGATACGGAGCGGTACCGGATGGCATCAGACATCGCGATCACGCTCGGTGAACTGGCACAGCGCTTTGGCGGAGACATAGCTGGCGATGCATCGCATCGCGTGAACGGCCTCGCGCCGCTCGACAAGGCTGGCCCTACACAACTCGCGTTTCTCGCGAACCAAAAGTATTTGTCGCAAGTGGACAGCACCCAGGCCGGCGCGGTGCTGATTTCACCCGCTGACCTAGAAAAAGTGGCGTCGCCGGAAGGGCGTAACTTTATCGTCACGGCGAATCCCTACGCTTATTTTGCGCGGGTGGCGCAGGTTTTCATCGACCTCGCGACGCCGCCGGTTGTGCCCGGTGTGCATCCCACGGCGTTTATCCATCCCGGCGCGAAGGTGGCGGCCAGCGCCGTGATCGGGCCGCACGTGAGTGTGGACGCGGGCGCGGTGGTCGGCGAGCGCGTGAAGCTGGATGCGGGCGTTTCGATCGGCCGGGGCGTGAAGCTGGCCGACGACGTTCATTTGTACCCTCATGTGACCGTCTATCATGGCTGTACGCTCGGCGCGCGCGTGATTGTGCATGCGGGTGCGGTGATCGGCGCGGACGGTTTTGGCTTCGCGCCGGATTTCGTCGGCGACGGCGACGCGCGCACCGGCAACTGGGTCAAGATTCCGCAAGTCGGCGCGGTGGTCGTGGCGCAGGACGTGGAGATCGGCGCGAATACCACGATCGATCGCGGCGCAATGGCCGACACGGTGATCGAAGAAGGCGTAAAGATCGATAATCTCGTGCAGATCGGGCATAACTGCCGGATTGGCGCGTACACGGTGATCGCGGGCTGCGCGGGGATTGCGGGCAGCACGAACATCGGGCGGCATTGCATGATCGGCGGCGCGGTGGGCATTGCGGGCCACGTGACGCTGGCGGATTACGTGATTGTCACGGCGCAGTCCGGCGTGTCGAAGTCGCTGCTGAAGCCGGGCATGTACACGAGCGCTTTCCCCGCCGTCAATCACGCCGACTGGAACAAAAGCGCCGCCATCGTACGTAATCTGGATAAGCTGCGCGAACGTATCAAGACGCTCGAAGCGGCTGCAAGCGCAAGCAACACGCCGGATAACATCCCGGACAGCACGTCAGGCAAGCACTAAGACCGTAAAGACCGGCATCCCACGCGAAGTCGCCCGGTAAAACGAGTGGCTTCGCAGTCAACACCCGCGCTGCGAAGCGCGCGAGCAGAACGACTATGAGCACCGAAAAAATCAATCTAGACATTCACAAGATTCTCACGTTGCTGCCGCATCGGTATCCGATCCTGCTTGTCGATCGGGTACTTGAACTCACGCCGCATCAGAGCATCAAAGCGCTCAAGAACGTGACGATCAACGAGCCGTATTTCCAGGGCCACTTCCCGACGCGGCCCGTGATGCCCGGCGTGCTGATTCTCGAAGCGCTCGCGCAGGCGGCGGCGCTCCTGACGTTCGCCGAGGAAAAGGAACCGCACGATCCGGAAACGACGTTGTATTACTTCGTCGGCATTGACAAGGCGCGCTTCAAGCGTGTGGTCGAACCCGGCGACCAGCTGATCCTGAACGTGAACTTCGAGCGCTACATGCGCGGCATCTGGAAGTTCAGCGCGCGTGCCGAAGTGGACGGCGCGGTGGCAGCCGAAGCCGAACTGATGTGCACCGTGAAAAACACGGCCGCCGACACGAAGTGATGCCGGCCGCGCCACAGGCGCGGCAGACCAGGGCAGACCAAGCAACAGAACATCAAGCGAGGGCGCATGAGCAAGATTCACCCTACCGCGATCATCGAGCCGGGCGCGCAGCTCGACGAATCCGTCGAAGTCGGTCCTTACGCGATCGTCGGCCAGCATGTACAGATTGGTGCGCGCACGACTATTGGCTCGCACAGCGTGATCGAAGGCCATACGGTTCTCGGCAGCGACAACCGCATCGGCCATTACGCGTCGGTCGGCGGCCGGCCGCAGGACATGAAGTACAAGGACGAGCCGACCCGGCTCGTGGTCGGCGACCGCAATACCATCCGCGAATTCACCACCATTCATACGGGCACGGTGCAGGATACGGGCGTCACGACCATCGGCAACGACAACTGGATCATGGCGTACGTGCACGTGGGCCATGACTGCCAGCTTGGCAGCAACATCATCATGTCGAGCAACGCGCAACTGGCGGGTCACGTGATCATTGGCGACTACGCCATTGTTGGTGGCATGTCGGGCGTGCATCAGTTCGTGCGTATCGGCGCGCATTCCATGCTGGGCGGAGCGTCCGCGCTCGTGCAGGACATCCCGCCGTTTGTGATCGCCGCCGGCAACAAGGCCGAGCCGCACGGCATCAACGTCGAAGGGCTGCGCCGGCGCGGTTTTTCGGCTGAGGCTATTTCGGCGCTGCGATCGGCGTATCGTGTGGTGTACAAGAGCGGCGCGACACTCGAGGAAGCCAAGGCGCAATTGCGCGAACTGGCGTCTGCCGGCGGCGACGGCGACGCGCCCGTGACGGCGCTGGCCGATTTTATCGACGCGTCGCAGCGCGGCATCATCCGTTGACCGAGCGCCCAATGACGCTGGCGCCCGCCCCCCTGCGCGTTGCAATGGTCGCGGGGGAGCCGTCGGGCGATTTGCTGGCGGCGGCGCTGCTGGGCGGCCTGAACGAGCGTTTGCCGGCCGGTACGCAATTCAACGGTATTGGCGGTCCACGCATGACGGCCGCCGGTTTCGACGCCCACTGGCCGATGGACAAGCTCACCGTGCGTGGGTACGTCGAAGCGCTGAAGCATATTCCCGAGATCCTGGGCATTCGCAACGAGCTCAAGCGGCAACTGCTCGCCGAGCCGCCGTCGGTGTTCATCGGCGTGGATGCGCCCGATTTCAATTTTGGCCTTGAACATGCGTTGCGCGATGCCGGCATCCCGACGGTGCATTTCGTGTGTCCGTCGATCTGGGCGTGGCGCGGCGGGCGGATCAAGAAGATCGTCAAAGCCGTCGATCACATGCTGTGCGTGTTTCCGTTCGAACCGGCGCTGATGGAGAAGGCGGGCATTGCGTCCACGTACGTAGGCCATCCGCTCGCCGATGAAATCCCGCTCGTGCCCGATGTTGAAGGCGCGCGCCGCGAGTTGGGTTTGCCCGAAGGCGGCCCGATCATCGCCGTGTTGCCCGGCAGCCGGCGTTCGGAAATCTCGCTGATCGGCCCGACCTTTTTCGACGCGATGGAATTGATGCAGCTTCGCGAGCCTGGCGTGCGTTTCGTGATGCCGGCAGCGACCGCTGCGTTGCGTGAATTGCTGCAGCCTCTTGTGGATGCTCATCCGAACCTCGCGCTGACCATCACGGAAGGCAAGGCCCAGGTCGCCATGACCGCCGCCGACGCCATTCTGGTCAAAAGCGGCACGGTCACGCTGGAAGCTGCGTTGCTTAAAAAGCCGATGGTCATCTCGTACAAGGTGCCCTGGCTGACGGGTCAGATCATGCAGCGGCAGGGTTATCTGCCGTATGTCGGCTTGCCGAACATCCTGGCCGGGCGATTTGTCGTGCCGGAAATCCTCCAGCATTTCGCGACGCCCGAAGCGCTGGCCGACGCCACGCTTAAACAGTTGAACGACGAAGCGAACCGCGCGACACTCACGGAAATCTTCACGGAAATGCACCACGCGCTGCGTCAGAACACGGCGTTACGCGCGGCGGAGGCGGTGGCGCAAGTGCTGGAAGCGAGGAGGCCGCGGTAATGGCGAAGATCGTCGTGAAAGGCGGGGTACGGCGCGGGGTGCAGAAAACGCCGCAGCCTGAGTTCGACTTCGATTCCCCGTCCGACATCATCTGCGGCGTGGACGAAGCCGGGCGTGGCCCGCTGGCCGGTCCCGTTGTCGCGGCGGCGGTGATCTTCGATCCATCGAAACCCAGGATTCGCGGTCTTGACGACTCCAAGGTGCTGAGCGCCAGGAAGCGCGAGGAGTTGTACGAGAAGATCATCGACCGTGCGCTGGCCTATTGCGTGGCCTCGGCAACGGTCGAGGAAATCGACACGATCAACATCCTTCACGCCACCATGCTCGCGATGAAACGCGCGGTGGAAGGGCTCTCGGTCAGGCCGACGGTCGCGAAAATCGACGGTAACCGGTGTCCAGCTTTGTCGATGCGCTCAGTGGCCGTTATTGGCGGCGACGCGCTGATTGCGCAGATTTCGGCGGCGTCGATTCTGGCCAAGGTCACGCGTGACCGGATGCTGCTGCAATTACACGAAGTCCATCCCGTTTACGGTTTCGATGCCCATGCCGGATACGGCACGCCGCAGCATTTGAAGGCGTTGCTGGAGCATGGGCCTTGCGAGCATCATCGGCGCTCGTTTGCGCCTGTGCGTGAAGCGCATGCGCGATTGGGCGTTGTGTTGCCGGTTGTCGCCCCCGAGGTGCTTGCTGCTGCCGCTGCGGAGCAGGGCGTCGACGCTCCTCCGTTCTGAATCTCTCCTCACGTGAAATCCATTACCTCGCGGGATAACCCGCTCTACAAGCGGTTGAAGGCGCTCGCCGGCTCGACGGCACAGCAGCGCCGGAGCGGTCACGCGTTGCTCGAAGGACTGCATCTCGCCGATGCTTATCTCGATGCAGCCGGGCAGCCCGAGACTTGCGTGGTGACCGAGGGCGCGCTTCAACACGATGAAGCGCGGCAGATCGTCGGGCGGATCGATCCTGCGCACGTTCATACCTTGCCCGATGCTTTGTTTGGACAGCTATCGAGTGTCGTGCATGGTGTGGGGATGGTGTTGCTGGTCGAGAAGCTTGCGGCGCCGTTGCCCGAGCGCATCGCGCAGACCTGCATGATGCTCGACGGCATCCAGGACGCCGGTAATGTTGGGTCCATTTTGCGAAGCGCGGCGGCGGCGGGGATTCAGCACGTCTTTTGTGCGCCAGGAACGGTGTATGCATGGTCATCGAAGGTGCTTCGGGCCGGTATGGGCGCGCATTTTCTGCTCGGCATTCACGAGGACGTCGAGCCGGCGGAGTTGATGTCGCGGCTGACTCCGGACGTGCTCGTCACCATCACCGATTCACACGGCGCAAAAGCGATCTACGATGCCGATCTGTCCGGGCCCGTGGCCTGGGTCATGGGCAATGAAGGCGCAGGCGTCTCGCCATTTTGGCGCGATCACGCGGCGCTTCGGGTGACGATTCCCCAGCCGGGCGGCATGGAGTCGCTGAATGTGGCGGCTGCCGCTGCGGTGTGCATCTTCGAGCAGTGCCGGCAGCAGCGCGCATAGTCATGCGCCAAGCGCCCGCAAAAAAGCCGTTTTCAACGAAAGTTGAAAACGGCTTTTTACTTGGCCGCTCGATACTCGCTCAGTACTAGTAATACGAAGGCCGCTCCAAGCGAATCTCCTGCAAGATGGTCGTGGCAATCTCCTCGATCGACTTGTGCGTCGACGATAACCACTTGACCCCCTCACGCTTCATCATTGCTTCGGCTTCGTTGATCTCGTAACGGCAATTCTCGAGCGCCGCGTACTTGCTCCCGGGCCGCCGCTCGTTGCGAATCTCCGCCAGCCGCTGCGGATCGATCGACAAGCCAAACATCTTCTCCCGATACGGAAGCAACGGCGTCGGCAAACGCCCGCGCTCAAAATCCTCCGGGATCAACGGGTAATTCGCTGCTTTAACCCCGTACTGCATGGCCAGATAAAGCGACGTCGGCGTCTTCCCGCTGCGCGACACGCCGACCAGGATCACATCGGCATCGGACAGATTGCGATTCGACTGGCCGTCGTCGTGCGCCAGCGAGAAGTTGATCGCCTCGATCCGGTTCTTGTACTCCTCCGTATCCGCGTTCTGGTGAACCCGGCCCATTGCGTGCGTCGACTTGATGTCGAGTTCAAGTTCCAACGGCTCAATAAAGGTCTGGAACATGTTCAGCACGAGCGCATTCGAACGCTGCACGATCTCGTTCGACGCGCTGTCCACCAGCGTGGTGAACACAATCGGACGACGGCCATCAAGCGACACCGCTTCGTTGATTTTCGCGATGGTTGCATGCGCCTTGTCGGTCGAATCGACAAACGGCACGCGCACGAGCCGGAATTTCTGGTCGAACTGGGACAGGATCGAATGCGCGAATGTCTCGGCAGTGATCCCGGTGCCATCGGAGACGATGAATACGGTAGGCGGCATCGGCGTTAAGGTGCGTGAAATTACGTAAATGACGTGAAATGAAACTGACGGTGATTATCGTCGATTAATTAATCGGGCAGGATGATCGACGGTCCGGCGCAAAAGGCCTGGTTGCGAGCGGTTGGCAAAGGCGTACCGCGAACGGCGTTCAGGCGAATGACTTTAAACTAAGCATTCGCTAAAACACCCGATGTGCGCCGCCACACCATGCACGTGTGAAGGGTCTCATTTGCGAGCGCTTTTATGCCCCGCGATGAAACATTTTCAAGAGCCAGCACGGTAGAATAGCGGCAACCTGTTCGATAAGCAATTGCGGACGATCTGCCACTCAATCACACGAATTTACGTACTTATCGTGCGTTTTAGTGGCAAAAGATCGCTTTTTTGAGCGGTTTTGATTGTCGTGGAGGTGTTTCAAAGTCGTGTTTTTGAGCGTTATCGCGTGTTTTTGCGACGGCGCTCAAGCGGCCTTGGCGCTCTTCAGCATGTGCTTATCAAACAGGTTATGCAGGTTGCGGTACGCGCCCCCAATGAGCGCCGCCGCTTCGAGCCCACTTGCATGATCGTGAATTCCATCCACCTTAGGGGCTTGTATGACTAACGAAGCTAACGTTGCAAAGGACCAGGCGTATGTAGTGCCATTCGAGCAGTTGCGAATGACCGACGTCGACATTGTCGGCGGTAAAAATGCGTCGCTTGGCGAGATGATCAGTCAGCTCGCCGAAGCCGGCGTGCAGGTGCCGACCGGTTTTGCGACCACGGCGCAGGCATTTCGCGACTTCCTCCATCACAACAACCTGACCGAGCGCATCGCCAAACGTCTGGAACTCTTTGACGTAGACGATGTGAAGGCCCTTGCCGAAGCCGGCAAGGAGATCCGTCAATGGATTGTCGACGCGCCGATGCAACCGCGCCTCGAAGAGCTGATCCGCAAAGGCTTCGACACACTTCAGGCAAGCTCGCCGGAGGAACTGTCGTTCGCCGTGCGTTCGTCGGCAACCGCTGAAGACTTGCCGGACGCATCGTTCGCCGGTCAGCAGGAAAGCTATCTGAACGTGGTCGGCATCGAGGAAGTGCTCGATCGCATGAAGCACGTGTTCGCGTCGCTGTACAACGACCGCGCGATTTCGTATCGCGTGCACAAGGGCTTTACGCACGCTGAAGTCGCGTTGTCGGCGGGCGTGCAGCGCATGGTTCGCTCGGACGTGGGCGCAGCCGGCGTGATGTTCACACTCGATACCGAATCGGGTTTCAAGGACGCCGTGTTCATCACGTCGAGCTACGGCCTGGGCGAAACGGTCGTGCAGGGCGCCGTGAATCCGGACGAGTTCTACGTCTTCAAGACCACGCTCGAACAAGGCAAGTACCCGATCATCCGCCGCTCGATCGGCTCGAAGCTCATCAAGATGGAATTCACGAGCGCCGGCGAAGCCGGCCGCGTGAAGACCGTCGACGTGTCGCACGAGCAGCGCAACCGCTTTTCCATCACCGACGAAGACGTGATCCAGCTCGCGAAGTACGCGGTGATCATCGAAAAGCATTATCAGCGTCCGATGGACATCGAGTGGGGCAAGGACGGCCGCGACGGCAAGATCTTCATCCTGCAGGCACGTCCTGAAACGGTGAAGAGCCAGAGCGCCGGCAAGGCCGAAATGCGCTTCAAGCTGAAGGGCCAGTCGAATGTGCTTGCTACCGGGCGCGCGATTGGACAGAAGATCGGCGCAGGGCCGGTGCGTGTGATTCACGATCCGTCGGAGATGGATCGTGTTCAGCCGGGCGACGTGCTGGTGGCCGACATGACCGACCCGAACTGGGAGCCGGTGATGAAGCGTGCATCGGCAATCGTTACGAATCGCGGCGGGCGGACTTGCCACGCGGCCATTATTGCGCGCGAGCTGGGCGTGCCGGCAGTGGTGGGTTGCGGCGATGCAACCGACTTGCTGAAGGAAGGCCAGTTGGTGACGGTGTCGTGCGCGGAAGGTGACGAAGGCAAGATCTACGACGGCCTGCTCGAAACTGAAGTGACCGAAGTCCTGCGCGGCGAACTGCCCGACATTCCGGTCAAGATCATGATGAACGTCGGCAATCCGCAACTCGCGTTCGACTTCTCGCATCTGCCGAATGCAGGCGTGGGTCTGGCGCGGCTCGAGTTCATTATCAACAACAACATCGGCGTGCACCCGAGGGCGATTCTCGAGTATCCGAATGTCGATGCCGATCTGAAGAAGGCGGTGGAAAGCGTCGCGCGCGGTCATGCATCGCCGCGAGCGTTTTATGTCGACAAGCTGACGGAAGGCATCGCCACGATCGCGGCCGCGTTTTATCCGAAGCCGGTGATCGTGCGTTTGTCCGACTTCAAGTCGAACGAGTACAAGAAGCTGATCGGCGGTTCGCGTTACGAGCCGGACGAAGAAAATCCAATGCTCGGTTTCCGTGGCGCATCGCGTTACATCTCGGAGGACTTCGCCGAAGCCTTCCAGATGGAATGCATCGCGTTGAAGAAGGTGCGCGAAGAGATGGGCCTCGACAACGTCGAGATCATGGTGCCGTTCGTGCGTACGCTGGCGCAGGCTGAGAAAGTGGTCGGCCTGCTCGAGAAGTTCGGCCTGAAGCGCGGTGTGAACGGCTTGCGGCTTATCATGATGTGCGAGATTCCGTCGAACGCGATCCTTGCCGAAGAGTTCCTGCAGTTCTTCGACGGTTTCTCGATCGGATCGAACGACCTGACGCAGCTCACGCTGGGCCTGGACCGGGATTCGGGCATGGAGTTGCTCGCGGTCGACTTCGACGAACGCGACCCGGCTGTGCAGTTCATGCTGAAGCGCGCGATCGAAACGTGTCTGCGGCTGAACAAGTACGTGGGCATCTGCGGTCAGGGTCCGTCGGATCACCCGGACCTCGCCGAATGGCTCGCGAAGCAAGGTATCGAGTCGATGTCGCTGAATCCGGACACGATCATCGACACGTGGAAGACGCTTGCGGCTGCATTGAATAAGTAAAACATGCGGCTGCACTGAAAGGACGTCAACCTTTCAAAACAGTAAGCGTGCTATAACACCCCGGACATTCCGGGGTGTTTTTGTTTGGAGGAAACGCATGGCTGCTAACGGACTTTTTTGGTGGATCGGCGCCGGGGCGCTCGTTTTGCTCGAGCTGATGTCCGGCACGTTTTATTTGTTGATGATCGCGCTGGGTTTTATCGCGGGCGGGATCGCGCATTTGTTTGGAGTAGGACTGGAGATTGAATTGCTCGTGGCCGCGCTGGTCGCGATAATCGCCGTGGCCGTGCTGCGGCGCTCGAAGCTCGGCCACGTTACACGGCGCGACGCCTCGCATGATCCGGGCGTGAACCTGGATATAGGCGAGACGCTGAAGGTGAACGAGTGGCACGAGGGTCGCGCGAGGGCGCTGTATCGCGGGGCGGAATGGGACATTGAGCTGGCGCCGGGGGAAACCGAAGGCGCGCATATGTACAGGATCACGGCGTTTTCCGGCAACACGCTGGTGGTGGCGGCAAAACGCTGAGACGTTGGACCGGGGTTTAAGGTTTCCTAAGCAGATCGATAAGCAGATCGATAAGCAAGACACGCATAACAAGGAGTAGAGATGGACGTGACTATCATTGGGGCCATTTTGTTGATTATCGTCATTGCGATTGCGGCGCAGACGATCAAGATCGTGCCGCAGCAACATGCATGGGTGCTGGAGCGGCTCGGACGCTATCACGCGACCCTGACGCCGGGGCTGACCATCGTCGTGCCGTTCGTCGATCGCGTGGCGTACAAGCACGTGCTGAAGGAAATTCCGCTCGAAGTGCCGAGCCAGGTCTGTATCACGCGCGACAACACGCAGTTGCAGGTGGACGGCGTGCTGTACTTTCAGGTGACCGACGCGATGAAAGCGTCGTATGGATCGAGCAACTTTATTTACGCGATCACGCAGTTGTCGCAGACCACGTTGCGTTCGGTGATCGGCAAGCTCGAGCTCGACAAGACCTTCGAGGAGCGCGATTACATCAATCACAGCATTGTCACGTCGCTCGATCAGGCTGCGGCGAACTGGGGCGTGAAGGTACTGCGTTATGAGATCAAGGATTTGACGCCGCCGAAGGAAATCCTCCACGCGATGCAGGCGCAAATCACCGCCGAGCGAGAGAAGCGGGCGGTGATCGCTGCGTCGGAAGGTCGCAAGCAGGAGCAGATCAATATTGCATGGGGCGCGCGCGAAGCGGCCATTCATAAGTCCGAAGGCGAGCGGCAGGCGCAGATCAATCAGGCCGAAGGCGAGGCATCGGCCATTCTGGCGGTGGCTGTGGCGAATGCTCAGGCGATTGAGAAGATTGGCGCGGCGATCCAGACAGCCGGCGGCATGGAAGCGGTGAACCTGAAGGTCGCCGAGCAATATGTCACTGCGTTCGGGAATATCGCGAAGCAGGGCAATACGCTGATTGTGCCGGGGAATTTGTCGGAGATGAGTTCGATGATCGCGTCGGCGCTGAGCATCATCAAGGGCGACGGAACGGGCGGTGGAGTGATCCGGAAGAGCTGATCTACGTTGGTGGAATAAAAAAGGGCGTCGACCTTGTAAGTCGACGCCCTTTTTGTTTTGACAGACTCATTGCCATGCTGGTGGCGCTCAATGTTTGGCGCCACGCATGATTTGCGCTTTTTCGCGTTCCCAGTCGCGCTTTTTCTCGGTTTCGCGTTTGTCGTGCAGCTTCTTGCCCTTCGCCAGGCCGATCTCGCACTTCACGCGACCGCCTTTGTAGTGGAAGTTCAGCGGCACGAGCGTGTGGCCTTTCTGCTCGACCTTGCCGATAAGCTTCGAAATCTCTTCGCTATGCAGCAGCAGTTTGCGCGTGCGGACCGGATCCGGATGGATGTGGGTCGATGCTTCAGGCAACGGGCTGATGTGCGCACCGATCAGGAACAATTCGCCGTCGCGGATGATGACGTAGCCTTCCTTGATCTGGCCGCGGCCGGCCCGGAGAGCCTTGACTTCCCACCCTTCCAGCACGAGCCCCGCCTCGTAGCGATCTTCGATGAAGTAATCGAAGAAGGCTTTTCTGTTGTCGATGATGCTCATGAATGAAAAGTGCCTAACTCGTTTAAAATCCTGATTTTAGCAGCGCGGGCTCGGTAAAGCCCGCAAAGCTTCCCACTCTTGCCACGCGTTGCGCCCTTTATGGCAGATGTCCAGAAAACTGTATTGATCCGCCACTCTGCAGAGCAGATGTTCGACCTCGTTACCGATGTCGCCGATTACCCGAATTTCTTGCCGTGGTGTGGAGGCGTTGAGGTAGGCCAGCACGACGAACACAGCATGGAAGCGAAGATCCACATCAATTTCAAGGGCATCAAGCAGCATTTCACGACGCGCAATGTGCACACGCGGCCGACCACAATCGATATGGAGTTCATGGACGGTCCTTTCAAGAAGTTCACCGGGTACTGGCGGTTCACGCCGCTGCGGGCCGATGCCTGCAAGATCGAGTTCGCGTTGCATTACGAGTTTTCGAACATCATTCTCGAGAAGATCATCGGGCCTGTTTTCAGTCACATTGCGCACACGTTCGTGGATTCGTTCGTGAAGCGCGCCGATCAGCGGTATGGGAAGTGATGACACTTTCTATTGAGGTTTGCTACGCGTTGCCGGAGGGAAACAGCGCGATTTGCGCGCTTTCGCTGGGCGAGGGCGTGACTGTGCGGGAGGCTATAGAGGCGAGCGGATTGCTCGCGCGGTTTCCCGAGATCGATCTTGATGTGCAGAAAGTGGGCATTTTCGGGAAGATCCGGCCGCTGGATGAGGTGCTCGCCGATCGCGACCGGGTGGAGATTTATCGGCCCTTGAAGGTCGATCCGAAAGTTGCGCGGCAGAGGCGGGTGGAGAAGACGCGGCGCGGCGGATCCATTGAAGGGCGGCGGTGGACGCGTAAAGAAGCGCGATAAGGGGCATTGCCGCGGCGTCCTGGCATCCGCAAAACCGAACTTATATCGAACGTAAATCGAGCGAAAAACCGAAACGGCGATGTAAATCGCCCGCCCGGCCGGGGCCCGTAAATTGCGCCGGAAAACGAGAGACGCCAGCTAAGCTGCTGTTCGGGCAGTGAAAATCCGGGGAACTATCGGTATAATTCGGTTTTGCGCCCATAGGATTTGCCATGCGTCTGATCCAGAAAGCACTCACATTCGATGACGTGCTCCTCGTGCCCGCGTTTTCCAACGTTCTCCCGCGCGACACCAGCCTGAAAACCCAGGTTACCCGCAAGATCTCCCTGAATATGCCCCTGCTGTCCGCCGCCATGGACACAGTCACCGAAGGCCGGCTCGCTATCGCGATGGCCCAGCTCGGCGGCGTCGGCATCATCCACAAGAACCTTACCGCAGCCGAACAGGCCCGCGAAGTCGCGAAAGTAAAGCGCTTCGAATCAGGCGTGGTGCGCGATCCGATCACCGTTCCGCCGCAAATGAAAGTGCGCGACGTGATTGCTCTCACGAAACAGCACGGCATTTCCGGCTTTCCGGTGGTGGAAGGGCCGCAACTGATCGGTATCGTGACGAACCGGGATCTGCGCTTCGAAGAGCGTCTCGACGACGAAGTGCGCAAGATCATGACGCCGCGTGAACGTCTCGTGACCGTCAAGGAAGGCACGCCGCTCGCGGAAGCCAAGGCGCTGATGCACAGCCATCGGCTGGAACGCGTGCTGGTGGTCAACGACGCGTTCGAATTGCGCGGCCTGATGACCGTCAAGGACATCACGAAGCAAACCGAACACCCGGATGCCTGCAAGGACGAACACGGCAAGCTGCGCGCTGGCGCGGCAGTCGGCGTTGGTCCGGAAAACGAAGAGCGTGTCGAGCTGTTGTCGGCGGCGGGTGTTGACGTGATCGTCGTGGATACGGCGCACGGGCATAGCCAGGGCGTGCTCGAACGCGTGCGCTGGGTGAAGCAGAACTATCCGCATATTGAAGTGATCGGCGGGAATATCGCCACGGCTGCAGCTGCCAAGGCGCTCGTGGAATACGGCGCGGACGGCGTGAAAGTGGGTATTGGCCCGGGTTCGATCTGCACGACGCGGATCGTGGCGGGCGTCGGCGTACCGCAAATCACGGCGGTGGCGAACGTGTCTGACGCATTGCGCGGCTCCGGCGTGCCGGTGATCTCGGACGGCGGCGTGCGTTTTTCCGGCGATGTCAGCAAGGCGCTCGCCGCAGGTGCCGACGCCGTGATGATGGGCAGCATGCTTGCCGGCACGGAAGAATCTCCCGGCGACGTTTTCCTGTTCCAGGGCCGTCAGTTCAAGGCGTATCGAGGCATGGGTTCGGTCGGCGCGATGAAGGACGGCGCGGCGGACCGGTATTTCCAGGACAACTCGGCGAATATCGACAAGCTCGTGCCCGAAGGCATCGAAGGGCAGGTCGCTTATAAAGGCTCGGTCAACGCCATTCTGTTCCAGGTGGTCGGCGGCGTCCGGGCAAGCATGGGTTATTGCGGCTGCCGCAATATCGCTGAAATGCACGACAAGGCCGAATTCGTCCAGATCACGGGCGCCGGCATGCGCGAGTCGCACGTGCACGACGTGCAGATCACGAAGGAAGCGCCCAACTACCACGTGGACTGACCATGAAACCGCTGCTGCGCGCTGTCCTTGTCATCAATGCACTGATCTTCCTGGCCTTCGGCGTGCTGTTTCTGCTCACGCCATGGACAGCTCTATGGGCATCGATGCATCTCGTGACCGTGCAGCCGCCGTTTGTAGGGCAGTTGTTCGGGGTGGCGCTCATTGGTATCGCGTGGCTTGCGGTTCATGCTGCTATCGATGGCGCGTTGACCGCGACGGCCGCCAAGGTGTCGGGACATGTGGAGTGGTTGTCGGCAATCGTGATGATGGTCTGGCTGCTCGGGCTGCACACGCCCGAGTTGACGGGTTTCGGGCAGGTAATTGCGGCATTGGTCGGTGTGGTCATGCTGGTGCTCGGGCTCGGAAGCGTGCGCTTGTCCGGTGCTGTGCGGCGGCGCGAGCGCGCCGCGCTGGCCGGGGCTGCTGCCGCTGAGCGCGCCGAGAAGCGTGCGGCGAAGACCAAGGCCGAAGAGCGTGTGGAGCGTGTGACTCCGCCGCCGAGGCCTTTGTCGTCCGATCCCGTTGCGCCGGCGAATCCCCGCTGGGATAGTGAGATGGCCGAGCCGGTCGTGGGCGAGGCTATTCCACGTTCCGAAGCGCCCGCGCCATCGGCTACTGCGTTTGATCCTGCTACCGGACATGCCATCGACCCGGCGACGGGCCGTTCGCTCGATCCCGCCACCGGCCGGGCGTTCGATCCCGTCAGCGGTCACAAGATCGATCCTGAAACCGGTCGAGCGATCGACCCGGTTACAGGTCGTACTGTTGATCCAATCACGGGCCAGCTCATCGACCCGGTTCGCCGCGATCCGCACTGAACGCTCGGGCGAGTGCGTCGTTCGAACACCGATCGAGGAACGGAGCTTCGGGTTTCGTTGTATCGATGAATCTGTCTTGCTGCGGTCGGCAACAAGTGCCGGCCGTTAAACTTTCTGCGCGACGCAATGCGCGGGACACTGCTCCTGCTGCTTGCGCTTTCGCTTTTGCCAACCGTTTCCGTTCACTCGCCTTCTGGCCGCTGCCATGCACGACAAGATCCTGATTCTCGATTTCGGCTCCCAAGTCACCCAGTTGATCGCACGACGCATCCGCGAATCACATGTGTATTCGGAGATCCATCCGTACGACGTCGACGAAGCGTTCATCCGCGATTTTGCGCCGAAGGGCATCATTTTGTCGGGCGGTCCGAACTCGGTTACCGAAGGCGGTTCGCCGCGTGCGCCGCAAACCGTCTTCGATCTCGGCGTGCCGGTGCTCGGTATTTGCTACGGCATGCAGACGATGGCCGAACAACTCGGCGGCAAGGTCGTACTCGGCAATGTCCGTGAATTCGGCTATGCCGAAGTGCGGGCGCATAACCACACGAGCTTCCTGAACGGCATTGAAGACTTCCAGACTGCCGAAGGTCACGGCATGCTGAAAGTGTGGATGAGCCACGGCGACAAGGTGTCGGACATGCCGGTCGGATTCAAGCTGATGGCATCGACGCCGGCTTGCCCGGTCGCCGCAATGGCCGACGACGAGCGCCATTTCTACGGCCTTCAATGGCATCCGGAAGTCACGCACACGGTGCAGGGACGGGCGATGCTCGACCGCTTCGTGCTCGAGTTGTGCGGTGCGCGGCCGGATTGGGAGATGGGGCATTACGTCGATGAAGCCGTGGAAAAGATCCGCGCACAAGTCGGCGATGAGCACGTGATTCTCGGCTTGTCGGGTGGTGTGGATTCGTCGGTGGCGGCGGCGCTTTTGCATCGCGCGATCGGGGCGCAATTGACGTGCGTGTTCGTCGATCACGGTTTGCTGCGATTGAACGAAGCTGAACAGGTCATGACCACGTTCGCCGATCACCTTGGCGTGAAGGTGATTCACGTCGATGCGAGCGAAGTGTTTTTGTCGAAGCTTGCCGGTGTGACGGATCCGGAGGCGAAGCGGAAGATTATTGGCGCCGAGTTTGTTGAAGTGTTCCAGACGGAAGCCAATAAGCTGAAAGACGCGAAGTGGCTCGCGCAAGGGACGATTTATCCGGATGTGATCGAGTCGGCGGGCAAGGGCAAGAAGGGCCATACGATCAAGAGTCATCACAACGTGGGCGGTTTGCCCGAGACGCTGAACCTTAAGTTGCTTGAGCCGTTGCGCGAATTGTTCAAGGACGAAGTGCGGGAATTGGGCGTGAAGCTCGGATTGCCGCCGGCGATGGTTTATCGGCATCCGTTCCCGGGGCCGGGGTTAGGTGTGCGGATTCTGGGCGAGGTCAAGCGCGAGTTTGCGGATCTGCTGCGTCATGCGGATGCGATTTTTATCGAAACGTTGAGGAATACCTTCGATAAGGAATCGGGCAAGTCCTGGTATGAACTCACGAGTCAGGCTTTTGCGGTGTTCCTGCCGGTGAAAAGCGTGGGCGTGATGGGCGATGGACGGACTTATGAGTATGTGGTGGCTCTGCGGGCCGTGCAGACGCTGGATTTCATGACCGCGCAGTGGGCACATCTGCCGCATGAGTTGTTAGGGCATGTTTCGAACCGGATCATTAACGAGGTTCGCGGGATTAATCGCGTTGTTTATGATATTTCGGGGAAACCGCCGGCTACGATCGAGTGGGAGTGAATTAACGTCCTTCGAGGCTATCGCCAGCTATCGGAAAACTGCCATAACGTGTTGATTTAGAAGTAAATACGTTACGGTATCTATCGGTAGCTATCGTCGGCCAGCAAAACAGGTTGACGGTAGAACTGACGGTAAGAATCGAGGCCGAATTAAGACCCTCCTGTTCACTATTCAGACTTTTACCGTCTTTGACGGTAAAAGTCTTCTCGGGAAAGCTTGTTTTATGCGGCTTTCCGGGCATCAGCAGGTCTCCTGATCCCTGACGGTAAAAGCCGTCAAAAAACAGGAGGAAAACCTCGATGCTTGCCGACGCTGCACTGCGCAATCTGAAGCCTAAGTCCAAGATTTATAAGGCTTCTGACTGGGACGGGATGTACGTGACGGTATCGCCCAGCGGTACCGTCACTTTCCTCTACGACTACCGTTTCAACGGACGCCGGGAAACGCTGACCCTCGGGCGTTATGGCCCTGACGGTATTTCGCTGGCGATGGCGCGCGAACTGCTCCTGGACGCGCGGAAAACCGTTCTCAAGGGCATATCGCCCGCGCTTAAAAAGCAACGCGAGAAACGCCGTGTGGTCGCCATCAAGACCTTCGGCACGGCGATGGAGACATGGCTGGCCAATGCAAGGTTGGCTGACAGCACCCGCGCCATGCGCAAGCACATCATTGACCGGGACATCCTGCCGGTTTTCCAGAATCGCCTGCTGACCGAAATCCAGGCCGAAGACTTACGGGCCTTGTGCAACAAGGTCAAGGAACGCGGGGCGCCGGCCACTGCGGTGCAGATTCGGGACATCGTGAAGCAGGTCTATGTCTTCGCCATCGCCCACGGTGAAAAGGTGGACAACCCCGCTAACAGCGTGGGAGTGGCCTCGATCGCCACCTTCGTGCCGAAGGATCGCGCCTTGTCGCCGCTGGAAATCCGGCTGATGGTGCAACAGATGGACTTAGTGGCGACCTATCCGACCATCAAGCTGGCGCTGCGCCTGATTCTGCTGACGCTGGTGCGCAAGAGCGAACTGGTCCAGGCCACCTGGGATGAGGTCGATTTCGAGAGCGCGACCTGGACGATCCCGAAGCAGCGGATGAAGGGACGCAATCCGCATGTGGTCTATCTGTCGCGCCAGGCGCTCGACATCTTCGTCACGCTGCACGCCTGTGCGGCGGGCTCAAGGTTCGTTTTCCCTTCTCGTTACGATGCGGAGCGATTCATGTCCAATGCAACCTTGAATCGTGTCACGCAACTTGTGGCGGCGGCTGCAAAAACCAAAGGGCTGCCGCTACAACCGTTCACCGTCCATGACCTGCGCCGCACCGGCTCGACGCTGTTGAACGAAATCGGCTTCAACCGCGACTGGATCGAGAAGTGCCTGGCGCACGAGGACGGACGTTCCTCGCGTTCGGTCTACAACAAGGCCGAGTACGCCGAGCAGCGGCGCCACATGCTGCAAGAGTGGGCCAACCTGGTCGATGCCTGGGGCGGTGGCCAGACCTACGTGCCGAAGCTGATGCCGGAGAACGTGGTCGTACCGGTACTGAGTGCGACGGTGTAAGGGGTGTCAGCGGCGGCGTCAAATTCACCTAAAACGGACGGTTCGAAATTCACCGTGATGGGGCGAGAGCGCGATGGCGGGATCAAATGCCAAACTGGTTCTGCACCGCGGCTGCCCTCAGCGGCTAATCCGCTCAGAATGTGAACAACTGTGAGGGCTACAACGGAGAGGAGCGAAGAAAAACCAAAGAAGAATCAGGCCGTGAATAAATCAGACCCGAAGAAAATGAACCAAGAAAGGTTGGTTCCACGCTGTGAGTTTCACACCGTCAGTTCTTGACGACTTTCAGATCGCCGATGACAAGGGGGATGGAGCGATGATTTCCCTTGCGTCGGCGACTGCTAGTCATGAATTGGTTTGTAGTCGTCCAAAAACGATCACTATGAGTGATTGTTTTTCCCCTCTATCGAACTCGCGGGGCTTGGCAGGGGTTTATAAGAAGAGTATTTTGATCACTATGGGTGATCAAAATACAGGAAAATTGAACCTTCTACTGGCCGAACTGGGCGATACGCGTCTGGTGTCGAGTCGATGGCTGCGGGTTCACGACTATTCCAACAGCCTCGTCGCGCGCTACGTGAGCAGCGGGTGGCTGGTGTCGCCTGCGCGCGGCGTCTATATGC
The DNA here is from genome assembly GCF_030464885.1 of Caballeronia sp. SEWSISQ10-4 2. Classification (GTDB taxonomy): domain Bacteria; phylum Pseudomonadota; class Gammaproteobacteria; order Burkholderiales; family Burkholderiaceae; genus Caballeronia. The sequence goes on along the minus strand of NZ_JALPRJ010000026.1, from coordinate 67,271 downwards.
GCAAGGGAGGCCGCCTGCAGTGGGAGGGCGTGATTCGCAGCCTGCAGGTCGATGAAGGGATGCCGCTGCGCGTTGGAGGCCGTTTCGCGCTCGGCCTGCAGGGGCACGAACACTACCTGCGCCTGGGCGATGTGGGGACGGTCACGCTGTATGGGCCGGGACGGCCTCCGGGTTGGCTCTGCAAGCTCCCATTGGCGCAGCGCGTCGAGTATCTGGGCAAGGGGCCATTCGATCTGCCACCCGTGTCGTTCACGGTAGAGGTATCCGAGGCGGAGCTGTCGGATCAGGGGTTGGCATGGCACCAGGCTGCTCCCGGTGCCGATGCCCTGATTTGTTCAACGCCGGAGCGAGCCATGCTGGAATTGTGCGATGGCGTATCAGATGCGGCGCAGGTCTACGAAGTGGATGCGCTGATGCAGGCCATGACGACGCTGCGGCCGCAGCGGGTTGGCCTGATGCTGCGCCACTGCCGCAGCATCAAGGCCAAGCGGCTGTTCCTGGCGCTGGCCGATCGCCATCGGCACGCGTGGCTGTCACACGTGCCGATGGATGGCGTCGATCTGGGGCGGGGAAAGCGCGCGCTGGTGCCTGGCGGTCGTCTGCATCCGGCTTATAAGATCACCTTGCCGGGAGACCTCGATGAACACCTGGCTTGATCACTGGGATCGCCGCTACACCGACCGGGTTCGGCTGTTGGTCGAGATCCTACCGGTGCTGGCACAGGAGCCGAGGTTCGCGCTCAAGGGTGGCACGGCTATCAACCTGTTCGAGCACGACTTGCCACGGTTGTCGGTGGACATTGATCTGGCCTGGTTGCCGGTGCATGACTATGCCGAGGATGCGAAGCTGATCGCAGAAGCGCTTGTGCGACTGGCCGATATGTTGCGTGCCCGGCCCCTGCAATTACAGGTGCAGTTATCGGCAGGTGAGGGCGCTGGCGTCACGCGGTTGGTGGCCAGCCGCGGTCGTGCGCGTGTGCAGATCGAGACAACGCCGGTCATGCGCGGTACGGTGCATCCAGCGCGGAACATGGTGGTGCGCCCGAGGGTCGAGGAGGCGTTCGGTTTCGCCTCGGTGCAGGTGCTGGAGAGAGCACGAGGATCTTCACGCAGCTTTGCGGCTGTGACCGGTAATGAGCGGTCCATACTTCTTTCTTTTGCCATCGCGCCTTGCGCGCCGCCGCTTCTACAAGCTGCCTATCCCGAACCCCTACCGCTTCAGATCTCTCACCAACTCGTCGCTCAACCCTTCTTCCGCAAACGCCAGCCCATGCTCCTGCATCGCCGGCGCGAGCGCTGCATCCCAAAGCGCCTCGACGACCGGGCCCTCCAGCCGATGTTCCGAGCGTGCATGTTCCTCAACCGCGGTCTTATAGTCGGCAGAACTGAATCGCCACGGTCGAGCACCATATGCCCGCATTACGTGGTTCGCGATCTGCACTCCCGCCCAATCGAAATCACCGTGGTACAGCAGTTGCCCTCCCGCTTGAACGAGCTGGCCGAGCAGGGCGCGCTGCGCGGCCGCCGGCATACCGTCCGTGCAGATCAGAGGCGCGCAATGGCGCCCGAGCTGGTCTGCAGCAATTGCAACGAAGTTGGGATTTTCGCAGACATAGACTTCGCGGCCGCGCACCGCGCAACGCGGTGGAGAGCGCAGCAGCATGCGCAAGGAGGCGTAACCGGGCTCGCCTGCGGGCGAGAGCGGGTGTGCGCCGTCAGCCATCGGCAGATTCAGGAACAGGGCCGGTCGCGCCAACTCGTTGATCAGCACGCCGGCGCGCGCCCAGACATCGCGGATGCGCTCATTGCTTGGGGTATCGAAGGCATCTTCGGTATCGGCACGCATGCTGCGCTCTTCATGCTGTCGCCATGCGGCGAGGACGAGTGACGCGGTAGCCTCGCCCACATCGAGCGCGTGCGCGTCGCCGAGCGTCTGCGCCGCCAGTTGCGCGCGCGACAGGCCGGAGGCAGGGAGACGCATCAGCACGGCTTCGGCGCGCTCCCGCAGCCGGACCCCTACGGTCGGGTCCTGTCGTGCAAGCCGTTTTAAGAGGCCTAGTCCAAGCGGCGTGTGCAACAAGCCGGCAAGATCCCCATGCCGTGCACCGGCAGCGACATCTGCCCAACGCGCCCGGGCTTCGGCGCGAACGGCCGGTGCATGGACGATCGGACCGTCAAGGTGTTCGAGCGCGTCCCGCAACGAGGCGGCGAGGCCGGCCCGATGCAGCGCGGCGTCGATGAGATCGATGTCGACGAGCATCGAGTTCGAAAAGCGCGGCTTTTTGCCCATCAACGACGCCAACACGTCGTACTCATGCGGAGACAGCCCTACGACGCGGAGCGTGGCGGCTCGCCCATCCGCGTTTCGGCTACCAAGAAAACGGCGCAGCCGCTCGCGCAGCGCCGCGAGTTCGATGCCCCCAAGCAGCCGCTCCAGCCGGGCGTCCACCGGCGCACTCATGGTGTCGGAAACCGGCGGTCCGGGTCGGCGTCGGGCGCTTTGGCCCGGCCATCCCAGGTCCAGCGCGAGACGAACACGGCATCGATGCCCTCGCGCCGTTGCAACTGGCAGATCGCGACTCCCGGCAGGGTCGAGTAGCAAGCCCACTCGCGCTCGCTCGTGATGACGAAGTCGAGATCGAATTCGCGGATGAGGCCCATGCAGTGTGCCCGGGCGGTGTCATCGATACCGGCGAACGCTTCGTCGAGCAGCATCAGGCGCGGCGCCAGCGCAGAGTTGCTGTGGCTGTAGAAGCTCGCGACCGCGGCAAACAACGGCACGGTCAGGCCCAGCGCCCGCTCGCCGCTCGACGCGGGACCGGAGAGCTTGCGCCACTGGCCATCCTGCCAGCGCTCGACCCGAAAGCGGTGCCACCGACGGTAATCCAGCGCGCGTGCTAGCTGGTCGAGCAGACTGCCACCGTCGTCTTTGCGTACGCCCGAATCGGCGCGCTCGCGCTCGGCGGCGATGCGTTGCTGCAGCATTGCTCCCACGATTCGCCGATCCTCGGTTGACCACAGCTCCGTGCTCGTGTTGAGCAGGCGTTTGCGCGCCGCTTCGAGGCCGACCGGCGCCCCTTCTTCCTCCGACAGAGGTAGCCACATCAGCCGGTAGCGTACGCCGGTGGTGGTCGGGCGTTTGTGCAATTCCGCGTTGATCGCGTCGACCTGTTTCTCGGAGGTCTGCAAAAGCCGCTGAACCTCGGCGGCAATTTCGGCTTGCAGGTGATTCTCGAGCACCGTGCGCTCGTTCGCCGTGAGCAGTTCTTCGCGATGCGCGATCTCCTCGCTCAAACGCGCCGCGAGCGTGGCGGGGCGCTCGGAGCGGTTCTGGTAGACAACCTGGATGATGAAGCCCCAGTCACTCGGATCCGCGGTCGCCTGATGGCCGAGCGCACTGAGCGCGCGTTGCAGCTCCACGAATTCCTCCCCTATCCGCCGCTGCACGCGTTCCCAAGCCTTGTCGTCATAGTCGATTGCGCCGAGCGCCTGGTCCACGCGGCGTGCGAGTGTGAGCGCCGGCTCGATCGTCCACGCGTTCGTCATGTCCGGCAACTCGACGTTGGGCAGCGCTGCCGCGAGGAGGCCGGTTGCAGCGAACTGCTGGAAGCGGGCAACCGCCTGCGCGCGCACGTCGGTACTCTGCAGTAACTGGCGCTCGCGGGTCTCGGCCTGTTCCTGGGCGATGGCCCGCGCTTCGCCGCTCTTGCGCCATTCCTGAGCAGCAGCCTTCAGCAACGCATCGCCATCGTGGACGGCCTGCTGCACGGCGCGCACGCGTTGCTGCAATGCGTCGACCTTGCTGCCGACGGACTCTTGCAGCACTTCCAGCCGTACTATCGCTTGCTCGGCCTCGACTCGGGAGTCGGCCAACTGGGTCGCGTGCTCGCACTGATCCCGCCGCATCTCGCTCTCGCGTTCCCGCTGCCGTTCCAGTTCGGTCATTGCCAGACGCAGCTCGCCGGTCACTTGCACCAACCGGTACTGAGTCTCGGTGAACCGATTGAGCGCGGTTTCGATATCCGGCAAAGCATCGGCGCGCTCTGGCAGGCGCAGGTCGGCGGCGTCGCGTTTAAGCGCATCGCGGGCGTCTTGCACAAGCGCCTCGGCCGCGCGAAGGTCTGCGTCGGCCTGCGCCAGCCGGTCGCGCGCCAGCAGATATTCGCGAGCGCAGGTCGTCGCGCTCAGGTGCGCCTGGCGCAGGGCCTCATCGCCCGGCGCGCCGAGCCATTCGCCGGCCGCTTGTTGTTCATCGAGCGCGTGCTGGTCAAGCAGCGCGTGGAGCGCGGCCAACTCGTCGGCGAGCTGAGTGAGGCGTGCGGCAATCTCCGCGATTCGCCGGGCTCGCGCCGCCGCCCGCGCGCTGTAGCCGATGTATTCGGCCGTCGGTTTGCTGAACGAACCTGCGAGCGCGGCCAAACGGTAGCGGCCATCCGTGCACACCCAGGCTTCGGAATTGGCCGGGTCGTGCTCGCCGCAGGCAATTCCTGCGAGCAGCGCCGCGACCACATCGCGAGGGACGCTATCATTCGGTGTATCAGTGGGTTGCAGCCAGTCGGCGAGCGAGTGAGTATGGGCCGGGCGCCGCAGGAGCTGGGTGTCGAGCGGCATGGCTTCACCGCTATCCACGTAGAGAAGTCCGTCAGGTGCGATCCAGGCGTCGAGCAGACCGGCCGCTTCGAGCGCGGCTTCTAGTCCCGCGCGTTGTGTTTCACCGACTGTCTCGCGGAAATCCGTCAGCTGCCATAGCGGTGCGCCCGCCCGGGTGGCGCGTGCTGTTTCGCTGCGTGTGTACGGGATGGGCGGTTGCGCGTCGGCGCCAGATTCGAGTCGTTCCCGTTCCTGCTCCAAACTTTGCTTTTCGGTCCCCAGGTCCACCCTTTTGCTTTCGAGCTCTTGACCCTGAAGCGCAAGGCGCATGCTTGCCTGCTGCTGCGCCCGTTGCAGTGCCTGACGCGCCGGGTTCTCTCCGCTCAATCCCGCCACCCAGTTGACCAAGTCGGCGAGCGGAACGCGCGAGTCTACCTGGAGCTGCTCTAGACCGGCAAAATGGCGCTCCCACGCGTCGACCAACGCCTGGCCCTCGCGTTCGACGCTGGTATCGGCTTGCTCGCGTCTCTCGATAGCCTCCTGTGCCGCTTCGTGACGCTCGTCTCGTGTTTGCTGGCGTTGACGGTGGTGCGCTTCGGTGCGCACGAGCTCTCCCTGGCGCTTCCGAACCAGCGCGATGTCGTCCTGTCGGTGTGCGATCGTCTCGCGCATGTCTGCCTGGGCCGAGTCGAACGTCTGCGGCGTCAGCGCGGCGAGCGCGTCACTGTCGAGCGAGCCGAGCGCATTGGCGGCGAACAGCGTAGCAATGCCAGCCGTTTCCGCCTGGGCTGTCCCGCGCCGCCGCGTGTCGGCCAGCGTGCTTTGTGTTTCGTGTACGCGGTCGGTGTAGCTTGTGGTGGCGTCGATTGCCCGTCGCACGCGTTGCTCGGTCTCCGCGAGCACCGACGTGGCGCGGCGCAGCGATTCCTTGCGGGCTTCGGCTTCCTTCACGGCCATTGCGAGTTGGTTCGCGTCCTTCATCGTTGGATCGGCGAGAAGGATCTCGAGGCGGGTGCGCTCGCGACCGAGCGCGAATTCCGCATCCTCGTGTGCGGACTTGGCGCGCACTTCGTACTCTTGCGCCGCCAATGCTCGTGCGGCCGCTTCATTGCGGGCGCGGCTGGCGTTGTCGAATTCGGTCTGCGCATGCCGCAGGACTGCAGCCTGGCGCCGGCTTTGGGTCCCGGCGTAGACGCGGTAGCGGTCGTCGAAGTGCTGGATCGCTTTGGATAGCGCGTGATACTCGTCGAGTTGCCGACGATCCTCCTCCAACTGCCCGAGCGCCTCAGCGACATCGCCGAGCAGTTCCTGTGCGAGCGGTGGGAGCGCCTCGGTGAGCGCATTCGACAGCGCGACTTCGTCGGGCTTCTTTGACAACTGCGGCTGGCGCAACTGGATGAGCGTGTCCATCAGCGCGTCGTAGCGCCGTGAGCCCAAATGGAACAGCCGTTCGTCAACAGCGCGCCGGTAACTCGCCGCGGTCTCGAACACCTGGCCACGGTCCACGAGTGCTTCGCGCAGGCGTTCGCGCGTTAGCACGACGCGCTGTGGGGTGGTTAGCCAGATATCCTGATTAATGCGCTGCTGCCCATCGGCGCTTTCGAGCACGAAGAACCAGCTGTCCACTTGCGGGCGGCCAGCGGCCGCTGACAACCCGGCGCCGAGCATCAGGTAGCGCGGCGTGCCATGCTCGTCTAGACGGCCGAATTCGATCCAGGTATAGCCCATGCGGCGATCGTAAGAGCCCAACAGGAGGTTCCACGCCATTTTCTTGCCCGCGTCACCATCGGGTTCGATGCGTGACGACTTGAGCTGCGCGTCGAGCAAGAAGGGGAGCGTGAGTGACAGCACCTTGGATTTTCCTGCACCGTTGTTGCCGCGCAGCAGCAAATGGCCGTCGTGGAACCAGAACTCCTCGCTATCGTAGTGAAATAGCTCCACAAGGCCCAGCCGCAAGGGCTGCCAGCGGGTACGGGCGGGAACGGGCAGCGCGCGGGGGCGGGTCGGCCGGATGGACCAATCGGGAAGGCTGTCGTTCATGTCAATGTAAAGGTGTCCGGGTCGGGCACGTCAGTGCCGCGGCGGGGGCTGGTAGTGCGCACGTCCGCCTCGCCGAGGGCAAAGCGGGCGAGCGCCGGGAGCGGACACACACTGTCGGCACGGCGTTCGATCAGTTGCAATTTGTCGAGGCGCTCAATGGCGATGGCGGCGAGTTCCCGCTCGGAGCCGGCTTCGCGTGCCGACTTGCGCCAGAAGCGTCCATAGCGATCGCGCGCTTCGCGCAAGAAGTCGGCAATGTCCTGTGTGCGCTTGAAAGGCGCATTGCTGCGTTGTGTGGTGCGCTCGCGCTCGTCGGCGGCGAGGTACTCCGCGACCAGCAGCGTGACGTGCGCGTCCGTCCCTTCTGCAGGCATGGCGAGATCCGTGAGTGTGCCGGACTCGTCGACGAGAGCGAGTCCCTCGGCGCGTTGTTCTGCAGTGAGGCCGGTGGCCTCGCACAGGCGTGCGGCGAGCACCCCGCGTTGATTGACGAAGTAGGCTTGCGCCTCGGGCTCGAGCGACATGGTGTAGACGACCGGGTTGTCGAGCAGCCGGCGCGCGAGGTGGTGGCGCAGCGCAGTGCGCCGGCCCTCGTCGCTGTCCGCCACGTATTCGTTGACCAGCGCATGGAGGCGTTCCTCCAGTGTTACGGGTGCTTCTTCGGGTTGCCACGTCGATGGGCCGCGCGCTGCCGCGAGCATGCCCGCAAGTGCGCGGCGCTGGACGTCATACAGCGCGTCGGCCTGGTCGCTGCCTGCATTGATGAACGCTTCCTCATCGCCGGCGACGCGCTGTAGCACGCCAAGCTCCAGCAACGTGCGGCAGACTGTGACAAGGTCCCGACGCTCGTGCTGCGTGCCCAGCGTGAAACTGAAATTGCCGAGGGCGAGCACCGGATCGGTCGCGAACGCCAGCAGCCGTTCCCCGAGTACGCGCAAGGTGATCTGCGCATCGGCGCGTTCAAGCACAGCACAGGCGAGACTTAGCAGGACATAGCGGCGCCGGTCGTAGTCAGGCAGGCCGCGTGTGCTATCGATGAGGTCTGCCGGGCGCTTGTAGAGACGCGCGCCTTCCCGTTCGATCTGCAGTGCCCAGCCGGTTTCGCGCGAGAACCATTCGCGCAGGACATCTGCCTGCCGCCGAACTGCGGAGAAGTCCTCGTGACCGGGACTCATTAGCGGACTCATCAGAAGGGCGCGCACGGCGCTTCGAAATTCTTCGCGCTGGTAGCGGTGCTGTTGTTGCTCGATGTCCTGGCTGTCGAGGTCTGCCATGCTTGCCTGCTTCATTGGACTGTCTCCTCGACCAGCGAGATCGTGATCACATGGTCGCGGCCCGCGAAGACGCCGCGGGGCGTCTCGATAACCGCGCGGCTGTCGGCTGCAAGCGGCTGCAAGTGGATGTGGAGCAGTCCGTCGCCGGTCATTCGCTCGACGGCTGCATCCGGGTGGTGCTGGTCGGTCAACGCTTCGCCGAGCAGGTTCAGGAACAAGTCGAAAGCGTGTACGTCGAGCGCGCCGAGGTCGGACAAGCGGATTGGCGCGCCGGTGGCAAGCCGTTCGCGCGCGGCGTCTACCTGTCGGGATTCCTCCGCGAGCTGCGCGGCAAGCAGTGCGCGCGCCCGCGTGCGATCGACGACGCGCGGCAGGGGGCCGCGCGGCGCCGCTTCGCCGTATTCACGCAGCCGCGGATGGATTTGCAGCGGCGGCGCGTCGGCCCAGCGGGTGCTCGCTGGCAGGGCGGCATCGGCCGCTGGGTTGAGCGAGAAGTGCCGCGCCGGATTCAGAGCGAACGCGGCCCGGGCGAGCCGGTGTGCGGCGGAGTCATCGGCGCAGGCGTCGAACCAATAGGCGAGGGTGCGAAAGTCCGCCGAACGGTCGCTGCGGCCGCTGCGCCGCTCGTTGAGCGCGGCAATCGCGTTCAGCAACTGCGGGATGGCCGAGCGCGCCCGTGCCCTCAGCAGTTCCGCCTGTGGAGGTTCGTGACCGTTGCTGAGAAACCAGCCGCACAAGCCCTTCCAGCGTTCCCGCCACGCCTGCCAACTGCGGCTGCGCGAGTCGCCGGCGTCAGGTTGTGCATCGCCCGGCGCCGCATCTCGTGCTTCACGCTCGGCGACGAGCCACAGCATGGAGTCGATGCGGGGGCCCAGCGCCAGGATCAACCGTGCGATGGTGTCGGAGCGTCGCACGAGATCGCTCATGAATCGTTCCAGATAATCGATCAGCCGGGTTTTATAAGCCGCGATTGCGCGCGCCTCGGCCTGCTGGAGTTCGATGCTGCGCGCGACACCGGCCATGAAGGCCTGCGCATTGTCGGTGAGACCTTCGAACACACGTACCAGATCGCGGAGGTTCTCATGGACCTTGGCCGCATCCGGTTCTGCCTGGTTGCAGAGCACTTCCAAAGCTCTCAGGCGGTTGGCGATGTCCTCGAGCGCAACGGTCTGAAGTTCCGCCCGGCGCTTCAGCGTCCTCGCGAAGACAGCCAGTGCGGACTCGACCGCCTCGCCGCCTTGCGAAAGCCGGTACAGGAAGCGGGCCCGGTAGAAGTCGCTCAAGCTCGATACGCGTGCGGTATCGGGCTGCGATTCGAGATTGCCCCACGCGGCAAGCTGGGTCAGCGCCGTGGTCACGTCCTCGAGACGCGGTGCCGTGTCGGACCAGGCTGCCTCGGTGAGGACTTCGTCTGGCCGCAGTTGCAGGCGATACTGCCGTTTGGCTGCGGCGAATACGTCCATGATGCAGCGGTAGAACGCTGCCTTGTCGGCGCTCACATGCCGGAAGAGGTCGGCGGTATCGATTGATGCGGGCATCGGCGTTTCGGCTCCCGGTTGCCTGTTGTCATGGGCGTATCAGTGCGCCATCGGTCTTGTCTACTGGTGGCCGTCCGTCCTTGCGTGGAGGCGCCTAGGTTGCCGCTTGCCCCATGCCCGATTCGTTGGATTCGGGGCGCGGAGTGGGCGTTTCGTGTTTCGCTTTCGTCTCAGAGACTCGCAGTTTCTCGTGAAGGACTTCTCCATGAGCAATGCTGAAAAAGATGCATCAATGTGCTTCTCGAATTCGCCCCCACCCTGACCTGTCGCGACGACACGGGCACTCCCGCGCATTTGACTCCTGGCGACCCTCGTTCCAATTCAAACACGTCTTCGTAGAAGATCATGTCAGTTGATCGAATGCTGCCGATCAAGCACGTGCCCGAATAGGATTGAACGTCTCGACGCCATGAAAGTCTCTTTCATTGTCGGTCACTACAACGCAATGGTTGGCCTCGGCGACGGCCGCGATGATAGTGTCGAATGCGCTCCTTGGCTGTCCTCCGGTCTTTGCATCGGCCATCAGGCGAGCCCAAATAAGACTGGCGCTTTCGTCGAAGGAAAGTACGCGCCCGGCGAACAGCGATTGAGGACCTTCAGGCCCGAAAAACCAGGCATCGAGTTGATCACGCCGTTTGCCCGCCGGCTTCTCCAGCAAGCCCCGACGGATCTCTGCGACCGTAAGGGAGGCGATGAAAAGGTCTTCGTCGTTCTGTTGGGCCATCCACATCAGCAATGACTCGGATGGGCTTGGTTTGGTGACGTTGCTGATGATGTTGGTGTCGAGCAGGTAGCGCATCAGATATCTACGTGACGTCCTTCATCGCGTGAACGAACCAGCTCAATATCGGTTTCTACCAACGGAGAGCGCCGAAGAGCAGCCAAGATTCCGCCCTTTGTGGGTGGGTTACCAGAGATAGTTTGGCTTACTACAACACGCAGTTGTGAGGCTTCGGGGCTATCTTCTGCCAAGCGGCGAGCCAACGAACGGATGAGGTCGCGATCAGCATCGCGGCCCAGCACTTCAAAGCGTGCAAGGCCACGCTCGCTGAGGCGAGTGCGATAGTTCTGAATGGCGCGATTTTGTGCTGTACCCACGATGCCCTCCGGATGTATCCAGTAATATAGCCGGGAATCGAGATTTGAGCAAGGGCCGCTGTCGCCGGGCTATTGTTAGATATTTGCTCTGAGGCTCGGGCCCTGATCGTCTCTACGCCGATGACTGCAGGAGGTCAGGATCGCCATCGTCCGTGACTTGATCCTCGTATTCTCCACCCAGCGCGGCCGGTAAAACGGTTTCTCCAGTTCGTTTCGAAGATGACAGCGGCGTCCAGTTGTCGGAAGCGCTAGCGCAGCACCTCCACAACGAGCGCGCACTGCGGTTCGGCTCTTGCGGCTGCAGCGTTTTACGTGTTTCTGGCAGGAGAAATGGCCGGAGTTGATGATCGTGGCACCGGCTGGCTTTGGTCGGACCGCGTTGGAAAGAGGCTGACGGTATCGTGAACGGTATCACCTTCGCAAACCGTCTTGAGATGCCCGGTCTTCACGATTTTTCAAGCAAAGCGGGGTTGATTCTCCGATACGGTCCGGCGAAAGCCATAAAGTGCCAGGCAGAAATTTCGGTATCGCTGACGGTATCGACGCCGCCCGACCGGGCGGAAACGCCGTCCACACAAGGCTCCAGCCACGGATTGACGATTGAGTGGGAGTAATTTGAAGCAGCTTGCCCGGGATCGTAAGACTCAAAAAACGCGGCGTTTTGCGCCGCGTTTTGTCTTTGTTGTCCGCCATATTTTCCACTTGGACGCGGGCACTCCAATCACAAGTCCACATGCCGCCAGCGTCTCGTACATGCGGCTCAGGTGTCGGTCAAACCGACAGCGATCGTCGTGCTTCCTTTTTCTTCTTCCTGTTGGTGAAGGGGAGCATCGAGACGAATGCATCGGTTGCATCGAGCAGGGTTTGCCGGGTAACCCCGTTATGCGCCTGGACCGATAATCCGCTCAGCACGGTGATGCAAAGCGTTGCCAGCGCATCCGTATCCGCGTCTGCCGCGAGCTCGCCGTCTGCCAGCGATTGTACGAGCCTTTGTTCGATCAGCTCCGCGACACTCTGCGCCCGGCTTTGAAGAAGGGCTCGAAGCTCCTCATGTCCCACACCGATGTTTACCGTGCCGAGAATGACCATGCATCCCCTTGGAGCGGACGCTTGGGTAAGCATGTCGATATTCCGCTTGAGCACGGCTGCAATCGCCTCCCGGCCGCTGCCATGTTCCCTTATCGCTTGCCGCGTTATCGCGCCTTCGGATATTGCGTATAGATCTATCGCCTCGCGGAACAAATTCTCCTTGCTGCCAAAAGCCGCATAAATACTGGGCGAATTGATATCCATTGCATCGACAAGGTCGCTCATGGAACAGCCATCGAACCCCTTCGTCCAGAACACCTCCATGGCGCGTCTCAGTGCGGCTTCCCTGTCGAACGCTCTAGGTCTGCCGCGCGGCCGGCGTTCGGTCTGCTGATCCAATGACGACATGAGCCTCTCCTGAAGTTGGAACCACCTGCGACAAGCGATTTTCTATTTATGTGTCGACTATAACAAAAATACTGGACAGGTTCCAGTTGCTGTGCTTAACTATATTTATGTTGATCGACACAAATATAGTGTCGTTGCTCGCTAACTGCAATCTGAACCTCAAGGAACAATCATGAAATCATTGATTCGCGCAGTAGTAGCCGCCTTGGCTCTTGGCGCTTCGTTTGCTTCGTTCGCTCAATCGAGCGCATCTGTGACCGCTGCTCACGACCAGGCAAAAACCTTCGACGTGTTCGTCGACCAGCCCACCGGTTTTACGTTTGTAAAGATGCCGACAGGATGGAAATTTGTCGGGGCGGTATCGAAGGAGGACTCGCGGCACTTGCCCCGCAATGTGCTGACTGCGGTGGTGCCATCGGGTGCATCGCGCGAGATCGTTATCGCTTCGCGCAAGTGATCGGCAATTTGGTTTGTCCACGTAGAAACATGACCGTGAGTCCCCACGCCGTTGGTGGTGGCATCGTTGCCGAGCGTTAGCTGCTTCTGTATGGTGATCGCGAGATGCAATGCGTTCGCTTGCACACCATCACGGATACCGAATGACTTCAGAAGCAGGTTCGCCCATTCAAACATCATCACCGATACGCACCGACATACTGATCGTCGGCGCGGGGCCGGTTGGGCTTTTTGCTGCGTTCGAGGCGGGCGTTGTCGGCCTGTCGTGTCAGATCGTCGATACGCTCGAACGAATTGGCGGGCAATGCATCGAGTTGTATCCCGACAAACCGATCTACGACATTCCTGCTATTCCATCATGTACCGCGCGTGAGTTGGTGGACCGGCTCATGGAGCAATGCCACCCGTTTAACGTGCCCATTCACCTAAGCCAGCGTGTAGAGACGGTGCATCAGCGCGACGACGGCCGGTGGACAGTGACGACCGGGCAGGGCCTCGTATTCGATACGGCCGCAATCATGCTGGCAGCCGGGAACGGAGCGTTCGTGCCGCAGCGTCTTACGTTGCCCGAAGCGGTGCCGCTGGAAGAGCGCCAGGTCCACTACAGCGTGCGCAATCTCTCTGATTTCGCGGACAAGGCCGTGGTGGTTGCCGGTGGTGGCGATTCGGCGCTCGATTGGGCGTTGGCATTGCGCAAGGTTGCGCGCCGGGTCGTGCTGGTACATCGGCGCAATGGATTTAGCGCGGTTGCATCGAGCGTCGACGAGATGAGGCGTGCAGTGGATGCAGGCGAAATGGAATTCATGGTGGGTTCGATTGCGGCGTTGCATGCGCCTGGGGACAAGCTGGCATCTATCGAAATCCGGCAGATTGGCGGCACAGCGCAGATCGATGCGGAACATCTGGTGGTGTTGTACGGCCTGGTCGCGGACCTCGGACCGATTGCGAACTGGGGCTTGAAGATCATTGGCGGACGGGTCGATGTGGATACGTCGAATTACGAAAGCTCACGACATGGGATCTTCGCGGTAGGGGACATCGCGAACTATCCGAACAAGCAGAAGCTGATTCTTTCGGGGTTTCATGAGGCATCGCTGGCGTTGAGGAAGGCCTACACGTATGCGTATCCCGACAAGAAGCGGGTGCATGTGCATTCCAGTTACGACGCGGGGCTGGCTGAGCGTATTGCGTCGGGTTCGGGACATCATGAGTGAGGGGCGGACTAACATTCTTGCGGCTGATCTCGTGGTTACCGGGAGCCGGCTGGAATAAACTGAAGCAGTTCAACCTCGCCACGCAGCACCCCTATCAGGGAGCGTCGCATGATCACACTCTTTTCCTACCCGGAATTGTTTGGTCTTGAAGACAACAATCCGTATGGTCTGAAGGTATTCGCGTTCCTCAAGCTATGCGGGCTGCCTTTCGATCATCGGCATATCCTCGATACAAAGTCGGCGCCTCGCGGGCAGCTTCCGTATATCGTCGACGACGAGGAATCGATTGGCGACAGCGATGCCATCGTCGCTCATCTCAAGCGTAAGTACAGTTTGACCATCGACGGTTCGCTGACGAATGCCCAGCAGGATCTGCACCTTCTGATCCGCCGAACGCTGGATGATCTCTATTGGGTCATGTCGTATTCGCGTTGGCGCGATCCGCGGTTTTGGCCATTGTTCAAGGAAGCGTTTTTAAAAACACATTCCGGCATCACGGCGGATAGCCTCGACGCGGCGCAAAAATTCAACTTCGAGCGGTATCACTATCAAGGTATCGGCCGCTTTGAGCCGGATGAGGCGTATGCCCGCGGTATCGCGGACTTGCAGGCCATAGCGAACCTGCTTGGCGATAATGAATTCATGTTCGGCCCGGAACCCGGCAGCATCGACGCCAGCGTTTATGGCTTCGTGGCAAACGTCTTCTTCTACGACATCGACACGCCGCTCAAGCAGTTTGTCTTGGCGCAACCCAATCTTGTCCGGCACTGCCATGCAGTGCGCGTGGCGTGCATCAGTCGTAACGGCCACTAAGCTTCGCCATGTCCTTCCCGCGAAGGCAGACCTTTTGCCGTTCGCAACGAAACGATAGCTGCAAACCCGCCGCCTTCACGCTGCAGCAGCTGAAGTTCGCCGCCATGCAACTTCGCGATCCTTTCGACGATAGCCAGGCCCAATCCCGTCCCCCCCGGATGCGCGCCCGTCGAACGCCCCCGCTTGAACGGCGCTTTCAACGCGTCGAGATCGCTGCCACTCGCGCCCTTACCACGATCGGCGACCTCGACATACGCGGTGTGAATAACATCGTCAGCCCAGGTCCGTACCGACAAGCCCACGCGACCGTACAACACCGCGTTCTGCATCAGGTTCATCAGCACGCGCATGACGCTGATTGGCCGGAACGCGAACGGCTGGAGCTCGCCGAGAGTCAACTCGAAAACGTGACCGAGTCCCGCAAAGTCCGCCGCAAGATTGCTCACCAGCGCGTTAAGGTCAGTGACCTCAGTCACCTCACGCGTGCCGCTGCCGGCGTAGTCCATGAACTGCTGGAGAATGGCGTCGATCTGATCGAGATAATGATCCGTCGATACCGCCAACGCATCATGCTCGTCCGATGGAGTCGTCATTGCCACAGCGAGGCGCAGCTTGGTCAACGGCGTGCGGATATCGTGGGAGATGCCGGCAAGCATCAATGAACGGGTCGCATCGGCCTCCTGCAACGCGTGGACCATCTGGTTGAACGCAGCGCTGACTTGCGCGATCTCGGTCGGACCATCGATACGCAGCGTTTGCGGTGCGGCTCCTGCGCTCAAGCCGCGCGCTGCATCGGCGAGATCGCGCAACGGCCGGTTGATGTGCCGCTGGATCAGGTAGGCAGTGACGATGGCAAGCGCGCCGAGTCCAATCGATAGCGCGATCGTGAAAAGCATGCCGTCGTTGTGCGCGGCTTCAGGAACGGGCAGTGCGATCCAGTAGGGTTCATGACCGAGATGAGCGCGAATCCACAGCCGTTGCTCGCTTCCTGTCTGCCATTGAACAGGCATGCTCGCGGGCAGATGCTCGCGCAAGGTATCGATAAAAACATCGCGCTGATAGGTCCGATAAAAATTGCGCCATGTCACCGAAGGCTCGGAGGCGGCGCCGGCCGGGAATTGCCGGCTAGCTTCGAAGCGGACCGCGAGATCGATTTGCGCATCGGGCGCAGCAGTCTTCAACAGGTCGTCGAGCGTTTGCACGTAGATCGCGAAGGTCTCGGCGGCGCGTTCGATCCGAGGCCTCTGAACGAAGTTCATTAATACGCTTAACGAACCAATCTGGCTGACAATGACCAGCGCCACGAGCAGTGCGATATTGCGCGCGAACAACGAGCGCGGCAGCGTGAAACGGCTCATGGTTCGACTTCCGCGACCAGCATGTAGCCTATGCCCCAGACTGTCTTGATGAAGCGCGGTTTCGACGGATCGGCTTCCACGATCTGCCGCAACCGCAGCACCTGCACATCGATACTGCGATCGAGCGCATCGTGATCGCGTCCGCGCGAGCGTGCGATCAGATTGTCGCGGCTGACGGGCCGGTTCGGCGAGGCGCCCAGCGCGTTCAACAGCAGCATCTGGGTTGAATGAATCTCGAACGGCTCGCCCGATTTATACAGGCGCTGTTTGCCGAGATCCAGGCAGAAGTCACCAAAACGCACGGTCTGCGACCTGAGTACAGGTTCGCCCGCGGCGATCTTCTGGCGTCTTAGCAGTGCACGAACGCGTGCAACGAGTTCACGCGGCAGGAACGGCTTGGCGAGGTAGTCGTCGGCGCCGGTCTCAAGACCGATGACCTTGTCGACCGGATCGCCCTTCGCGGTGAGGATGAGAATCGGCAGCGTCTGGCCTTCGGCGCGCAGGCGCCGGCAGACCGACAACCCGTCCTCCTGTTCCATCATCAGGTCGAGGATCAGCAAGTCGAAGGGCTCGCGTTGCAGATAGCGGTCGAGCCGCTTGCTGTCGGCAACCACCCGCACTTCGAACCCGTGACTGCTCAGGAAGCGCTGCAGCATGTTGCGCAATTCGGCTTCATCGTCGAGAACGATGATCTTCGGCAGACTTTCCATTCATGCCTCCTTTGATGCGTCGGGTGTACGCGCTTCGTGACGTTCGGCAAGCCGCTGCAGCAGTACGTAGAAAGACGGGATGAACAGCACGGCCACGCAGGTCGAGGCGAGCATCCCCGAGAACACGGCAATGCCGAGCGAACGCCGCGCGCTGGCGCTTGCTCCGGTCGCGATCACAAGCGGCACTACGCCAAGGATAAACGCGAACGAAGTCATCATGATCGGCCTGAAGCGCAGGCGTGCAGCTTCGACGGCGGCATCGACGATGTCGCTGCCTTGGGCGCGCAAATGCCGCGCGAACTCCACGATCAGGATCGCGTTCTTGGCTGACAACGCGATCAGCAGCACGAGTCCGATCTGCGTATACAAGTTGTTGGCTGCGCCGAGAGCGGCGAGCGTGCCCGCTGTGCCGAGCAGCGCGAGCGGCACGGCGAGGACGACGGCAAGCGGCAACAACCAGCTTTCATATTGCGCAGCCAGCACGCAGAAGACAAGCAGCACGCCGACCGCGAAGATCCAGTACGCGGAGTTGCCGACCAGCTTCTCCTGATAGGACATGGCCGTCCATTCATAACCAATGCCCGCCGGCAGCACGCGTGCGGCCTCTTGTTCGAGTGCGGCGATGGCATCGCCGGAACTGTAGCCATCGGCGGGATTGCCGTTCACGGCCGCCGCGGGCGTGAGGTTGTAAAGCGACGCGACAGCGGGCCCTTCGCTCGTGCGGATATCGAGGAAGGTGCCGAGTTCGACCATGCTGCCCGTCGTACTGCGAATCTGGATGCGGCGGATGTCATCGGCTTCGCGGCGGTACGCGCCGTCGGCCTGAACGAAGACCGGGAAGGTGTGATTGAAGCGCGTGAACTGGTTCACATAACTCGAACCGACATAGTCCTGCAGCAGGTCGAGAACGTTGCCCACCGGCACCTGCAAAGACTCCGCCTTGGAGCGGTCGATAACAAGATCGACCGCAGGCGCCGAGGCGCGAAACGGCGTAAACACGCGCTGCAGTTCGGGACGTTGCGATGCACGTGCGACGAGCGCATCGGTAGCTTGCTGCAGGCGTCGATAGTCCTGGCTGCCGTCGGTCAGACGCACTTGCATCTGCACGCCGCCGCTGTTGCCGAGTCCCTGGATGGGCGGCGGTACGATCACCAGTGTGCGTACGTCGGGCAGTTTGGCGAGTTCGCTGTTGAAACGCATGTACAGCGAGCGCAGGTCTTCGTTCTTGCCGCGCTTTGCCCAGTCGTCGAGCGTGACATAGACAAGCGCTGCGTTGGATAGCGACGCGTTGTTATCGAGTGGAGAAATTCCACCGATGGACACAACATGATTCACGCCCGGAATTGCTTTGATCCGCCGTTCGATTTCCGCGGTGGCTTCGCGGGTGCGCGCGAGCGTGGCGGCGTCGGAGAGTTGTACGGCGATCACCATGTATCCCTGGTCCTCGAGCGGAATGAAACTGGTCGGCACGCGCGTAAGCAGCACCGCGGACCCCGCCGCCAGCGCGAGCGCGATCAGAAGCGCAAGCAAGGTGCGGTGAACCAACCACGTTACGATCCGTAGATAGAAACGCTCGACCCGCTGATACGCGGTATCGAAACCGCGATAAACGAAGTTCGGTTTCTCGGGCCGCTTGTGGCGCAGCCACTTCACGCTTTGCACGGGCTTGAGCGTCACCGCGTTGACTGCGCTGATGAGCGTGGTAGCCACCACAACGAGCGCGAATTGCCGGTACATCTGGCCCGTCACGCCGCCGAGAAACGCCGACGGCAGGAACACTGAGACCAGCACCAGCGTGATGCCGACAATAGGCCCAAGCAGTTCATGCATTGCATCGATGGCGGCCTGCTTCGGCGTCTTGCCGCGCTCGATATGCTCGGTGATGCCTTCGACCACGACGATGGCGTCGTCGACCACGATGCCGATCGCCAGCACGATCGCGAACAGTGTTAGCAGGTTGATCGAGAAGCCGAGCATGTAGATCACGCCGAACGTGCCGATGATCGTCACGGGAATGGTCGTGGCAGGGACCAGCATCGCGCGCCAGTTCTGCAGGAACAGCAGGATCACGGCGAGCACGAGCAGGGCAGCTTCGAATAGCGTCATGTAGACGTCATCGACGGATTGCCGAACGAAAGTGGTGGTGTCGAACGGCAGCGAATAACTGATGCCCTTGGGCATCGTGGCGCCGAGTTGAGCCATCGCCGCACGCACGGCGTTACCCACTTCCAGCGCATTTGCTTCGGGTAACTGATAGATCGCTATACCCGCGGCAGGCTTGCCGTCGAGATTGAAGAACTGGCCATAACTCGATGACCCGAGTTCCGTACGGCCAACGTCCCGGACGCGTACAAAGCGGCCACCGCCGCTGGGATCGGCCTTGATGATGATGTCGTCGAATTCATGCGGGTCGGAGAGTGCACCGCGCACGGTGACGGTCAACTGGAATGCTTGTCCGCCCGCATTGGGCTCCGAGCCGAGTTGCCCGGCGCTGACCTCCTTGTTCTGGCTTTGGATCGCCTGCACCACGTCGGCGGCGGTGAGATTGCGTTGACTCAACTGACGCGGATCGAGCCATATCCGCATGCTGTATTGACCGGTACCGAACACGCTGACATCGCCCACGCCGGGAATGCGCGCGAGCGTATCGCGCAGGGAGATGGTCGCGTAGTTGCCGAGGAAGAGCGAGTCGTACCTTGGGTCGGGCGATTGCAGCGTGTAAAGCTGCAGGATGGCGGTCGAGCGTTTCCTGACAGTCACGCCCTGTTGCTGAACCGCTTGCGGCAGCAGAGCGGTAGCGGCCGATACGCGGTTCTGCACCAGTACCTGCGCCTTGTCGACATCGGTGCCTACCGCGAAGGTCACCGTGAGCGTATAGGTGCCGTCGTTGGTGCTGGTCGACTGCATGTAGATGGCGTCTTCCACGCCGTTCACCTGCGTCTCGATCGGCAAGGCCACGCGGTCGATCACCGTTGCCGCGCTCGCGCCGGGGAACCGCGCAACCACCTGCACTGTCGGCGGCGTAATCGGCGGATACTGCGCTATGGGTAAATTGATCAGTGCGACGCCGCCGAGCAACATCACGATCAGCGCGATGACATTGGCCAGCACGGGCCGCTCGACGAAGAAGCGGATCATGGTTGTCCTTGCGCGCTTGCGGTCTGTACCTTGCGTCCGGGAGCGACCGACAAAGCACCCCCTGTGACAACCTGATCGGAAGCCGCGAGGCCCGACGTCACCGCGCGCAGCGGCTCATACAAACGGGCCGTTTCGATCAGGCGCTTCTCGAGCGTGCTGTTTGCGTCGACCACCATTACCGACGCGCCGGTCTGATCGCGCGTGATGGACGTTTCCGGTACAAGTAACACGTCCCGTGGCGCGCCTGCGGGGACCTGCACGGTGACCGACATGCCGGGAATCAGATGAGCATCTTCGTTACTGACGGTGGCCCGGAGCTTGAGCGCACCGCTTGCCGAGTCGACATGGGTATCGACGAAATCGAGCGGGATGTCGTCACCCGTTTTGTCGCCGGGCAGGGACACATGTACGGTGCGTTTGCCGGGCTTGAACAGACCGATTCGATTCGCATCGCGTTCGTTGAGCGTGAACTCGACGTAAGCGGGCTGGATGCGATCGAGCGTTGCAAGCTTCGACGAGTCCGAGGTTCCCACAATGTTGCCGACGTCAACCGTACGCGCGCCGATGCGTCCCGCGAACGGCGCGCGAATCTCGGTGTAACCAAGGTTGATGCGCGACATATCGCGCTTGGCGGTCGACTGATCGCGGGTCGCCTGCGCCTTTTGCAGATTGGATTTCGAGGTCGCGTTGTCGCCGGTCAGCTCTTTCTGGCGCGTGAGTTCCTGGTTGGCGTTGTCGAGGGTCGCCTGATCGTAGGCAAGCTGCGCGCGATACACGTCCGGTTCGATCTGGAACAGCAACTGGCCCTTCTTTACGCGCGAGCCGTCAACGAAGCCGATCGATGTCAGCACCCCCGTCACGCGTGCAACCAGCGTGACCGTAAGCGACGGCGCGACCGAGCCCGGCACTTCTACCTGTTCAGTCACCTGACGCTGTACAGGTCGCATGACAGTGACAGTTGGCGGCGGCTGCGCCGCGGCAGTCTCTCCCCGATCGTGACATCCGGCGAACAGCATGGCCACGAGCGCGAGGATCGCGTTATTTTTTTGTTTCATCGGCGTCTTCCACTTTGCGTGCGAGCGGCGAGTAGTCGGGCGGTGCGATCAGCCGCCCCCAGTCCGTGCGTTTTTCCATCTCCGCGATTGCTTCGTCGTTCACGACTTGCCGCCCTTCGGCGACCTGCCAGCCGCCGCCGAGCGCTCGATACAGCGATACCGCCGCCAGCGCCAACTGTCCCTGGTTTTGTGCGAGCGCGTCGCGGTCATGCAGCATCGAACGCGATGCGCTGAGCACTGAATCGAACGCTACGGAGCCCGCGAGGTACTGCGCGTTGGCAAGCTTCAACGCCCGTTGCGATGCATCGGCGGCACGTTGAGCCGAGCCAAGCGACGCGCTGGTCGTGCGCAGCGTCGCGATCGCATCTTCCACTTCACGCTGCGCCTGCAGCACTGTGTTCTGGTAATCGAATAACGCTTCCTGGAAGGTCGCGTCCTGGATCCTCACGGCGTTTTGCAACTGCCCGCGATCAAAAATCGGCAACGTTACGCCGGCGGAAAACAGTGTGACGGTCTTGCTGCCCCATTCGAGCGGTCCAAGCGAATGCTGGTCGCCGGACGACATCCCGAACATCCCGGTCAGTGAAAACGATGGATACAGCTTGGACTTGGCGACACCGATCAGCGCCGACTGTGAAGCGGCCGTCAGCGCGGCTTGCCTGACATCGGGGCGGCGACGCAGCAGGTCCCGGGGAATACCGGTATCGATACCTGAAGGCGCAGCAGGAATCGACGATGCGGAACCGAGCAGGGCATCGACGGAATCGGGCGTTTGCGCGAGCAATACCGCGAGCGTGTCGCGGTCCTGTGCACGCGCTTTTTCGAGCGGCGGAACCTGTCCTTCCGTTTCTGCCAGCAGCGCCTGCGCCTGTTCGACATCGAGCATGCTGGAAGCGCCGCGCTTGTATTGGGATTGGGTAATACCGAGCGTCTGCTGCACCGCGGCAAGGTTCTGCTTCGCGACTTGCGTTCGCAATTCGACCGCACGCAGGTCGATATACGCGTTCGCGACATCGGCGAACAGGGAGACGAGCGCGTTGTCGTATGCAGCTTCAGAGACCTTCAGCCGCGCGTGATCCGACTCGATCTGACGACGATATTTCCCCCAGAAATCCAGCTCCCAACTTGCCGTCGCGCGGAAGTGTTCGGTCCAGATGTGTTCTGGCGGAAATGGGCCGACGCCCGAGTTGTCGAGACGCGCCACCCCCGCAGATAAGCTGCCTTGCTGCAGAACCAGATTGCGCGCGCTGATCGCGAGTTGCGCGCGGGCCTCGAAGATATGCAGGCCGGCCACCTGCAAGGACAGGTTACGTTCGTAAGCTTGTTGTTCGAGCGCGGCGAGGACCGGGTCATTGAAGGTTTTCCACCATGCAGCTTGCGCATCCGGCGAGGACTGCGCCTGCGAGGGCAGACTTTCGAACCACTGGTTCTCCACGCTCGCTTCCGGCTGGTGAAAGTCGGGGCCGACCGTTACGCAACCGGCGAGCGTCAGGATGAGCGCCGCGCTGGTTGCAACAGAAAGGCAAAGCTGGCGATCCGCGGTTGTTTTCATCGCGCCTCTTTAGCAGGGCAAAGCGGTCCTCAGTTCAACAGACAATAACCATCGTATGCACGGATCAAGAAGTTTTCATCGGAAACTGTGCAACCGTCAGTGCGATGTCGCGCGCTGCTGCATGAATTGCTCGATCTGCGGCAGGGTAATGTAGCCCGCTTTCTGCGCATCGATCTGATCGAAATTCTGCGCGACCATCGGCATGCCTTGCGCGGCCTGAGCTTTGGTCAGCTTGCCGTCGTGTGTGGAGTTGGCGGCAGCAAAGCGCGCCTGCAGTTGCTGCATGGCGCGCTCCATGCGCTGCGAGCTGGCCATCGGTTGCGGGGTGGTTTGCGCCATCGCGGCAGTGCTGCCGAGGGAGACGGCGATTGACAGGACGAGGATGGAAAGGGCTTTTTTCATGAGGTTCTCCAGAGAGTGATGGGTTCGTTTGCCATCGGTCGCCGGTGTTTGGCGTTTGCCGTTTGATGCCGACCCGACCGATGGCAGACCGAAGCTTATCGGCCGGCACCGGAAAAAGGATGACAAACGGGCTACGAATAGTGTCGCCGTATGTCATGTATCCGGAGCGCGAATGAAACATCTGCTCCATACAAAAATGGCTTGCCCCGGTGTCTGGAAACCGGCGATCCGTGACATCGAATGAAATATGTTTTGACGTGGCTTTCAGGCTCACTTTGCGTATCTTTCGGTGGTCGGCGCCACGAGCGCTTCAACGGATTCGCAAGGCTCTCATGCAATGCGAACCACACGGCGGAACGGCTTCCAAAGCGAAGACGACACCTGCCGATAGCATCGAAGGGAATCCAAATGAACATTCGTCTTATCAGTGCATCTGCAGCCGCCGCTCTCGGCCTGGCTCTCTCCACCGGCGCCGAAGCCAGAACATTTGTTGTCTACGCAGTACCCGCGGTGGTCTATGCACCGCCGCCGCGGCCTGTCTATTACACGGTCCCGGTCCAGCCGACCTATGTCACGGTGGTGCGCCCGGCTCCGGTCGTTGTGGCGCCTGCACCGACGGTGTATGTGCCCGCGCCGAAGCCTGCGTCCGTGGTCTACATGCCCATGCAGGGCAGCTACGCTGCTGTGCCTGCCGCGAATGTCAGCTACGCACAACCTGTTGTCGCGGTTCCCGTGGCCGGGATGAACTGAGCTAGCGTTGCTCGCGTATCGCAGTGAACGCCGCGCGCAAGCGCTCGGCTTTTTTGTCGAGCAGCGCAGGCACCTGATCCAGACGCACCGGCTCTGTTCCTGCGTCGCCGGGAGCCGGCGGATTGTTGATGGCGAAGAGCGCAATGTCACTGTCAGGGGCAACGCCTATGGCCTGCACGGTCAACGTAGTGAGCGATATCTTGCTGATGCCTGCCACGCGTTTCGCTCCGTTGATCGCAGCGCCGATTGGCGTGAGGTCGCGCAAACGCAGTGACCGCTTGGTCAGCTGGACATCGGTTAGTGCGAGTTGCAGGATCATGGAATCGGGCTGCGGAGTGTCGACCACGTTGGCGTTTTTCAGCACGTTCTCGCGCAACGCATTGCTGAAGGCGTTGGTCAGTTCGGCCATTTGGCCGGGTTCGATGCCCTTGTACAGCGAGTCCGGTGCGAGAAAGATTTCGATCGGCGCGATATATACGCTATGCAGCAAAGCGCGCCGCGCGTCATAGTCCGGAGCGATGTAGCCGGTGGTGCCGGGGAATTGCGTGATCGGCGTAAGCGGCACGCTCGCGGGTATGAGGTTCTCGGCGTTGGCGATGCTGCAGGCAAGGCTTGTTGCAACGCTCATCCACAGCGACAGCAGCAACGATCTGGATCGTCCATTCATAATGCGCTCCGTTAGCGAATTCGTATGCCGCGAGCTGATATTTCGGCGTTTCCGCCGGCTCCTAAGTTATAGGTCATGCTGTTGGCGTCGCCCGGGTGATTGAAGCGTTGTGAGGCGAAGGATACGTTCATTCAAGCGTGATTGCCGCACCATCGAAGAGAGCTGGCTGGTTTGCACCTGCACCAGGCGAATGGTGCGGGCGTTTGTCCCTTTGGAGTCGATCCATGTGTGTTGATCCGATGTGCTCCCTGTCACGGCGTCGCGTGTTGTTCGCCGGTTTGGCGTCTGCGACCGTGGCTGCTTTTTCGCTCCCCGACGCGCGTGCCGATGAATCGTCCGCGGGACCTGGTCCCAACGCGATTGCACCCGCGGAGGCGCTTTCCCGCCTGCTGCAAGGCAACAGCCGTTATGTCGCCAATGCTCCATCAAACAAGGACTATTCTGCCGGCCGGGCCACACGCGCCGCGGCGCAATATCCGATAGCTGCGATCGTCGGTTGCGCGGATTCGCGTGTCTCTCCGGAGCTGGCGTTCGACCAGGGTCCGGGCGATCTGTTCGTCGTGCGGGTTGCGGGAAATTTCGTCAACGACGATGGATTGGCGAGTCTCGAATACGGGGTGAAGTTCCTGGGCGTACCATTAATCATGGTGCTTGGACATACAAACTGCGGTGCGGTCTCCGCGGCGGTCAAGGCGATTCGGGAACACGCGGTGTTGCCGGGGCATTTGCCGGAACTCGTCCAGGCGATCAGGCCGGCGATCGAGATTGCCAAGGCGCATGGGCACGGCGATCTGGTGGCGGACACGACTATCGAAAACGTGCGGCTGAACGCCAATCGGTTGAGGGTCTCGAAGCCATTGATCGGAGAGTACGTGAGGGCGGGCAAGGTGCAGGTGGTCGGAGCGATCTACGATCTCGCTTCGGGGAAGGTCGGGCTCGTTGAGTGAGTTCATCGCCTGTGTTTGCGTGACCCGTTGCCAAGCGGAGGATCCTATGAAAGGAAGCCAGCTTACGGTCTATGCCGCAACGCAGGGTCATCGCCAGCATCACCTGACGGTGGTCGACTGGATTCTCGAAGAGGTCAAGATGGCCGGCATTGTCGGGGCGACGGTCGTTGAGGTAACAGAAACCGTCGATATGCACGGCAAGTATCACGCCGCGCGGTTTTTCGAACTGGCCGATCAACCGGTCGCGGTGACGGTCGTTGCGGAGGACGGGCGGATCGATGCGTTGCTCGACCGTCTCAGGCAGGGTGGGGCAAGCCTGTTTTATACGCGTGGTTTGGTCGAGTACGAGGTGCTGGGAGAGACGTGAGAGGATCGCAGGCGGAGAGTCGTTGCCGTAGGGCTTCACTTGCTGCATTGCGCAAACGCGACGACGTTCAAGCGCTGATCTAGAATTAAGTTATGCGCGATTTTTCGCGGGAGCCTCGCAGTCTATATTTTTCCTGCACCGGTAGTGGGTTGCGCGAAAGCTTGTAAGGGTGGCGTTCCGTCAGTACGCGGGACGTTACTGTGGAGGTCGGTATGAACGGGTATCAACTGACGTTCTACACGGAGCAGAACCGCAAATGCGGTCATCTGACGGTTTGTGAATGGATTTTGCAGGAGGTTCGCAAGCGCGGTATTCGAGGGGCGACGGTTATCAGCGCAGCGGAAGGTATTGGCCACGCCGGCGCTCATCACGCGGCGCATATTCTTAAGCTCGCGGACCAACCGGTGCAGGTTATTCTGGCTGTGACCGAGCGTGAAGCCGACGAGATCCTGGAGGCTGTGCGAGCGGAAAACGTGCATGTCTTCTACACACGCGCACCTATCGAATTTGGTTTTTTGGGTGACGAACAGCCGCCGAAGAAAGCGAGAACGCTCTTCCGGTTTCATCGATCGATGGGTAGTAAGCTGGGGTGAAAGCGGGGCGGTTTCAAGCGAGAACTCCTGTGCATTGGCTCCGATACTTGCAAAGTTCTGAATGAAGCCCTTTGATCCATGGGGTGGCAATCCTATGCCAGAGCAGCTATCTCTACCTGGATTAGACGCGAGACCTGCGCCACGGCCAGTTGACCGTCATCATCTGTTCTTCGCGATCTTGCCGGACCCGGACACCGCCATGCGTATCGAGCAGCGGGCACAGCATCTGCGTATTGAACATGGCTTGAAACGGAGGCCGCTTCCGATTGGACACTTTCACGTCACCTTGCATTCCATCGACACATATCCGTATTTCCCTCAGCGTGTAGCCTCGACATTGGAAGCCGTGGCGGCAACCATCCGGATGCCGCCCTTCGACATTATTCTCGACCTTGCCCGTAGTTTTCACCGGACGGACCACGACCGTCCATTCGTCCTGCTTGGAAGCGACGGCGCTGCGGCATTGAAGGAGTTCCATGGGGCTCTTGGTACGACCTTGAAGAAGGCCGGATTTAATTGCAATTCGACGTCGAGTTTCACGCCGCACCTGACTTTGCTGTACGACAAGCGCGAAGTCGATGAACGAGCTATCGAGCCCGTCCGCTGGACCGCTCGCGAGTTCGTTCTCGTGGACAGCCTGGTTGGTCAAACGAAGCATGTGCAGCTTGCACGATGGCCGCTTTTAACGCGGTCGTCGATTTGACGGAACGCGGTCAACTTACGTTGAAATGCACTCGCACGTCCTGATGACTTTCCACAGCATGGCCGCCTTGCATCGCGGGGAAAAAGCGCCATTTCCGCAGCGCCTCGAGCAGTAGCGCATTCAGGCGCGGGTTCTGCGTCGGCTTTGAAAGTTCTACTTCGATCGTTCCATCCGCGTGGATATCGAAGCGCGCAACGGCGACCGCCTGATACGCATCTTCGCGAAGATCGTCGGGGAGAGCAGGCATGGGTTGACTGATAACACGTGCCGTGGAACCCGCCGATGGGGCAGTTTTATTGCTTGCCGATGCCGGCGTTGCCACCGCAGCCGTGGGCGTTGCTGTGGAGCTCGCTTCCGGCTGCACTGGTATTGCGGGGCTTTCCTCTTTCGCAACTGCATGCTCCGCGACCGGCCGCCGGGTTTCGTGCGATGGCGTCACCCGAACCGGGGTTGGATCTCGTCGAACATGAGATTGCGGGGTGACCGCAGGAGCAACAGCGTGCGCAGGTGCGGGGGGCGCGGCCAACTCGACAAGGCGCATCTCAATCACCGTTTGCTCCGGCGCAGCCGCGTTCGGCGAAGGCCGCAAGAGCGGGTTCACGATCTGGGTCAACAGCGCTGCCCACAGGGCAAATGCAATCAGAAGGGCAACGCCAAATCTGATTGGCGGCTCATTGGCCGGGCCCTCTCGCCGCCGCGTCCTGTCAATCACGATGTATCGCGATAAAAAAATGCTCGGCGCCGGCCCGTCGCGCTGCCAGCATGGCTTGAACGACGGCCCCTTGTGCCGCGCTATCGTCCGCTGCAATTACCACGTTCCGGTCCGGCCTGAGAAGTCGCCTGACCCCGGCTTCCACCTGATCGAGATGCACCGGCCGACGGTTCAGGAAGATGGCGTTCGTGCGATCGACCGCCAACGTCAGCGGCTGATCCTCCGACATGTGCTGCGCCTGTCCCGATGGCAGATCGACCCGGACAGCATCAAGCCGCTGCATGGCCAGCGACGCCAGCATGAAGGTGGCGAGCAGGAAAAACATCACGTCGATCATCGGAATGATCTCGATACGTCCGCGCTTCGATGCTCGCGAGCGCTTGAACTTCATCGTCCGTCTCCGGCCAGCTCTCCGGTGCTTTCTGCCTTGAGCCGAATCTCGTTGAGACGCTCGTTGGCGTGCACTTCGAGATCATCGATCAGGCGTTCAAGGCGTCGCGAGAAATAATTGAATGCGAAGAGCGAGAACAATGCGACGACCAGTCCGATAGCGGTGGCCACGAGCGATTGCGCTACGCCGCCGGTTACGCCGCCCGGATTGACCAGGCCGTTGCCGCCAAAAAGCTGGAACGAATGCATCATTCCCACAATGGTTCCCAGCAGCCCGAGCAAGGGCGCTGCCGTGACGATTGTCTCCAATACCCAGAAGCCGCGGCTCATGTCTCGTTCGATGCACGTAGCAAGCGATTGCGCCCGGGCTTCGACTAACCACAGTGGCGTCCCGGCTTGCACGATCACCGTCTCGTCGAGACGCCTGAACGCGTGCTGCGACGGCAGCGTGCCGAGGTTCGTTCCCGGCTGGCTTGCAAACCGCACAAACATATACGCGCGATCAATGACGATAGCGATCGCCAGCACCGCGA
Organism: Caballeronia sp. SEWSISQ10-4 2; assembly: GCF_030464885.1. Lineage (GTDB taxonomy): Bacteria > Pseudomonadota > Gammaproteobacteria > Burkholderiales > Burkholderiaceae > Caballeronia. Next base: position 38,935 of record NZ_JALPRJ010000026.1, on the reverse strand, counting down.
GCAGCGTGAGCGGGTACACCACCCAGCCACCCACCTGCGCGGCAGCAGTAATACCTGCCCAATCCTGCATGATCAAAAGCCTTTTGTTTAGTTATCCAATGGATTAAAAATTCTTGGTGATCCCGGCATACATGGCGAGATGGGGCCCATATTGTGGTGCGCCCACACCAATGCCCGAACCATCGCGCAACTCATACACACGGTTAAACGCGTTGATGAGCAACAGGCGCGCATCGAACTTGCCGATCAACGGTTCGTTGAAGTTGAAGTGATGGATGACGCCCAGATTCACCTGCGTATAGACCGGCAAGCGGTCCGTGTTCGCGAAACCGCTCCGCAACCCGCTACCGACAATGCCGTCGAGTGTGAAGATGGTCCTGCCCAACTGGTACGCGCCGCCGAACGACGCGGTCACGCGCTGGTCGTGATCGAGGAACACATAATGGTTGCTGATGAAAGCGAGTTCGTCAGCGCTGAAATTGAACTGCGCCGAGTTGATGTCCTTGCCCTGTGCGCGGCTGTACGCAACATTGACGTACGCCGAGACATTGCCCCGCTTATAGTTGCCGGTAAATTCGACGCCGTAATCACGGCCGTATTTATAGTTGAATGGCGTGAAGATCAACGCAGTGCCGAATTGCCCTTCGTCGAGCAGGTTCGTCGATTTCTTGTAGTAGGCGTCGACGCCGACCGTTATCGTCGATGTCAGCCGTTGCGTTATGCCGAGATCGAAATAGTGGCTGCGTTCCGGCTGCACAGGGTCGTTCCTGGTCGACGACGACTGCGCAGTCGTGCCGGCGACGCGCGCGATATCCTCGCCCGACACCAGCTCGAAAGCAGGTGGCGTGAAATAACGCGAATAACCGGCGTGAACCGTCGTTGAAGGCGTCAATGCATAGACGAGTCCGACGCGCGGGCTTAGCTGGCTCGCGCTGACATACTCGTCCATCTTGTCGTAGCGCAGGCCGTAGTTGATCGTGAGTTTGTCGGTGAGTTTCCACTCATCCTGGATGTAAGCGCTGTACAGATAACCCGTCTTGCTGCTCGAATCCGGTACGTTGAACGGTTGATCGGAGGTCTGGTTGCCGTCGGCATCGGCGGGGAACACGCTCAGATTGTTGTTGAAAACCGCATGTTCCTGCTGGAACGAAATGCCCGCTCGCAGCGTGTGCTTATTGTTGAGCCGGTAGGTCGTATCCGCTTGCACGCCGTTGGCAGTGTCGCTGTGGAAGTCGCTTGCGGCCACACCGTTGAACAGGAGGTCGCCCACCGGGTCAGGGTTGAATTGCGTGCGCGAGTAGCGGGTAAAGAGTGCGACCTGATAATCCAGCGCGCCGCCGTTGGTGCCCTGCAGGGCGACGACCGCGAACTGATTGAGTTCGGATTGTGTCTCGTTGAGCTTGCTTGAATCGAACGTGGTGTTGCCGTTCAAGGTGAAGGCAGTCGGTAGGCCCGGCGTATTGGGGATTTCGAACTGGTTGCTCGTCGTGCCGAACATCAGGCTCACGCGCGTGAGTGGATTGATGATGTAGGACATGAGGCCGAACGCGTCGCCCTGACGCGTGTGATCGTGGATCGGGCTTGCGCTCGACGTCGGGTTCTCTATGCCGAGATTGTTCTCGCCAAGCGAGCCGCTGAAATAGTAGCTGAACGGTCCTCTGCTGCCGAAGACATCGGCGCTGGTCTTGATGGTCTGGTGACTACCGCCGAACACATCAATGGAGCCGCCGTCGCCTTGGTCGCCGTTCTTCGTACGAATATCGACGATACCAGCGGTCCGGTCGCCGTACTGTGCCGGCAATGCGCCAGTCAAAAGATTGAGCTGATCGATGATGCGCGTATCCAGCGACTGGCCGAAACCGCTGATCGGCTCTGGGATGATGATGCCGTTGATACGGTATTGCAGGTTCGCGTGATCGCCGCGCACGTGCAGCTGTCCGTAGGAATCGCTTGCGACCCCCGGCGCTTGCAGTAACACCTGATTGAGCGGCGTGTTCTGGCCGGCGGGGAGGGTATCGATATCCGCCTGGCTGAAGCGATACACACTGCTGCCCGTTTCAGGCAGCAGGCCGTTGCGCGCACGATCGAGCCGCTTCGCGTTGACCTGCACATCGAGTGCGTCGCTTTTGCTGAGCGCGACCGATACGGAAGCATCCGCGCCGTCGTTCGCCGTCGCGATGCTGGAGCCGCTCGCGTAGCCCGGCGCGGCTACGACGACTGCGTAAGTGCCTGGTGCGACATGGTGGACGAAGAAGTGCCCGCTGGCGTCCGTGCTGGTGGCTCCCACAGACGCGCCGCTGGCATCTTGCAGCGCAACGCTGGCATTGGCGATGGGTTTGCCCGAATTGTCGGTGACGGAGCCTGACACGGCGCCATCCGAACCTGCGGCATACGCGTGTCCAGCCGCGATCTGAGCGAAGAGCAATAGAGCTGCGTGAGCGAAGAGCGTGCGATTTTTCATCGATTATTTTTCTGAATGAATTGCGTTGGATGTGCGCTGCATCGGGGTCTGGCGGTTTCGGAAACTCGATCTGCCTTCAGAAAGAACGTAGTCCTAATGTAATTTGAACGGGCGCATCGGGCAGACGCGACAAGCCGCGCGGCCAAGGTCGGGCCGCGGAACGCCAATCGGACAAGAATTTCTACAAGTTATGAATGCAATGTTATAACATTCTTAGATAACTGCGCGAGAACTTTTTGGGCGGACAACGATGAACAAGCTGTCGGTGACTGTTTTACCGGGCTTCTTAGGCGCAGGAAAAACCACCTTGCTCAATCACATACTGAACAATCGGGAGGGCAGGCGCGTCGTGGTGTTCATCAATGACATGGGCGAGGTCAATATCGACGCCGCGCTGGTTCGCGGCGGTGGTGCATAGCTGGCGCGAACGGACGAAAAGATGGTGGAGATGAGCAACGGCCGCATCGATTCACGGACCGTTTTCCCGCATGGGGTAGCGATGATCAAGGCACGGAACAGGCTTTGGCGTTGCTAAGCCAGGGGCTTCAACTGCCGCACGATGGCAGCTCCGCCACTTGCAGCACTTCGCCCGTCGCTCCGCGTTCGACGAACGCCACCACGCCGGCGTGCTTATCCTCCGACGCGTAGTCGCCGGAGATTAACGCGCGCCCGTCGACAATCCGCACGGGTCCGATCCAGCGACGCACCACGCGGTCGTGATGCAGCGTCGCACCGCTGTTTTCTCCGCCTTTCACCGCGCTGACGAGCTGGTTTTCATACACGGCGGCATATGCGACCGCATCGTCGGGAAGGTCCTTGCGAGCCACGAATGCAGCGTTGAATGCGACATGGCCGGGCGCGGAAGGATGTCCATCGATACGGATATCGGCGAGCGGTGCTTCGCTATTCAATTGCTGAATCCGCGACTCGAAGCTCGCGCCATTTGACCAGCTGCGCAACTCGCGGCCGCCTACGAATATTTCTGGCGTGTAGACGACGTGCCCGCCACCGGTGAAGGTCAGTTGCTGCTGCCTCGTGGTGAATGCGGGTTGCGCGAAGCGATCCTTCCACGCCCAGCTATCCCAGTAGTCCACATGCAGCGCCAGTGGCACGATGGTGCTTGTCTTGCGTGCATGATCGAGTTCGCTCAGCCAGTTATCCGCAGGCGGGCAACTGTTGCAGCCCTCGCTTGTATAGAGTTCGACGAGCGCGGCACGATGCTCAGGGCTGGACGCGCTGCATGCGTTGGCGGAAGCGGCGCTGGCAGTCGCGGCGGAAAAGGAGACGAGAATCGCGGCAAGAATCGCAGCAAGAGACAGAATCGATGAAGCTCGCATAACGGACTCCGAAGGTGAAAAGAAAGACGCCGTACGAACGTGGTCCTGTTCGCTATCGTCTGCGGTTTGAATCAGGCCAGCGAATGCCCGATTAAGAAGTCACCTAACCTGAAAGTTATTTCGATGATCCGCAGGAACGGGTTACAGCGAGCGTGCAATTCCCTGCGTGTGTTCCTGATGGTTCGACTAGACGATCTGATCCGAACGGAACACTCGCATAAAACGCATATCACCCTGTCTGAATAAGAGAGGGCAGCCCAAGCCCTATGCGCGCCGCGCAAGCGCGCGGAGAATGCACTCATGATTGCCTCGCGTGTAACCACACGGGGCGATGAACCGAACTACCGACATCATCGTGACCGCATTCGAGGGACGAGCATCCAATGCTCGTGCTGCCGCGTATTAGTTTGACCAGGCGGCAGAACTTGCCTCGTGCACAACTGCACTGCCTAAGCCGCCAGAACCACCGTACATACCGCCGCAGTTCCCGACAGCATCAGGAGAACGCCATGACCCCGGATATCGCTGCACCCAATGAAGCCGGGCAGTTGCTGCCATTCCGCGAGTCGGTGCTGGCGATGCTTGGCGTATCGTTCGTCGCGATGCTGGTCGCTCTCGATCAGACGATTGTGGGGACCGCGTTACCGCGGATCGTCGCCGATCTCAAGGGATTCGATCTCTACGCATGGGTCGCCACGTCATACATGCTCACGTCGGTCATCACGATTCCGATCTTCGGGCGCTTAGGCGATTTGTTCGGTCGCAAGCCGTTTCTGATGGCCGCGATCGCGCTGTTTACGGTCGCGTCGGTCCTGTGCGGCTTGGCCTCCAACATGTTGTTCCTCGTGATCGCGCGCGGCCTACAGGGGATCGGCGGCGGCATCCTGGTGGGCACGATGTTCGCCACCGTCGCTGATCTTTTCCCCGACCCGAAGCTCCGTCTGCGCTGGCTCGTCTTCGTCAGCTCGGCGTTTGCGTTGGCGAATATCGTCGGCCCGACGCTTGGTGGCATGCTGACCCAATACGGCGGCTGGCGGCTGGTGTTTTTCGTCAATCTACCGGTGGGCATCGTCTCGTTGCTGTTCGTGCGCGCTTTCCTGCCGCACCTTCGACGGCCGCGCTCGGCCCTCCCGGTGAAACTGGACTGGCTCGGGGCGATCGTGCTGGCTTCGACATTCGGCGTGCTGCAACTATTCATCGAGTCGGCTCCCGCCGATGGCATCACGCGAAACACGCTTGTGCTCGGCGCGCTTACGGTGGCCGGCTTTGCGGTGCTGTTGTTCTGGGAAAAACGCATGGCTTACCCGATCGTTCCCGTCGACATGCTGATGGATCGAAAGCTCATCGCCCTGTTTGCGATGGCCGTACTCGGCGGTTTCTCGCTCTTCTCGCTGGTCTTCTATGTGCCCTTGCTGTTTCAAGGCGGCTTCGCGATGTCGCCGCATGACTCGGGCATGCTGATTACGCCGCTGCTGCTCGGCACCACCGTGGGCAGCGTCGTGAATAACCGGATCGTCACGCGCATCAGGCGTGCGAACGGGGTGATGTATATCGGCTTCGCGCTGTTCGCGTGCGCGGCGCTTTGTCTCGTCGCGATCACGGGGACCGTGCCTCATCTTGTGTGGATGGCGTGCATGGGCTTCAGTGGTGTCGGGCTCGGTCTGGTGGTGTCGAACCTCACGCTCTTTTCGCAGCAGCTTGTTGCCCGCGATCATCTCGGCGCGGCGACGGCCTTGCTTCAATCTCTGCGCATGTTCGGCGGTATGCTCGGCACGGCGATGACCGGCGCCTTGCTCGGCCGCCTCTATACGAGCGGTGTGCACCGGTCGCTGGATACGTATCAGGCAACGCAGTGGTTCAAGTCATTCGCGAGCCCTGAATTGCTGATCGATCGTGCGGAACAGGCAGCGCTCATCGCCCGTCTGATCATGGCGGGTCATGCCGGCGACGCGATGATGCAGTCTGCACGCGGTGCGTTGATCGAATCGATTCATGTGGGACTCGGACTTGCTGCCGCAGCGGCGATCGTGGGGCTTTGCCTTGCGTGGTTCGTGCCGCCGGTGCGCGTGGACCGGCTGGATACCGGGACACGGAGCCGCTAAAGCGTCAGCTGCTAAAGCGTCAGCTTGATCGGCATTACGAGTCGGCGTCACGAGTCGGCATCGCGAGTCGATCACCACCGCAGCACCCTGGGGCCGAGCAAACCGCCGAGGACCGTAGGCACCAACATGCCTAGCACGTACCACACGCCCCAGAACGGCACGGTCATCTCTACGCAGTAGAGCGTATAGACCAGTACCGCTTGCGCGCCGCTCAACAGGCCCGCCGCTGCGCCTGCAATGACCGGCCGCGTCGGCGCGAGCCCCTTCATGGCCCAGAACACGGCGATGAACGTAGGCGCCGACAGAATCACGATATTCATCGTGCAGACTTGCCAGGTTTTACCGAGCACGAGCTGAAGCCGCAACGTCGGCGGAGCCGCGACGATGACAGCAAGGGCTGTCAGCCAGATCAGCACGAGCGGAATGGCGAGCGCTACCCAGGCCATTGCTGTGTCGGCCCCGGGGCGTGAAAGACGCATCGCGATGAAAAGCGACGCGCCTACGACAGCAAGCGGGAACGCAACCTTTAACCAGAAGAGGGGGGTTGTCAGCATTTGCGGCATGTCGCCGCGAACGCCGTAGATGGCGACCACCATGCAGGTAGCGCCCGTCAATCCGAAGAATAGTGCTGTTGCGAAGCGTCGCGCGATGACATGCGGATGGGTCGGCACGATGCCGGTGGCAAGCATCGAAACGAACTCGCTGGTTTTCATGACCACTCCGCTGATTGGAAACGACGGCGCTGCCCGTCCTACGTCCTACGTGCCAAGCAGCGTCATGCGCTAGCGCATGATTTCTATTCGTTTCCGGCAGCGGCCGGGTTACGCCCGCGTGATAATTTTTATGATTTGTTCCGCTTACCAGCGCAGGAATCGTGGTCCGAGCAACGCGCCAATCAGCGTGGCAAGAGTCATCCCGAGCATGTACCAGACGGCCCAGAACGCGACGCTCATCTCCGGGCAATGGAAGCAATAGGCCATCGTCGCGATGGTCCCCGCAAGCATGCCGCCCGCTGCACCGGCGAGCCGTAGCCGGGTCGGTGCGAGTCCACGGATTGCCCAGAACACGGCGACAAACGCGGGCACAGACAGCAACAGGATATTGAACGGACAGGTACGCCACGTGTAGCCCATGACGAGCGGCATGCGGGCGTCGGGGGAGGCGAGACACAAGACGGCCACCGCCGCGCTCCACACTACGAGCACGGGCACCGCGGGCATTGCCCAGCACTTGCCAATGGTTGTCCCAGGCCGCGACAACCTCGCCGCCAGGAACAATGCGGTCGCGGCGAGCGTTGTCGGGAAAGCGAACTTGGCCCAGAAGATGGGCGTGCGCGACATCACGGCGATGTCCGGCCGTAAGCCGAAAATCACCGCCATCAGCACAAGCGCGCCCAGCCCGCCCAGTACGATCGCACGCGCGAAGCGGCGCGCGGGAGCGCGGGAGTCGACGGGCGCCACGCCAGTCGATAAAAGCGAAATCAGGTCCTCGGTTTTCATGCGGTGCCTCGAATCTTTGCTGCCAGCGCCTTCAATCCACGGTGGATGCCCACTTTAACAGCCGACTCCGACATACCCGTCAGCGCCGCGGTTTCGGTCACGGAGAGCCCTTGCAGCTTCACGTGAAGGATCGGCAACCGGTGGCGGTCGGGCAACTGTTCGAGCAGCTTGCCGACATCGCGTTTTGCATCGGCGGGTTCTTCATCCGAGGTCGCGAAGATCTCGAGCGTGTCGTCCAGCGGATCGTTCAATGCTTCACGCCGCGATCTCGCGCGGAAAAAATCCATCAGTTTATATCGCGCGATTGCATGTACCCAGGCAGTCAGCGGCTCGTCCGGACGATAGGTGTGGCGGCTGTTATGCACGGCCAGCAAGATTTCCTGCACGACATCTTCGATATCGTCCTGCAGGTAATAAATGCGCTTTCGCAGGAAACCGCGCAGGTGTCCGGTCAAGTCGTCGAGGAACGCCCGATAGGCGACGGCGTCGCCATTCAGGCCGCGTATGAACAACGCCCTCAGCCGTTCTTCGACGCCAGGCACAGAACCACTTTGTATTATTCGCTTCATCGCGGAATCGGGTTACAGCGCGCTTCAAATAAATTGCGACGGGCGCGTCGATGGATGTCGACGTTCCCAGCGCCGGGGGACGAACACGGTTCGTGGCGGCAATACTACTGCTGGTATTTCACGATCCGAGCAACGCGGGATCATGCAGCGCGCGGCTCGTCGCTCCAGATTCTGGGCCGGAGATTACCGCGATTTTAATGTCAGGATCGGTTTTAGCTGCCGTGCGGACGACCGCGTTAGCGCAGCTAAAGCCGCGCAACGTAAGCCGCAGAATCGGCGGCCGACGGCGAGGTGCGCGGATTGTGCCGGATCGGCTTGCTGCTGTCGATTGCGCGTTGGGTCGAAATAGCCGCCTGGCGCGCTTAACGCGCGGTCTCGGGATAGTTCGATGGGAACAGTGCCCGCCGTGCCGCTTCGTCGATCTCTCGCTTGAACGTAAAGTCGCGTCCCACCGCGCGTGCCCGTTCCACCGCCGGTCGTGCACTGATGGCATCGAAGAAACGGCGCAGATTCGGCAATGCGGCAAGCGGCTCCTCGCTGGCCAATACGCGCGGCGCGCGTTCGAGCCATCCCCAGGCGGACATATCGACAATCGAATAACTGTCTCCGACGATGTACTCGCGCTTGGACAAGTGCTCGTCAAGCACACGATAGTGCCGCTCGATTTCCCGCCGGTATCGGTTGATCGCGTAAGGGATTTTTTCCGGTGCGGCATGCTGAAAGTGCACCGCCTGGCCCGAAAAGGGGCCGAGTCCCGAGCTGATGAAGAACAGCCACGACAACAACTCGGGCCGGTCCGCAGGTGTGCCGGCAAAGCGCTGCGTTTTGTCGGCGAGATACAGCAGGATGGCGCTGGAGTCGAACACCCGTGCTTCGGATCCGCCGGGACCGTCGGTATCGACGATGGCAGGCACCTTGCCGTTCGGGTTAATGCTCCTGAATGCCGGCAGATGCTGCTCGCCCTTGCTGGTGTCGACGGGGCACACTTCGTATTCCAGTCCGCTCTCTTCGAGAAAGAGCGCGACCTTGGCGGGATTCGGCGTTGGATGAAAGTAGAAACGGATCATGTCGTCCTTGAGTGTGAGTTCGATGAGACCGTTTTCGGCGCCGCCAATCGGCGAGTCCGGCACGCAATAAATTTGTAAGGTTCACGCGAAGACAGAGGCTTTATTGCCTGATGACCTCGATTATTTGCATTCTAGATCGATCGATTTAGAATATCCGAACGAAACCGGAATGGCAATATTGCCTCGGTCAAGGGAGTGAAGGATCGCATGCCACGGCCAAGAGAGTTCGACGAAGCCGCAGTGCTCGACGCTGCGGTCCTGTGTTTCTGGAACCACGGGTACGAAGCCACATCGGTTCGTGAACTGGCGCAGAGCATGGGCATCACGGGCGCGAGCCTCTACAACGCATTCGGCGACAAGCGGGGGCTATTTGGAAAGGCGCTGGCTCACTATGTATCGCATAGCGTCGACGATCGTATCCGGCGTTGCGAAGGTGAGCTCTCACCGCTTCAATCGATCAAGGCGTTCTTCCACGAGATCGTGCACCGGTCGCTCACCGACGAGGATCGCAAGGGCTGCATGCTGGTCAATTCGGCGATGGAAGTGGCGCCTCACGATCCCGAGTTCCAGCAGGTCGTGGCGGATGTGCTGGTGAAGCTCGAAGCCTATTTTCGCCGCTGCGTGGCGGCAGGTCAGCAATCGGGCGAGATCTCGACCGTGCAGCCGGCTGAAGATTTCGCGCGGCTGCTGCTGGCGGTCCTGCTTGGTATTCGCGTCCTGGCGCGCTCCCGGCCGGAACCCGCGTTGCTGGAGGGACTCCTGCGTCCCGTGCTTGTATTGCTCGATGACCGGTCCTTTGCCGGATAACAGAGCGGCCGCCCTGGCATAGCTCTTCATCGCCTAGTCGACCCTTCTTTTAAGTCGTGTGCTCGCTGCGACGGGTTGTCGGCGACAAAAAATCTTCCGCTGTAACCCGTTGGCCTTCTTCGACGAACTAACTCACATACGCGCACTGCATGACCGATTTCGCGCCAACAAAAATTTCATTCGACGATGTAACCCGCCAGATAAATCCGACGAATTACCTGGCAACTAACCACAAACAACGCTCTCTTGAAGACTTCATGCAGACGATGAAGGAGCGGTTCAAAACAGATCGTTGCGCAAGACGAAAGCAAGTCGTGGAGGTCCAGATGAACGCAACACATGAAGCGGGCAGTGTGAGTCCCGTACGGACGATCCAGCCTGCGTGGGTACGCATCTCGCATTGGCTGAACGCACTCGCGGCAATCCTGATGATGTTGTCGGGATGGCGGATCTACGACGCGTCGCCGGTATTCAAGGGTTTTGTGATTCCGCCGGGCATCACGCTTGGGGGATGGCTGGGTGGCGCGTTGCAATGGCACTTCGCTGCCATGTGGCTGCTGTTCTTCAACGGGATTTTCTATCTCGCGATGAACGTTGTCACGGGCCGCATCAGGCACAAGTTTTTTCCGCTGTCGCCGCGCGCAATTCTGCATGACCTGGGCGAAGCGCTTAAGGGACATTTATCGCATGCCGATCCGAGCAAATACAACGCCGTGCAGAAGTTTGCGTATTTGTTCGTGATGCTTGATATCACCGTGCTCATCCTGTCCGGCCTTGCAATCTGGAAGTCGGTGCAGTTTCCGTTGCTGCGCGAACTGATGGGCGGTTATGACTTTGCGCGCGTTGTGCACTTCTCGGCCATGGCGTTGCTGGCGGCATTCATTGTCGTGCACCTGGTGATGGTGTCACTGGTGCCGCGCTCGTTGCTCACGATGATTCGTGGCCGCTGAGTCAGCCGATTACTTAAAGACTCGAGGAATCTCGATCATGAAACCCGTGAAGCCAAACCGCGTGAGCGTAGACCGCGAGTCGCTGATCATCGACGTTCGCCGTGAACTGGACATGCCGTCCCGCCGCCTGTTCGGCAAGCGCATTGTCACGCTCGGCGGCCTCGCGATGCTGAGCGGCTGCAGTCTATCTGACGATAAATCCGTCGAGACGTTCCTGAGCCGTGTCTCGCGTCTGAACGATACCGTGCAAGGCTGGCTCTTCGATCCGAACCGTCTGGCGCCGACCTATACCGAAGCGCAGATCACGCGGCCATTTCCGTTCAACGCGTTCTATGGAATCGACGACGTTCCCATAGTCGATGGCTCCGACTTTCGCCTGAAAGTAAGCGGGCTGGTGCAGAACACAAAAACGTGGAGCTTGCCCGAGCTATACGCGTTGCCGAAAGCGGAGCAGATCACGCGGCACATCTGCGTGGAAGGATGGAGTGCGATCGGACGCTGGGGCGGCACGCCATTCTCGGAGTTCCTGAAGCAGGTGGGGGCGGATACGTCGGCGAAGTATGTCGGTTTCAGATGCGCTGACGACTACTACGAAAGCATCGACATGCCCACAGCCTTGCATTCGCAGACGCTGCTGACGTTCACTTTCGATGGCCAGCAATTGCCGCCCAAGTACGGTTATCCGATGAAACTAAGGATGCCTACTAAACTGGGATATAAGAATCCGAAGCACATCATGGAGATTTTCGTCACCAACAAATTCCCTGGCGGCTATTGGGTCGATCAGGGCTACAACTGGTTCGGAGGTTCCTGACGGCACGAATGACCGAGCAACATCGCGGCGTCAGGTACTTCGATTCACCCCGGCAGGACCGGATACTTTTACTCCAAGAAGAGGTTGATATGAAACTGTTCATCACTGCAGCACTCGCAGCAACGCTGGCCCTGGGTGGTTCAATGGCATACGCTCAGGCTAGCGATGCCATGGCCCACGATTCGATGGCAAAGGACACCATGTCCAAGGATGCCATGTCGAAAGATTCGATGTCGAAAGACGCGATGAAAAAGGACGCGATGAAGAAGGACGACAAGATGAAGAAGATGGACCATCCGGCTTCGGGCGCGATGGCGCAGTAATCTGTCTACGCTTCGAAAGCGGTTCGACGGGTGTGCATCGAACCGCTTTCGATTGCTGCCGGTTCTTGTCCGGTAGCGCTTAGTATCCCCACAATCGGGCGGCGCCTGCCGTACCGCGAGTATCTTCACCATCCTCCTTTCGAACCCAAACGCCCGATTTTTGGCGAGGTTTAATTGAGGTTCGATGATCGCTGACGGGGCCTGAGATTCCCACCGGTGCGACCGTCGGCGCAGAGTCAGGTGCGTTGACTACGCCTTGAGCGCGACCCCTCCAACGCCCTGTGCGAATATGACCTTTATCCACAGAGTGAGGTATGTCCGCCACATTCACCCCCAAACTCCTCGTTTTGATAAACAATAACGGCACCGCACGAACCCGTGAGCTTTGAAACCAACGCCGCCGATGCCCGATCACCGTCTGCTGAGAATCACCCCTGAAACGCACCGCGTCGCGATCGACCTGGTCTACGCAACCGATCGCAACCTGACAGGCAAGCCGATCTACAAGACGGCGCATTGCCTGCTCCTGGCCCCTGCCGAAGCCGCCCTGAAGAAAGCTGTCGAGCTGGCGGCCAACATTGGCATGACGCTCAAGATATTCGACGCTTACCGTCCGCCGCAAGCCCAGCAGGTGCTATGGGACTTCCTTCCCGACCCGACCTACATCGCCGACTTGAAGCGCGGATCAAACCATAGCCGCGGTACGGCGATCGACCTGACACTGGTCGATGCAAACGGTCAGGACCTCGATATGGGCACCGGTTTCGACGAGATGTCGATCGCCTCGGAACACTTCCATCCGGGTCTGCCGGAGCATATCCAGCGCAACCGGACGCTGCTGCTTGGCGTGATGCATGGCGCAGGGTTCACCCATATTCCCAGCGAGTGGTGGCATTACGAATTGCCCGGCTCGCGAGCACTCGAAGTAATCGACAACACCGACAGCGGCCCGTTGCGGCTCATGTAGCCGCTGGTGCGCGCAGAATATCTAACAATCACTATCTCTCACGGAGCGAGTATGAAAAGGGTATTCAACGGGGTATTGTGCAACGCGCTGGCAGCCATTGCCGCAGTGTCGGTACTGATGCTTGCCGGCACGCGCATCGCGGAAGCGGCCACGCCGAAGGACATGCTGGTGATGGCAACCTTGCTCGACGAATTCACCACGCTCGACCCGGGCGAGATCTACGAACTGGTGCCGCAGGAATACGTTGCGAATACCTATGATCGCCTGATTCGCGTCGACCTGAAAGATCCAGCTCGCTTCAACGGCGACGTTGCGCAGTCGTGGGCAGTGAGTGCAGACGGTCTCACGTTCACCTTCAAGATTCGCACCGGCCTCAAGTTCCACTCGGGCAACCCGCTAACCGCCGACGACGTCGCGTGGTCGATCCAGCGCACCGCGTTACTCGATAAGGGCGCGGCGGCCGTGCTCGCAGGCATCGGACTGACAAAGGAAAACGCGTTGCAGAACGTGAAAAAAATCGATGACAGCACAGTCTCGATCACGACCGACCAGAAGTACGCTCCCACCTTCGTGCTGAACGTGCTGGGCTCATGGCCCGCTTCCGTGCTCGACAGGAAACTGCTCGAATCGCATGCGAAGGGTAACGATTTCGGCAACGAGTGGCTGAAGACGAACGAGGCGGGGTCGGGCGCATACAAGCTCGTGAAGTGGACCGCGAATGACAGCATCGTGCTGCAGCGTTTCGATGGTTATCGGATGCAGCTGGCCATGAAACGCATCGTGATGCGGCATGTGCCGGAAGCGTCGAGCCAGCGGTTGATGATCGAAAATGGCGATATCGATGTCGCGCGTGACCTGAGCCCCGACGACCTGGATACGCTGACGAAGAAGGGCACGATTCGCGTGACCTCGGTGCCGCAAGCCACGCTGATGTATCTCGGGCTAAACAACAAGAACCCGAATCTCGCGAAGCCCGATGTGCAGGAAGCCATGAAATGGCTGATCGACTACAACGGCATCCAGCACAACATTGTGCGGACCACGTACAAGGTTCACGAGACGTTCCTGCCCGAAGGTTTCCTCGGTGCGCTGAACACGAATCCGTATCGCCAGGACGTAGTGAAGGCGAAAGCGCTGCTGGCAAAAGCGGGCGTGCCGAACGGCTTCACGGTGAAGATGGACGTGCGTAACGACTCGCCGTACGGCGAAATCGCGCAGGCTGTGCAGGCGAATCTGGCGCTTGGCGGCATCAAGGTCGAACTGATATCCAGCGACAATAAACAGACCCTCGGCAAGTATCGCGCGCGTCAGCATGACATCTATATTGGTGAGTGGTCGGCGGATTACATCGATCCGCACAGCAACGCGCAGGGCTTTGCCTGGAATCCGGATAACTCCGACAAATCGAGCTTCAAGATGCTTGCGTGGCGTAATTCGTGGGACATTCCGCAATTGACGAAAGAGACTCAGGCGGCGCTGGAGGAATCGTCGACGACGAAGCGCGCGCAACGCTATGAAGCGATGCAGAAAGAGTTTCTCGCGAACTCGCCGTTTGTGATCATGTTCCAGAAGGTCTCGCAGGTTGCGGTGCGACCGGGCGTGACCGGTCTGGAAGTCGGGCCGATCTTCGACCTCGTGTCGTACCGTGACCTGAAGAAACAGTAGGCGTGGCCGCACAACTCACCGCGTTTCAGCGCCTGCAAGGCGTGCTCGCCCGTCACGCCGGCGTGCGTCGGACGTGGCTGCTCGTGCGCTGGCTGCTGATGCTCGCCGTGACGTTCATCGGGTTGCTCGGGGTGACGTTTTTCATCGGGCGAAAAATCCCGATCGATCCGTTACTCGCGATGCTCGGCGAGCGTGCGTCGGCGCAGGCATATGCAGCGGCGCGTGTGGCGCTCGGGCTCGACAAGCCGTTGATCGTGCAATTCATGATCTACGTGCGCGACGTGCTGCATGGCGATCTGGGCATGTCGCTGCTGACGTCGAACCCGGTGATAGACGACATCAAACGTGTCTTTCCGGCTACGCTAGAACTCGCCACACTGTCTACGTTCATTGGCATCGTGATCGGCGTGCCGCTCGGCGTGGCAGCGGCTGTTCGTCATAACCGCTGGGTCGATCACGTCGCGCGATTCATCGGGCTGGCGGGAAGCTCGCTGCCGGTGTTCTGGCTCGCGCTGATGGGCCTGCTGCTGTTCTATGCCAAGTTGCATTGGGTATCGGGGCCGGGGCGCATCGACCCGCTGTACGACGGTCTGGTCGATACCCGCACAGGCAGTCTGCTGGTCGATTCCATTCTGGCCGGCGAGTGGGACGTGTTCAAGAATGCGCTTTCGCATATTGTGTTGCCCGCGGCCATTCTCGCGTTCTATTCCATCGCCTACTTAAGCCGCATGACGCGATCGTTCATGCTTGAGCAATTGAGTCAGGAATACATCGTGACCGCGCGCGCGATGGGCCTGAGCGAACGTCGCGTGATCTGGCGTCACGCGTTCGGCAATATCGCCGTGCCGCTCCTGACTGTGATTGCGCTCGCTTATAGCTATCTGCTGGAAGGCTCCGTCCTGACGGAAATTGTGTTCGCGTGGCCGGGCATCGGTTCCTATCTCACGGGCGCGTTGCTCAACGCGGACATGAACGCGGTGCTCGGCAGCACGCTCGTGATCGGCGCCACGTTCATCACGCTCAACCTGCTGACGGACGCGCTGTATCGCGTGTTCGATCCGCGTGCCCGATGACTGTCAAAGGTTCATGACGTGCTTCCATCCACCGACAACTCCGCTAACGCAATGAAGTCCTCGCGCAAAGAGTGTCATGCGTGGCTTCTTACGGACACGCCCGCGTCGCGCAGGCAAGCCGCGTTGGGGCTGGCGTACCGGCGCTGGCGCCGTTTCGCCAGCAATCCGCTGAGCGTATTCGGGCTGGTGATCCTGCTGCTGCTGATCGTGTTCGCCGCTATCGGCCCGTTGCTGCCGCTGCAGGATCCCTTGCGGCAAGTACTAAGCGACCGGCTCTTGCCTCCCGGTTCTCCGTCGCACTGGTTCGGCACCGATCAGCTCGGCCGCGACATTCTCGCGCGGCTTGTGATTGGTTCGCGGCTGACGTTAAGTATCGCGATCCTGGTCGTGGTGCTGGTCGTGCCGGTGGGTTTGCTGATCGGCACGACAGCGGGTTTTTGCGGCGGTTTCGTCGATACCGTCCTGATGCGCCTGACCGATATCGCGCTCGCGTTTCCGAAGATCGTGCTGGCGCTCGCGTTCGCCGCGGCGCTTGGGCCAGGCGTGATCAATGCGGTGATCGCGATCTCGATTACAGCGTGGCCGCCGTATGCAAGGCTCGCACGTGCCGAGACGCTGCGGCTGGTGCAGGCTGATTTCATCCACGTGGCGCGCTTGCAAGGGGCATCGTCGATGAGGATCTTGCTGCGTTATATCGTCCCGATGTGTTCGTCGTCGGTGATCGTGCGCGCGACGCTCGACATGGCCGGCATCATCCTGACGGTTGCGGGGCTGGGTTTTCTTGGGCTCGGCGCACAACCGCCGAGTCCTGAATGGGGTTTCATGGTGGCCTCGGGGCGCGGCGTGCTGCTCGATGCATGGTGGGTTGCGACCATTCCCGGTATCGCTATTTTGCTGGTGAGTCTTGCGTTCAACCTGCTCGGCGACGGTCTGCGCGATGTCTTCGATCCCCGCCAAGGAGGCTGACATGCAAGCCGATACCCTCTGCGAGATCGATAACCTGCGCATCGCCTTCGAGGCCCACGACGGTACGCTGACTGAAGCGGTACGCGGTATATCTCTGACGGTCGCGAGGGGCGAGAGGCTAGGCATTGTCGGCGAATCGGGGTCGGGCAAATCGCTGACCGGACGGGCATTGCTGGGGCTGTTGCCGTCGTCGGCGCGCTGGTCGGCCGATGCCATGAACATCGATAACCACAATCTGCTCGCCATGCGCCCGAAGGAGCGGCGGCGTCTTTGCGGCACGCATATGAGCATGATCCTTCAGGACCCGAAGTATTCGCTGAACCCGGTGATGACAGTTGCGCAGCAGATGCGCGAAGCGTTCGCGCGGCAGTCGCCGAAGCTGAATGCGAACGCGATGCGCGAACGCATCGTGGCCGCACTGGACGCGGTGCATATCCGCGATCCGCAGCGCGTCGCCGATGCCTATCCGCACGAATTGTCCGGTGGCATGGGCCAGCGCGTGATGATCGCGATGATGGTGTCGTCGGGCCCCAAGTTGCTGATCGCCGACGAACCGACCAGCGCGCTCGATGTGCTCGTCTCCATGCAGGTGTTGTCGGTGCTCGACGAAATGATCGCGAAGCACAATACGGGATTGATCTTCATCAGCCACGATTTGCCGCTGGTGATGTCGTTCTGCGACCGCGTGTTGGTGATGGTCGGCGGGCGTGTGGTCGAGACCTGCGCGGCGCGCGATCTGGCCCACGCGCAGCATCCGTATACGCGTGGTTTGCTGGCCGCGAGCCCGCCATTGCGCAATCCACCGGACGAACTGCCGGTGCTGCAACGCGATCCCGCATGGTTCAGCGAGGTCGCGCCATGATCGAAGCAAACGAGGTACAGGTACGCTTTAAAACGAAAACCGGTTTCGCCGATGCGGTTCGCTCGGCTACCTTTCATGTCGATGAAGGCGAAGTGTTTGGACTCGTCGGCGAATCGGGTTCGGGTAAATCGACGGTCCTTCGTGCGCTGACCGGACTTCTGCCGATCGCCAACGGCTCGATGCGGATCGGCCGCCATACGCTTGGCAAACACATCGAGCGCGCGTTCAGGCGCGAAGTGCAGATGGTGTTCCAGGACCCGTACGGGTCTCTGTATCCGCGCTTTACCGTCGACCAGACGCTGCGGGAGCCGCTCACCATCAACGGCATGGATCGCCATGACGCCCGCATTCTTGACGCGTTGCGCGAAGTCGGCCTCGGCCCCGCATTCCGCTTCCGGTATGCGCATCAACTGTCGGGCGGGCAGCGCCAGCGCGTAGCGATCGCCCGGGCGCTGATTGTCGAGCCGCGTGTGCTGCTGCTCGACGAACCGACGTCCGCGCTCGACGTGTCCGTGCAGGCAGAGATTTTGAACCTGCTGCGGCGGCTGCATCGTGAACGCAATCTCACGATGATCCTCGTGAGTCACAACATGGCCGTGGTCGGATTTTTATGCCAGAGAGTCGCGGTGATGCGTGATGGCGAGATCGTGGAGCAGCTTCCCATCGAAGCGGTGCGCGAGCAAAACGTGGCGCACGAATACACCCGAAGTTTGTTGCTTGCGACGGAAGGTTATCGACGCAAGGCGGTCGATCCGGCTTAGCTCCGCGGTTTTCCACCTTGCGGCATGCTTCTGTTCGGCACGAACCGCCCTGATAGAATGTGAAATTGGCAAGTTGGCATCCCCGAAGCGCGTTGCGCCGGGATCGCTCACCCGGCTTCCCACGCAGCCGGCGGCTCACTGAAGGTGATTGAAGCCGCGAAGCGCAACCCTGAAAACGTGACAGTCCGGCTCGATCCCGCTGCTCGAAACGTTTCTCAACAAACGTTCGACACGCCGGTCACCGGCACCTAAAACGCCGATGAAACTGCTAGATGCCCTGGTCGAACAGCGAATTTCGGCCGCTGCCGCGCGCGGTGAGTTCGACAATCTGCCCGGCGCGGGCGAGCCTCTCGAGTTCGACGACGACGCCCTGGTCCCCGAAGAAGTCCGCGTTGCCAACCGCATTATGAAAAATGCCGGCTTTGTGCCGCCTGCCGTCGAACATTTGCGGGCGCTGCGCGATCTGCAAAACGAATCTGGCAGCACGGAAGATCCGGCGACCCGCCGCAAGCTGCAAGCCAAGATGCTGGCGCTCGACATGGCGCTTGAATCGTTGCGCGGCGGCAGCACGGTGATGCCGCTGGAATACCGGCGGCGCATTGCCGAGCGTTTGTCTGAGCGCCTGTCGGAGAACGACAGGAACGCCCAAGCCGAGACGCACGATCAGGCCGCCAAAAAGTGACCCTTACACCCGCAACCGATCTTGCCCTGACGGCCGCCGCCGAACGCGACCGCCGTTTCATGGCGCTCGCGCAGGCCGCGGCCGAGCAAGCGCGCGAGTTGGGCGAAGTGCCGGTCGGCGCGGTGTTGGTGCGTGGCGACGAAGTTATCGCGACCGGCTTCAATCATCCGATAGGCGCTCACGATCCCTCGGCGCATGCCGAAATGGCCGCGTTGCGCGCGGGGTCGGTGGTGCTCGAAAACTACCGGTTGCCGGGTTGCGAACTCTACGTCACGCTTGAACCCTGCATCATGTGCGCGGGCGCGATCATGCATGCGCGGATTGCCCGCGTGGTGTTCGGCGCGCACGATCCGAAGACGGGCGCGTGCGGGAGTGTTGTCGATGCATTCGCCATCGGCAATCTCAACCACCACACGACCGTCACAGGCGGCGTGCTCGGCGACGAATGCGCGAACGCGCTGCGCAGTTTTTTTGCCGAACGCCGACGCGCTGTGCGGGCGGCACGCGATGCTCGCAACGCCGGACAAACTGACAACTCTACCGATCCTCTTTCCATTCGCTCATGACCCACCAGCCGCGTAGCATCGATCTCGTCGCACCCTCCGGCTATCCTAATTCCGAAGCGGTGGAGCGCGCGACGGAGCGCCTGCGTGCGCAGGGGCACCGGTTGGAAAATGTGTCGGCGGCGCACCGTCGTCATGAACGCTTCGGTGGCACCGACTGCGAACGCGCCGCAGACATCAACCGGCTTGCCGATCCGTCGCGCAGCCTGCCTGACATCGTGCTTGCGGTGCGTGGCGGTTACGGCGCCACGCGCATTCTTCACGGCCTCGACTACGAGGGATTGCAACGCCGTTTGCAAGACCGGCCGATCGCGATTGTCGGCCATAGCGACTTCACCGCGATCCAGCTCGCGCTGTACGCTCGCGCCGGCATCAAGAGCTTTGGCGGCCCGATGCTCACCGCCGATTTCGGCGCGGAAGAACCGAGCGCATTCACGATGGAGCATTTCTGGAACGCGATCACGAAACCGTCGTTCAAGGTGACGAGCCACGTTCCGCAGGCCCAGTCCATCGATGTTACCGGCATGTTGTGGGGCGGCAATCTGGCGATTATCGCGTCGCTGATCGGCACGCAGTACATGCCGCCGGTGGAGGGCGGGGTCCTGTTCATTGAAGATGTGAACGAGCATCCGTATCGCGTTGAACGCATGATTTATCAGTTGCATCAGTCGGGAATTCTTGCGCGGCAGCAGGTGCTGGTGCTTGGCGAATTCACGGGCGGGACGCTATCTGAGTACGACAATGGCTATATGTTCGAGACCATGCTCGAACAAGTCCGGTCGGTGATCCGGATCCCTGTCGTGACGGGATTGAAGTTCGGGCACGTGCCCGATTTGCTGACGCTGCCGTTCGGCGCGACCGCGCATCTTGTCGCCCGCTCACACGGCTTTGAAATGAAGCTTTCCGACTATCCGCACCTGGCGTAGCAGCGCGTCATGCGATTGAAGCGAGCGTCCGGAAGGGCGCTTTTTTTTTGCGTACCGCACCGCTTCTGAGCAAACTCGCACGAATATCGTGCATAAGATTGTCAACAAAAATAGACCTTGATCTTCGCCTTTATTGCTTAATTAATTTACTGTATCCCTTGCTACGAAGGGACTTAAGGAATTGACCTGACGAAATTCATTCTCAAAACAAAAAAAGTTCTCCGAAATTGTTGACAGTTTTTATGTCCGTCATAAGATGTATCACATAGAGCGAACACGACCATGTCCGAAGCGAAACTGAAAGACTTATCGAAGGTGAGCGTCATTGGCACTGCGGCGTCGGTTGCAGCGGCGACGGCGGAATCGATTGCGGCGAATATTCGCGACGCTATTCTCGAGCACCGTCTCGCTCCCGGCGCGAAGCTGACAGAAGCACAGTTATGCGAAGTATTCGACGTGAAGCGCGGGACCGTGCGACTGGCGTTGGCCCAACTCGCGAGTGAGCGGCTGGTCGACCTTGAACCGAATCGTGGCGCGTTCGTCGCAAGCCCTTCGGTGCAGGAAGTGCACGAAGTGTTCGAGATGCGGCGGATCATCGAAATGGCAGTGGTTGAGCGGATCTGTAAAGGGCACGGCACGCGCCGGCTCAAGTCGATCAGCGCCACGATCGGACGCGAGCGCAAAGCATATGAGAGCCGCGATTTTCCATCATGGATACGGCTGTCCGGCGAGTTCCATACGGAGCTTGCGCAGCTTACCGGCAATACCGTGTTGTGCGAATGTTTGTCGGGGCTGGTGGCTCGCTCCACGCTGATATCGGCGCTGTACGAATCGCTTGGCAAGAGCTCGTGCAGCTTTGAAGATCATGAACATATCCTGGCCGCGCTCGATGCCGGCGATGCACCCAAGGCCGCCGAACTGATGGCGCGCCACTTGCAGGAAGTCGAACTGAAGATGCTTGACCGGCCCGCCCGTGGTGCGGTCGATTTGCGTGAAGTCTTTGCAAAGCCGAAGCTAAGTGAGCGCGATAAAAGCGCCTGACTTGCAGCAAAACCGCGCGACCGTTCTCAGGGCGCGACGTAATACCTATATCTGAAAGCCGAATGAAGTTCAAAGCCCGCATTCAATGAATGCGTGGTCTTTCACCATGCCTTTTCCGTGGACGCATGCGCGTTATTGCGCGTGCCGAGTGGATGAATTGCGTCTGGACGCGGATTTGCCCACGGCTGCCGGACGGTTAGCCCATACCGACAAGAAAGCGCTGCGCGTTGACGACGCGACGGTGCGTATTGCTATACGAAGGCTATACGAAGTCGACTATTCGCGGCTTGATTGCCGAGCTCATTCAAGGAGAAGTCATGGTTCAGTTCAGTGCGACCCCGGGTAGTGCTGCAATACCTTCTTATGAAGACGATTCAGGTAGGGATCCTGATCATCCGGCCGGATACAGCGACCGGCTTTACAACGATGACCTCGCGCCGCTCAAACATCAGACGTGGAGCGCCTACAACATCTTTGCGTTCTGGATGTCGGATGTGCACAGCGTGGGCGGTTATGTGTTCGCGGGGAGCTTGTTTGCATTGGGGCTGACGAGCTGGCAGGTGCTGATTTCATTGCTCATAGGAATCGGCATAGTGAACCTGCTGTGCAATCTGATAGCAAGGCCGAGCCAGCAGGCAGGCGTGCCGTATCCCGTGGCGTGCCGGGTGACCTTTGGTGTGCTGGGTGCGAACCTTCCCGCAGTGATTCGCGGTTTGATCGCAGTGGCATGGTATGGCATCCAGACGTTCCTGGCGTCGAGTGCGCTGGTGATCGTGGTGCTGAAATTCGTGCCGCAATGGTTGCCTTACGCCGATGTCCATAAATATGGCTTTGTCGGGTTATCGGCGCTGGGCTGGGCTGGATTCATGTTGCTGTGGGTATTGCAGGCAGTGGTGTTCTGGCGCGGGATGGAGATGATCAAGAAGTTCATCGACTTCGCGGGTCCGGCGGTCTACGTGGTCATGTTCATCCTGGCCGGCTACATGGTGTGGCGTGCGGGCTGGCGCAACATCGGCTTGAATCTGGGCGGCGTGAAATACCACGGCATGGAGGTCGTGCCGGTCATGATCACGGCGATCTCCCTGGTGGTCTCGTACTTCTCCGGGCCGATGTTGAATTTCGGCGACTTCTCGCGTTACTGCCGGAGTTTCAAGAGCGTGAAGCGAGGCAACTTCTGGGGCTTGCCGGTCAACTTCCTGGCGTTCTCGCTGGTGACGGTTGTCACGACGGCGGCGACCTTGCCGGTCTTTGGGCAGTTGATCACAGACCCTGTGGAAACGGTAGGACGTATCGACCAGCCGACCGCAGTGATCCTGGGCGCGTTGACCTTCACCATCGCGACTATCGGTATCAACATCGTGGCTAATTTCGTTTCGCCGGCGTTTGATTTCTCGAACGTCGCGCCGCGTCTGATCAGTTGGCGGATGGGCGGCATGATGGCCGCGGTGGCATCGATCTTCATCACCCCGTGGAACCTCTTCAACAACCCTGCAGTGATCCACTACACGCTCGATGTGCTCGGTAGTTTCATTGGTCCGTTGTATGGCGTGCTGATCGTGGACTTCTACCTGATGAAGCGTGGCAAGTTCAAGGTGGAAGAGTTGTACACGACGTCGGAGTCGGGTCGCTACTGGTATAGCAACGGTGTGAATTGGCGTGCGGTGGCAGCATTGTTGCCGGCGGCGGCCATTGCAGTAGCATGCGTGATGGTTCCTTCGCTGGAGGGCGCGGGCAACTTCTCGTGGTTTATCGGAGCAGGGTTGGGCGCTTTGTTCTACAGGATCATCGCGGACAAGAAATCGGTGTCTAACTTTGCATGAGGACAGGATCAGGCAGCCATCGCGTCCGTGAACCCAAGGAAGCGATGGCCACGGTTGGCTAGGCACAGTGTAGGAAAGCGCTACGCAATCCGAATCAAATAGCGCTGGCAAGAACTAAAGGGCAAACCAAATGCGCATCAAGCTGATTAACCCGAACACAACTGAACGCATGACGTTGGCGATGGACCGTTGCGCGAGGGAAGTAGCATCAACAGGAACAGAAATAATCTCGGTAAGCGCGTCGATGGGGCCGCCGTCCATCGAGGGTTACTACGACGAAGCGCTTGCCTCACTAGCCTTGCTGCAGGAGATAGAAAAGGGCGAGAAAGAGGGCATGGACGGTTACGTCATAGCCTGCTTCGGCGACCCGGCGCTGTACGCGGCGAGAGAGTTATCGAAAGGTCCGGTCATAGGCATAGCTGAGGCTGCGATGCATGCAGCAAGCGTCATAGCACCGAGCTTCAGCGTAGTGACGACCTTGAAACGTACCTGCACGATGTCGTGGCATCTGGCGGAGCGTTACGGCATGAAGCGTTTCTGCAAGAACGTTCGCGCAACCGACGTAGCGGTTCTGGACCTGGATATCCCCGGCTCGAAGGCGCGTTCGATCATCATCGATGAGTGTCGCCGTGCGTTGGCGGAAGACGATGCGGAGTCCATCGTCCTGGGCTGCGCGGGCATGGCCGAGTTCTGCCGCGAGATCGAGGATGCGATCGGTGCACCGGTCATAGAAGGCGTGACAACGGCGGTGAAATGGGCGGAGGCGTTGATTGCGCTAAAACTGCGAACGTCGAAACGCGGCGACTATGCGCGCCCCCTAGCGAAGCAATACGACGGCGCGTTAGCGCCCTTTAGCCCAGGTAAACCCACATAAAACGGCGGGACCATACATCCCGCCTGACAGGCAATATCTGCGTATGAATATGGGCGCGGCGATGTGTTTTCGCTAAACTGACCCATCGTCGCGCGGGTCCTTGACCGCGTGCGGCCCCATCGACTTCTACGCACTCATCCAGCCATGTCGAATGAATCGAAGTACCCACGCGACCTGATCGGCTACGGCCGGTATCCCGTGCAGCCAAACTGGCCCGGCGACGCACGCATTGCCGTGCAATTCGTCCTGAATTACGAGGAAGGCGGGGAGAACTGCGTACTTCATGGCGATCCGGCATCGGAGCAGTTCCTGTCGGAAATCGTGGGCGCGGCGGCGTATCCGTCGCGTCACATGAGCATGGAATCCATCTACGAATACGGCTCGCGCGCCGGCGTCTGGCGCATCCTTCGCGAGTTCGAAAAGCGCGGCTTGCCGCTGACCGTGTTCGGCGTCGGCATGGCGATCGAGCGTCATCCGGATCTCGGTCGTGCATTCGTCGAACTGGGGCATGAGATTGCGTGCCACGGGTATCGGTGGATTCACTATCAGGACATGTCGCCGGAGAAAGAAGCGGAGCACATGCGGCTTGGTATGGAGGCCATCGAGCGCGTGACGGGTGTGCGGCCGCTCGGCTGGTACACCGGGCGTGACAGCCCGAACACGCACCGCCTGGTGGCGGAGCACGGCGGTTTTTTGTACGACTCGGATTATTACGGCGACGACCTGCCGTTCTGGATGGACGTGGAGGTGAGCGGTGGCGCGAAGATGCCGCAACTGATCGTGCCTTATACGCTCGACACCAACGACATGCGTTTTGCCACGCCGCAAGGTTTCAACACGGCGGAGCAATTTTTCACGTACCTGCGCGACGCGTTCGATGTGCTCTACGAAGAGGGCAGCGAAGCGCCGAAGATGTTGTCCATCGGCATGCATTGCCGGTTGCTGGGGCGTCCAGGACGCTTCCGCGCGCTGCAACGTTTCCTCGACCACATCGAGCAATACGATCGCGTGTGGGTAACGCGGCGTGTGGATATCGCGCGTCACTGGCGCGAGCATCATCCGTACGAAGGCACGGCTGGAGCGAGCGCGTGATGACCACTGTACGAATGACCCTGGATCAACTCAATACTTTAAATGTGGACGCGTTTGTTGGCGCTCTTGCCGGTATCTTCGAGCACTCGCGATGGGTGGCGGAAGAGGCGGTGTCAAAGAGACCGTTTGCGAATATTGATGCGCTTTACGAGACCATGACGGCCGCCGTGAATAATGCAAGCGACACGCGGCAACTTGCATTGATCAACGCTCACCCGGAGCTCGCCGGCAAGGCTGCGGTGCGCGGTGAACTCACCGATGAATCCACGCGCGAGCAAAGCGGCGCCGGCCTCGATCTGTGCACGCAAGAAGAGTTCGACAGGTTGCAGGCGCTTAACGCCGCGTATCGCGAGAAGTTCGGCTTCCCCTTCATCCTGGCTGTGCGCGGGTTCGATCGCCACGGCATCATCGCGAACTTTGAGGCGCGCTTGCACCACGGCCGCGAGATCGAGTTGCGCGAAAGCCTGCAGCAAATTTACCGGATAGCGCGCTTCAGGCTCGACGATTTGTTGACGGCCTGAAAGCCACGCACCCACTTCAAAACCTTATAAGGAAACATCATGGCCCTACCGACACTCGATGCCAACGCGCCAGAATTCACGCACCGTTATGTGAACCTCGCGGACCCGCGGCTTGGCGCGCAGGCGCTCGAAGCCAGCGACGAATTTTTCGCGCCGAAAGAGCGCATGCTGAATCCCGAGCCGGCGGTGTTTATCGTGGGCAAATACGACGATAACGGCAAGTGGATGGATGGCTGGGAAACGCGTCGCAAGCGCGTGAGCGGCTTCGACTGGTGCGTGGTGAAACTGGCGCGGCCGGGTGTGATCAAGGGCATCGACATTGACACGAGCCACTTCACCGGCAACTTCCCGCCGGCCGCGTCCATAGAGGGTGCGCACGTGGTGGACGGTGCGCCGACGCAGGCGACCGAATGGACCGAGGTCGTGCCGTCCATGACGTTGCAGGGGAACACGCATCATTACGTCGACATCGCTCGCGAGCAGGCGTTTACGCATCTGCGCGTGAACATTTACCCGGATGGGGGCATCGCGAGATTGCGCGTGTATGGACAGCCGCAGCTTGACTGGAGCAGCGCGAGCCGCAGCGAGCTGTTTGATCTCGCCGCCATGGAAAATGGCGCGTACATCGTTGGTGCGAACAACCAGCATTTCGGACCGGCTTCGACCTTGCTGATGCCCGGGCGCGGCGCGAACATGGGGGATGGCTGGGAGACGCGGCGTCGCCGTGAGCCGGGCAATGACTGGTGCATCGTGGCGCTTGCTCAGCCGGGCGTGATCAAGAAGATCGAAGTGGATACCGCGCATTTCAAGGGTAACTATCCTGACCGGTGTTCGTTGCAGGCTGCGTATGTGAAGGGTGGCACGGACAGCTCGCTTGTGACTCAAGCGATGTTCTGGCCGGTGTTGCTTGGCGAGCAGAAGTTGCAGATGGACAAGCAGCATGTGTTCGAGTCTGAGTTGGCTGCGTTGGGTCCCGTCACGCATGTGCGGTTCAACATTTACCCGGACGGCGGCGTATCGCGGTTGCGGCTGTTTGGCACGCTGGTTTGAGACAGGCTTTGCGATGAAAAAGTTGGCGATTGAACCGCTGACCCGGGCGGCGTTCGAGCCGTTTGGCGACGTAATCGAGCTTGAGGGCGCGAAGCAGATCCCGATCAACCTCGGCACGACGATTCGGTTTCACGATCTTGCCCGAGTCGATGTGGAGGATAAAGGCGGCCGGCCGATCGTGAATCTGTTTCGCGGGCAGCCGAGGGTGCTGCCGTTTGAAGTGTCGATGCTCGAGCGGCATCCGTTAGGAAGTCAGGCGTTTTTGCCGCTCAACGATCGGCCGTATCTTGTCGTTGTGGCTCCCGCTGGTGAGCTTGATGAATCTGCTATTCGCGGCTTCGTTACTCGCGGATGGCAAGGGGTGAATTATGCCAAGGGCGTCTGGCATCACCCGTTGATTGCACTTGACGAAGTGAGCGATTTTATTGTGGTGGATCGGGGTGGGGAGGGGGCCAACCTTAACGAGGTCCAGCTCGATGAGTCGGTATGGTTAATGGACGAGGGTTCCTCGCACTTTCCGTGATGTCAACGGAGATGCGGTAGCCGGACGCGGGCGGTTCGCCTTGAGTCCGGCGTAACGAACAGGTACTTTCCACTTTTGCCCCGGTCGGGGTTGGCCTGCTGAAAATAGCGGTGCCATTCGCCGCATCGCATTAATTGCACTCCACTAACGTTTCTGATATCGGTCGGGTAAAGAGCCGTCCTGGCGGAACTCAGCAATGAGCCGCCGGTGGCCCCGATCTCATAACCGGAAGGAACGATTCGCGAAGAAAGCACTGTTTCTCACCTGTAGCATGGGCGCGGCCATCGCCGTCTTCGGCACCGCCCATTCTCAAACCGCAACTGCGCCGCCCAGCGGCGCCACCGTTCCTGTCACCGTCGACAACTTCGTTCGCGCTGAATCCGACAAGTATGTGGTCGCATTGGCCAAACAAGGAGGACTGGGCAAGCTTTTGCATCGACGGGAGCCTGCATCGATCGAGCATCAGACCGTGATGCGCCTGAATCGTGACACGCTCTATTCGTCCGGTGTCTTCGACCTCGACCCCGGACCGGTGACAATCACGATGCCCGACCCGGGAAAACGCTACATGGCGATGTAGGTCATCAGTGAGGATCACTACGTTCCGAACGTGTTCTATGGCGCGGGCACTCATACCTTGACGCGGGAGAACGTCGGCACGCGATACCTGGTTGTCGCAATTCGTACGCTCGTGGACCCGAGCAGCCCTGACGATATCAAGCAAGTTCACGTCTTACAGGACCGCATCAAGGTCAGCCAGGAAGCGCCGGGTAATCTCGACATTCCCAAGTGGGACGCGGTTAGCCAACAGAAGGTGCGTGATGCCCTATTGATCCTCGCGTCGACAATGCCAGCCTTCAAAGGCGCGTTTGGCAGGAAGGACGAGGTCGATCCGGTGCGACGTCTGATTGGCGCGGCGGCTGCGTGGGGAGGCAATCCGGACAAGGATGCAAGCTATCTCAACTTCACGCCAGCCAGGAACGACGGAAAAACCATCTACACACTTCGGGCCGCTGACGTGCCCGCCGACGGCTTCTGGTCCGTGGAGTGTCTACGACGCCAAAGGCTACTACGAGCCGAACAAGTGCGGCGCCTACTTGCTCAACAACGGTACCGCGAAGAAGGACGCTGACGGTTCCATCAAGATCCAGTTCGGCGGTTGCGATGCAAACACAGTCAACTGCTTGCCGATCACGCCAGGGTGGAATTACATGGTTCGGCTGTATCGTCCTCAGACCGAGGCGTTGAACGGAAACTGGCATTTTCCCGAAGCGCAACCTGCTTCTTGAAAGGAAGAAACCGGCTAGTGCCTGCCGGTTCCTGTCTCTAAGTTGTGCGCCTATGACGGCCGAAGCATTAGATGAGCAAATGAAAAGCACCGCCAATGCATTCAGCAAATCGGGCTGCATTGGCGCAATTTATCGCTTGACGCCTATTTCAAAGCACCACCCTGAAACCACGCGGCAATTTTCTGCCGCTCACCATCGGTCATCTGGGTGACATTCCCCAGCGGCATCGCCTTCAACACCACAGCCTGCTGATAAACCCGCTGTGCGTTCAGCGAAATCGACTCCGGCGTATCAAGCAAAACCCCCGCGGGAGCCGCGCCCATCATCGTAGGATGCGCCGCATGACAGGTCGCGCACCGTTGCTGCAACACAGACGCAATATCGGCGATACGAACCGCCGGCGCACCCGCCACCGGCGCCACGGTCGGCCGCCCCTTCGGCATGGTCCACGCAAACGCGCCAAACATCAGCAACACGCCGATCACCGGCAAATACCACAACACCTGCCCACGATGCCGCATCACAAAGAACTGTCGGATCAACGCACCCGCCAGCATGATGACCAGCAACACAGCCCAGTTATACGGATGCGTATACGTCATGGCGTAGTGATTCGACAACATCACGAACACCACCGGCAACGTGAAATACGTGTTGTGCACTGAACGCTGCTTGCCGCGCTTGCCGTAAATGGCATTGGGCACTTCGCCCTTGAGCATGGCCTCGACCATCTTGCGCTGGCCGGGAATGATCACGAAAAACACATTCGCTGACATGATCGTGGCCAAGGTCGCGCCAGTAATCAGATAAGCGGCGCGACCGGCAAACACGTGACATGCGAGCCACGCAGCAATGATCACGTAAGCGCCCACGCCGATTCCTAGCAAACCGTCGCGATTGCCCAGCAAGCGGCACAGCGAGTCATACACGATCCAGCCCGCGAGCAAGAACCCAAGCGCCGCTGAAACGGCAACCACAGGCCCCATATCGAGCACGTTCTTATCGATGAGATACGTGCTCGGCGAGAACAGATACAACACCATGAACAGGCCAAAGCCCGACATCCACGTGGTGTACGACGGCCACTTCGACCAGTGCAGGTCGTCGGGCATGTTCGGCGGCGCAACCGTGTACTTCTGCATGTTGTAAAAACCGCCGCCATGCACATGCCACAACTCGCCAAACACGCCGCGCTTGGTCGCAGCCGGATCTTTCGGCGGCTTCAGGCTGTTGTCGAGCGCCACGAAATAGAACGACTCCCCAATCCACGCGATCGCCACCACCACATGCAACCAGCGCAACGCCAGATTCAGCCAGTCGACAATAAAACCTTGCATGAAACGTCTCCACTACGAATTCTGTTATCCACACATCGGACGGACGCCGAATGAAAAAGCGTCGGCCAAATTGACCTGGCGCCAGGAAAAACCTCAGCTGCCGCGATACGTGCTGTAAGCCCAAGGCGAGACTAGCAGGGGCACGTGATAGTGCGACGTCGCGTCGGCGATGCCAAAGCGCAACACCACCCGATCCACAAAGCGCGGTTGAGGCAACGTCACGCCACTGGCTGCAAAGTAATCGCCGGCATGAAACACCAGTTCGTATTCGCCTGTGACGAACGCGTCGTCCTGTAGCAACGGGGCGTCGCAACGGCCGTCGGCGTTCGTGTGCGTGGTGAGAAGCGCGCGCCGGACGTCGCCGGTGAGCACGAAAAGTTCGACCTTGATGCCGGCGCCGGGGCGGCCGTGCGCGGTATCGAGTACGTGGGTTGTTAGCTTGCCCATTCGCGTTGTCCTTATAGTGTGCGAGGAGCGGCTGCGCATCGAACCGTCTGTGTTCTGGCATTCAGCGGCGGATCGAGGCTCCACAAGCGTGGCTACATACCCGTCGGCGTGAGAGGATGCGCGCCGTGTACAGCATTGTAAAAAGTTGCGGTGACGATAACGCCCGCGATAAGCAAAATAATCTGCAGCACATGAGCGCAGGCCGCGCGAACTGCCGCAAAGTCACCTACGTTCGAGCCCTTTTTCATCGCTTCCCGCCGATGCTACGCGAGCCAAAATTCGCGATCATATCGAGTCTGTGAAGACAACTATGGCAGTGTTCGCATTGTCACGGGCTTTTTGGCTAGGGACAGTAACGCCTTGCACAGCTCGGCTGGCTGGGCATCCCGAAGACGGCGATCGACGCTGGGTAACCGGGTAATAGGCGCGAATCAAAGCGGTGCTTTTGCGCCCTCGGTAAAACAGTGGAAGATCGGAGATCGACATGCAACAGAAAGCCCGGACCTTACTGGTCAAGAACGCGCAAGTGCTCGTGACCATGGACGAGACACGGCGCGAGATTTGCGACGGTGGTTTGTTTATTGAAGGTAATCGCATCGTGTCCGTGGGACCGACAAGCGACTTGCCGCAGCACGCGGATGAAGTGCTCGACCTCTCAGGTCACTTGGTGATTCCCGGTCTGGTCAACACGCATCACCACATGTACCAGAGCCTCACGCGCGCCGTGCCGGCCGCGCAGAACGCCGAGTTGTTTGGCTGGCTCACCAGCCTGTACAAAATCTGGGCGAACCTGACGCCCGAGATGATCGAGGTATCAACGCTCACCGCCATGGCGGAACTGCTGCTCTCGGGCTGCACGACGTCGAGCGATCATCTCTACATTTATCCGAACGGCGCGCGCCTGGATGACAGCATCGTGTCGGCGCAGCAGATCGGTATGCGTTTTCACGCGGCGCGCGGCAGCATGAGCGTCGGGCAAAAGGACGGCGGTTTGCCGCCCGATTCGGTGGTAGAGAAAGAAGACGCGATCCTGAAGGACACACAGCGCCTGATCGAAACGTATAACGATGAAGGCCGTTACGCGATGCTGCGCGTGGTCGTGGCGCCGTGCTCGCCGTTCTCGGTCAGCCGCGAGTTGATGCGCGACTCGGCGGCGCTGGCGCGGGAATACGGGGTATCGATGCATACGCACCTGGCCGAGAACGTGAACGATGTCACGTATAGCCGCGAGAAGTTCGGCATGTCGCCGGCTGAGTATGCGGAAGATCTCGGCTGGGTGGGGCCGGATGTGTGGCACGCGCATTGTGTGCAGCTGGACCGTGCGGGTATCGAGTTGTTCGGGCGCACGGGCACGGGCGTCGCGCATTGTCCGTGTTCGAACATGCGGCTGGCGTCGGGTATCGCGCCAATCCGGGCGATGCGCGATGCCGGCGTGCCGGTCGGTATAGGCGTCGACGGATCGGCATCGAACGATGGCGCGCAGATGGTCGCCGAAGTGCGGCAAGCGTTGCTGCTACAGCGCGTGGGCTTCGGGCCCGATGCCATGAGCGCGCGCGAAGCGCTGGAAATCGCTACGCTGGGCGGCGCAAAGGTGCTGGGTCGCGACGATATCGGCGCGTTGGCACCGGGCATGGCGGCGGATTTCGTTTCCTTCGATCTGAGCCAGCACAGCTTCGCGGGCGCGCTGCACGATCCCGTCGCGGCGCTGGTGTTCTGCGCGCCGTCGCAAGTATCGACGAGCGTCATCGACGGGCGCGTGGTCGTACGCCACGGCCAGTTGACGACCGTCGATCTTGGACCGATCGTCGAACGTCATAACCGGCTGGCGGGCCAGCTTATATCGATGGCCAGCTAAGCAAGGCTATTGCTAAGGCTAGGGCGCTTCGATCAGCGAGCGCGTGGCATCGGCGACGAGGTGGCGCAGCCACCGCACTTCGTCTGAGTAATGGCAGCGCTCGTGCCACAGTTGGTAGTACTGCATCGGCGGAAAATCGAGCGGTGCGGGCACGACGGTCAACGGCAAGAACTTGGCATAGTGATCGGCGAAGAGACGCGTGGTGGTGAACACGAGATCCGACTTGATCAGCACGTACGGCGCGAGATTGAAGTAGGGCAGCGTGACGACCACATGGCGTTTAAGGCGCTCGCGGGCCAGATGCACATCGATCGCGCCGCGCTGGCCGACGGAATACGGCGTAGGCGCGAGGTGCGGCGCGTTGAGATATTGATCGAGCGTGAGCGCGCCGCGGCGGGCGAACGGATGATTGGAACTGACGAGACAGACAATCTTGTCGACGAAAAGATTCGACAAATGCAGTTGTTCCGGCGGCTCGGGCCAGTTGCCCACCACGATATCGAGCTTGCCTTCCTCCAGCGCGAGTTCGTAGTCAAAAGCGGGACCGAGTGAATGGAATTCGAGCGTGGCGTTAGGCGCGGCAATACGAAAGCGCTCCACAACGGTCGGTACGAACAGCACGTTCAGATAGTCCGGGCAGCCGATGCGATAACAGCGCACGGACGTGGACGGTTCGAAGTTGTGCTGCTGAACCTTGATGCGCTCAATTTCGCGCAGCGCGTTTTGCGTGGGCTCGAGCAGGCGCAGGCCGTATTCGGTCGGCACCATGCCCGCTTTGCCGCGCACGAGCAGCGGATCGCCGGTGATGTCGCGCAGACGCCTGAGCGCCGCGCTGATCGCCGGTTGCGATTGATTGAGCTTGACGGCCGCGCGCGTGACGCTGCGCTCCATCAAGAGGGTGTGAAGGACGCGTAACAGATAAGTGTCGATCGCTTCGCGTTGCTGACTCATCTTCTCTCCAATATACGGTCAGGCTGATCGACCAAGGTACAAAACATATCATTTTTAATATGACACATTGTCTACGTCAAGCTGGGCATACCCGCAAGCACATTCGTTGCATCGGACGCAACACCGTGCTGTTGCTAATTGCGCGCACAATTTTGAGCAATCGACGACCCGCACCATTTTGGGTATCTTTTGCTCGCAGACTGCTTGTTTCCGTTGCTGCCATGCCGGTCATTCCGGTTTTGCGCAATTTCCGCACTTTCTGAGTCTTCATGGGCGACGCCATTTCCTCATCCATTCAGCCGGGCGGTGCGCTTACATCGCGCCTCGCGCTCCACGGCATCAGCAAGCAATATCCCGCCGTCAAGGCCAACGACGACGTGACGCTCATCGTCGAACCGGGTGAAATCCACGCGGTGCTCGGCGAGAACGGCGCGGGCAAGTCGACGCTGATGAAGATCATCTACGGCGCGGTGCGTCCAGACGAAGGCGAGATTCGCTGGGAGGGCGAGCTGGTCGAGATCGGCAGTCCGGCGGCGGCGAGAAAGCTTGGCATCGGCATGGTGTTCCAGCACTTTTCGCTGTTCGAGACGCTGACGGTGGGCGAAAACATCGCCCTCGCTCTCGACGATAAATTCGACCTGAAGACGCTAGGCAAGCGGATTCGTGACGTATCGGCGGATTACGGGCTCGATGTCGATCCGCAACGCCACGTGCATAGTCTCGCGGTGGGTGAACGCCAGCGCGTGGAGATCGTGCGCTGCCTGCTGCAGAACCCGCGCCTGTTGATCATGGATGAACCGACGTCCGTGCTCACGCCGCAAGCGGTTAAAAAGCTCTTTACGGTGTTGAGACGGCTGGCGTCGGAGGGCTGCAGCATTCTGTACATCAGCCACAAACTCGACGAAATCCAGGCGCTCTGCCAGACCGCGACGGTCATGCGCGGCGGCCGCGTGACGGGCCGCGTCGATCCGCGCAAGGAAACGCATGCATCGCTCGCACAACTGATGGTCGGTCATTCGTTGCCCGATTACACGCGCCGCGAACACACGCCAGGCGATGTGAAACTCGCGGTGAAGAACCTGTCTGTCGCGAGCGCCGATCCGTTCGGTACGTCGCTGGAGAACGTCTCGTTCTCGGTGCATGCGGGGGAAATTTTCGGCATCGCGGGGGTATCGGGGAATGGGCAGGCCGAATTGCTGGCCGCGCTCTCAGGCGAGATCCGCGATAAACACATTCCCGCCGATGCCATCAGCATCGTCGGCCAGCCGGCGGCACGCTACAGCGCGGGCGGACGGCGCTCGCTCGGCTTCGCCTTCGTGCCCGAGGAACGACTCGGGCGCGGCGCGGTGCCGGCTATGTCGCTGGCAGAGAACGCGCTGCTGACCGGGCATCGCGAACACATGGTGCGCGGCGGCTGGATCAGCACGAAATCCATGCGCGCGTTCGCTGACCACTGCATCAGCGCCTTCGACGTACGCTGCGGCGGCAACGGCGCGCTTGCGCAAAGCTTGTCCGGCGGTAACTTGCAGAAGTTCATCGTGGGACGCGAGATCCTGCAGGAGCCGAAGGTGCTCGTCGTCGCGCAACCGACCTGGGGCGTCGATGTCGGCGCAGCGGGTTTCATCCGTCAGCAACTGCTGGATCTGGCTGCACGCGGCGTAGCAATCCTCGTGATATCGGAGGAGCTGGAAGAACTCTTCGATATCTGCGACCGCCTCGCCGTCCTCGCACGCGGCAAGCTTTCCCCGGTTCGCGAGACCGGCCTGACAAACGCAGAAGAAATCGGCCTTTTCATGGCCGGTCTCTTCGATGGCAACCGCGCCGACACCGTCGCCCTCGACACCACGGCTCCGACACAATGAATTTTCCTTATCGACTCGAAGCGCGGCCGACGCCGTCGCGCGCCATGCAGATTGCCGTGCCGCTGGTCGCCGCGGTGCTGACGCTGATGATTGGCTTTCTGATTTTTACGCTGGTGGGCCAGGATCCGCTGCGCGCGATGCACGGGTTTTTTATCGAACCGTTGTCGAACGTGAATGGCTGGTCTGAACTCGTGCTGAAGGCGTCGCCGCTGTGTCTGATTGCGCTTGGGCTTGCGGTCGGGTATCGGGCGAACGTGTGGAACATCGGCGCGGAAGGGCAGATGCTGCTTGGCGGGATCGTGGCGGGCGGCATAGCGATTCATGTTGGAGACGCCACCGGCTGGTGGGTCCTCCCGTTGATGATGATTGGCGGCGTGATCGGCGGCATGGTGTGGGCGGCGATTCCCGCGCTGCTCAAGAGCCGCTTCAACACCAACGAAATCCTCACGAGCCTGATGCTCACCTACGTCGCGACGCAGTTGCTGATCTATCTGGTGAGCGGTCCGTGGCGCGATCCTGAGGGCATGAATTTCCCGATTTCCGCGATGTTCGGCGATTCGGCGCAGTTTCCGCGGCTCTATAGCGACTGGGGCTGGGCGTGGCTGAAGGGCACGCGGATCAATGCGTCCGTATTCCTGACCGTGGTAGCGATCCCGCTCGTGTGGCTGTTCATGCGCAAGAGTTTCGCGGGGTATCGGATGAACGTGGGTGGTTTGGCGCCGCTGGCCGCGCGCTACGCCGGTTTCTCCGATAAAAAGGCCATCTGGACCTCGCTGCTTCTGAGCGGCGGTCTCGCCGGATTGGCCGGCATGGGCGAAGTGGCCGGTCCGATCGGACAATTGCAGGCGAGCTGGTCGCCGGGGTACGGCTTCACGGCAATCATCGTAGTGTTTGTCGGACGGCTGCATCCGGTCGGCATCGTCCTCGCGAGCCTCTTGATGGCGTTGCTTTATCTCGGCGGCGAAGCAGTGCAGACGTCGCTGCAATTGCCGCAGGCGCTCGCCGGGGTGTTCCAGGGATTGCTGCTGTTTTGCCTTCTGGGCGCGGACCTGTTCGTCAACTATCGCGTGCGGCGCCGGGTCGCGGCGCACGCACATTCGTAGATAAAACCATGGACATCAATCAGGCCAGTTCGCTTTCCTCCAGCGCCGTTGTGGCAGCCATTCCGTTGATGTTCGCCGGTGCTGGCGAGCTTGTCGCGGAGAAGTCGGGAGTATTGAACCTCGGCGTGGAAGGCATGATGCTGATGGGCGCCGTGACCGGTTACGCGGTGACCGCGATCACCGGCAATCCATGGCTCGGCATTGTTGGCGCGATCGTCGCGGGCGTGCTGATGTCGCTCGTGTTCGCGTTCCTCACCATCACGATGTTGGCGAACCAGGTCGCGACCGGCTTGTCGCTGACCATTTTCGGCATTGGATTCTCGGCCTATATCGGCAAGCCTTATACGTCGGCGGCGGTGCGCGCGACTATCGATGTGCTGCCGATTCCCGGCCTCTCCTCCATTCCCGTAATCGGTCCGGCGTTTTTCACGCTGACGCCACTCGGTTATCTCGCGTTCATCATGTTCGGCGTTATCGGCTGGTTTTTGTATAGAACTCGCGCGGGGCTGGTATTGCGCTCGGTGGGCGAGTCGCCTTCGGTCGCGCATTCCGTGGGTTTTCCGGTAGTCGGCGTGCGTTATGGCGCGACGCTTTTCGGTGGCGGCATGGCGGGGATCGCGGGTGGTTATTACTCGATCGTCTACCTGCATTTGTGGCAGGAACAGCTGACGTCCGGGCGCGGCTGGATCGCGCTGGCACTGGTCGTATTCGCGACGTGGCGGCCGGGGCGGCTGCTGATCGGGGCATTGCTGTTCGGCGCGGTGATGGCGCTGCAGTTCTACGCGCAGGCCATCGGCGTGCCTATCCCGACGCAGTTCCTCGCCATGCTGCCGTACATTGCGACGATCGTCGTGCTGGTGCTGATCTCGCGCAATCCAAACACGATCAAGCTGAATGCGCCGGCATCGCTCGGGAAGCCGTTTTTTGCGGCTAGTTGATGCCGGGGGATTGGCTCCGGCTCGAACCGTGAATGTCGCTGCTGGACGAGGTAGACCGGGGACGAATGGCCGGCTGTTCACGGCCCGATTTTAGCCGATGAGATTGCACCACGATTTTCATAAACAACATCGAACCATCGACAGGAGAATCACGATGAAAAAAAGCTGGCTGAACACCTTGGGCGCGGTTGGAGCCGTGGGCACGATGCTCGCGTTATCCGCCACGATGGTCGCCGGTCCCGCGCAGGCCGCCGATGCACCGGGCATTGCGTTCGTCTACCTCGCCAATCCCGGCGATGCAGGCTGGACCTTCGCCCACGACGCCGGCACGAAGGAAGTAGAGGCCAAGTACGGCAGCAAGATCAAGATCACGCGCGTTGAAAACGTGCCGGAATCGGCGGACTCGGAGCGCGTATTCCGGGATCTGGCCGCGAAGGGCAACAAGGTTATCGTCGGGACGAGTTTTGGTTACCAGGACTTTCAGCTGAAGGTGGCGCGCGACTATCCGGACATTACGTTCCTGACCGCGACGGGCTACAAGAAGGCCAAGAACTTCGGCGTCTACGATAACCGCATGTACCAGGGCGCGTATCTGGCTGGCGTCGCGGCGGGTTACGTCACCAAGACAAACACGCTGGGTTTCGTGGCCTCGGTGCCCATTCCCGAAGTGATCCGCAACATCAACGCGTACACGATGGGCGCGCGTTCGGTGAATCCGAAGATCCATACGAAAGTGATCTGGATCAATAGCTGGTTCGATCCGGGTAAGGAAAAGCAGGCCGCGGAGACGCTGATCGGGCAGGGCGCCGATGTGCTGCTGCAGAACACGGATTCGAACGCGACGCTGGCGACGGCTGCCGAGAAGAAGGTCTACGCATTCGGCTGGGATTCGAACATGAAGAAGTTCGGTCCGAGCGCGCATTTGGGTTCGGTGGTGTCGCACTGGGGCGTGTATTACAACACGATGGTCCAGCAACTCCTGGACGGCAAGGTCAAGACCGATCCGGTCTGGCTGGGGATGCCGCAGAAGGCGGTGGATATCGAGGACATGAATACGGCGGTGGTGCCGGCCAAGGCGATGCAGGCTGTCGAGGCGAAGCGTGAACAGCTGCAGAGCGGCAAGTGGGACGTGTTCATGGGGCCGGTCAAGGATCAGTCGGGTGCGGTCAAGATCGCGGCTGGCCAGAATCTGACCGATCCTGAATTGCAGCGTATCAACTGGTACGTGGAAGGCGTGGATGGAGCGCTGCCGAAGTAATCGGCGGATGGTGCTTTTTGCAAAGCCGCGAGGCGACTCGCGGTTCGCGGTTCGCAAAACTTACCTGTTGCTTGTCAACATTTACGTCATAAGAAATAGCATGAGGCATAAGAAAAGGCCGCGCTTCGATGAAGCGCGGCCTTTGTTGTCTGCGTCGAAATTAATCTTAATCGTCGATTCGCAGTCCAACTTTAAGCGTGACTTGCCAGTGGGCGACCTTGCCGTTTTCTACTTGGCCGCGGGTGCCGATGACTTCGAACCAGTGCAGGTTGCGGAGCGTCTTCGATGCTTTTTCGAGCGCGACGCGAATTGCATCATCGCTTGATTGGGTCGACGACCCGGTGAGTTCGATTTGCTTGTAGACGTGGTTGGTCATGGTTTCTCCTTTGACTGTCCGAGCGAATGGAGCAAATCATGCGCCTGAGGCGGGGCGTTCGCACTTGGGGTTTGTGAGGTGGGGTTTCGCTCGCGCCGGTGGACGGGGTTTTTAGGGGCTGCCGGGGCGAGTGGGCTTGAGTTGGTGCTGGGTTGGTGCTTTCGGCCTTAGCGGTCTGCGTGAGTTAGATGTATTTTTTATCAC
>NZ_JALPRJ010000025.1 GCF_030464885.1 Caballeronia sp. SEWSISQ10-4 2 | reverse complement strand
GAATCAACAATCGATGACATCAGTCGCACACATACCTCGTCAGTCAAGCAGCGACCGCTGTTGATGTTCCCCTTCAACGGATGCTTTTGGCTTCCGGGTGGACGTGGGAGGTCTCGACCCGTTTCGGACGACGATGGGGAGGTCACGTCAACGGCAGCTTCTTGGGTGCAATGGCCATCCGCGCCTGCATGCTGACCGACCTCTGAGGCCTGCGCGGGCATTCGCTACACAGCGAGAGCGCATTATTCGCACTGCGCGATTCTGGATACGGCTGCCTTTTGTCCGAAATTTATTTGGTAGCCGCGAACATCGTGGATTACAGTATTCTTGCTATGCGACTTTCAAGCTTGGCTGACTCACAAAGTCACAAATGCGCAGACTTTCGTGCAACCCGCTTCTGCACGTGTCTGCCGACACCGAGCGGAAAAATCACTGCTTGGTGAAGGGCGTCGCCATTCATCATTTTGGCCCACGCCACACATCTCAAGACGCGGCCGTGCCGACGGCCCCACATTCTCTCATCGCTTGCTCCGCAAACGGCGGCTGCAGGGATTACTGCAGCCATTTTTTGTTTCATCTATTTGAGTCGGGCGCCTGATCCACCCCGGCAATAGGCCCTGCGCGCCGTAATATTAAGCGCCTGATTCGGTGACAAGGAGAGGACCATGAAGATCAAGTATTTAAGCATTTGGTCAGCGACAGCCAATTGCACTTCTCTCGCTCAGTGGCGCCGCACAGGCCGGCGACCACGACGGCCACGGCGGCCTTTGCTCGAACGCAACGCTAAAGGGACCGTTTAGTTTTATCGGTCACGGAGAGATACTTGGATTGAAAACTGACGATGGTGTATTGCATCCGTACGCTGCCCCGTCGATCCTCGATGACGTCGCCCTAGTGACGTTTGACGGTATGGGCAAATTTGACCGCACCGACTTCGGCATGATCGGCGGGTTGCCGAAAGGGGGGAAGACGACATTCAATCCGAAACAGGAAGGCACCTACACGGTGAACCCCGATTGCACCGGCACCATGAAAATCGTCTATCTGCCGGGCGGAGCCGTGCCGGCCGGCGTCGAGACTGATCTGAACATCGTCGTCGCTGCCGACGGGACGCTCGTCGAATCCGTTGTCTACAGGGCGGTCACCGTGTCAGGCGAGAGCTTCGACCACACAATGTGTCCACCGCATTGCGAGCAAGGTGTGCAAGAAAGCTTTGAGGGGAAAAAGGTCCTGGTCTACGGCTTCCGTTAGTCGGGTCCCAGATGGGCTCACGCTCGCTAAGGCGCTTGCCATGAGTGGCGCCGAGCCCGACCTTGTGCGCAGGTTTTCGCCCTTTAATGCCTGCGTCTTTTCGAGATGATCCTGTCACGTCCCGATCCATCGCGGTATCGAGGCCACCGGTGCTCGTGATGCCGGCGAACCGACGCGACGAACACGATCATGGCTGCCCAAGGAGACGGAGCGTCGATCACATGATCGCGAGCGTAATCCCGTTGTTCGGGGCGGAGCGGACGTTCGAACGTCCGCGTGAAGGTCTGATTGAGCGTCTCTGCTTGGCCGAACAGGGCCCGACAGGTTCCTCAGTCGTCTAGCTCAATGCGGTAGCGAAGGGACTCAGCGGACCCATAGGCCGCCGTCTTTCTGAAGCGCTCGATCAAGACACCATTGCATGCTGCGATAACCCTCTGCGAGGCTATATTTTCGGGATCAACCGTTAACTCGACGTGGGGCAAACCTTGTCGCCTCGCTTCGCCTAGCATCAAATTGAGCGCCTGTCGGGCGTAGCCGTGACATCTCTTCCACGGCACGACTGAGAAGCCGATATGTCCGAGTACATACGGCGGCAATTCAGCAGTTCCAGCCTGCCAACGAAATCCGATTGCGCCGCAAACATCGCCGTCCCAAATCCATCGGACAATGCTTGGCAGGCGGGCGACGGGCGAGCCATCGAGCAAAGGAATCGGGCCGCCCGATGCGCTCGGGTCATCCAGGCCGTCGACAAATGCCTCCGCGTTCACTTCGATGGCGTGCAATTGTTCGCGTGCAGCGACCTCTTTACGAACGTTGTCAGGTGACCATCCCGCCTCAAGGGCAGAAATGTAGCTCGGCAGCAACGCAGTCGTAGGTCTCAACAGTTCAATTGCGCTCATTTTTTGTTCGGTGCGTGCCAGGGAGCAATGATTGTCGACAGTTTAAGCGGTGCCGCTGAATGTCTCAAAATGGCCCGGACAGCGACCGACCGCCGTCCGGCATGCTTTAGTTCAGACCTCAGTCTGTTCGGCCATCTCAAGTGCATCGTCTACCTCAATGCCGAGATATCGGACTGTGCTTTCAAGTTTGGAATGGCCAAGTAGCAACTGGACCGCCCTCAGATTCTTTGTGCGCCGGTAGATCAGTGATGCCTTTGTCCGACGCATGGTATGGGTTCCGTACGCCGTGTCGTCGAGACCAATTGATGCAATCCAGCGATGCACGAGGCGAGCGTATTGACGCGTTGAAAGGTACGGCGACCCGTGAATCCGGCTCGGGAACAAAAAGTCCGACTGCGACAGTCCGGCGGTCCCGATCCACGCTTCCGCGCTATCCCGGGTCTGCTCGGTAAGCTCGAACTGGACCGGACGCTGCGTTTTCTGCTGCATGACCGTTGCCCGGGATATGACATGTTGGCCGTGGCAAATATCACGCACTCGTAGCTTGGTCAGATCGCATGCTCTCAACTTGCTGTCGATGGCCAAGTTGAAAATCGCGAGATCACGTGTCCGCGCCGAAAGTTGCGGGCGAATCCGGATGGCCCAAATTTCCTTCAGTTTCAACGGCGGCTTCTGGCCTGTGAACTTGCCTTTGTTCCACGGGACGCGCCCCAGCGTATTGATCGCGGTCGTTTTCATGACGTTCTCCTTTCGAATGAAGGGAACGTTAGTCTGCGCCGACTGCTGGTGGTCGCTGGCCGACCCTGAAGAGACCTACGAAACTGCCGCAAGCAGCCGTTCAAAATGCTGTCGTATGGCCGCTTACAATCTGTCGTCAATTACAAGCAAAAGCCGCCGCATGAGCCCGGTTCCACAAGATCCGCAAGCAGACTATATAAGGCAATTGCAGTCTCGCTACGAGCAGACAGGTCCAGCGTCGTTGCTTTCAGCACACGACCTCGAACGCTGGATCGAGATTGTCGGTTCGACAAGGCGCGAGGCATACGACGCGATAGCTCGGCAGCTCGCACTTGGGTTTCACGAGGACCGACTCCCATTCTGGTTTTGTGACGCGGTGGTGATCGCTGTAGTTGGTTTCGTGTATGACGATTTCGCCTCGCACGGGGAAGACGCTTGGCCCAGGTTCTTTAACGAAGTCTATTTAGCCTTCGACGCCGGTGAAGTTGGCCGAACCGGGGAGGATCCGGTCGAGAAATACACACGACCGATGGTAGCGAAAATTGTCCACGAATTAGAAAGCGGCACTGGATGACTTTTCCTGGCCGACCCTTGCCTGTCCGCGATCGGCGGCACGCGACCCTAAGCGGATGTCGGCGTCGATGCACAACCTACGGCCGTTTCCGACATGAATGCGACACTCGGGCGTCCTCGCGAGGGCAAGAGCCAATGATTGGAGAGGGCGAACCCGGTTTAATGCGGTCGCCGCAAACGCGACGCCGTCGCCGGGACGAGTTCGAAGTTAAATGAATCTCGTCATGTGCATGTCCTGTGGTCAGCACAGACGTCGACGCAACACGTCATCGCCCAGCGATACGGTCACGCTGCTCCTCCCGCTGCGTGAACCGATCCGAAGGGCCCTAGCCCGCTGATGGCCTGAGACTCCTGCGTTCATTTTCACGTCGCGTTCAGGCGCCGTGAATGGCCCGCCGTTTTGAACACATTCCCAGCGCTGTTCAATATTTTCTACTGTTCACGCATCGTGTACACTAGAAAAAATTGAACGGAGTTGCAGATGCGCGCCTCAGTCGCCGCCCCCGACCCACTCGTCACATCCGCCACGCAGGCATTCAGCGTCAGCGCGGGCGTTGCGACGTCGGTCATGCCGACGCGGCCCGGTACCGGCTACGGCAGCACAGTCGAGTTCAAGCTAGATCCACCGGTGCGCCGCGTGGCCGTCGTAGTACCCTCAATCGACCGCCAGGAGCGGCTCTCCGCTCTGGCTGCCACCAGCGGCCTGCACGACGCCCAGCATGTTCTCCTCGTGACATCGTATCTTTCACCCGCCCTTGTCAACGCCTGCCGCAGCCTTGGCGTGAACGCGATCGACGAGTCTGGCAACGCATTCGTGAAAGACCGTAACGCTCTGGTCCTGATTTCCGGTCGTCCGCGCGCCACCGAGCTGCGTCGACCCAGCCTCTGGTCCAAGCGATCACTTCAGGTCATCCTCGCGCTGCTCGTTAGGCCAGCGCTACTCCACGAAAGCAGACGCACGATCGCAATGTTTGCCGGCGTGAGCACCGGCACCGCACACACCACCGTGCAAACGCTACTCCAGCGTAAGGACCTGATCGAGCGCGGGGACGGCTTGGCTTTCACCAACTTCGACCGGTTGCTCGATGAATGGGTCACGCTGTATCCCTCGCTCCTAAGGGAATCACTGAAACTCGGACGATACCGCGCGACGGAGCCGAACTGGTGGACCGACATGCTGGCGTCGAACGACGAATGGATGTTGGGTGGTGAGTCGGCCGCTGCGCTCATGACGAATTATCTGAAACCAGCAGTCGTGACGGTGTACTGCACCAACGGGATCCCCACCCAGATGATCAGTCGCGG
Organism: Caballeronia sp. SEWSISQ10-4 2; assembly: GCF_030464885.1. GTDB lineage: Bacteria > Pseudomonadota > Gammaproteobacteria > Burkholderiales > Burkholderiaceae > Caballeronia. The sequence continues at coordinate 111,514 of NZ_JALPRJ010000025.1, read as the reverse complement.
GCGGCTGCGGCCGGACCCTACGGGAAACGTTGAGTTTCTCAAGGCGCCCTTCGAGTTGAACCGCACCCCGGGGGTTGTCGACAACGTCGTCTATCCCGTGCTCGTGTACGCCGATCTCGTCGCGAGCGGTGACTCGCGCAACTTCGAAACCGCGCAGTTGATTCGTGACCAGTACATCCAACATGGCAATTAAGCTGCACGAGGCCCATCCTTTCCCCGAGATGTCAGTCGCCGTCCTGCGTGACGTCTCGATCGCGGCGAGTCAAGCTGGCGCAGCATGGTTTGTGGGCGGGGCGACGGCCCGCGACATCTTGACCACGCACCGCTTCGGGATCGAGCAGTCGCGGGCGACCGCCGACGTCGACATTGGCGTGTGCATCGAAAGCTGGCAAGGCGACAGGGAACTGCGCGACGCGCTCATTGGCACAGGAAGGTTCGAGCCCAGTGGGGAGGCTCAGCGGCTCTATTACACCGCGCCCGACTCAGGCGAAAGGATGTGGCTAGATATCGTTCCCTTCGGGGGACTCGAGCGCGAGGGTGACCGCGAGATTGAATGGCCAGGTGGCGCTTTCCGGATGAACGTCGCTGGCTTTGGCGAAGCGCTGGAGGCGGCCGTCGAGGTTGAACTGGCAGACGACGTCGTTGTCCTCGTTGCGTCCCTTCCGGCGCTCGCGATGCTCAAGATCCTCGCGTGGCGAGACAGGCACACCGCGCATGCAAGGGACGCGACAGACCTGCGGTTCCTGATGTCGAGATATGCAGACGCTGGTAACTACGATCGCCTCTACGACGGCGACGCTCTGGACCTTCTCGAAGCCCACGGATTCGATCCGGACGTCGCTGGGGCAGCACTGCTTGCGCGGGACATGGTGGCTCTCGTCGTACCAGCAATCCGGCCGCTGATTCTGGAGGCGTTGGCACCAGGCGAAGCCTACCCGCCGATGCTTAACCAGATGCTGGGCGGGGGACACCGTATGCTACAGCTCGAAGGAGAAAGACCTGGTGTGATCGAGGGCCTGTTCAACGCATTTCGAACGACGCTCGAGCAAGAGTTTGCGGCCGGTATCTGAAAAATCTGACGGCTGAAAAGCCGTTCGACCACGTTTCAGGAGGCGTACAGATATTCATCCAGAGGACGTTGCACGAGGCGATTGGCGCGGCGGGGGATGACGGCCTGGAGCACCTGAAGCGGGCCCTTCCACTATCCCACTCGGAACTGACGCTAACGGGGCCGAGAGTAGTGGTTAGGGAACGACTGCAACTCGGCCGAAATTCGGCCAACATTGAACAAAACGTAAGCAAACATTCACTACTGTTAATCCGCAGCGACGAGCGTTCCCTCTAAGGTCGATGACCCCACCGACATGCGCATGCACGACGGTCGGTTATCTGAGTGGAGGGGACGTTAGAGCGTCTGTACGGAAGTGCGGGCCACCGTCCGTAGTTGGCCGGCTTTCGCCTGTCAGCTATCGGCAGAAGTCGACCCGTTGCAGTCATATGACTCTCTCCAAAGCGGTCATTTATATTCTCGACGACGGTCAGTGCTCGATGTTCTAAGTACCACCACCATCCATATCTTAAGCGTGCTGAAGTTCTCCCCAGGTCACCGTTGCAGAGCCACTCGTCCAAAAGTTTTTAGCTTCGCCGCGCGCCACTGACTCCACACACGCGGCATGGGCACACTGGCTCACACCCGGCCGGCCAGGATGAAACTCGTAGTAATCAAGCATGGATATACGAAGGTTCGTCGTCGGATCAGAGCGCCAAGAGCGCACTGCCGGCGGCATCACTTCCCAGTGGACGCAGTCGATCGCACCATAAGCAAACTGAAGCTCGCGGTCACCATAATCGCTCTGCTCAAGGCGAGTCGTACCAGATTTGCCGCCACGGGCAATCGAGCCGCGAATCTTGGCCCTAACGCCTGCCGAGCCGGCGATCATAGCAGCAACATCGATCGTCCTGGGCGTGCCGCTAGCATCGAGAAAATGCCAAAACAGGCCGGCCGCAAGCGGTCCAGCTGCGAGGACAATCGGCATCGCCGCCATTGCGGCTGCCTTTGGGGGCAAGGTTGCACATGCGCAATCGACTGTGGAGCGCGCGTCGGGCAGGTGCGGCGCACTTGGCATACGACCGTGCCATAGGTCTCGCGTTGCGTGTTCTGCTTGGCTGGCGACATCGGATGCAGCCGCAGAGCACCGAGCTTTATATCCTTTCTGGAGATCAGTCCACGGCGCGGTCGGTCGGAGATCGTCTTGGACCGGCCGACAACCGCCGAGCGTCGGCGCCTTAGAGTGGGCTGCGGTCGATGGTTTTGTCGAAGCAGCTGGACCGGGGCCCTGACGCTGTACCAGTTGCGTTTCGGTGGGCATCCCGCTCGCGCGCGGCCCTTGTGCTACAGAGGCAGTCCCGCCCTGCTGCTGGATCGTATGCGTCAACTCATGAGCTAGCAGCCGCTTTCCAGCCAGTGTGCCGGGTTCATATTGTCCAGTTCCGAACACAACATGGTTGCCAACCGTGTACGCCAGAGCGTTGATCGCACGAGCCGCTTCTGCAGCTCTAACGTCGGAGTGCACCCGAACCTTACTGAAATCGCGATTGAAACGGCTCTCCATGAAGCTGCGCGCATTCGCCTCTAGCATGTCCCCGGGCGAATTGACCACGTCGCTGACTACGCTGCGTATTCCCGATGCGGTGGCTTCCTGCGCCCCCTGACACTTGGTCTGCAACATCTCCTCCTCTTCATCTTGGCAAGCAGTACATTTTCGCCGGATCTGTAATGGACCGTTTTCAGTTGAAACCACCGGGCTACGTATCCGCATTATTTGCTCGGCGACGCATTCCGCCTCATGCTCAAGCGGATCGTCACCCCGTCCCACCAAGAGATTCGTCTGCATTGCTGCCTGCGGATATACCGCCTGCGGAAATCGCGCTAGAGATCTGTTGGGTCGATCCGATTGATGAACGGGAATTTTGCTGAAATCCCATGTCGTGCCAGCCGGTTCGATACGGTGCGGTCTGGCTACATTCCTGACCGGATTCTCGTTAAATGTTGACAGAACCCCTGGCCGCGACGAATTGATGTACGTCCGCTGGTCTTTGTCTGCCTCGTTGTGACCGTACTCGCGAAATTGTCGCGCAGTAAGCACCGAGCGTTGTGACAAAACCTTGCTGATAGGACTCACGGAGGCGTTCGGTTGTACCTTCAAGGTCGGCGCAGCAAACATTGTCGGCTCCTCGCGAGTAAGTTTGGATACGACCCCAATAGACTGCCTTTACGCTTAATTCGATTTATCTTTGACGTGATTCCAGTCTAGAAGCTCGAGGTAATTAATGCCGGAGAATTTCAGGCGCTTTTTGCCCGCTCTGCTTGGCCTCGAGATTTCTCCATTGACTTATCGTCTTCGTTATCGGCTTGGCCTGCTGAGGCGGGAGCGGCAGCGTCAGTTGATCGACGATCCGCGCACTGGTGTCGAACGACCGAAACTGGCCGAACCTAGTCCGATGGCGTCGTGTGCTGCTTCAAGTGGCTTCCTCGGGCGCCACTGCTATGACGCCCGGCGTAGGGAATACATCGGAGCATCTCTGATGTCTCAGCGCACCGGTTCGATCTTGAAAACGTCGACCGCTACACCAAGGTCCACGCCTTCACCGCTGCCGCTCAACGCCATCGAGGTCGTTCCCTTGGTCAGCACCTGAGCAGTACCGCTACTCCCCGCGCCGGCCGAAGCACCGGCCTGCGCATAACTTCCGTACACATCCCTGATGCTGTAGACATTGCTGATATCGCCGTGGCCGCTGACGTGGAACTTGCCAGCCGTCAGGCCGCCGCCGTGCACGCTGATCGTGACAGCGGCCCTTTGCCCATTATCGCAAGTTACTCTGCCGCGTCCTTCGGCATGCTGATAAATCGCCGACCATCCGGACATGCTGAAGGTCAGATGGCATTTCACCGGCGCGCCGCCTGCTTGAGCCGGGGTGGCGGTCAAGCCCGTCAGGGCACCCACGCACAGCAACGTGGCAGCAGTCGATACAAGGGTATGCTTGCTCATAGAAGTCTCATGGCACATGAAGATGGGGTATCCAGTGTAACTATCATTCGCAGTTTGTCCGCTGACCGACGTCCAAATATCCATGCGGCAGTGCGGGCGAGCGGAGGTTCATGGCCAATCCGGTCCCGCGCCGAAATTCCGTGAGCGACCCTGAGCAGCCGCTGGGATTGGTGAAACATTAATGGCGGCTTCCAGGACCGTTTCGGACATCGGCCCCGCTATTCGCTGCACCTCGTAGCCGGTGGTGAGTGCATATCGTTCGTGCGACGTGACAGGGCGCGCTTGCCGTCTTGCTCATTCCTTGCTCGCAGGAAACATACATCCGCCACCGCGGACCAGCGCCTTCACCTCTTCGCTCACCTGTAAAGGGCTTTGACTTAATCGAGCAATCAATTCCTTACGGCGCCGCACATACGACTTCGAATCGTGCTTCGCGCTCCAAAGGACTATGTTAAGCACGATGGGAATGAGGTCCAGGCCCTTTTCGGTCAGCGTGTAGAAGTCCTTGCGCCCGTCCTCGGGGCTCGGCGCCCTCGAGAGAATGCCTTGCTCCTCAAGAAAGGCAAGACGGGAAGCAAGGACATTGGTCGCGATTCCCTCTTCCGATTTCAGGAACTCGCCATATGTCTTCTTGCCGACAAAAACGATGTCGCGAATGATCAAGAGCGACCACCGGTCGCCGAAGATCTCCACGCCGTAGTTCACTGCGCAATGGGACCGAACGTCTTCTTTAGATGTCGTCTTCATGGCTAGATATTAACATCGCTTGCATTTCGCAAGTAAAATCTCATGTTTACTTGTTTTTTGCAAGTAATGTGAATAGGATGGTTGCTAGTGATTACGAGCACCACCCAACTCACCAGGAGACTGCATGAGCACTATCAGCATCATCGGCGCAGGTGGCATGGCCGCAGCGATCGGCGGCCTTGCCGCCAAGGCCGGACACACCGTCGAGGTGATGAGTCGCGACGCCGCCAAGGCGCGGGCGCTGGCCGAGCAGGTCGGAGCCGGCGCGACGACAGGAACGTTCGGCGCCGCCCCGGCCGGGGACATTGTCATCCTGGCGGTTCCCTATTCCGCCGCTCTTGACGTGGTAAAGCAGTACGGCGAAGAGCTGGCAGGCAAGGTTCTTGTCGACATCACCAACCCTGTCGCCTCCGATCACGCGAGCTTTGTGACCCCCGGCGACAGTTTCGGCGCGCAGGAGATCGCCAAGGCCGCCCCTGCCGATGCGAAAGTCGTCAAGGCGTTCAACACCCAGTTCTCCCACGTCCTGGCTGCCAGTCCCGCCGAGGGCCACCCACTCGACGTGTTCATCGCCGGGGACGACGCGCCGGCGAAGGTACGCGTCTCGGCGTTCGTCGAGAGCCTCGGACTGCGCCCGATGGGTACCGGGCCGCTGCCCATGGCGAGGACGCTGGAGCATGCCTGCCTGCTGTCGCTGGGCCTCCTCACCCACTCCTTCAAGCACACCAACTTCTCAATCGGCGTCAGCCTTCTCGGCTGAGTGCACCGGTACCACCACTTCTCGCATCACATGGCCTACAAGGAGCAATAACATGCACGTTTTCGTCACTGGCGGGACCGGCCATATCGGTTCGTACATCATCTCCGAGCTCATCGCCGCCGGCCACGAGGTAACCGGCTTAGCCAGGTCGGACAAGTCCGCGGCGGCGGTGTCCGCGCTCGGCGCCAAGGTGCGTCGCGGGGATATCTCCGACCTCGATGGGCTCAAGGCGGCGGCGGCGGAGTCCGACGGCGTCATCCACGTCGCGCACAGGCAAGACCTGCTTCCCTCCGGCGGGCTTGACGCCGTGGCCGCCGCGGAGATCCAGATCATGCTCGCGTATGGCGAGGCACTAGCCGGAACCGGAAAGCCGCTGGTCGTATCGGCGAGCCTTGGCTCGCCCGGGTGGGAAAACCTGGGCCGGCCAGCCACCGAGGAGGACCCGGCCCTTCCCGGCGGCGATGCGTACAAGGGGACCCTGCGGGTTCGTAACGTCGTGGAGCTCACCGTCGTCGGCCTCGCGCAGCGGGGCGTGCGATCTTCGGTCGTGCGGATTCCTCCCATCGCGCACAGCACGACCGATGCTGGCTTCCTCCCGCTGCTGATCGGGCTCGCAAAGGAGAAGGGCGCCATCGGCTACCCCGGAGACGGCGCGAACCTGTGGCCGGCCGTGCACAGCCGCGACCTCGCCTCCTTGTTCCGCCTGGCGCTGGAGAAGGGCCCGGCTGGCAAAAGTTGGCACGGGGTTGAGGGCGAAGGCATCCGGTTCCGCGAGATCGCCGAGGCCATTGGCATCCGACTGGGCCTACCGGCCGTGAGCATCCCCGTGGACGTACTGATGCTGCCGGGATACTTTGGATTCCTCGCGAATTTGGTCACGCTGGACCTCCCGGCGTCCAACTTCGTCACCCGCCAGATCCTCGGCTGGGAGCCTGCTCAGCCCGGCCTGCTCAAGGACCTCGACAACGGCCACTACTTCCCCGCCCTCTGAGTTGCGCTGAGGCAGGAAGCCAGGTCGCAACGAGCCCGGCGCGCAGCAATGTCGCGACGCCGTGATCCGTTCAGGCAAAGACGCTGTCGACCCGGGGATGGCATCAGGGATGACGCACTCGGCTTGGCACACAAGGAATATTAACCGGGGGGATGCCTCGGTTAAAGACTACGAGCGATACCCCAACTCGCAAGGAAACTACACATGAGCACTATCAGCATCATCGGAACAGGAGGCATGGCTGCGGCGATCGGCGGCCGTACCGCCAACGCTGGATACACCGTCGAGGTGATCAGCCGCGACCCCGCCAAGGCACGGGCGCTGGCCAACCAGCTCGCAGCCGGAGCGACCTCAGGGACCTACGGCGTCGCGCCGGCGGGCGACATCGTCATCCTCGCCGTGCCTTACACCAATGCGGCGGCGGTGGTGACCGAGTACGGGGATGCGCTCGACGGCAAGGTGATCATCGACATCACCAATCCGATCTCCCCCGATGCCACGGGCCTCGTCACACCCAACGGCAGTTCTGGCGCGCAGGAGATCGCCAGGGCCGCCCCCGCCAGCGCGCATGTCGTGAAGGCGTTCAACACCCTCTTCGGCCCTGTACTTGCTCGACGTGGACGCCTCGACGCGTTCATCGCCGCTGACGATCCGAAGGCCAAGGCGCGCGTCTCAACCTTCCTCGAGAGTCTAGGGCTGCGTCCGTTCGATGTCGGCGCCCTGCACATGGCCTCGACGCTCGAGTCGCTCGGCCTGATGCTCATCGGCCTAGCCAAAAACGGCGCCGGTACCTTCGACATCGCCTTGAACGTCGATGTCGGTTGAAGCACCGACACCCCGTCCTCACCGGCAGGTCCACAACACCGCTGGGAACAACACGTCTCTCACGTCGTTCTCATCATCCCATTCCAGCGGTGCTTCAGCACCCTGCTAAAGCAAACTGTCGCGCTCGGCGAGCATGCTCACCATTTCTGCCATGTTCTCGGTTCCCCAGGTGCACAGCGGGACGATCTTGTCAGCAAGACTGCGGCCGAGCGCGGTCAGCGCGTAGTCCACGCGCGGTGGCACCTCCTTGTAGTCGGTCCGCGCCAGCACGCGATCGGCCTCCAGTTCCTTCAATTGCTGGATCAGCACCTTGGCGCTGACGCCATGGACGTTGCGCTTGAGCTCGCCGTAGCGCTTCGGGCCGTCGAGCAGGAAGTACAGGATCAGCGGCTTCCACTTGCCCGAGATGATGCTGAGCGTGGCGGCGAGCCCGTAGGAGTAACGGCCACCGCAATTTTGAGAACAGTCAGTCATTTTTCATGGTTACCAAAAGGTGCATACTTGTCCTTAGGTTACCAGAACTGCATACTTGTCTCAAGCAAGCAGTTCCTTGCTTCCGTACTACTCCAAGGAAGGATGCACGACATGACCAGACTGAATGGAAAGACCGCTGTGATCACCGGTGGCGCTACCGGCATCGGGCGCGCCGCAGCAAAGCGCTTCATCGAGGAAGGCGCCTTCGTCTTCATCTTCGGCCGCCGGCAGGAATCGCTCGACGCCGCTGTGGCCGACCTCGGGCCCAATGCCCGCGCGGTAAAGGGCTCGGTCTCCGAACTGGCCGACCTCGACCGACTCTACGCAGCGGTGAAGGCCGAGCGCGGAACCCTCGACATCGTCTTCGCGAATGCCGGCGCGGGAAGCCAGCTTGCGCTCGGCAAGATCACCGGCGAGCACATTGACGAAACCTTCGACACCAATGTGAAGGGTACGATTTTCACGGTCCAGAAGGCGCTGCCGCTGATGAGCGAGGGCGGTTCGATCATCCTGACCGGATCGAGCGCCGGCACCACGGGCGCCCCGGGAATGAGCGCTTACAGCGCGAGCAAGGCGGCAGTGCGCAATCTCGCGCGGACCTGGGCGGAGGACCTGAAGGGCACTGGCATCCGGGTCAACGTGCTGTCGCCTGGCGCGACAGCGACCGAACTCGCCAAGGAAGCGCTAGGCGAAGAGGGCCAGAAGGTTTTCGCCTCGATGACTCCGCTCCAGCGCATGGCTGATCCGGCGGAGATCGGGGCCGTGGCCGCCTTTCTCGCGTCGTCGGACAGCAGCTTCATGACCGCCAGCGAAGTCGCCGTCGACGGCGGCCTGGCGCAACTCTGACCCTACGCCCTACGGCGCTCCAATCGAATATTCGGAGCGCCGTAGGGCTCAGCAAACCGAAGGAAATATATGAGCTACGCAATCATTGGCTTCGGCAATATTGGCCAGGCCCTGGCCAAGGCGTTTGCCCGCAAGGGCATCGAAGTATCCGTTGCAACCACGCGCGACCCGGAAAGCTTTGCATCCGCTGCGGCCGCAATCGGACCCGAGATCATTCCCAAAAAACTGGTGGATGCCGTCAAGGCTGACATCGTCTTTTTGGCTGTCCGTTACGAGTCGCACCGGGATGTCGCGAAGGCGCTGCCCACTTGGAAGGGCAAGACCATCATCGACGTGACCAATGCCTACGGCGTGTCCCCCGATGAACTGGGAGGACAGCCTTCTTCCAAGGTCGTCGCGCAGGCCTTCACTGGTGCAAGACTGGTCAGGGGCTTCAACCATTTGGGCGCTGCCGTCCTCGACCAGGATCCGGCCGTACAGGGTGGCAGGAGAGTCGTGTTTCTAGCGAGCGACGACGACGGCGCCGCAGCGAAGATTGGTGCGCTTGCGGAAAATCTCGGTTTCTCGCCGATCAAACTTGGCGGGCTTTCCGAAGGTGGACTGCTTGTGCAGGCGCGCGGAAATAGCTGGGGTCAACTGATCTTCAAGGACTTGGTCAAGTTCGACTGATGAACGGTGATCGCCAATTTCGATGCGATCCTGCCTCGTGGACCCTCGTGGATAAAGGGCAGCCACAGTTTGATTGAAGCGAGGGCGACACCGGCAGTAAGCCGCGCTCCGATCATCTGGCGTGCTCTCGCTTATGGGTCTGCTTGACGCCTTCAGGCTCGGGGAGGCGCTGCGCTTGCCGTTCCACGATCGTTCGCTCCCTTGCTCCAGTCGCGCGTTTATTTCGATCGTATCCGACTAGGTCGGACACAACCTGGTGTAATAGAAATGGAGAGATTTCGATGAGCACGCAAGAGAATGTCCAAGTTGTGAAGGATTTTTTTGCAGCAATGGGACGCGGCGATAAGCAAGGTCTGCTAGCGATTTCTGCCGAAGACATTGAGTGGATCATTCCGGGCGAGTGGGCGCTGGCCGGCACGCACCGCAGACACGCGGGATTAGCGGATTTGCTTCAGAAGGCTTCCGAAATGGTGGAAACGTCATACCCGGAGCCCCCCGAATTCGTAGCGCAGGGCGACCGGGTTCTGGTCGTCGGCTTCGCCACGGGCAGAGTCAAAGCTACGAACAGGACGTTCGAGGACAATTGGGTCTTCGACATTACCGTTCGAAATGGCAAAGTGACGAACATCCGGGAGTACATCGACACGCTTGCACTGGCGCGGGCCTCTGAACGTTAAGGCTGAAGCTAGCGATGGATCTATCAACAATAATCAATCAGTTGGCTTCACGATCCGGCCAGCGTATCCGCTGCAGTCGCTCACGCAAATCGGACAGTTCGCGCTCGGACACATTGAGCTAAAACGGCTGAATCAGATCACTCATCGATTGCTGCCCGCCGTTGTGTATTGACGTTTCATGAAGTCCTTAAGCGACGTCGGCCGCACTGTCGGATATCGGTCATTTGCGATGTCGCACAAAGTCCCTTCGCCCGACATCATCGGCAGCAGGTACTGGAGCGGCAGCATTGCCATCGGATGGGCGCCGGCTTTCTCCATTCGTCGTAGTTCGGCATATCCGTCCGCGATCGACCCTCGGCGTACCGGATGAAGCACATTGCCCGTTGCTGTTGCATAGTCACCCGCGATCTGGGCAATGGTGCGGCGGTCACCCGCTACGGAAACCACGTTATTGATGGTCGCAGGATCGTCAATGGCGGCCACTGTCCAAGCCGCAACGTCGTTCATGGAGGTGAAATCGAGGGCCACTTCGTCGTCGCCCCAGTAAGTGATCGTGCCCGCGTCGGCGTCGATCAGGCCGGGGCTGGAGAACACGGCCTCCATGAATCCACCATTCAGGATGTGCGTATAGCCGATGCCACTTGGGGCGACCTTGCGATCGAAGGTCCGCCGCATGTCGAGGTACGGGTTAATGCCTTCAGGAATCGAGAAAAGGTTCTCAGAAAAGTCCGACGGAACAAATCGCCCAACGCCCGTCGCGAGCGCTGCTTCAAGCAAGGGGGACTGGCCATCAATGATGGTGTCAGGGCCACCTTGCACTGCTGAAATAACGGTACCAACGCCGTCACAAGCGTGCTTAAGGCTGAGTGGGTCATCAAGGTCCATATTGACGACGGTTACGCCTTTCGATATCCACCCCTTTGCACGATTGCCATGTTGCCTTCTGAACCGCTGCGAATACCCGCGCGGATCTCCCTGCCGGGTCGCGTGCAAAGTAACGCATCGATGATTCGGTACCCTAAATCACCGGCGGCACCGGCTACCAGGTAGCTCGTCTGTGTGTTTTCCATAACTCCCTCAGTTCGTCATGACGCGAGGTCTGCGTCGATGAAAAGAGTCCAGGCCGTTCCGAACTTGAATATAAGATAGCTAAATCGCGACTCGCTGTTCCGGAAAACGACACAAAATGGACCAAGCTGACCTCATCATGTTTCTTCGGTTAGCGGATAGCGGAAGCCTTTCAGGCACGGCACGGACGCTGAAGTCCCCCAAATCGTCCGTCAGCCGGGCGCTCTTACGATTGGAGACGGAGATTGGATCAGCGCTCTTCGACCGGTCCACACGACACTTCAGGCTAACGGACGCGGGAAAACTGCTACTGCCCTACGCGTCGCGGGCGGTTCACGACCTGCAGGAAGCGCAGGCGATCATCGATGGCTACGCGGGGGAGCCACCGCGGGCTTCTACGTATCAACACGACGCAATCGTTCGCACAGGGACTCATTGCGCCCATGCTGCCTGAGTTTCTCCACCACTATCCGGAATTGACCGTCGAGCTAACCACGGACTCAAATTACGTCGACATTGCGCGCGAAGGTATCGACGTAGCGGTGCGCGTCGGCACACTCCCTGACTCGTCGCTCATCGCTCGCAGACTGCCACCGGTCGAACTGTGGCTTTGCGCGAGTCCATCCTACCTATCGCGATCAGGCGTCCCGATGGCGGCAGCCGATCTTCATGGACATACGCTCGTCGTACGGGAGGCTCCCACTAGCTGGGTCTTTCAGGACGGCCAAACGGAATTGACCATACAGCCACGTGGTAGGGCAATCATCCCTGACGCGGCTGCGCAAAAGATCGTTCTTGAAGGCGGCGCCGGGATAGGTTTTCTGCCAAGCTACCTCGCTGGTCCCTCCTTGACGGCAGGTACGTTAGTGCGGGTACTTTCGTCATTGAGACAGGAACCCATCGAGCTTCACGCGCTGTATCCGACACATCGCAGCATGTCGGCAAAGGTCCGCGCCTTCATTGATGCCCTTATTGGCCACCTTGATACCGTCGAGCTAACGTCCTCGCGCGACTAGCAACTGTCGTCCGCCAAGCGGGCGCCGGTGCAACGATAGCGGCAACTGTCCCGACGAATAAAATCATGGATTGAACGTCGCTTAGCTACGTACGGCGGACCTTCGAATGTCCGACTTCTTCGCCGGTCGACCGGCCGCTCCTGGCTGGCAAACGCCCGCTCGCCGGCCATGGCCTATCAGACTTCGGTTTACTCGGCCATCTCGAGCGCGTTGTCTACCTCAATCCCGATGTAACGCACTGTACTTTCAAGTTTCGTATGGCCTAAGAGTAACTGAACTGCGCGCAGATTCTTGGTGCGCCGATATATCAACGATGCCTTCGTGCGGCGCATCGTGTGAGAGCCGTACGCCGCGTCATCTAGACCAATCGAAGCGACCCAAAGGTGAACGATGCGAGCGTACTGACATGTCGACACGTGCGGCGACGCATGCAGTCGACTCGGGAACAAATAGTCGACTTAGCCGCCGCTGGCCGGTCGCCACACCGACGGCGGCTTAAGCCAACAAGGTGCTGGCACCTCCGTCGTCATGGTGTTTCGCGTCCGCGGTCCGCGTGGAAGTCCGTTGTTTTGCGAGGAGAAAAGTTGAGCACGCTTGGTGAGGAACTGGAAGCCTAGTACCTCATCGATCGTGAACAAGAAAACGGTCGTAATGCCCTCAGAAAGAACGCTCACGCTCACAACAACCCGTCAGGTTGAGGCGGAACGGTCGGTATCGGGGCAGCGCGATTAAAGTCACCGGAAGCGAATTCAAAGAGGCCCCTCGTTGGCGGGGCCTTGAGCCACGAAATCACTGTGTTTCCGTTAGTACGTCACAGAAGCCCCACTGCCAGTAAAACTGTGCTGGGTAGGAGCGTCAGATGCATAGTCGCCAACGGCCTGGATGATGTTCACGATCTGCTGCGGCAACCTGCCGCCGCTGACGGCGGTCATTGCAGTACGATCCATCTCAACGGCTACGGGAAGGTCTTTGATTATCAGCGTGTTCATTTCGATTCTCCAAGGGTAAATTAGTCAGTCAGGAATGTCAGAGCTTGTTTTGAGGGTGTCGCCACTCCTCGATGAGGATCAACGCAAAGTGCATGCCAAACGGTGGCGCCGCGGTAAGCGATCACACAACTAGTTGAAAATATTGGTTTTTTAATGGTGACTAGTGCGAATTGGTAGACAGACGTGTGCGCTGCGGCCGGTGGGTCGGATCCAACTCTCCGTCTGGCGCTGTTGGTTAGATCGCGACACATGCGGTCCGGCTACGTATCCCGTGTTTGTACGATGTCCGCGAGGCTTGGAATCCGATCGAAGCCCGATGACAATGAGTCTGTCGCGGACAGGCTCGCTTTCCTGCTGGACTGCTATGGCCACCATGCTGCTGTGGCCTACGATGGCGAAACTGCGCTCAGGCTCCTTCGTACCGGCGCTATTGAAATACGAAAACCTGCTCGACATAAAAGGCAGTGCTGTCCCACGGTCGCTGAGGGAAACGCCGATTCGCTCCGCGGCTTTCCTCGTTTCAATGACGAGAGACGCTGTCAGTCAGGGAGACATTGCCCGGCTCTTCGATGGCTATCTGTAGAAGCCGTTCTCCTGCGAGGCACTCATGCAGGTCATCGAAGACGCTCGCTGCAGCAGCGACGCGAACACTCGCCAAGCCGCCTAGACCAACTGTTGTCGACGGAAGCGCACACAACCCATAGTCGGAGGTTCGACGGCAAGCCTCTTACGGGTCACGGAGCAAAGCGAGCGGCAGCTTTCAGCGTGAACGCGACTTTTGAATGTCTGGCCGAGTGAGCGGGCGACCGGCTGAACATGGCCGCGTCCTGCCCATCGTGACTGGCGCCGCGCGATCACCATCACAGTCCTCAGCGGCAACTCAAAAGAAGGAGAACTTCAAAGGATGCCGGCGAAGAGCAGAACCCCGAGGACAATCATCGCCGCGCCGGCCACACGCGCCACAACGGCGCCTGCTGCTCCGATCTTTTCAAAGAAAACGAACAGCGCTAGCATCGCCACCCAGACAAGATTCATCACCCCTACGACGAAGAGCACGCACATCAGCGCCCAGCAACACCCGAGGCAGTACGCACCATGACGCATTCCCATCTGCAGCGCACCGGACGTCCCATCGCGCCAGCGAGTCATTAGAAACCCGAGGGGACTTTGGCAGTGCATGAGACATGCTCGCTTGAATGGCGTCAATTGATACACGCCGGCCGCGCAAAGAATCGCACCGCCTATCGGTGGACTTGAAGCCGCCATCTCCGGTGACAGTACTGCGGCATGGTGCAGTGCCCACTGCGCAAGTGTCGCGCATGCACTGAAGCCAACCCACACGGTCAGATAACCCAAGCCGAAGATCAGCACGATGAACGGCGCCCTGCCTCCGCCCCGTCGAGCGTGTGCCCCTGCGAAAAGAAGCATTACGGGCAGTGCCGATCCAGCCATCATGCCCACCATCATGACGACCCACATCGCGAACGTGAAGAAAATGTCGGCGGTCGTCCACGGCATCGCCATCGACATACCCATCTCCATCATCATTTTGTCGTGCTGTGTTGCCGACAACATCTGATGATCGAGATAGAAGAGATACCCCCACGACAGCACCGTGACGGCAGCAACGTACCCCAAAATGAGAATGCGGTCGCGCCTGGACAGGCTCGCGACCAGCTCAGGATTGGGTGCGCGAGAAGAGGTAGCCAGCTTACGCACCCTGCCAGGAAAAAGGCGCATATTGGCCGTTGTTCTGCCCACTGATGTCATCCCACCCAAAGCCAAGCGCGTGGACGTGACTGCGCGAGGCATGAGCAAGCGCTAAGCGATCGGCGGCCGGATGACCTGTGTTCTCCAAATGAAGCGGCTCAGTCGCGTTCGGATTAATGCCCATCGCACCCTCAGCGGCCATGTCGACGAGTTTCGGCGATGTGACAGACCACTTCGTCCCATCACGGTCGAAGCGAATCTCCGCGGACTCGACCCCGACGAACGATCCGACGAGGGGCGAGAGAGCCGCCATGGGTCCGCCTGCCGCGCCGCTGGTAATTGCCGTGATCGCGTCGCGCTGCTCCATGCTGGCCCGCTCGTCGACAATGAGGCCCACGGACCAGTTTCCCTTTCCCATCGCTTCCGGTGTCAATCCGAGAACGATGAACCCGAGGCCATCGAGAGAAACCGCTTCGTGCTGGCCGCGATCGATCTGGAATGCCATGGCAAACGTGCATGAGCCCTTGCTCGGTCTGACTGCCATCTGTCCAGGGAGGCATGGGCAGACGAAGTCACAACTGCACGTCTCATAGTATTGACCGCTAATGCTCCAGATTGGGGTTGCCATCATCTATCTCCGTGTCACTCTAGCTGCAGTGCATCAAGCCCCATCGATATGTTGGATGGCGAAACGCCCCCGCTTGCATTTGACCTCGATGAGAACGACAGTCGTGCTATTCCAGGCTCAGTCAGTACCTTGACAGGCTCTACGTTGAATATAGGCATAAATAGGTGGAAGGCTAGCTCATTGTTCAAGCGTTGCCCCGTGTCCCGGTTTTCGCGCGGGCCGGCCCGATCATGTTCGTCGGATTCTTCTGAATTGTTCATTCCCTTGAACTATTTATTTGACCACGAGCGTTCCTGGACACCTGGCGCCCAAGATTGCCGCAAGTGCGATAGAAGGAGCAGGCGCATGGATAGGTTTGGTACTGACAAGCTCTTCGCCGGTTCGATCCCCGAGCTCTATGAGCGTTACCTCGTTCCGCTGATCTTCGAACCCTACGCCGCCGATCTCGCGAACCGGGTGGCAGTTCTCAATTCGTCGCGCGTACTCGAGACCGCCGCCGGCACGGGTGTGGTGACTCGCGCGCTGGCGAATGCATTGCCCACGCACGTTGAACTGGTTGCGACGGACCTGAATCAGCCGATGCTGGATCGTGCCGCGGCAGTCGGCACCCGAAGGCCGGTGAAGTGGCAACAGGCAGACGCGACGCAGCTACCGTTCGACGACGCGAGTTTCGACATCATCGCCTGCCAATTCGGCGTAATGTTCTTCCCGGACAAAGCGCGCGCGATGTCCGAAGCACGGCGCGTGCTCCGGCCCGGTGGCACGCTGTTGTTCAATGCCTGGGATCGCATCGAGGAAAATGAGTTTGCCGATACGGTCACGGCGGCACTTGCCAGCCTCTTTCCCGCAGATCCTCCACTTTTCCTGGCACGCACGCCGCACGGCTATTTCGACCTGGCAGCGATCTCGCAAGACCTCGCGAAGGCGGGGTTCAGTGAGGTGCCGCGCTTCGAGACGATTGCAGCGCGTAGTCGCGCGGCATCGGCGCGGGTGCCGGCCATTGCTTATTGCCAAGGAACGCCTTTGCGCACGGAGATCGAGATCCGTTCCGGCGCAGGTCTGGCTGAGGCTACATCGGCGTGCGCTGCTGCCATCGCCGAGCGGTTCGGCGCGGGCCCCGTCGACGGAAAGATCCAGGCACACATCGTCATCGCCCAGCGCTGACGGGGTCCGAGCATCGCTATCTTGTCATTCCACCCCTGAACTATCGCCGCCTTGAAAAGCCGGTCAAAGCAACTTTGACCGGCTCAGTTCGACCCCTTGCAGACGCTCGGACCTGCTGGAAACGGCCGTTCGGCCTCGTTCAGTGTCCGCAGATCGTCAACAATCTTCAAGCCTGCCTCGGTGATCTGTCTGGCGCGGTTGATGTCGCCACCACGAGGTATACCAAAGTGGTCGTGTTCGAGGTATGGCGCAGATCGTCGCGCACACTCTTGAGCCCAGCACCGCGCGCGGCGCAGCTTCCCGACCATACCTCTTGTCGACGTCTCTGGTATCTCTGCTTTCCGCCTACTAGATGGTCTTGCACCTCAACCGCGCGGCCCTGGGCAGCCGCCAGTCCAGCTTGCCGCGCAGCGTCGAAGTATCAAACTTTCCTGAGCAGTTGCCGGTCCTGGAAATCCAGGCTCACCGGTTAAAACCGCCGTGTCGAGATCCTAATCTCCATTCGGCTGATATCCTCCCATCAGATACGCTATGGCATTCGGCAGCGTCTGTTTGATGGTGGCAAGGTCTACATGCCCGGCATTGTGGGCGAAGATGAACTGGTACTCGTACCCTTTCGCAGCGAGCGCCTTGGCCATGTTCTCGCAAGCGAGCACATAATCGTGCATCCCGTCCGCCATCGGGTTGGGATACCAGCCGTCGTAATCACCCACCTCGTACCACACCCGGATAGGCTTCCTGGGACTGTTGGGAACGAGGGGCAAGCCTGCGGACTGGTTCGCTGCGACCGGCGTGGGAACATTGAAGCTTTCCGTTTGCAGTAGCTGCGTCGGAGGCGGGCCCGCGTACTGGCTGTGATATTGCCAGGCCCCGCCCGGAAGGTTGGGGTTGTGTGGCCACTGCTGGTTGGTGAAGGTCGGAGAATAGGACAGGACCTTGCCGAAGAGTTCGGGGTGAAACCAGGCCATGGTGAAGGCGGCTTCGCCGCTCGCACTAATACCCATGGCGATGCGGCCCGCAGGATCGTGAGTCAGGCGGATGCCGGCCACTTTCTCGACCTGCGGCAATACCTCTGTCTCGATGAATTCCGCGTACTGCCCGTTCATGGAATCGTACTCGAACCCGCGCTCGCTTCCCTGTGCGTCCTGGCCACCATTCTCAACGGTGATGGCCACCATCGGCGGGACTCGCCGTTCGCGAATCAGACTGTCGAGGGTTGGGAACAGTATAGGTTCGATGAGTTGCGTTGGAGGACCGCCTGGGATCGGTGGCGGTGTGCCGTCTCCCGACACGATGAATGGCAGGGCTCTTTGTCCGCGAGCATCCCGGGGCACGTAGACCTGAACCACGCGGGTCCAGATGCCCGCCTCGCTGCAGTAGTTCGAACCGGCAGTGAAGCAGTTGGGAACGAGCATGGTCGAGAAGTCACCCGGCGCGGTCCGCCCATATTGATTAATGAAATCGAAACTGGGCTCTACGCGCACCAGACTGGTCGGATAGATCTTGCTGTTGTACGACCACATCCTGAAGGTGTATACCGTCCCGGTCTGGGTGCCCGTCACCTCGGGCGCAGCCGGATGAGTCGGGCCGATAATGAAATTCCCGTTGACCGGAACCGGTGGCAGGCGACCATCCGCGATCTGGGTTGCCTTCGGGTAGTTCGGGTTCGAAGGATCCCTGGTGGGCGGATTCGTGCTGAAGTTCAGACCGGTCGGGTCGATGTAGAAGGGTGCGCTCGGATTTGTGGTGTTTGCGCCAGCCGGTAGTAAACCGGACGGCACGTTCTGCGCAAGGGCGTATGGGGGCACTGTCCCGAGAAACAGTACTGCTGCGGTACTCACGACCTTTCGCGCAAGCGATTGATCAAGGCTCATTGAATCCTCCTGGAGATGCTTGTCCCGGATTTTGCTCCGGTGATTTGAAACGCCAACTGCTCGAAATGCACTCAATCAAATCCACGCGACGATCAGAAGCGGTGAACGATGCCCACCGCACCTGCCACCTGGCTGCGCGACGAGGACGGCGCGCTGTTCTGGCCGTCGCCAATATCGGCTGTCGCATTGATGATGTTGCCCGCACCGTTCGTGCCGAGGGTCTGGCCGCCCGCGCGCTGGTATGCCTCGACGAGGTACAGGCCCGTTCGCTTCGAGAGGCTGTAGTACTGTGAGACGGTGAACTGCTGATACGAAGCCGCGCTGGTGATGCCGTTCGCACTGGTCGCCCGCGTGTAGCTGTAGCCCGCTGCGAGATCTAACGCTGTGAGCGGCTTGTAGTGCAGCACGATGCCACCCGTGTTCCAGATCTGCGTAGAGAAGAACTTCGAGCCCGCGCCTGCGACGTACTGCACATTCGAGTAGGATGCCGAAATGTCCCACTGAGAATTGAACGTATAGCCACCCGTCACCGCGAAGCGCTGTTGCGCTTGCGCAGTCTGAAAGCCGTTCGTGATGCCAGACACGCCCGGCTCGCCGTTGCTGTTCGCCGTGGAGTTCGCGCCCCACGCCCCGCCGCCGCTCGTCGCGTTGTTCAGGCGCTCGAAGCCCACTGCGAGACCGATCGGACCGTGAATGTAGTTCGCTGCGACGCTCCACGACTGGCCCGCGCCAGTGCTGCCCGCCACGCCGCCCAATGCATACATGCCACTGAAGGTGAAGCCTGCGAAGTTCGGCGACGTATAGAGGATGGAGTTGTTGATGCGATAGATCGTGTCCATCGAATCGAGGTCACCCGGGTGTGCGCCGTATGCGCCGGTCAGCCAGGTGGTTGGACTGTACGGCGCAAGCAGCGTGTAGTACGGCGCGTACTGGCGGCCCATCGTCAGGCTCCCGTACTGCTGGTTCGCAAGACCGACGAAAGCTGCGCGGTTGAACATCAGTCCCGAGGTCGATTCGGCACCCGTCGCCGAGTTGTAGCCTTCTTCGAGCTGGAAGATCGCACGCGTGCCGCCGCCCAGATCTTCGCTGCCCTTGAAGCCGAAGCGCGAGCCGGCCCATATGCCTTGCGCCATCTTGACTACCGAGCGGCCGCCGGCGTTGCTGCCGAGCGAAGTCGAGCTGCTCTGATAGCCAATGCCGGCATCGACGATGCCGTACAACGTGACGCTGCTTTGCGCGTGCGCGCCCAGCGCGGCAAGTCCAAGCGCAGATGCGAGGATAGTTTTTTTCATCTCCATTCCTATCTTTGGTCGTTTTGGTTTGATACTCGTTTAAGCACTCGCTGTTTCGATTTCCGCCTGTGCGGCGGAGATGCTGACGCTCAAACCGCGCCGGCCTGGGCGCCACGCCGCGCGGCATCGCTACCCAACACGGGCAGCGGCTCGACCTTTCCGACGACGAATAGATACGACAGCGCGCCGACTACGCACAGCGCGCCCGCTGCGACCAGCGGCACGACGAACGAGCCCTTCGTGATCGACAGCATCACGCCCGTAAAGGTCGTGATGAAGATTCCCGCGAGATTGCCCGCGAAATTCTGGATCCCGCCGATCGACGCGACGTGCGCGGGCGTCGGTGCGACTTCGCCGACGAGCGTCCACACGTTCGCGCCCGCGAACGACAGGCTCGCATAGGCGAGTGCGAAAAGCGCGAGGCATCCCCACACGCTGTCGACGAACGCGGATAGCGCGATCGATGACGACAGCAGCATCCCGAGCACGAGGCACGTCTTGCGCGCGGCGGTTGCGCTCCAGCCGCGTCGGAACAGGCTGTCCGACACGTAGCCGCCGAGCCAGCCGCCGGGAACCGCGAGCAGCGCGGGCAGCATGCCCCACGTGCCGAGCGACGCGAGCGAGAAGCCGCGCGACTGCAGCAGGTAGCTCGGGAACCAGGTGATGAAGAAGTAGATCGCGAAGTTCAGACAGAACAGGCCGATCATCATCCCCCAGATGGTCCGGTAGCGGAACAGGTCGAGCCACAACACCTTCGGTTCGTCGGGCGATGCGGCGACAGCGGGCGCGCTACGCTGCGCGAGCAGCGCGTCGACGGCTATCGGCGCTATCGCGCGATAGCGCTCGGGGTCGCGATAGATGAACCACCACGCGAGCGCCCACACGATGCCAATGCCGCCCGTGATCGCGAACGACCCGCGCCAGCCGACGATCGAGATCAACCAGACGACGAGCGGCAGCGACAGCGCAGAGCCGACGCGCGAGCCGCTGTCGAAGATGCTGCTCGCGAGGCCACGCTCGCTGCGCGGGAACCAGTTGAACGCGACCTTCGCGAACGACGGGATTGCGGCCGCTTCGCCGACGCCGAGCATCAACCGCATGCCGACGAGCTGCGCGAGGCCGCGCGCGGCGCCCGTCGCGATCGTGAACACTGACCACCAGCCGACCGCGAGCGCGAGGCTCACGCGCACGCCGACCTTGTCGATGAACCAGCCAGCCGGCAATTGCAGAAACGCATAAGTCCAGAAAAACGCGCTCAGCACGAGCCCCATGCCGACCGCGTCGAGGCCGAGGTCGGCGCGTATGCTCGGTGCGGCGATCGCGAGGTTCGCCCGGTCGATGAAGTTGATGACGTTGGCCAGAAAGCACATCAGGATCATGGCCCATCGGATGCGTGGCATGTGAAGTCTCCGTGCGGAATGTCGTGACGGGCGACCGGCGATCCGCTGCGCCGGCCGCCTCGGTAGGCGGCTTACTGCGACGCTTGCTGCGGCGCGCGGCTCAGCTTGTCCGTCGCTTCCCACAGGCCGTTCAGGTACACCGCGCCGAGCGCGCGGTCATAGAGGCCGTAGCCGGGCTTGCCCGTCTCGCCCCAGATCATGCGGCCGTGGTCGGGGCGCACGTAGCCCGTGAAGCCCGTGTCGTGATACGCCTTGACGATTGCGGCGATGTCGAGCGACCCGCAGCTAGACAGGTGCGCGGTCTCCTCGAAGTCGCCGTTCGCCTCGACCTTCACGTTGCGGATGTGCGCGAAATGGATGCGTCCCATCCCGCCGAATTCGCGCACGAGCGCCTCGACGTCGTTCTGCGGGCCCGCGCCGAGCGAGCCCGAGCACAGCGTCAGCCCGTTCGCGGGTGTATCGACGATGCGCACGATTCGCGCGAGATCGTCGCGGTTCTTCACGATGCGCGGCAGCCCGAAGATCGGACGCGGCGGATCGTCGGGATGGATCGCCATCTTCACGCCGGCTTCCTCGGCGACGGGGATGATCGCCTTCAGGAAGTATTCGAGGTTCGCCCACAATGCGGCTTCGTCGATCTCGCGATACTCGGCGAGCAGCGCCTGCAGCTCGTCGGGCCGGTAGCTCGAATCCCAGCCCGGCAGGGCGATGCCGTCGTTCGGATCGATCTGGTCGACCACCTCGGTGCTAAACGCGAGGCAGGTCGAGCCGTCGTCGAGCGTCTTCGACAGCTCGGTGCGTGTCCAGTCGAACACGGGCATGAAGTTGTAGCAGACGACTTGGATGCCGGCGGCGCCGAGATGGCGGATCGTCTGCCGGTAATTCGCGATCAGCTGGTCGCGGCTCGGCTTGCCAAGCTTGATGTCCTCGTGGACGGGCACCGATTCGACGACCTCGAAGCGCAGGCCGGCCAGTTCGATCGTCGCCTTCAGCGCGTCGATCTTGTGCGCGGGCCAGACTTCGCCCACCGGTTCGTCGTAGATCGCGGACACGATGTGCGTGACACCTGGGATTTGGCTGATGTACTGCAGCGAGACCGGATCGGACTCGCCGTACCAACGGAAAGACATCTTCACGGGAGCGGCTCCTGACTGGTGGTTCATGCGCTAGACGAACGGGCGGCGGCGCGCCGGCCCGTCATCGATGTACGCATCATGATTGGTACACCACTTTGGTTGAATAGTGGTTTACCACTTATTCGGGCGGGATATCGCCACATGGTGGTCAGCTGGAATAAGCTGATTGCAATGCTGAAGCGGGCGGCCGAACAGCGTGTTGGCCAGAATTGGTGTACCATTTTTTCGATCCGGCGCCTTGGAGGGTGCCGACCAGCCCGTTGCGAGCCTTCAATGACCGACTTATCCAACCTGCCCGGCCCCAGCGATGCGGAAGCCGCGGACCGCTCCTACATTGGCCTTGCGCGGCAGATCCACGCAATGGTGGCCGCCGGCGCGCTTGAGGACGGCGCGCGGCTGCCGTCGGAGCGCAGCCTGGCCGACCGGTTCGGCGTGAGTCGCACGCAGGTGCGCGAGGCGATCATTGCGCTTGAGGTGCAGGGGATCGTCGAAGTGCGGGTCGGTTCGGGCATCTACGTGTCGGCGGCCGATGCCGCGCGGCCCGTGACGTTCGAGGTGCCGCGCGGCCCGGGGCCGATCGAGACGCTGCGCGCGCGTGAGCTGATCGAGGCGGAAGTCGCGGCGCTCGCGGCGACTGAGCGCAAGGATGCGGATCTCGATCGGATGTTCGTCCCGCTAACGACGATGCGCGACCGGATGGACGACAAGGCTGCGTACGACGTGGCCGACCGCCAGTTTCATCAGAGAATCGCCGAATCGACCGGCAATACAGTGCTGCTGCACATGGTCACCGCGATGTGGGACTGCGCGCGCAGCGATCCGCTGTGGGACAAGATCGAGGAGCACTTTCATTCGCCGGCGCTGCGCGAGGCGTCGCAGGAGGATCACCAGCGGATCTTCGCGACGATCATGGCGCGCGATGCGGCCGGCGCGCGCGATGCCATGCGCGCGCACCTGTCGCGCGTGATCGCGGAATTTACGCAAGCCTGGCGCTGACGATCGTTCATACAGATTCCGGGCCGAAGATCCGCGCTGCATTCCACCTCGCCTTAAGTGCCGAGCGTTTTTTCAAAAATATTTTAGAGTGGCCGACCGGAAAATCAGGCAATTCGCCAAATTGGACATAGCCAGGCCATTCGTAAAAGGACCTTGCCTGAAAATCATGCGTGTCGAGCGATACGTCATGACATCCACGTGCCAGCGCTTCCTCCTCGGCCAATTGCATGAGACGTTTGCCCACACCTTGGCCGCCCCCCTTCTTGGTGCTGCTGGTAAGCCTTTCAATGAATATCAGTTTTACCTCGGCGCTCACAGGTTGATTCTCGTAGTTCGCTATCAGTTTTCCAAGGTCATCCACCAGCGCATGGAAGTCGCACGCCATCTTTGTGGCGCCATTGCAATGAATTTCCACAAAGTCTGCTGTCAAAACGGTGCGACATATGCGTACCAGAGACGAGCTATTGTTAGCGATCTACGCCACAGCGTCGAGTGGCCGAAATTGGCCGGTCCGTGCCCTTCGCGCAGATCCAGATTCCAAGCTCCCCATGAGAAGGTCGTTCCCCACGAGCAGTATTGGCAGATAGCCTGTTCAAAGTCACTTTTCAGGGGCAGCAAGGTGCGTTTGCATATGGCCCGGAGACAGGGCGGCGCGGAAGATCCTTCGCGCGCAGAACGCACCAGAGCGAGGACGTTTGAGCGCTACGAAAAACGCTGCGCCGGAGAATAGGCGGGCACTGTCGATTTGCGTATCACGTTTGCATCACCATATATGAGTTTCAGTGATACAACTGTGATACGGCCAAACCCTTACTGGATAAGGCTCTCGGATCATTCCAAAACCTGTATCACCGTATCACCGTATCACCGGAAATTGGCGTGCTCTCGACGTAAAATCGCCGTGTGCCGCACCCGCGTTTCAAGCGGAGAAAAATTCGGGTATTTTGGCGGGTACTTTTAGCGCCAAAATCGCTCAAAGCCTTATACAGTAATACGCTAATGAGGAACACCATGGATACAACACTCGCCACGTTCGAACAGGACGTCATCGCCGCGTCCACGCTTGCGCCGGTGCTCGTCGATTTCTGGGCGCCGTGGTGCGGTCCATGCAAGACGCTCGGCCCGATGCTCGAACGGCTTGAGGCGGAAGGCTCGGGCAAGTGGAAGCTGGTGAAGGTGAATGTGG
Organism: Caballeronia sp. SEWSISQ10-4 2; assembly: GCF_030464885.1. Lineage (GTDB taxonomy): Bacteria > Pseudomonadota > Gammaproteobacteria > Burkholderiales > Burkholderiaceae > Caballeronia. Next base: position 87,017 of record NZ_JALPRJ010000025.1, on the reverse strand, counting down.
ATGAAAATCCAGAACTGGCGCAGCACTTCCAGGTGCGCAGCATTCCGCACGTGGTCGCGTTCGCGGATGGCCGTGCCGTGGATCAATTTATCGGCGTGCTGTCGGAAGGGCAGTTGCGCGAGTTCATCGAGAAGCTGGTGCCCGATGGCGCGGAAGCCGAACAGCGCGCGGCGCATGCGGCGTACGAGGCCGGAGACACCGATCTGGCCATCGACCATATCAAGGCAGCGCTGGCGCTCGATCCCGGTTATGACGACGCCCGGCTGGACCTGATCGAGTGGCTGCTCGCGGCTGGCCGAACGCACGAAGCACGTGCCGAAGACAAGTTGCTGTCGCCGAAAACCACGCAAGGTATCGACGCCCGCTATAACGCGCTAAAAACGGAACTGGACGCCGCCGATGCCGCCGCAAGCCTGCCGCCTGCTGACGCGCTGATCGACGCCGTAAACGCCAATCCCGAGGACCTGGAAGCACGTTTTGCGCTGGCCAACCGGCTGATCGCCGGGCGCGATTACAACGGCGCGCTGGAGCATCTGTTTGCGATCGTGACACGCGACCGTTCGTTCATGGACGACGTGGGCCGTAAAACCATGCTCTCGGTGTTCGGCCTCGCCGCGCATCAGCCGGAAGTCGTTTCGCAATGGCGTCGTAAGCTGAGCGCGGCAATAAACTGACGCTGAATTAATGCCCGGCAATAAAACCTTTCAAATCGATTAAATCGATAGTGTGGAAAGGTGCTTTATAAAATGGCCGCTTGAACGCGGCCATTTTTTACGTCAAGCGGTGTTTAAGCGCCTTTCGCGAGATCTCTTAAAACGTAAGCAGCAGCAGCGAATCCGAAGCTTGCCGTGACGCAGACGCTCGATCCGAATCCAGCGCAGTTGAGTCCGACCGGTCCCGTGATACCGGGCGCGGCTTCCTCGCCCGCATCGCCCGTATCACCCGTAGCGGCAACGGGTGCCTCGGGGTAAATCAGCGGCTCGTCGGAATAGACCGCGCTCACTTTGAACTTCGATTTCGGCCCGCGCGGAAAACCATGCAGTTTGCGCAGTTGCCCGCGCACCTTCGAGAGCAGCGGGTCCTGGATCGTGAGCGCGAGATCGTCGATGCGAATCCGGGTCGGATCGAGTTGCCCACCTGCTCCCCCAACGGTAATCAGCCGCTGCCCGTGCTCGACGCACCACGCAATTAGCGCGGTTTTCGTACGCACGCTGTCGATAGCATCGATCACGAAATCGAAACCGCCGCCCAGCACCGACTCGAAATTCGCGGGCTCGATAAAATCTTCGACCTGCTCCACTCGGCAAGCCGGATCGATCAGGCGGATGCGCTCGGCCATCGCGCTGACCTTGGCCTTGCCGTAGTTGCCATCTAGCGCGTGGACCTGGCGGTTCGTATTGCTTTCGGCCACGTTGTCGAGATCGATCAGCGTCAGGCGTCCGATCGCATTGCGCACCAGCGCTTCGACCGCCCACGAGCCCACGCCGCCAATGCCGATCACTGCAACATGCGCGCGCTCGAACGCGGCAAGCCCTTCGGGGCCATACAAACGGGCCACGCCGCCGAAGCGCCGGGCACGGTCCGCGGCTTCAAACTCCGGCGTGGCAGGGGTAAAATTTGAAGCGTCGGCAGGGGCGGAAAAAGCGGTCATGATGAGGTAGGCGGGACACGCTAAAACAAAGCAAGAAGGCGGCAAATAAGCGGCCAGCGACGTAGATCCGCACTGACGCGCTATCGCAACGATAGAAGCGGATGTCAGCAGGATTTCGCCGAATTGCGTATTCTGCCTTATCGAAGATTGGACGTAAGTGATTACCGTCCAATTTTTGAAAGCAAAATGAAAATAATTGGCCGGATCTCATCAAATTTTGTCGCCCGGGATCTTGATCTGAATCATTGAAGGTCAAAGGGACATTGGCGGTAAAGCGCGGAATTTGACGACGTTGGCTATACTAATGCGACTGAAGCGTTTGCATAAAAAATGACGACCCTCGCTGATCTTCGAAAGAACTATTCCGTCGGATCGCTCGACACATCCGACGTGGATCCGAATCCGATTCGGCAATTCGAAACCTGGTTTGCGCAGGCGCTCGACGCACAGTTACCCGAACCCAACACCATGACGCTCGCCACGGTCGACGAGCGCGGCCGCCCTTCGGCACGTATCGTGCTGATCAAGGGCGTCGACGACCGAGGTTTCGTGTTCTTTACGAACTACCGCAGCCGCAAAGGTCATGAACTCGCGAGCAACCCCGCCGCGAGTCTGCTGTTTTACTGGATCGAACTCGAGCGCCAGGTGCGTATCGAGGGCTCCGTCGTCAAGACAAGTCCGCATGAAAGCGATGCGTATTTTGCGTCGCGCCCGCTTGGATCGCGAATAGGCGCGTGGGCGTCGGAGCAGAGTGAAGTGATCGAAAGCCGCGAGGTGCTTGAAACCCGCGAGCGCGAATTGATTGCGAAATACGGTGACAACCCGCCGCGTCCGCCACATTGGGGCGGCTACCGGGTCGTTCCCGACACCATCGAATTCTGGCAGGGCCGTCCGTCACGGTTGCATGACCGTGTCGTCTATAAACGTGCTGCACACACGCTTTCGGACAACGGCCAGCAATGGCAAATCGTCCGTTTATCGCCTTAGCCTTAGCCTTAGCAAGACTTCGACCTTCGTCGGGTTCCTGATGGACCCGCATTGACTGGACCCGCGTTAAATCGCGTCTCGTTGCGGCGTGTCCCTGCGACGAAGGGAGGAGGAGAAAGGCATCGCGAACAATGTGGAAACGTGCAGTGCAATCGACCCGGTTTAGCTTCATTTTCATCTGAGCGCGGAGAACGAGCATGTTTTGGGAGAAAAAGCTGACGCAGTGGGTGCAGGACATTCGGGACCGGGTGAACCTGCCCGCCCGGCTGGTACTGTGGGATGGGCAGCAACATGACTTCGGAAGTTTCGCGGCGCCGCAAGTCACGCTGCATGTGAAGAGCGCGACCGCCCTGCCTTATCTGCTCGAGCCGAGTCTCGACAACCTCGGTGAAGCCTATGTGAAAGGCAAGATCGACATTGAAGGCAAGCTGTCGGACATCATCAACATTAGCTACGGCCTGGCCAAGAATACGGTCACGAGCGCCGGCAAGCTGGCGCGCGTGCGACGTTACTTCAACCACACGAAGGCGTCGGACAAGAAGGCCATTCAGTATCACTACGATGTGTCGAACGAGTTCTACGCGCTGTGGCTCGACAAGAACATGGTCTACTCGTGCGCCTATTTCGAAAACGGCGATGAAGACCTTGCCACCGCGCAGATCAAGAAGATCGACCACATTCTCACGAAGATCCAGTTGCAACCGGGCCAGCGTCTGCTCGACATCGGCTGCGGCTGGGGTGCGCTCGTCTTGCGCGCGGCGCAGAAATTCGGCGCGAAATGCGTGGGCATCACGCTCTCGCAAAACCAGTTCGATCTTGCTACGAAGCGCGTGAAAGACGCCGGGCTGGAAGGTCAGATCGAAATCCGACTGCAGGATTATCGCGACGTGCAAGGCCAGTTCGACCGGATCACGAGTGTCGGCATGTTCGAGCACGTGGGCCGCAAGAATCTGCCCGGCTACTTTGCCAAGGTGCGCGAACTGCTGGTGGACGACGGCATCGCGATGAACCACGGCATCACGTCGACCGACTTCAACAGCGGCGAAACGGCGTTGGGCGGCGGCGAGTTCATCGACCGATATGTGTTCCCGGACGGTGAACTGCCGCACATCGGGCTCGCGCTCGAAGCGCTGCAGGAAGGCGGCCTGGAAGCCGTCGACGTGGAAAGCCTGCGCCGTCACTACGCCCGCACGCTCGACATCTGGGCGGAGAATTTCGAGGCAAAGTCGGAGCAGGCGAAAAATCTCGTCGACGATGAAAAATTCCGCATCTGGCGCGTGTATCTCGCGGGTTGTGCGTACGCGTTTGAAAATGACGATGTATCGATTTATCAGATCGTCTGCCGCAAGGCCGGGCGCAGCGCGAAAACGCTGCCGTGGTCGCGCCGCTATATCTACGACAAAGCGCTCTGAGTTCAACGCCTGATTCTGCCGCTTCCGATCAACCCGCGTCCGGTGATGAACTGGACGCGGGTGTTGAACTGCAACCGCAACAGGTCGACTTGTTCGGCGCGCCAGAAGAACCGGAAGCGATAGAAACAAAACCCGCCAAGGCACCTCCGGCCCGCACAAAAACACGCGGCGGCGTTTTGCCCGCCCTCGCCGCGCCCGAACTTCACGCGCTCGCCGAACGTCTTCCTGCGACCGTTCATATAGGGACATCGACGTGGTCGTTTCCCGGTTGGCGCGACATTGTCTACGGCGACGAGTACTCGTCCGCGAAGCTTTCCCGCGATGGCCTCAACGCACTCGGCGCGCATCCGTTGTTGCGCTGCGTGTCGATAGACCGTTCGTTCTACGGGCCGTTATCGGTGGCTGACTATGCGCGCTATGCCAATCAGGTGCCGGCGCATTTCCGGTTCATCGTCAAAGCGCCGGCCTCCGTCACCAACGCCACCGTCCGCGGCGACAAAGGCGCTCCCGCAGGCGACAACCCCGCGTTCCTCGACGCACGCATTGCCATCGATGAATTCGTGCAGCCATGCATGGCGGGCCTAGGTGAAAAAGCCGCGGCGCTCGTGTTCCAGATCCCGCCGTTGCCGGACGCAATGGTCGTCGATCCGACCGCGTTGCTCGATCGCCTCTCCGAGTTCCTGAAAGCCTTGCCGCCGCTGCCGGGTGAGAGCTGCTACGCCGTCGAATTACGCGATGCCATCATGCTGACGCCACGTTTCATCCGTGTGCTGCGCGACGCGAAGGTCCGCTATTGCGTTGGAATCCACGCACGCATGCCCGGTCCGCGACGTCAGGCAAAAGCGCTCGCACTACTCGACGAAGGCGGGCTCGGGCCGCTGATCGTACGCTGGAGCCTGCATGGCGGCTTCAAATACGAGCAGGCAAAAGCGAAGTACGAACCGTTCGATAAACTCGTCGATGAAGACCCCGATACACACGAAGCGCTCGCCGAACTCGCCTTGCGCTACGCGCTCGCGGGGCAACCGGTGGTGATCGCGGTCAACAACAAGGCAGAGGGCTCGGCGCCGCTGACGTGCTTCAAGATCGCGCGAAACATGGCGGCATCGCTGCCCCAGGAATAAAAAACGGGCTTCGATTCCACGAAGCCCGCCTTGCTCTACATTCCATCCAAAACACTCACCGTTTCAGCCGATGAGCGAACTTCTGCCTGAACTTCGCGACCTTCGGCGCGACCACAAACGCGCAATATCCCTGGTTCGGATGCTGCTCGAAGTAGTTCTGGTGATAGTCCTCGGCCGCAAAATAATTGCCGTTCAACGGCGTGACTTCGGTGACGATCTTGCCGTCGAAAATGCCTTCTTTCTGCAGTTCATCGATCACTTCCAGCGCGATCTTCCGTTGCTCGTCGGAGTGCGTGAAGATGGACGACCGGTATTGCGTGCCAACGTCATTACCTTGCCGGTTGAGCTGCGTCGGATCGTGGGTGGCGAAGAAAATCTCCAGCACGTCGCGATACCCGATCACCGACGGATCGAATTCCACCTTGATGACTTCGGCGTGTCCGGTCGTGCCGTCGCACACTTGTTCGTACGAGGGATCTTTCACCTTGCCGCCGGCGTAGCCCGATTCCACCGACGCCACCCCTTCCACGCCAAGAAACACGGCTTCGGTACACCAAAAACATCCACCGCCAATGGTGGCGGTTTCGCGCTTTGCCTGCTCGTCATGTTGCGTCATGCTGGCTCCTGGTTCGTGTTCCGCGAGAGCAATGAGATGCGGCGGAACCCCTGTGAATCAACCCTTCCAGCTTACTGGTTTTCGTGTGTCCGCGTTGCCTGTACGGCCTTTAGCACAGTGGCGAACAAACCGATTCCGCTAGAATCGCAACAATCGCCAATCCTCCGATGACTTCGAAAACTTCATTCGGCTTATTGTTTCCCATTGTTCGCCGCCTGGATTTCGCCGATACCGTCGAACCTGAACCCATCCCGATGAAACGCGCTAATCCACCGAATTTCGATGCCGTCGCTTTCCGCGACGCGCTCAGCCAGTTTGCCACCGGCGTCACCGTCATCACCACGCGCGCCGAATCCGGCCAGTTGATCGGCATTACCGCCAGTTCGTTCAACTCCGTTTCACTCGATCCGCCGCTCGTGTTGTGGAGCCTCGCGACCAAATCCGCATCGATGCCGGTATTCCAGGCCAATAGCCACTACGTGGTCAACGTGCTCGCGGCGACGCAAGTCGATCTTTGCAAGCGTTTCGCGACGGTCAAGGGTGACCGTTTTGCCGGCGTGTCGCACGCAGCGAGCGACACCGGCATGCCCGTGCTCGATGGCGCGCTCGCGTGGTTCGAATGCCACAACCGCAGCCGCTATCAGGAAGGCGATCACGTGATCTTCGTGGGTCAGGTGGAGCGATGCGGCGTGCACGAGAACGCAGCGGAGATCGCCCCGCTAGTGTTTCAGGCGGGGCAATTTCATACGCTTGGATCGTTGTGAAGGACTTTACTGCGCGTCCGGGTTGAGACGACTCAGCCCGTTCGGTCGATCAAGGCGACCGGCACGCCCGCTTCGTCCTTCATGGTTTGAAGCACGATGTTCGAGCGAATGTCGATGACACCCGGCGCCTTGTACAGCTTGCTCAGAATGAAGTCCGAGTAGTGCTTGAGATTGTGTGCGAGCACGCGCAGCACGTAATGGGTGTCGCCGGTGACAACGAACGCGCCCACTACTTCCGGCCATTCACGCACGGCTGCCGCGAATTTCTCGTGCCAGTTTTCCTGGTCGTTGCGCATCGATACATGGACGAACGCCTCCAGCTCGACGCCAAGCCGTTCCCGGTCCAGGCACGCTCGATAGCTCGCTATTACCCCTTCTTCCTCGAGCAGCCGCATGCGGCGCAGACAGGCTGACGGCGAGAGCGAAATCCGCTCCGCCAGATCGAGGTTGCTGATACGTCCATCTTCTTGCAGCACCGACAAAATACGGCAATCCGTTGCGTCCAGCGAGAACCCGGTCATTTTTTAGTCTCCCTGCGGCTGTTTCATCGAATTATGTTCTAAGAGCCACTTTTTTGGGATGTTATTTCTAAATCACGTTTTGATGGTTTTCGACCCGATTTAATTAGTGAAGGGTCAGACTCGGGCCCAATCGGGGCTTCTTCATGCCAATCGTGCTGCCAGCGCCCGTAATTTTGGCCCGACGACGTTGCGAAAATAACGCTCGTCCATCGACGATGCCGGCCCGCTGCTGCTCAATACAAGCCATCGTGCGTTGCGGATATCGCGTAAAGGCGCGGCGATCGCGTTGACGTCGGCGTGCCAGTCGCGAAACGAATAACAACAGCCGTCGCGCGCGTAATCGTCGATCGCCTCCTGCGCCGCCTTCACCAGGCGCGCGCCGTCTTCGCCATTTTTCACCGCCGCCGCGCCGAGTTCTTCAAGCAAAGCCGCGCGCTGGGCCGGTTCCTGAACCGCCAGATACGCGCGCCCCATCGAGCTGGTCAGCATCGAAAGCCGCGAACCAGGCGCGAGACCCAGCGTCAGCGCCGTCTCGCTGCGAATGGTTTCCAGATAGATCATGTCGAGCCCGTCGCGGCATCCCAGCGACACCGCCGCGCCGATTTCCCGCGCCAGCACCCGCATGTGCGGGCGCGCGAGCTCAAGCGCATCGGCCCCTGCCAACAACGCGAAGCCCAGCGACAACACACCCGTATCGAGCGCGTATTTGCCAGCCGGTTCGTCAAAACGCAGATAGCCGAGCGTGGTCAGCGTGTAGGCGAGACGGTTGACCGTGGCTTTGGGCAGACCGGTTCTATCGACGAAATCGCGATTGCCCAGCAAGGTTTCGCCCGGACGAAACGCCCGCAGCAATTCCAGGCCGCGGGCGAGCGCGACGACGAATTTGCGCTCATCGATTCCTTCTGAAGAATCGGACGACTTCGACGACTCGGAATTCCGGATGGAAGTTATTGGCATCGGGTGCTAGACTCGGTTCTGATTTGCAAAACATTGTTCCGCCTAGCGGAACATCAGTCAAGTCCGAAGATCAGGAATCGAGGAAACAGGAGAAACAACATGGCCGATGACGCCCGCTTCAGTTGGGAAGATCCGTTGCTGCTCGACCAGCAACTCAGCAACGAAGAACGCATGATCCGCGACGCCGCGCACGCTTACGCGCAGGACAAGCTGCAACCGCGCGTGCTCGACGCGTTCCGCAACGAATACACGGACGTTGCGATCTTCCGTGAAATGGGTGAACTCGGCCTGCTCGGCCCGACCATTCCCGAGCAGTACGGCGGCCCCGGTCTCAACTACGTCAGCTACGGCCTGATCGCACGCGAAGTTGAACGGGTGGATTCGGGTTACCGCTCGATGATGTCGGTGCAGTCGTCGCTCGTGATGGTGCCGATCAACGCATTCGGCACCGAGGCGCAAAAGCAAAAGTACCTGCCGAAACTGGCGACCGGCGAGTGGATCGGCTGCTTCGGGCTTACCGAGCCGAACGCCGGCTCCGATCCCGCCAGCATGACGACGCGCGCCAAAAAGGTGGACGGCGGTTTTTCGATCTCCGGCCAGAAGATGTGGATCTCGAATTCGCCTATCGCCGATGTGTTTGTGGTGTGGGCGAAGCTGGAAGAAAACGGTCGCGATCTGATTCGCGGCTTCATCCTGGAGAAAGGCTGGAAGGGCTTGAGCGCGCCCGCGATCCACGGCAAGGTCGGCTTGCGGGCATCGATTACCGGCGAGATCGTGATGGATGAGGTTTTCGTGCCCGAAGAAAACCTGATGCCGAACGTGAGCGGTCTCAAAGGCCCGTTCACTTGCCTGAATTCGGCGCGTTACGGCATTGCCTGGGGTGCGCTCGGCGCCGCCGAAGCCTGCTGGCACATGGCGCGGCAATACACGCTGGATCGCAAGCAGTTTGGCCGGCCGCTTGCCGCCAACCAGTTGATTCAAAAGAAACTCGCCGACATGCAGACGGAAATCACGCTCGGGCTGCAAGGTGTTCTGCGTCTGGGCCGTATGAAGGACGAAGGCACGGCGGCCGTCGAAATCACGTCGATCATGAAACGCAATTCGTGCGGCAAGGCGCTGGATATTGCGCGGCTCGCGCGTGACATGCTCGGCGGCAACGGCATTTCAGACGAATTCGGCGTGGCTCGGCATCTGGTGAATCTGGAAGTGGTGAATACGTATGAAGGCACGCACGACATCCACGCGTTGATTCTCGGACGCGCGCAGACGGGGATTCAGGCGTTTTTCTGAGAGTGGTTTGTTGGTCTTTTCAGACTGATGCAAACAAAAAGCCAACGCGTTCCACGCGTTGGCTTTTTGTTTCATGAGAGCAAAGACTTACTTGTTCGGTTGTGGCGTCAAACGCAGATACGGGCGTAAGGCCTTGTAGCCCTTCGGAAATTTACGCTTGATCTCCTCCTCGTCCTTCAGCGACGGCACGATCACGACATCGTCGCCCTGCTTCCAGTTACCCGGCGTCGCGACCTGATGGCTGTCGGTCAGTTGCAGCGAATCGATCACGCGCAGGATTTCATCGAAGTTTCGACCCGTGCTCGCCGGATACGTAATGGTCAGGCGGACCTTCTTTTGCGGATCGATGACAAAAAGCGAGCGCACCGTCAACGTGGCATTCGCGTTCGGATGAATCATGTCGTAAAGCTCGGACACTTTGCGGTCGCCGTCGGCCAGAATCGGAAAACCGACATTCGCCGCCTGCGTTTCGTTGATGTCCTTGATCCACTCCTTGTGCGACTCCACGTTATCGACCGACAACGCAATCGCCTTCACATTGCGCTTCTCGAACTCGCTCGCCAGCTTCGCCGTCAGGCCCAATTCCGTGGTGCAGACCGGCGTGAAGTCCGCCGGATGGGAAAACAGTACGCCCCAACTGTCGCCAAGCCATTGGTGAAACTTGATACGGCCGACGCTGGAATCCTGTTCGAAATCGGGTGCCGTGTCGCCTAAACGCAAGCTCATGATGTGTGTCCTCGAAGTGATGCACCGTGTTATTCGTCACGCGGTGCGGGGGGGTGTTGCAGCTCCTGTATCAGCCAAGCCGTTCAATCCATGCCGCCAAGCCTGGGCCGCCGAGAATCAAAGCATAAGGGACTAGACCAGCACAACGAACGAACATTCCGTCACATCGTCATGCACTTTTGTAATTTTTCAGCTTTAGGCAGAAACTTCGTGGGCCGGCGTGTCTTCGCTGAATGCGCCGTTGCACCCCGTGCGTTTCATTGGTCGCTCGCCAGGCCGGTTCGGCACGTTTGCAGTCGTGCGTTTGTGACGGCAGGAACAAAAACTGCAAGCTTTGATCTCGGGGCCGGATGGACGGCAATTTGCGACCGCTTCTTTGGTACGATTGGCGTAGCCTCACCCGTGTGGAGCCATCAATGTCAGAAATCAATAAGGAGCGATTCATGTCGGATATCAAAACCGTTCTCGCAGACGCCGAAGACCTGTTGAAACAGGCCGCAAGCGCCACGGGCGAGCGTGCATCCGAGTTGCGCGAGACCGCTCTGACCCGCTTGAAACAAGCGAAGGAGAAGGCCGCCGACGCACAAGTCGTGGTGATCGAAAAAGGCAAGAAAGCGGCGCGTGCAACCGACGACTTCGTGCACGAACGCCCATGGGCATCGATCGGGATTGCTGCAGGTCTAGGGGTCGTCGTCGGCTTGTTGATCAATCGCCGTTAATCCTCGTTAATCCCGGGCGCCGGGTTTGCTGAGTGGGTGCGGCGCTATTGCATGCGGACCCGCCGATGAAAACCCCAAGCGCCTGGAGCCGCCGGAGTTGTCCTGTCCGGCGCTCAGCTTAAAAGACCGGCCGGGGCGGCTACGCGACCCGGCCGGAAACCATCGCGCCAAAAATAACGCGCTCCTCGCGCTCAAGCCATGACGAAAGAAAGGCAATCTCAGCACGATACGCAAGGGCCGTTGCGCCGCATCGTCAGTTCCGTGTTCGCCATCTTCGAGACGCGTCTGGAATTGATCGGCATCGAACTCGCGGAGGAAAAGGAGCGGCTGATCGGCGTGCTCTTCCTCGGCCTTGCGGCAATGATGCTCACCATGATGGCGCTGATCACGCTCACTGTGCTGATCGCAATCGCGTTCTGGGATACGTACCGGTGGCAATCGCTTGCGGCGATCACAGTCGCGTATGCGCTGGTCGCCGTGCTGTGCGCCATTCGCGCGCGCACCGGACTGATCAACGCGCCCAATGTCTTCGACAGCACGCTCGCCGAATTCAAGAAGGACCGTGACACGTTCAACTGACGCGCCTGACGTGCGCTGCGGGCTCACCTCATGGCGATGCCTGTGCAGTTCGACAAAACCGTATTCATCGACGACTTTCCAAGAGCCCGCCACGCCATGAGTCACTACGACGACACCTTCAAAGCTCAGAAGCGAGCGACCGCGCATAAGCTGAGCACGCCCCACATGCGAGCGTTGCGCAAGGAGCTGCTGATCGCGCGGGCGGACGTCGAGCGCATGGAACTCGCGCAGGCGAGCGCCGATCTGCGCTACAAGGTCTCGCATTTCAGCTTTCTGAATCTGCTGATACCGGGGCGTCGCAAGCGCGGCCGGGCATCGAGTGGCGGCGGGTTCATGAGCGGGCTGAGCGGCGTGTTCAATAGCGCGAGCGGGCTGGGCCTGTTGCTCAAGCAATACCCTGTTGTCAGCTCCCTCGCTTCGCTCGTGCTCGCCAAGCCGGTGCGCTCCCGCCTGCTCGCGAGCGCGAAACCCCTGCTCAAATGGGGCGCTCTGGGCTTGCTGGGCTGGGAGGCGTATCGCGTGTGGCAACAGATGAAGTCGAGGCCGGACAAATCGTCGTCAGCCGACGTTGCGGTCGAGCCGGATCTCTGACCGGTTAGTTCGTGGCGTTTGGTCATTTGCCGCTCCAGCGCGCCGCCACTTTTGGCGGCGTGAGTTTTTCCGGCTTTTCCACCAGTCGATTCGACCTGACGCCAGTTGCGCCCAGAGAAAAAATGCCGCACGCGTCTGCGGCGTCGGCCGGCTCCACTTCGATCGAATACCCGCCGTTCTGCTCCGATTCGCCGAGCATCCGCAACACGTAAATTGCTGTACCCAACGCGGGCGCCTGGTCGAAACCGCTGTGCAGCCTGAAGGCGGCGTCATTGCTCGACGCCGTTCGCGCGTTTTCCGCATATTGAGCGGCGCGATAAAGCGCTGTCACCGCGTCCAGCCTATGCCGCTTTGCCACCTGTTGCGGATAAACCGGCATCGCGAACGTCGCGATAATCGCCGCCATGCCGTTGCTCCGCACGCGCCTTGCGTTAGCCGGGCCCGGCTGCCGGTAGCCAGCCGGACATGACGGCGTCCACGCACGCCAAGCGACGTCAACGTGCTCTCGCGTGCACTGAAGTCGAAGCTGCGAAATGTAGGGAAACGGAATTGTTGAGACCGGCCATCCAGCCTAATCAGTGGCTCGCTGACGAATTCGGCAATGCGCCAGACGACGCGGATCCGAATTCGTGAGATTTGCCGGATTTGCGACGCGATTTAGTTGGATCGGCCGGATGCTCAGATTGGCCCGTCTTGTGCCGGTTGCGAAAGGCTGCGTGCGGGGCCAGCTGCGGCCGTTCGCCAGCACTCTCAGGTGAACATTCGAACGTCGACTATGCTCAGGTGCTGGTCATTGAGGTGCAGGCTCGGTATTGCAGGTCGTCGGCTTAAGTGGTCCGTCAATCCGGCCCCCCCCCGCCAGGCGCCATGCTGCCAGAAGGCGTCGTTAACCAAGAGAGGGTGATAGAAAGCTCCGATGGCAGAATCGAGCAAGCGCGGCTAGGTATGCCGTCCAACGATGGGCGACCATGACGCAAATCCGCACGATCCAGACCATGCAAACTGACGCTGTTGCTCCGGCCGCCTACGCAAGGCGATTCGACGCTGTTCTCGCCTACATCGATGCCAACCTCGATGGCGATCTGTCTGTGGACGTACTGAGCCGCATCGCGCATTTCTCGAAGTTCCATTTTCATCGGCAGTTTGCTGCCTACACCGGCGTTCCGGTAGCTCGTTATGTGCAACTGATGCGCCTGCGACAGGCTGCCCGGCGCCTTGCGTCACGCAATGGCTGCTCGGTCTTCGACGCCGCGCTCGACGCCGGCTTTGACAGCCCGGAAGCTTTTAGCCGAGCGTTCAAGCGCGTCTTCGGCCTAGCCCCGAGTTCATTCCGACGGCAGCCAAACTGGCAAGTCTGGAGCGCTTCGTTCGTCATCCCGTACCTTTCGAGGACACTGACCATGCAGGTGAGAATCGTCGCCTTTCCCGAAACCCGTGTCGCCGCGCTCGAACACCGCGGGTCGATCGGACATATCAACGCTTTGCGTGCGCAAGTTCATCGACTGGCGCACGCAAAGCGAGCAATCTCCGGTGTCGTCGAGCCGGACCTTCGGCATCCCGCGCAGCAACCCGGACACTACGCCGCCCGATGAATTCCGTTTCGACATCTGCGGCGAGATCGACGGGCCGGTCGCGTCGAATGCCGATTGCGTTCGCGAACTCGTGATCCCGGGCGGCCGATGCGCGGTGGTCCGGCACGTGGGATCGACCGACCATATCGGCGAAACGATCTACCCGATCTACCGCGACTGGCTTCCCGCAAGTGGGGAGGAACTGCGCGATCACCCCTTGTTCTTCCACTACCTCAGCGTCTATCCGGACACGCCGCAGGATCAATGGCAGACCGACATCTACGTGCCCCTTGCGTGACAAGGCGACGCTGACATGATCATCATCGCGGTCGCCCTACTCGTTGTTCTCGCCACTATCGCGCTGGCGCTTGTATTCGGCGGTCCACGGCGCCCGCCGCCGATGTCCAGCATCAGTGCGCCGTTTGCGCAGGTCGACTTTTCCGATCTGCCGGAGCTGTCGACGTTCCGGGCCGAGGACGGTCAGGCGCTGGCGTACCGGCAATATCGACCCCGCACGGATACGGGCAGCGGCAGTGTCCTGCTCGTCCACGGTTCATCGGCGGGCAGCGCCAGCATGCACCTGCTCGCGAAAGCGATGGCCGCGGCCGGTTTCGCGGTCTACGCGCTGGACATGCGCGGACATGGCGCGTCCGGGCGAAGGGGGCACATCGACCGCATCGGCCGCCTGGAATTGGATCTGGAGGCATTCGTGCGCGAGGTACGCCCGCCCCGGCCATCGACGCTCGTCGGCTTTTCGGCGGGCGCTGGTTTCGCACTGCGCGTCGCGGGCAGCGCCGATCAGAAGCTCTTCGACCGTTACTTGCTGCTGGCGCCGTTCATCGGCGATCAGGCGCCTACGCAGCGCCCGCGCAACGGTGGATGGACTGAAGTAGGTCTGCCGCGCATCTTCACCATCACGCTGCTGAACGCATTGGGATTTCGCCTCGCCAACGCACTGACCGTTGTCCGCTTCGCTCTGAGCGACGAGGCCAGCGCCTCGCTCACCCCGCGATACGACTTCAACCTTGCGAGCAACTTTCGCCCACCGCGCAACTACATCGACACGATCCGACGCGCACGGCAACCTTGCGCGGTCATGGCTGGATTAGCCGACGAAGTATTTAGGAGCGAGCAGATCGAACGTATCGTTCGCAAAGCAGGGCAGGATTGGCGGGTCACGTTGATCCCGAACGTCGGGCACATTCAGCTCACACTTGAGCCGTCGGCTATCGCAGCGGTGGTTAGCCAACTGCATAACCCACGGTAGACGTAGCGCATTGCACGGCTGCACGTCGACTCCCTGAGGGCTGGCCTTATCTCCAAGGTGTCCGCGTACACCGGGCGAAGTAACTGACGTTCGGGTCTTGAGGGCTGCCTGCGTCCGCTGGGTAGCTTTCAGTCGACAAATCGCGGGCTTGTCGTGCGGCGAACTGCTTTGGCGGAGATTGTGCCGGCCTCCGCGAGCACACGGATGGCCGTTGGACCTTGGAAGCCGTCGTTGAGGACGTATCGGATCGAACGGCGGTTGAGGGTCGATGACTGCCGGCCGCAACACACGGTGTCCGGCGAGAGGCACTGACTCGCGTTCTGCGCTGAAGACAGGTTTGTCCGCGACAAGGCTTCCGAACCAGCCGTCGACAAGCTGCTCAGGCGAGTGGTTGTTATGCTCCGCGCACCAAACCGACGATGCCAGTCTCAACGCTCTCGAAGTGCTGTGCGAAGTGTGTCAAAGTAACAACTCTTACTCGTGAGCAACCCCGCATGACGACGTTACCGATTGCCGACCGATGGTTTGAACTCAAGCGCGTCAGCGACGACATCACCCTACTTTGGGAACCACACGTCGTGCCGCTGATGCGCTGCAATATCTGGCATGTGCGCGGCCGCGACCGGGATCTGATGATTGACACAGGGATGGGTATCGTCAGTCTGCGGGATGCTGCCAGGCACCTGCTGCAGAAGGACGTAACCGCCGTTGCGACGCATACGCACTCGGATCATGTCGGCGGACATCACGAGTTTGAACACACGCTGGTTCACGAATTGGAGGCAGAGAACCTGCACTCGCCGCGCGAGCCAGGCACCCTTCTGGCATCGGTATTGGGCGACGAAGCAATTCGCCGGTATCGCAAAGCAGGTTATCCGTTCGACGGCGATCTGATCACGGCCCTTCCCAGCGCTGATTACTCGATGTCCGACTATCGCGTGCGGGCCGCAACGGTCACGGAAATCGTCAAAGAAGGGAGCATCGTCGATCTCGGCAACCGGCATTTTGAAGTCCTGCATCTGCCCGGCCACTCACCCGGCAGCATTGGCCTATGGGAAGCGGCATCCGGCACTCTGTTCTCGGGCGATGCGATCTACGATGGCCCGCTGCTGGATGAGATAGGTGGCGCTGATATTCCGACTTATGTGCGCACGATGAAGCGCTTGCGTGAATTGCCCGTGCAAGTGGTCCACGCAGGGCACGACGGGAGCTTCGGGCGAGAACGACTGGTCGAGTTGGTCGATGCGTATCTGGCTAAACGTACCTGATCGCGGGCGGGGTCGGCGGCTAGGTGCGTCGCCTGCTGGACTTCGCGTGCCAAAGAAACGGTTGGCGTATGCCGGCCATGAAGCGTCATTCAATCGCACGGTTGTTCCGACCTTCGGACGTCGGCTCTGCACCGGTTATCGGTCGCTCACATGCTGACCAGGACCAGTAGCGGTCAATCGCCGTGCGATGGCCCTCAGTCGAAGAGGCGAACCGGGTCTGTCGCGGTCACACATCCGTGAGACACGGCCCGGACTCTCTGGCGTGCATGAAGGTGCCTCTCGTGTTCAAACGCAGCTTTCATGGGGGCACGCATGGTCGCTGAAGATCAACAAAAGGGTAGCGGTAACCGTGGCGCAGTCGAACGGTACGCGGTGCGAGACTTCTTCCGCAGACCAGACAAGCATGCGTTCACAATCGCTCCTGATGGCCGGCACCTGTCCTTTCTTGCGCGGCGCTCCGGCCGCCAGAACATATTCGTGCAGGGGATCGATGCTGATGGCGCTCCCGTAGGCGAGCCCCACCCCTTGACCAACGAGACAGAACGCGACGTGCCCGGCCACGCATGGAAGGGCAACGACCAGATTCTGTTTGTCAAAGATTTGGGAGGCGACGAGAACTTCCACGTGCTTTCGGTTCCGATCGACGGCGGCGAGCCGCGCGATCTGACGCCGTTCGATGGCGTCAAGGCCAGCATTGTCGATGACTTCAGGGACGATGACCGCCACGTGTTGATCTAGATGAATCGTCGCGATCCGCAGGTCTTCGACGTTTTTCGCGTTGACGTCATGACGGGCGAACTGACGCCGATCGCCGAGAATCCAGGTAATGTCATGGGCTGGATGACGGATCATGTAGGGCGGTTGCGCGTCGCGATCGCGTCCGATGGTGTCAACCGACGCTGCTCTACCGTGACGTCGAGGCAGAGCCTTTCCGGGCCGTTCTGACGACGGACTTCCGTGAGACTGTCTCGCCGTTGTTCTTTACGTTCGATGACAAACGGCTATACGTTTTGTCGAATCGAAGACGCGACAAAGCCGCAATTTTCGAATTCGATCCCCAGACGGGCGAAGAGGGAGCGTTGCTGTTCGAGACCACGGATGTCGACGTGAGCGGACTCAGGTATTCGAAAAATCGGCGCGTGCTGACAGCTGCGTCATATGTCGACGATCGGGTTCATCGCCATTTTTTCGACGACTTTGCGCGAGACGTCAGGGCTGATCTTGAGCGGCAGTTGTCGGGTCAGGAAATTACTCTCGCGAGCATCACGCGCGACGCGTCGCGCGTGATCGTGTGTGCCGCAAGCGATCGGTCGGCCGGCTCTTGTGGATCTACGACATCGAGCGCCGGCACCTTTCCAAGCTTGCCGACATGATGCCTTGGCTCGACCCTGCCAATATGGTGCCGATGTTCCCAATTCGCTTCATGGCACGCGACGGCTTGCAACTCAACGGATACCTTACGTTGCCCGCGGGATTCGAGCTTGGGCAGGAATTCGCCGAGCCCTTGCCGCTAGTCGTCAATCCGCATGGCGGTCCTTGGGCGAGAGACATGTGGGGCTTCAATGTCGAAACGCAGTTGCTTGCGAATCGCGGCTATGCGGTGCTACAGGTCAATTTCCGGGGCTCGACGGGATATGGACGCGCCTTCTGGGAAGCCAGTTTCGGGCAATGGGGTCGCGCGATGCAGAATGATATCGACGACGGCGTCGACTGGCTCGTGTCGCAAGGGATCGTCGATCCGGCGCGCGTCGGGATATACGGGGTAAGTTATGGTGGCTACGCGACACTTGCGGGCGTTGCGTTTACGCCGGATCGATACGCGGCTGCCGTCGGCTATGTCGGCATATCGAACCTCTTCACTTTCCTCGAATCGATGCCTCCGTATTGGAAACCGATGCTCGAAATGCTGTACGAGATGATCGGCAACCCGCAGACCGAAGAAGGCAAGCGGACACTGCACGACGCGTCGCCGCTGTTCTTCGTAGACCGGATCGTGACACCGCTCTTTGTCGCGCAAGGCGCAAACGATCCGCGAGTCAAACAGGCCGAGAGCGATCAGATCGTCGACGCTTTGCGTGCGCGCGGTGTCGATGTCAAATATATGCTCAAGGAAAACGAAGGGCACGGCTTTCACAACGAAGAGAACCAGTTCGAGTTCTATGAAGCGATGGACGCGTTTCTTGCCGAACATCTCGGCGGAGTGGCAAGGAAGTGACCAAGTCTGCATCGTAGCTGCGTTCCTGATTAGCAACGGCCGACCCGATGTCGCTGGGCCTCATGCCTACGTCCGTTAAACGATGGAAGCGGTCTTTTCAGAGGCTCGATTCGCAACGGCGGTCAGGGTCGCGTGCCGCTGGCCGCAGGAGGGCAGGGGCGGCCAAGGGACGTTAGGCACTCCTTTGCGGATCGCCGCCAATCGCCAGCCGGAACAACGCTCACGATGTCGATGTAATCGGCTGGCCTTTCATCCGGCCGAGCCATCCTGTGTGTGCGATCTTCTGCGCTACGGCCTTTGCGACGTCGTTATCCCGAATTCGGCGCTTCATAGGAAAAGATCCGCGTGCACGTGAAAACGCTTGGCGAGACCCTTAGCGATCTCTTTGCTGATGGCGCGCGTGCCGTTGAGGATCTCGGAGATCCGGTTCTGAGGCGCCACGTCTGCGAGATCTCCTTGCTTGAGGTCATGCTGATCCATCAGAAACCGCAGCGCTTCACGTGGCTCGGCTTCAGGGATCTGCACGTGCTCGTCCTCATATGCTTTCGCCTGAGTAGAGATAAGGTCGAGCACCTCGACGAGGGGATGAGCTTCGTTGTCGCCAACGTCATCCAGCAGCTCGTCGATCAGCGCCATTGCTTTTGCATAGTCCGCCTCGGTGCGGACGGACGTTACTCCGATCAGTTTCTTAAACGGCGCCCACGCTTGCAGGATGGCTTTCGGTGCAGGGAGACGTTCGGCTGTGTCAATCATTGCTTTCTCCATTTACCGGTGTCGTACTCGGCATGGGTCAAAACGTGCCGTAACCGATAGTTAATCACACTGAGTCTCACCAATTCCGTTTCCCTGCAGAAAGCCGCGGACCACCTGACCCGACGGCGGCGTGAACGACAACTCACTCCCCGTTCCGCCGATAGCAATGCCGCTCGCCGCCGGCTGCATCCGCAACAACACGCGTCCGCCGTCTCGATCGGCAAACAGCGCCCAGCCGCAGGACTAATCCGTCAAGCCGCCGTCGCAGGGCTTGCCCGCCGTCAGACACGCACGCGCGGCATCGATCCGGCACAAGGTCACGCGTGCGCCACGCCCGATCGCTTGCGAGCGCGCCGGCATGAGCGTGGACATCATCGTGCGCGCCCGCGCATCGATCTGATCGCGTTTATGCCACACGACAAACGAAGGCGTGGAGAAGGTCGCCACGATCGCGATCACTGCAAGCACGACGGCGAGCTCGGTCAGTGTGAAGCCTGACAAACATCGTAAATTCATCTGCATCCCTCATCGATGGAGCCAGGTGAGCACTCAATCTGAAGAGAATTTTCGATCTCCGCCATTAGCCGATCGGTCGAGTATCGTACGTGCAAAAGCCTCGACATACTGATCGAAACGATCACGAGGTTCAAGCGAGAAAGGACCGGGAAATGCAGAAACGCTCAGCGTTTGCGGGGACTGGATTTGCGCGGCGCGGCGCGCCGGAATTCCTCGAGCACGTCTTCGAATTCGGACACGTCTTCAAAGCGTTTGTAGACCGAAGCAAAACGCACGTAAGCAATGGTGTCGAGTTGGCGCAACTCGTTCATCACAAGCTCGCCCAGACGGTCGCTGCGAACTTCGCGCTCACCGCTGCCAAGCAACTGATATTCGATACGCGCAACGGCGGCATCAATAGCGTCGGCTGCAACAGGGCGCTTGCGCAGCGCCAGTTGCATGCTCGCCACAATCTTCCCGCGATCGAACTCGGTGCGGCTGCCATCCTTCTTTACGACCGATGGCAACGCAAGTTCCACCCGCTCATACGTGGTGAAACGCTTGTCGCAGGCGGGGCAACGCCGCCGCCGGCGAATCGCCGCCCCATCTTCCGACACGCGCGAATCCGCCACTTGCGTGTCCTCGTGACGGCAGAAGGGGCAGCGCATGGCTTAGCCGTAGACCGGGAACTGCTTGGTCAACGCGGCTACCTTCGCGCGTACGCGCTCGAGGTTCGCTTCGTCTTCCGGCGCATCGAGCACGTCGGCAATCAGGTTACCCACCTGCTCGGCCTCAGCCACGCCAAAACCGCGCGTGGTCATGGCCGGCGAGCCAAGACGCACGCCGCTGGTGACGAACGGCTTTTCCGGATCGTTCGGAATGGCGTTCTTGTTGACTGTGATATGAGCCTTGCCAAGTGCAGCTTCCGCCGCCTTGCCGGTGATGTGCTTGGCGCGCAGGTCGACCAGCATCACGTGGCTCTCGGTGCGGCCCGAGACGATCCGCAAGCCGCGCTTCACCAGCGTTTCGGCCAGCACGCGCGCGTTGTCCGCGACCTGTTGCTGATAAACCTTGAATTCCGGCGACAACGCTTCCTTGAACGCCACGGCCTTACCGGCGATCACGTGCATCAGAGGACCGCCTTGAATGCCCGGGAAAATCGCCGAGTTGATTTGCTTCTCGTACTCGGCTTTCATCAGGATCACGCCGCCGCGCGGGCCACGCAGGCTCTTGTGCGTCGTGGTCGTGACGAAATCCGCGAACGGCACCGGGTTCGGATAGACGCCGGCGGCGATCAGGCCGGCGTAATGCGCCATGTCGACCATGAAATAGGCACCCACGCTCTTGGCGATCTTCGACAACCGTTCGAAATCGATCTTCAGCGCAAACGCCGAAGCGCCCCCCACGATCAGCTTCGGCTTGTGCTCTTTAGCCAACTCTTCGGTTTTGTCGTAGTCAATATCTTCGGCTTCGTTCAGGCCGTAGCTAACCACCTTGAACCACTTGCCCGACATGTTCACCGGCGAGCCGTGCGTGAGGTGACCGCCTTCGGCCAGGCTCATGCCCATGATGGTGTCGCCCGGTTTGAGCATGGCGAAGAACACACCTTGATTCGCTTGCGAGCCGGAATTCGGCTGCACGTTGGCGGCCTCCGCGCCAAACAGCTGCTTCACGCGCTCGATTGCGAGTTGCTCGACAATGTCGACATACTCGCAGCCGCCGTAATAGCGCTTGCCCGGGTAGCCTTCCGCGTATTTATTGGTGAGTTGCGAGCCTTGGGCGGCCATGACGGCCGGGCTCGTGTAGTTTTCCGACGCGATCAGCTCGATGTGATCTTCCTGCCGCCGGTTTTCCTGCTCGATCGCCGCAAACAATTCCGGATCGACTTGGGCGATGGTGCTTTGGGCTTTATCAAACATACGTTTTCCGTTGAATGGGTGCCAGTTGACCGGATCGCGCGTGCGCATATGCACTGCGCCGCAAAGGGCGCGAAGCACGATGGGTCCAAGCGAGGCGGAAGAGAGAAGCTCCGTTTACGCAAGACGGACAGCCACCGGCGACGCAACGAACGCGTGCGGATCTCAGCTGCCCAGGCGAACGGCAAAACGACACCCTGCGCTTCCCGGTGGGTTAATCCACCTTGGATCCGAGGATCCTTGTCGCCAGTTACGCAGGGCTGGAGAGCCCTAGTTTAATGGGCTGCTTGAGAATAGGCAACAGCGGGCGAACGCCTGAAACAGGGCGCCGCGAGGCCGTCAAGTGCGGCCGGCCGTTGCGTGCGGGCGTCGCCCAGGCGCTAAAATTGCGCACCGGGAGCGGTGTTTGCGCTGCATAGCCGATCTTCCCGGGCGAATTGAAATAAACGCTGACAACTTGCCGCATCGCAGCAATGGAAGTACGCTGTCCCGCTTTCCCGCGTGCGCCCCGGCGCCGCCCGAAGGCCCCTTTCCGCAACCTGACACGCAACATTACAACCGGAATCCGCACATGATCGTATTTGTCACTGGCGCTTCCGCCGGCTTCGGCGCAGCCATCGCCCGCACATTTGTGAAAGGCGGCCATCGCGTGATTGCAACCGCGCGCCGCAAAGACCGGCTGCTGGCGCTGTCGCAAGAACTCGGCGACGCGCTGCTGCCCGTCGAACTCGACGTTCGCGACGAAGCAGCCATCAAGTCGGCCATCGCCGCGCTGCCGGAGGCTTTTTCGCAGATCGACGTGCTGGTCAACAACGCCGGCCTGGCGCTCGGCCTGGAACCGGCGCATCGCGCGAGCCTCGACGACTGGAACAACATGATCGATACCAACTGCAAGGGTCTCGTCACGGTCACGCACGCGTTGCTGCCCGGAATGGTCGAACGTAACCGCGGGCACGTGTTCAATCTGAGTTCGATCGCAGCGTCTTACCCCTACCCGGGCGGCAACGTTTACGGCGCGACCAAAGCGTTCGTGCGCCAGTTCAGCCTGAACCTGCGGGCGGACCTGACCGGCACGGCGTTGCGCGTAACCGACATCGAACCCGGCCTGTGTGGCGGCACGGAATTCTCGAACGTCCGCTTCAAGGGCGACGACACGAAAGCCGCCAGCGTCTATAAGGACGTGCAACCGCTGACGGCCGAGGACATTGCCGACTCCATCTACTGGATCGCGACACGCCCTGCCCACGTGAACATCAACACCATCGAGATGATGCCGGTCGCGCAATCGTTCGGTCCGTTGACCGTGCATCGCGGCTGATCCCGACCGGTGATACGCCAGAACGTCCAGCCGATGGTTGCCAGAAAGCACGATTCGACGGACGTTTTGCGGCTTCCGGTAAAATGCGCGGATGAACATGTCCACCAGCGAGCCTCAGCAGGCGAACGGCCTCTTGACCTTCGATTGGCCGCTCCGGGTCTATTACGAGGACACCGACGCCGGCGGGATCGTCTTCTACGCGAACTACCTGAAGTTTTTCGAACGGGCGCGCACTGAATGGTTGCGCGCGTGCGGCATCGACCAGCGCACGCTCGCCGAGTCGGACGGCGTATTGTTCGTCGTCAAGCGCACGGCGCTGGACTACTCGGCGCCCGCACGCCTCGACGACCTCATTCATGTGGTGAGCCGGATCGAGCGTCTCGGCCGGGCATCGGTGGATTTCCACCAGGAAGCATGGCGGGACGGCGTCTTACTGGCTTCCGGCGACATCAAGGTGGCGTCGGTGAGTCTCGGCACCATCCGCCCGGTCGGAATTCCCGCATCGGTGCTGAGCGGGTTGCGCCGCGGACCGCAAGCAGCTGTGTCAAGCAATACGTCAACCTCGGCGGCGCCAGTACCGTTTAAATCACCTTGTTCAGAAAAACCCATGTAGACAAAGACCCTTTGGCTCCATCAAGACCTGAACTGAACCAAATCGAGCCTGCGTGCCTCAAGGCCTGCAGGCACAGAAGTACCGAGCAAAAGTTGGCAGGACCTGTGCGCGCTTTCAGTCGTTTTTCGAAAGTCTGACAATTTCCAGCCAGTTGTACCTCGGACGCCCCTTTGGGACGTAACAGCGGACTTTTATGAACACTACACAAGACCTGTCGATCGTTTCTCTCGTCATCCATGCAAGCCTGCTGGCGCAGGCCGTCATGGCGCTGTTGCTGATACTGTCGTTGTTGTCGTGGACTTACATCATTCGCAAGTGGTTTGCCATTCGGCGCGCGCGTGCTCAGACCGAGCGCTTCGAACGCGATTTCTGGTCGGGCGGCGACCTGCAGGCGCTTTATCAGAGTGCTGCCAATAACCGTCACACCATCGGTGCACTGGAACGGATCTTCGAATCGGGCATGCGCGAGTTCCTGAAAGGCAAGGAGCGCCGCATGAGCGACCCGGCGGCCATTCTCGACGGTTCCCGCCGCGCCATGCGCGCCGCGTTCCAGCGTGAAATGGATGTGCTCGAAGTGAACCTCGCGTTTCTCGCGTCGGTGGGTTCGGTCAGTCCGTATATTGGTTTGTTTGGTACGGTCTGGGGGATCATGAATTCGTTCCGCGGCCTCGCTAACGTGCAGCAGGCGACGCTTGCGAACGTGGCGCCGGGTATTGCCGAGGCGCTCGTCGCTACGGCAATCGGCCTGTTCGCCGCGATTCCGGCGGTGGTTGCGTACAACCGCTACGCACACGATATCGACCGCCTCGCCATTCGCTTCGAAACGTTTGTCGAAGAGTTCTCGAATATCCTGCAGCGCCAGGCCCACTAAGGAGTCTAGTATGGCCGGAGGTCCAATGCGTTCCAGCATGCGCGGCAGTTCACGGCGCGCCATGTCCGACATCAACGTCGTGCCTTACATCGACGTGATGCTCGTGCTGCTCGTCATTTTCATGGTGACCGCCCCGCTCGTCTCGCCTTCCATCATCAACCTGCCGACGGTCGGCAACGCGCAACCGCAGGATCAAACACCGCCGGTCGTGGTCAATATCAAGGCGGACGGCAGCATGAACGTGCGCTACAAGGAAGACGGCGGCGCGGCGCAACAGCAGAACATGACCAAGGCGGAACTCAACTCGTTTGTGCTGAACCGGCAGGAATCGCATCCCGATCAGCCGGTCGTGATTGCCGCCGACAAGACAGTGAAATATGAAGTCGTAATGAACGTGATGTCCGATATGAAGGCGCGAGGCGTCAAACGAGTCGGATTGTTAGTCAAATCGCAATGATGAAACGGCAGCCCAGCGGGCACCCTGGCGCGCGGGCGAGCGCGCGCCCCATCCGTCCGCCGCGTGAACGCGGGACATGGAAGGCGTTTGCGCTCGCCGCGCTGATGCACGTGCTGCTTGGCATCCTGCTGTACCACGGCGTCAACTGGCAAAACAACACGCCGGCGGGCGCCGAGGCCGAGCTGTGGACCGAGATCCCGGATCTGTCGGCGCCCACGCCTCGCCCTGTTCCGCCGCCCGAGCCGCCGGTCAAGGTGCAGCCTGCGCCGCCGCCGGCGAAGGATGAGGAAGCTGACATCGCGTTGCAGGAAAAGAAGCGTAAACAGCAGGAAGCGACGGCGCGTGCCGCGCAACTCGCCGAGCAGCAGCGTGCGCAGCAACAGGCCGAGCAGGAAGCCGAGGCCAAGCGTCAGCAGCTTGCTCAACAGGCCGCGCAGCAAGCCGCCTTAGCGGCGCAAAAAGCGACACAGGACAAACAGAAACTGGCCGAGAAGCAAAAGCTGTTGGCTCAGCAAAAGCTTGACCAGCAGAAGGCGCAACAGGCCAAAGAGAAGGAAGCTGACGCAGCGAAAGCGGCGGAACAGCAGAAGCAAGCTGAGGCGAAAGCTCAGGAAGACGCCAAGGCCAAGACTCAGGCGGATGCCAAGGCGAAAGCCAAGGCTCAGGCCGACGCGCAAGCGAAGGCCAAGCTCGACAAGGAACGTAGTGCGCGGCTCGCGCAGTTGCAGGGACAGGCCGGCGGCGGCACGGAATCGAGCGGCAACGGGCTGGCCAAGAGCGGCACGGGCAGCGGCGCGGGCGGGACGGCGACATCGGCGGGATATGCCGAGAAGGTGCAGCGCCGGGTGCGCCCGAACATCGTGTGGGCGGGGGAAACGGCGGGACTTGAGACGGTGGTCGCGGTACGTTGTTCGCCGACGGGCACGTTGCTGTCGGCAACCATCCAGCGCTCCAGCAGCAACGAGCAGTGGGATCAGGCCGCCTTGCGCGCAGTTCAGCGCTCGGACCCGATGCCCGTAGACACCAACGGCCAGGCGCCCTCGTCGTTTACGATCACATTGCGTCCGGCGGGCGGTTGAACGGACATGGTAAAACGACAGCGCACATTGGCCTTGACGGGAACGAATTGTGCATCCGGCGGTCTGTTCTGCAGCCGCCGATAGATTAAAAATCGCTTTTTCTGGAACCAGATACATGAGTTTGATGACAAAGCTTGGCCTGAAAACGCTTGTTGCATCCTGCCTGATCGCTGCGGGTACCGCCGCTCAGGCGCAATTGAATGTGCTCGTGACGGGCGTGGGTTCGACCCAATTTCCTATTGCCACCGCCACGTTTGCCAATGAAACGAATTCGCCGCAGCAGATCAGCGCGATTGTTCGTCAGGACTTGGCGCGCAGCGGCAAATTTACGAATATCGATGCGGGCTCAACGCCGGTGTCAGAGACCGATTCGGTCGATCTCGGCAGCTGGAAGGCGAAAGGCGCCGATGCATTTGTGTCCGGCAGCGTGAATCGCCTGCCGAATGGCCAGTATGAAGTGCGCTTCCGTCTCTACGACACGGTCAAGCAGGAAAGCCTGGGCGGCTTGTCCCTCGTCAGTCCGGAAAGTGGTTTGCGGATGAGCGCACACAAGGTCGCCGACTACATCTACGCCAAATTGCTGGGCGACCGCGGTGTTTTCGCAACGCGCCTGTCTTACGTGATCAAGACCGGCGGCCGTTACCAGTTGCAGATTTCGGACTCCGACGGCCAGGACGCGCGCATCGCGCTGTCGAGCCCCGAGCCGATCATCTCGCCGGCTTGGTCGCCTGACGGCACCAAGGTCGCATACGTCTCATTCGAAAAGAAAAAACCCGTTGTTTATATCCACGACCTGCCCACAGGCAAGCGTGTGATCGTGTCGAACCAGAAAGGCAATAACAGTGCACCGGCGTGGTCACCGGACGGCCGCAAGCTTGCGGTCGCCTTGTCGACTACCGGCAACACGCAGATTTTCCAGGTGAACGCAGACGGTAGCGGTTTGCGTCGCCTGACGCAGGGCAGCTCGATCGATACCGAGCCGGCTTACTCTCCCGATGGCAATTCGATTTATTTCACGAGCGACCGCGGCGGCGCGCCCCAGATTTACAAG
Source organism: Caballeronia sp. SEWSISQ10-4 2 (assembly GCF_030464885.1). Classification (GTDB taxonomy): domain Bacteria; phylum Pseudomonadota; class Gammaproteobacteria; order Burkholderiales; family Burkholderiaceae; genus Caballeronia. The sequence continues at coordinate 60,206 of NZ_JALPRJ010000025.1, read as the reverse complement.
ATGTCGGCGAACGGTGAAAGCGCCGGCTCGGCACAGCGCGTCACATTCACGGGCAATTACAATACAAGCCCGCGAGTGAGCCCGGACGGCAAGCAGATTGCGTACATTTCGCGTGTTGGCGGTGGCTTCAAGCTGTATTTGCTGGACCTCTCGTCCGGCACGGCGACCGGTCTGACCGACACGACGCAGGACGAATCGCCCAGTTTTGCGGCGAATGGTCAGTACATCCTCTACGCCACCCAGGTGAACGGGCGTGGCGTGTTGGCGGCCGTGTCGACCGATGGTCGCACGCGGCAAGTCTTGTCGCTTCAGGGGGGTAGCGTACGCGAGCCGTCCTGGGGTCCGTTCATGCAATAACCTCACGCAATAACTTAAGCAGCAACACACAAGGAGAGTAACCATGATGTCTAAAATTCGTATCGGCTTTGCAGTGGCGATGGTCGGTGCATTGGCGGCATGTCATTCAGGCGTTAAGCTGGATGAAGGCGCAAACAAAGGCGCGATCGGCACGCAACCCGACGCGAACGCAGTTCAACAGGTCAATGTCGACCCGCTGAACGATCCGAACAGCCCGCTGGCGAAGCGCAGCATTTACTTCGACTTCGACAGCTACGCAGTTCGTGACGACTACCAGCCGCTGCTGCAACAACACGCGCAGTATCTGAAGAGCCATCCGGAGCGTCACGTCCTGATCCAGGGCAACACCGACGAGCGCGGCACGAGCGAGTACAACCTGGCGTTGGGCCAGAAGCGTGCTGAAGCGGTGCGTCGCGCAATGTCGTTGCTGGGTGTGGCCGACACGCAGATGGAAGCCGTGAGCCTGGGCAAAGAAAAGCCGCAAGCTACCGGTCATGACGAGTCGTCGTGGGCGCAGAATCGCCGCGCTGACCTCGCTTATCAACAGTAATGTAACCAGTCACGGGTGAGTCGCCGTATGTGGTATCGCTTCCCCTCGCTGCGCGCGGTCGCAGTTGCTTGTTTGCTAGGTTCGGCCGTGGTTGGCGGAACGGCGCATGCGGCATTGTTTGATGACAATGAAGCGCGTAAAGCGGTGCTCGATTTGCGCACGAAAACGGACAGCCTGGCTAGCCAGTTGTCCGCCGCTCAGCGCACGATCCTCGATCAATCGAATCGTCTCGACCAGTTGAATCAGCAAGTCGCCACGCTTCGGGGACAGAACGAGGACATGGCCAACCAGTTGACCACGTTGCAGAAGCAGCAGAAGGACTATTACACCGACCTCGACGGCCGGCTGAAAAAGTTCGAGCCGCAGCAGCAGACGGTGGATGGCATGCAAGGTACGGTGCAGCCTGGCGAGACTGAAGCGTTCAACGCGGCATCGACTCAGTTCCGAAGCGGCGATTTCAAGAATGCCGCTGTGTCGTTCAAGGCGTTCGTGACGAAGTATCCGCAGAGCCCGTACCAGCCGACCGCGCAATATTGGCTTGGCAACGCGCAGTATGCTCTGCGCGATTACAAGAGTTCGACGGCAACCTGGCAAAATCTGGTGAAGAATTTCCCGACGCATCCGCGGGCGCCCGATGCGCTGCTCGCAATCGCGAACAATCAGATCGAGCAAGGTCAAAAAGCCGCTGCGAAAAAGACGCTGGATCAGGTTATCTCGCAGTACGGCGGAACGGAAGCCGCGCAGTCGGCTGAAAGCAAAATGTCGCAGGTGAAGTAAGCGAAGCTGGTCTTCGCGCCTCTCGTTGAAAAAGCCCGTAGCGTGGTTGCTGCGGGCTTTTTCTTTGGATCATCCCGTTGGTTCGTGATGCGGTGCGCTTTTACGCTGCGTTGACAACTTACGGTCGATATGACTATAATTTCGGCTCTTTGGGTCGTTAGCTCAGCTGGTAGAGCAGCGGACTTTTAATCCGTTGGTCACAGGTTCGAATCCCGTACGGCCTACCAAAGACAAGAAGGGCTCAGCGAAAGCTGAGCCCTTTTTCTTGCTCCGCAATTCTTAAAATTGTTGGGTGTTTCAAGCCGCCAGATCTGTCCCACCCATCGCCTTTAAGGCAGCTTCAAAGCAAGAAGCGCCGTCACTAGCAGGTGGACCTGCGTACTGGGATTCCTCTCGCCCGTCGCTTCAGCATCGGCCAATGCAGTAGCTGCGTGCTCTAATGCCCCTTCCTGCTTACTTCGCAACATCGCATACAAGTCCTCCGCGCCTTTGCTGTACTTGCGGTCGTGGTTCCGTCGTATCTCGGAACCTACCGCATCACAACTCGATCTGCCACGCGTCGGGTAGTATGGACTGCGACTGTACTTATGATGAAGCAAGACCCAATATTCAAAGCACGGCCACGAAACCACCAGCTCGATCGGCGTGCCCTTTTTTTGCAAATCCTCCACGAGAGCGACAGCAGGTTTAAATTTTGTGTGCCCATCCCGGTCAATGACACAAAACACCTTGTCAAAGCGGTCAAATTGCTCCTCCTCGAACAGTTGGAGCGCGTACTGAACGACCGACATAGGATCGGAGCCACACTCCCCCCACAAACCTTGACGTGAGCCGTCGGCAACCGCTCAATGTTGCGAAGACCGTTGAAGTAATTCGGCTCAGTAGCTTCACCTTCACAAACGATTAGGTAACGCGGCTTCTGAGGTTTTTCGCGCTTCTGCCGAGCGAGGGAAGATGCACGCTGAGCCTTCCGCTTATGGAACAGATTGTCGCTGCCCATGGAGTTCCAGATCCTTCAAAAATGGGATCGCGCCATATCGGCCAGTGAGGTAGCCTTTTTCGACCGCTTCCTGCTCCCTGACGCTGAAATCGCCCAAGGAATACAACTTGGTCGCTTTTGAGGGCCCCTTATCTACAAACCAGATTTGGTCACGTCGCAAAATGCGCTGGCTCAAGATGCTTGTATCGTGAGTCGTAAAAATGAGCTGCGCCTTCGTGCCAACACGATTAAGAGACCGTACCAACTGATGGACTATCAGCGGATGCAGACTGGTGTCGAGTTCGTCTACGAACAAGACCCTACTGTTATCGAGCACGTCTATCCACGGCCCCGCAAATGCATATAGCCCGCGCGTACCGTCCGATTCCAACTCTTGGGCCAGCCCAACGAGTTCACCTGACTCCGGTTCCCTATGCAGGTATGTGACGTCGTGAAAGGTACGATCTTTCATGTTTTTCACAATGTCTTCGCGTACCGACGCCGGCAAGTCCATAGGCAGGGTATCGGGAGTGAAGCTGCGCGGAGACACAGTTAGGTCTTCAACGCCCAAATCGGCCAGATTCAAAAACGATACAACTCGCTTTCGCTTCTCAGGATCCTGGACGCACATACGACTTGTATAGCCTGACGTAGCGAACAGCTCCGCTCTTCCCAGCGTTGCAACCCGTTTTTGAAACCAATTGAACACCGGCTTCAACTGCTCGTTGTTCAGCAATATTGCGGTCGACAGAAAGAGAGCGTTATCGCGGGTCTGTGCTTTCCAATCCGCTCGCTTGCGGCCGCCAATAAATGAAGGACTGAATTTGTAGGCATAAGCACCGGTTGAACTGTCAAACACACGGTGATACCACTTCTGCATATGACCGTTTGGATACGCAAACAGCCATTCCTCTACGACCCTCTCCTTAGTAGCAGCAAACCCAAATTGATAGCGTACGCCGTCCTCAATTACGGCGATCTCAAACTCGCTTGGCATATCACGCGTGGACGCAGCCAACCTGAACGGCTCCACACTCACTTCATCGTTAGCTTGCGCGTCCTTCGCCGAGTCCATCACGAAAGTTTCGACGAAGTTCATTGCTTGAATCACCGTCGTTTTGCCAGCGGCGTTCGGACCGTATATGACAGCGGTGCGTAACAATCGAGGAAAATCATCCCCCAAACCGGCATCGAAGGTGTTTGTCTCCTCTAAATCTCTGAAATACCGCGATGCGGTCATGCTAAGCGTCTGACGCTCCCGAATCGAACCGAAGTTCTCGACGCTAAATTGGATAAGCACCATTTCTCCCGAAAAACAACATTCTTTGTTGATTCTCGCGTTTTTTGTGCAGATGTTCAACAAAAAAATATATCTTTTTGTCGTCTCATCGCCGTCGCGCCCCTCGACAAAAGGAGCAAAGGGCGCGCCGCTACCTCGTCGGATCAACCCTACCCGCTATGGAAAAGACGACTCGCGCAGTCGAGCAGTCGGATTCCCGACTTCGGCCAGCGTCGAAATGGTTCCAGGAAGCCATTGACGGAGCCACAGAAATGCACCAGAACGAAGAAATACGGAAGGAAGTCGCGCGCAGGCTTTTTTAAATCTTCGACCTCATACGCGCTCCGCAATCCGCAACCACGCCTTATTGAGCGGGGCATACACGTCCCCACTTCACAGTCAATTGCGGTGCATAAAACATTGGTGTAGCTTTGTTTTCATTTATGTTTTATGCGGACTTTTAATCCGTTGGTCACAGGTTCAAATCCCGTACGGCCTACCAAAGACATAAAGGGCTTAGCGTTCGCGCTAAGCCCTTTTCCATTTTCAGTTCTGTGTAGGCATCTCCCATCAGCGCGAGTCAATCTCGGCGCGACGGCTGTTGATGCTTTTGCAGCAACGAGCCTCACGACGTTACCCTGCGCCGCGGGGCGGAACCACGGGAATGACTGGCGCTCGGTTTTCATATCCTCGCCGTGACCGTTACAACTCGCTCTCGCGGATCACCAACGCCGCTGCGCGCCGATAAATCCTGCCCAGAAATCCGCTGCGATCCGCATCGATTGTTACCGTTCCCCTCAGCCGTTTCGTGATCGGCGCGCACGGCCCGCTCGGCACGAGCGTCGCGCGATAGATGGCTGACTCTGGCACGAGCTTGCCGTCGCGATCCTTGCGCACCGCCATGCCGCCGCCGTTGACTGAGGCAAGATCCTGGACGTCGAGCACGCGCACTGACGCCGTGCCGACGCTCGCCACGCTCAGAGCTCTACCGGCGCATCGCCGTTCTCCGGATAAAAACGGCCGCTCGCGCCGGCATGCACATGACCCAGATCGGACTCGCCGAGAAGAAGCTACTGCGGCTTTTGCCGTGCCGTCACTATTCCAAAGCCTGATCGCAGGGGATTTCGACGGTTCGCGAGCCACATCGGAATTCTTTCACCCTTGTTTCGATTCGAACGGATTGAGCACGTCAACCTCGAAGTGTGCGAAATCGACGATATTGCGTGTCACCACGGTGAGGTGGTGCTGCTTTGCGGTCGCCGCGATCATCGCATCCTCATACAGCGTGTCAGAGCGCCGATGCATGAGGCGCGCCCAGAGCCGAAAAGTCTCAGCATCCATGGGCAGCACATTGTAAGAGACTGAGACCAGATCGACCCACTGCTCGATTTCGTCCGCCTTGGCGGCGTCCTGATCGCGCGTGAGTTCGATACCGGCCTGGATCTCGCCCAGGGTCACGGCCGACAAATGCAGATCGCTATCGGACGTCGACTGCAGCCAGGCGACTACCGCGTCGTGCGGACGAGGCCGGCGCAGTTCGGAAATGACATTGGTGTCCAGCAAGTACATGCGGCCCACTCAGCGAATCGGTACAACGCGCCGACGCCGTGCGGCACCGCGTGCAGGAACCAGGAACTCCGTGCGCGCGACGTCCGAGAGCAACAATTCCTTGAGCGACGGCTTGGCAGCCGCATGCAGCCGCCGCCATTCCGCGGCGGGCACCAGCACCGCCGCTTCGGTGCCGCGCTTGGTCACCATCTGTGGCCCGTCCGAGAGACAGGCATCAAGGAATTCACTGAAACGCGCTTTGGCGTCCTGTACCGGCCAAGTTCTCACGAATAACTCTCTAGACTAGTCATCTGACTAGTCTACTACAAAGAGGGAATTCCCGCATTCGGTCTGCACCGGCCTCACCCTCGCCGAGATGATGGAACAATGCATCGCGACAGCGCTCGTCATTTCTGGACATCGTCTTCCACGCTATGCATTAGGATTGGCTCGTGGTGCGCGATACGATGGTGCAGCCAGGGGCACCCTTTAATTTGCAAAATCGACCACTGGACCGCCGACTATTAAAAGATGAGACACCGATCAGCAATGGGAGCTGATTGCAAAGGGATCAGTTGCGCGCAAAAAGCGTTTTAAGCGAACGACACCCGGCATTCGAGTGTCTCTGCCAAGTGCTCGGGAGACAGATGCGCATAGCACATCGTCATTGTCGGACTGTGATTTATCCGGGTCCGTCAGATTCGGGGAAACGACAAAGTCGATCTCGCCTTCAGGCAGGAGCAGCTTCACGAATTGCGCGTGCTCCCCGTACTCGCTCGTGATGTCCGAGGCGACATCGCTGATTCGCGGATTCACGAAACCCATGCGGATAGAGCACGAAAATATCGACGTCCTTGCTGAGCCGATGGCCGTATCAAAACATAAGTACGGTGCCGCCACCGAACGTCCGGAATGGATCCGACCGGCCGTGTTCCGCAATTTCGTCGATGAGCGTGAGCGCACGGCCAAGCAAGCATTGCCACGGCCCGGCCGGTAATGGATCAGGCGTCGTCATTCCCACACTCTCCGGTACAGATGCAGGTCTTTGGACCACGTCGCGAGGTTCTTCCAGATCTTCTTTGGCGCAATGCCAGATGATCTGGCCGCCTCTTTGACAGCTTTGACGACGACTGGTACAGGTACTTCGTCAAGAATGACGGAAACCTGTGACTCGCAGCCTGGTGGAATCTTGCCCGTCGTGAGCGCACGAGCGAGCTGGGTCTCCGTCAGCTTGCCCATGTAGCTCACGTTGGCGCTCACTGACGCCTTGAACAGCCCCTTCTGGTTGGGCCTCGGCTTTGCCGTCAGTTCGATCCCAAGAACGCTGAGACGCGGGATGAGCTTGTTGATCGCCAGATCCTTCACTTTGCCGGTTTCAAGCTGGTTGACTGTGAACCGGGAGAGCCCACTAAGCTTTGCGAGCTGCGCCTGCGTCAGGTCGAGTTCCGCCCGCCGTTTCGCGACCGACCGGCAAATCTCGTAGAGCTGCATGGATCACCTCTGCGTCGGGACGGAAGAAAAAACACCACATTGAATCTAAAATATATCCTACATATTTGGTGAGTGTTTCCGGTTCGGATTGCGATTCGCACGGCGTGCTTGCTGGGTTTTTCTGTGTGTCGTGCGACCCTTCCATCGGGCGTTCCACTACGCACAGACGACTCATGGACTCGCGCTTCGGCCGCTTCTCACGCGACATCATCCCGCCCCAACAGGTTGCGTATGTGCGGCTGAACCTACGAAGCGGCGACGCGCCTGTTCCGATAATCCACGCCCCGCTGTCACGCTAAGCGCGCGCAAGTGGCTCGACTTGTTCACCCGACTCTGCGTGGCGCAGCATCTGATGAGTCAGCATGACATGCTGCAGGGCGAAGCCACGCGTTGTCAGATCCTTCGATACCAGCTCCCGCTGCGCGCGCCGAATCCGCTCGCTCGTGCCTTCCGGATCCGCACCCAACGCGGCGACAGTCTCGCGCAGGCTCTGTGCATCGTGGACCGGTACGTAGGAGACGGCGTCATCGGAGAAATAGTCCGACAGGCCGCCGATGCCCGTTGCAACCACCGCCTTGCCAGCCATGACGGCTTCCAGCAGCACCGTAATACCCGATGCATGGTGATTGGGATGAAGCGGCACAACGATCACATCGGCCCACTCGTAGAGCGCACGTTGTTCGGCCAACCCCGATACCGGCGCGACAACAATGTTATCCGCCCGGTCAGGACGCGCGACTTTGCGCTGGGTCGCCAGCCTCGCGCTAAAGCGCTTGTCGTTTTCGAATGCAACCATGAAGGTCTGCCAATCACGGTCTCGATCGTTACCAATGGCTGCGACGCGCAAGGGTTCATGAGGGCGCCACTCGGACACAGGCTGCAGCGGAAAGTCGTCCGTACTGATGCCGTAAAGCACCACCGTTGCTTCGCGGTTCCAGAATTTTTTCGCTAGCGCGGCATTGTCGTGAGTATGCGTCGTCACCAAGTTAGCGCGGCTTAACAGCTTCTTGAAGACAACGCGCTTGAACACGCTAAGCGATTCCCATATATCCAGCAGCCACACGCTTTGCGCAAGCAGAAGCGGTTTATGCGGTCCACGCTTGAGCATGAGCAATAGCGCCGCCGATAGATACTCGCGCTCCGTATGCGTCCAGATCACGTCCGCTTCAAGCAACGCTGAGCGGTTGCGAAACGTATGGATGAAATCGCAGCCGAGAAGCGCTTTCAAGCCGCGTCGGATCGTACGGAGAACGCGTCCTTCGGGGTGATCCTTGGAATACGAAAGCGCCATCGATTCCGACTCGGCGTAGTGATAGCCGTACAAGCATCCGACGTTCTCGTCCTTGCGATACCAGCTCGGATCGACGCCATAGTAAAGGTGAACGTGAACGTTAGTCGGCGTGCTCTTCACGGCCTCTTTCGCCAGCATCTGCGAATCCATGTGTCCCTCCCATGTGTCCCTCGATAACGGCGCCTGTCAGAGCGCTCAAGTGCAATGAAAGAAGCATCGTACAGGCGCCCGGTGACAAGCTGAACACCCGGTCGCCGGACATTCGCGTTGAGCGATGGGTAGCCCACACAGCGACCTTTGTCGCATCGACACCGTGTGTTCGTCAACGCGCACAATGGATAGTGGAACTCTGCTATGTCGGGCGTTTTCACCGAATGCTTGACGCGCAAGACCCGTATGCAACGCCGCACGTTTCCGGTCTGATACGATTTCCACAAAATGCAGCAGGCTTCGTATCAGAAGGCGAGCCCAGCCGGATTCGGTGCTGGCGCAAGGAGATTGACATGCAGCGCAATTCGGACATCGACCGGGACACACTCCGGGCTTACGAGGAAACGCACTATCGCGTCCTGGGCGATGCCCCTGCGACGCTGCGAATAGGGATCCCCAATCCCGCCCTCGCTGAACTTCATCAGGCCTTTAGCGTCGATTGCAGCGCGTTTGTGACCGCGGCGAATCCGTTTAGCGCGTTGATCGATGCAAAGTCCAATGCGCTCCGGCAAACCGCGCTCGCAGATGAACTCCACCGCGAGGGTTTGCGGTTTATCGAAGGGATAGGCGAGCATCCGTCGGGACAATGGCCGGGCGAACCGAGCTTCCTGATCCTGGGCTTACCGCTGGACGCGGCGAAACAACTCGGCGCGCGACATGCGCAAAACGCGATTGTCTGGTGTGGCGCGGACACTGCACCTCAATTGATCCTTCTGCGATAAACCACGCAAGGGCGACTCGCGACTCATGCTGAGCATGAACGAGCCGTCCATGCAGCCATCAAGAACCTGCATAGATATTGCAGAAGCTAACCGGTCCCACACAGGCTTGGTGGCTCGGGCTGCCGCCGATCGCGACACGCGCCGAACTCGCGCTCGACCCTGCCGCCACGCCGCCGTATGCCGAAGCGCCTTGCCTGGCCTGCGCAACCTGATTGGTGTAGATACGTGCCACATCCGGATACGAAGTATTGCTAACGAGTTGTGAACCGTTCTGCTGCGCTTCAACGAGTTGCTGGTGGACTTCGGCACGGGTCAGGCCTTGAGCTTGAGCAAATGCGCTCGACGATGCAAGAACAGCAGCGGACATCACGAACAGGGCAATCTTTTTCATTTTCGACTCCAGAGTGTTTAACGGGTTGGTACTAGGGCGAACCCATTTTTTTCCCGTCTATTCCGGATGATTCGAAAATAATGTGCGCGTGGCTACGGTAAGGTTTTTAGAACATGCGCCGAGTCGTACACGCCTCGGGCGCGTGCACTGCCTGCACCCGCGTCGTGTCACTTCGTCCGGCGGTGCATCCCAGGTATGCCCGAACCCGCATTCCCAGTGCAGGGGCGTAGCGGCATTGGCGTAGAGCACCGATATCAACCGCCCGCCGCGCTGACGCCGCCGTCCCATGAATGACCGCGCCCGCATTGCCAGAGCGCATCGTCCCCCTCCAGCGCCCTCGCCCGGTCCACGCGATGACGCGCCGCCAGCGCCGCCAGCACCATCAGTGCCTCGCGCTCATGCGCGTGTTTTGATTTTTGATCGTGCATTGATTTAGCTGTGCCCCGTGCCCCGCTCAATGCTTGCCGCCACCTTCTGCTTCGGATCGCGATGTGGTCGTCACAATGCCATCCGGGCCGAAATGCGCGTTGAACATCGCATCGCGTGTCACGCCGCCCTCTTCCCAATGCCAGCTCCACACGCGCTCTTTCTTGAGCGGATATTCGGCGATGGTCGTCGGCTTGCCCAGCAGCCGGCGCACTTCGTCCTGCGTCATGCCCGGCCGTACCTTCGCGATGTTTTCCGCCGTCAAGACCTGCGTGACTGCGACGAACTTGCCGTTCGCATCGATATCGACAAAATAGGTGTTCGTCCCCGCCGGACCACGCGGATATTCAAGACGCTTCGAACCATCCGTATAGTTTCTCGCCGTCTCCGGTTCGCCCATCTGATCGCGGATCTGCGCCTCGGTCGTCACGCCGGGCGTCAGATCCTTCAGCAATAACGTGTCCGGCTTGACGGCGTTGAACAACGCTTTCAACTTGTTCATGGCGTCCTCGCTCTGCTGCTCATTGCAGCCAGTGAGCAACACGGCAGCCGTGCACGCGGCGACAAGCATGAGTCGTTTCATGTCCGCGGCCCTCTTGATGCACGCACGCTGCGTGCGCTGTTCGTCATCCCGCCTTCTTGAGCGATGGAACCGGATCGACGGCCTGCCCCGACTTGCGCAGTTCGAAGTGCAGCAGCGGTTTATTGCTCGGCCCCGTCCCCATTTCCGCGATCGGTGCGCCCTGGCGCACGGTATCGCCTTCCTTCACCAGCAGCTTGCTGTTGTGCGCGTAGGCCGTGAGGAAGTCGCTACCGTGCTTGACGATGATCATCTGCCCGTACGCGCGCAAGCCACTGCCCGCATAGACGACCCGTCCGGCTGCCGCGGCTTTCACCGGCTCGCCGAGCTTGCCGCCGATATCGATACCCTTGCTGCCGCCCTCGCCGAACTTCGTGATCACATCGCCTTGTGCCGGCCACGCAAGCCACGCGCCCTTCGAGTTGATCGCGGGCGTGCTGGTGTCAGGCGCAGTGCTGCTGTTCGCCGTAGTCGCCGGCGCGCCGATAATCGGCGGCCCCGACTTCGGTCCCGCGGCCGACGAAGCCTGTTTGCTCCCGTCGTCGGTGCTCGCGGTGGTTGTACCCGAAGGCGTGCTGCCTGGCGGCGCAACCCGCAGCAACTGGTCGATGTTGACCTGCTTGCTCTCTGGCAGGTTGTTCCACTTGATGAGATCAGATGGGCGCTGCTTCTGCGCGCGTGCGATGCCATAGAGCGTATCGCCGGGCTTCACGCGATAAAACCCCGGCCCGGCTTCCGGCTGCACGGGCGGCGCGATGGCGGCCCCACCCGCGGCGGACAGGGTGCCCGGCGGAGTAGTGGGAAGCACGATGGGCGGTGCTCCGCCGCCCGTCGACCGGTCGACGATGGGCGCGGGCGTGAGCGCCGACGAGCACCCCGCCACGCCGATGGAAACGAGCGCACCCAGCACGCCCACCCGGCCGATGACGGCCCATCCTGAATTGCCTGAACGCGATACCGCCATGCTTGCCGTTTTCCCTGACTTCCTGTTATCGATATTTCCGGGCTGCACCTGAGCGCTCAGAACCGCATGCCGGCTCCGCATCCGCCGAAAGCCCCGCCGTTCGTCGCGCTACCGCCACAGCCAAAAATCCCGCAGCCGCTAACCAGCGCGGCCACACCCACCGCTATCGCCGCCAACTTCAGACGACGCAACATACCTGCTTGTTCCCGCATGAGCTTCCCGCCTTGCTCTTCGCCAGCATAAGACATTTAACGTTTGTTCATGATTTGCCGCAATCGTTCCTGCCGCCCGCTTGATTCCCGCCCTTTCAAGATTTGGCATTCTAACCTTTTACGTTTTCACGGCGAAGACGCGTGCGGGTTGCAAAACCGTGCGTGCGCCAATCAAGAAAGGGCGATCCGACTATCCGGATCGCCCTTTCTTTTTACAACCGCTACAACAAGTTCAGTTTTCTAAAACCCTTCGATCAAAACTCGTAGTCAGCATGAGCACGCACGCCAGCATCGCCGTTTTGCGTCGCTGCGACCGCGCCGTTCACCACCCAGCGGCCATTCAGCGAGCGATGCGCCACGCCTGTTCACGACTGATTTGAATGACTTTTTCATAATGATCTGTATTCCTAAAAGTATGCCAGGTTTCTTGACTGAAAACCGGTTCGGAACATTCCGAACCGGTGCTTTGTTTGGATAGGCGCAGTCCTAGAGAACGGTGCATGGGTTGCAACAGTCTCTTACGTTGGGAAAGGACGTAAATGCGGCCACAGGATGCGAGAGGAAAGAGATCCGCCCAGACGTGCGCCCAGACACGCCATCGGATTGATCAAACGGTTTGAGCGTGGTCGTGCGGTCCGCGAACACGCTCGGTTTCCAAAGTGCCAAACAAAAAGCCGCTCGAGAGCGGCCTTTCGGGTTCGATCCACACCTTCTTTTATTCGCTGGCTTTACGCCGCATGACTTTCCACAACGCGCCTAGCGCAATCGGCACGATTGCCGCGCACACGCCGACCAGCGCAATCACATTCAGATACTGGCGGATGAACGGGATATTGCCGAAGAAATAACCGAGCAGCACGAGCAACAACACCCAGATCAGCGCGCCAAGTATGTTGAACAATTGAAAGCGCGATGCCTTCATCGTCGATGCACCTGCCACGAATGGTGCGAACGTCCGCACAATAGGCACGAAGCGCGCGAGCACGATGGTTTTGCCGCCGTGCCGTTCGTAAAAACCTTGCGTCTTGCGAAGCGCTTCGCGATCGAGGAAACGTTCGAGCACCGGAATGTGGGTATCGAAGACCTTGGGGCCGATCGCGCGGCCGATCCAGTAATTCACCGTGTTGCCGAGTATGGCCGCGATCAGCAGCAGCGCAATCAGCGCGCCGAGATCCATCGATCCGCTCGCCGCAAACGCACCGCCAATGAACAGCAGCGAGTCACCCGGCAAAAACGGTAACACCACCAGCCCGGTTTCGCAGAACACGATCAGGAACAGCACGGCGTACACCCAGGCGCCGTAGTGCTGAATGAAGAAACCGAGCGATTTGTCGATGTGGAGAATAAGAGTCAGGAATGACAGCAGCGTATCCAAAAGGAAACCTCGAGCAGGATGGAGTTAGCGACAGATTAGCGGCGAATTATTAACAATCGATTAGCCATGCCAGCAGGTGCATCGATTGAGATAAAACAATCGCGCCATGATACCGAAACTCGCCGCCGCGCAATTCGCGCTGAGTTGGGGTCTCGCAATCAGGCGTGGAAATCGGCGGCGCGCGTGAAGCTTTATAATTTCGGCATGCCCGATCTCATCGACTCATCCGACACGATTTCCGATTCGTCCGCCCCCGCCGCGCGTGCGCTGCGCGCCATTCAGCCGCTGCCCGACCAGCTGATCAGCCAGATCGCGGCGGGCGAAGTGGTCGAACGGCCGGCGTCCGTGGTGAAGGAACTGCTCGAAAACGCACTGGACGCGGGCGCGTCGAGCTTGCGGATCATGCTCGACGAAGGCGGCGTGAAGCGAATTGTGATCGTCGACGATGGCTGTGGCATCCCGCCTGCCGAACTCCCTTTGGCCTTGCTGCGCCACGCCACCAGCAAGATCCGCTCGCTTGCCGAGCTCGAAGCGGTGGCGTCGCTCGGCTTTCGAGGCGAAGCGCTGGCGTCGATTGCATCGGTGGCGGAGCTTTTCATCACCAGCCGCACAGCCACGTGCGGGCATGCCACGCGTATCGATGCCCAGACCGGCGCGATCTCGCCGGCGGCCGGGACCATCGGTACCACCATGGAAGTGCGCGAGCTGTACTTCAACACGCCCGCGCGCCGCAAGTTCCTGAAAAGCGAGCAGACAGAACTCGGGCATTGCCTCGAAGTAATCAGGCGCGTGGCGCTGGCGCGGCCCGATATCGCGATATCGGTGATTCATAACGGCAAGGCCGTCGAGCACTGGAACGCGTCGGACCCGGCCACGCGCGTGGCAAAAATTCTCGGCGATGTCTTCGCCACCGCGCATCTGCCGCTCGACGAGCGCGCCGGACCGCTCGCCGTGTATGGCTGCGCCGGCTTGCCAACCGCGAGCCGCGGCCGCGCCGACCAGCAATACTTCTTCGTCAACGGCCGTTTCGTGCGCGACAAGCTGCTCACGCACGCCGTGCGCGCCGCGTACGAGGACGTGCTGCACGGCAACCGGTATCCGTCGTACGTGCTGTTCCTCGATTTACCGCCGGAATCCGTCGATGTGAACGTGCATCCGTCGAAGATCGAAGTGCGTTTCCGCGACTCGCGCTCGATCCATCAGTACGTGTTTCATGCCGTGCAGCGGGCGCTGGCGCGTAACGCGGGGGCATCGCCCGAGACGACCGCCGGCGGCCACGCCGCGCAATTGCAGCCGACAGGAATTGCTTCATTCAGCGCACGTCCTTACGCGGGCGCGGGTCTCGGTGCGCAGAGCAGCGATTCGGCACCCGGGCAAAAAGGCGACAACGGCACGAACTGGCTGCGGCAATCGCGCATGACGCAGGGCAACTTGCCGGTCGCGCAGCCGCTGGCGCTGTACGACGCGTTATTCGGCCGGCGCGATGTGAACGCCGGCACGCCGCAGGGCGCAACGCTCGCCGCCAGCGTTAGCTCCGATACTTACTCGCCAAACCAGGCCAGCGCACCGCTCTACGCCGCGATGCCGGGTGCGCCGGATATGGTCGCCGATGAACAGCCGCTGGGCTTCGCGCTGGGCCAGATTCACGGCATCTACGTGCTCGCGCAGAACGCGCAGGGGTTGATCATCGTCGACATGCACGCGGCCCACGAGCGCATCCTGTACGAGCAGTTCAAGAACTCGCTCGCTGACCGGGCGATCGCGGTTCAGCCGTTGCTGATTCCGGTGACGATGAGCGTCGATGCGGTAGAGATGGGCGTGGTCGAGGAAGAGCGCGAAGTGCTGGACGCGCTGGGGTTCGATCTGGCGATTCTGTCGCCGGGCTCGATTGCGATCCGCGCGGTCCCCGCCCTGCTGAAAGATGCCGATCTGCAGTCATTGGCGCGCGCGGTGATTTCAGACTTGCAGGCGTACGGCGGCTCGCGGGTTTTGACCGAGCGCCAGCATGAATTGCTGGGCACGCTCGCGTGCCATCACGCAGTGCGGGCGAACCGGCGGCTGACGCTCGACGAGATGAACGGGCTGTTGCGCCAGATGGAAGCCACCGAGCGCGGCGACCAGTGCAACCACGGCCGTCCGACGTGGTTCCAGCTAACGCTCGGCGATCTCGATCGACTTTTCATGCGCGGCCAATGAGCGCGCCGCGTATTGCGTGTTTGCTGGGACCGACTGCATCGGGAAAGACGGCTGCTGCTCTCGCTTTTGCGCAACGTCGGCCGGTGGAAATAATCAGTGTGGATTCGGCGCTGGTTTATCGCGCAATGGATATAGGCACGGCAAAACCGACTCAGGAAGAGCGTGCGCTGGCGCCACATCATTTGATCGATATCATCGATCCGACCGAGTCGTATTCGGCCGCGCAGTTTCGGAGCGATGCGTTACGTCTTGCCGCGGAAATTGGAGGGCGGGGCCGCGTTCCGCTATTGGTCGGCGGAACAATGTTGTATTACATGGCCTTGACGCGCGGACTGAACGATCTGCCCGAGGCGAATCCAGCTATCCGCGCTGAACTCGATGCACTAGCGGCGCAAGATGGCTGGCCGGCAATGCACGCGCGATTGATGGTGGTTGATCCCGAAACGGCATTGCGGCTCGCGCCACACGATTCCCAACGCATCCAGCGTGCGCTGGAGGTCCAGATGCTGACGGGCAGAACCCTGTCTGCCATATTGAAAGACCCGAAGAAAACCCAGGAAGGCGAGCCGGAATTCGTTCCGATCGCGTTGGAGCCATCTGATAGAAGTGTGTTGCATGCACGGATAGAGAAGCGCTTCGACGCAATGCTCAAGGCTGGACTAATAGAGGAGGTCGAGGCGCTACGCGCACGCGGCGACTTAACGCCAACGATGCCATCCATGCGCTGCGTGGGATACCGGCAAGTCTGGGAATACCTGGAGAGGAAAATCGACTACCCGACAATGCGCGATAAAGGCGTCTTCGCGACGCGTCAGTTATGCAAGCGCCAGTTGACGTGGCTGAGAAGCATCGAGGATCGAAAGATAGTGGATTGCACAGCTGAAGGCGCCACCGAAGCGGCGCTGGAGCAAATACAGAAGGTTATAGGGCGATAGCGCCGCCCGAGCGGGAAAGCTTCATCCCGCAACAGGCCTGAGCGTACAAGCCATCAAACAACCGCGTTAATAGCGTCCCGCGTCCGTCGCGCCGCCTCAGCCGCGACGTCAGCAAAATCATCTCCCTTCCCGGCATAAATAATCGCGCGAGAAGAGTTGATCAACATCCCCGCTTTACCCGAAGAATCCCGCCCGGCGCGAACAGTAGCCTCGACATCGCCACCTTGAGCGCCGATACCCGGAATCAAAAGCGGCATATCGCCAACAATAGAACGCACCGCTTCAATTTCGCGGGGAAACGTCGCGCCAACGACCAATCCCAACTGCCCGTTGGCATTCCACTTCTCAGCGGCGAGCTTCGCGACCACTTGATAAAGCGGCGTTCCATCGACGGAAAGAAACTGCAGATCCGAGCCACCGGCATTGGAGGTGCGGCACAAAACGATCACGCCCTTCCCGTCATGTTCCAGATAAGGCTGAACTGAATCGAACCCCATATACGGATTAACCGTGACAGCATCGGCTTGATATCGATCGAAGGCTTCAATGGCATATTGCTCGGCGGTGCTGCCGATGTCGCCCCGTTTGGCGTCCAGAATCACCGGTAAGCCCGGATGCTCGGCATGAATATGCGCAATCAGCCGCTCCAGCTGATCCTCTGCCCGGTGCGCGGAAAAATACGCAATCTGCGGCTTGAAAGCGCAAGCGAACGGGGCGGTCGCATCAACAATTTCCCGGCAGAAATCGAAGATCGAATCAGCGCGGCCGTTGAATGCGCCCGGAAACCGGGAAGGCTCGGGATCGAGCCCGACACAGAGTAACGACTGGGTCCGCGACCACGCGGCGTTGAGCGATTCGATGAAAAACATAGGCATCCGGGGCGAGAGGGCAAATGAGCGATCCCGCATTTTAGCGCGCTCAAACGAAGCGCTATCGAACGGTCGCGGCTGTCTTGCGTGCTTTCTGCCCCGCAGGCTGTTTAGGCCGACCACGCCGTTTCGCTTCCCCCGACCGTTCGACGGTAAAGCTGAACTCGCGCGTCAGGCTTTCGCCCGGCGCCAGCACCGTCATGCCATGCGCCGCGCCGCCGCCGGGCAGATTCACCGCGTTGATCGGGTGATCGACGGGTTCGAAGCAGAAGAAATCCTTGCCTGCCGGCGCGTACAGCACGTAGTAATCGGTATCGGCGCAGATGGTCAGGGACAAACGGCGCTTTGGCCACATCACGCTCGTGCGCCCGCTCCACCCTGTGAACGCGTTATTCACCATCGCAACGGGCATGGGGTACGCCACGCCGAATTGCCATGCGGGCGGCGCGGGAACATGCCGGACCGGGAGGAAGTCATCACCGCAGAGCCATATGCCATCGGCTGCGGCGGACAACTCGGTATCGGCTTCGCGCGTCAGGAACGGATGCAAACCGAGCCCGAACGGCAACGCCTCACGCCCCGTATTCTCGATAAAAAGCGTCACCACCAACGTCGCGCCCTCGAGCATGAACGACTGGGTCGCCCGATACGAATACGGCTTGCCCTTGCGTCGATCGAGCGTGAGGCGAACATGCGTCGAGCTTTCGGATGCGACATCCCACGCGCCGAGCCAGCCGTCGCCATGCAGCGGCAACGGTTCGCCGGGCCGGTTACACGGCACATCGACACCACGGCCGAGAAACTGAAAGCTCCCGCCGCCGATGCGGTTCGAATACGGCAGCAGCGGATAACACGCGAGTTCGTTCGGATCCGTGGCCGCAGTGGGTTCGAGACATGGCCGGAAGATCGGCACGAGCGCGCCGTCGCTGCGCCAGTCAAAGCGCGTGATGCCACCACCGAGCGCGGGCGCGATATTGAGGCGCAATTGCGCGTTGGCGAGCGTGATGCAACCGTCGACACCCGCGCCGCCCATGGCGACGACCGACGTAGCCGGCCCCGGACGAATGGGCGGCTCGGTCGCGGCAGCGAGCTTCGAACGGCGGGTATTTGCTGCGGGACGGGACGATGCCGGCGGGGCCTTGGTGCCTGCTGCTGAACGTGCAACGGTCATGTGCTTGTCTCCGAGAGGCGAACGATCCCGTGGCCGTGGCGTACAACCTCAGCGTGTCCGGGAAAATGTGGGCAGCGCGTCGTGCGCGCCGCCTCGTGTTTTATTTGCAACGTGATGCGGGTCCGGGCGTGACTCCCGGTTCAAGCATTCGACTCGTCCGCCGCGCCACGGCGCTCCGGGGCGCTCACCGGAGCCGTCCTCCGACGAGCCAAATCCAGCAATCATTCCCCGCCAAACACCGGCTCGGCGATACCCCTTGCCGCCGGCGTCGCGATAAACACCGCGCCCGCCTGCAAATCTTCCTGCAGCGCGTGCGCATCCAGCCCAATCCGCGCGCTCGTGATGTACAGCGTGCCGAGTTGCGTGCCGCCAAACGCGACACAGCTTGGCTGAGCGGTCGGAACGTCGATGCGCTCAGTTTCCCGGCCATCGGCGTCATAACGCACGACGCGCCTGCCGCCCCACTGCGCGTTCCACAGGCCGCCATCGCGATCGACGGCGGAACCGTCCGGCTCGCCGCTTGCATCGGTCAACTCGACAAACACGCGCTGATTCTCGAAAGAATCGTAATCACACACGCGAATCACGCGCTCCGGGGAATCGCAGAAATACATGCGCGATCCGTCCGGACTGAACGCGATGCTGTTCGAGATCGCGCACTCGCCGAGCGGCAAACGATCGAGCGACAAATCCTGGTTCAACCGATAAAACCCGCCGATCTTCTCCGCCTTCGCGACATCGTGTTTCGTCCCGAATACAAAGCGGCCTTGCCGGTCGCATTTGCCGTCGTTGATACGGGTCGGCAAATCGGCCTCGACCTCCGTGATCGTATCGATCGTGCCGGTCTTCAAGTCGAAAAACGCCAGCCGCGATGCCAGGCCAAGCAGCAGCACATCAGCATCGGCGCATAACGCGAAGCATGCAAGCCGTTCCGGCATGGTGAAGGAAACGCGGCTGGCATCGCGTGGATCGTAGCGCCACAAACGCTCGCCTTCAATATCCGTCCAGTAAAAACGCCCGGTCGCCGCGCACCACGTCGCGCCTTCGCCCAGCGCACATTTGCTGTCGATCAGCAGATGCGCTTTCATGCCCAGCCTCCGTCAATCACCACTTCCTGCGCGGTCATCATGCTGCTGTCGTCGGACGCCAGGAACAACGCGGCGCGCGCGAGATGCACGGGCAGCAATTCCGCATCGATGCACTGGCCTTCCTTGATCGCCCGCTTGCCGGCGTCATCGAGCCATAAGCGGCGCTGTTTGTCCGTCATCACCCAGCCCGGCACGAGCGTATTCACCCGGATATTGAACGGGCCGAGATCGCGCGCGAGTCCATTCGTCATACCTTGCACGGCCGCTTTTGCGGTCACGTACACCGGAAAACCGCCTTGTTTAAGCATCCAGCTAATCGATCCCAGATTCACGATCGACCCGCCGCCGAGTTGCTTCATGTCTTCAATCACCGCTTGCGCCGCGAAAAACTGGTGGCGGATATTCACCGCGATTCCGGCATCGTAGAACTCGGGCGTCACGTCCTCGATCTTGTGGCGTTTGTCGTTCGCCGCGTTGTTCACCAGCACGCCGATGGGACCGAGCGTGCTGCGGACATCGGCGATGGCTTTCCTCAACGCGTCGATATCCGTCAGATCCACGCGCAAAAACGCCGGCCGGAATTGCCCTTCGGCCAGATCCGCACCGAGTTGATCGGCCAGCGCTTCGCCCGCATCAGTGTCGATATCGAAGAACGCGACTTTTGCGCCCTGATCGAAGAAATGCTCGACGAACGCCGCGCCAATCCCCGTCGCGCCGCCGGTGATCAGCACCACTTTTCCGGCAAGGCTCGGATAGCGTGCGAGGGTTTTATCGACTGAACTGGCCATCTCTTCCAACCTCTCTTTTAGTCGCGCGAACCGCGATTCTTCAACTGGTCGAGCAGCACGGCGGCAAGCAGGATCGCGCCGCGCACGAGGTACTGATAGAACGCGTCGATGTTCATCAGGTTCATCACGTTCTCGACGGTGCCCATGATCAGCACGCCGATCACCACGCCCGAGATCGTCGCGCGACCACCGAGCAACGACACGCCGCCGAGCACGCACGCGGAAATCACGTTGAGCTCGAAGCCTTCCGCGGCGTTCGGTTGCCCCGACGTGATCCGCGACGCCAGGATCACACCGGCAAGCGCCGCCACCGCGCCCTGGATCAAGAAGATCCAGACGCGCGTGCGTTCCACATTAATACCCGCCAACCGTGACGCTTCCGCGTTACCGCCGATAGCAAGCGTATTGCGCCCGTACACAGTCTGATTCAGCAGCACGCCGAACACGATAAAACACGCCAGCGTGATCCAGATCGGCAGCGACACGCCGAACAGCGTCAGCCCGCCGAGCTCGATAAACGTCTCCGACGACACGCCCACCGCCTGCCCGTGCGACACGATAAAACCCAGCCCGCGCACGACTTCCATCGTAGCGAGCGTAGTAATCAGCGCGTTGATCCGCAAGTACGCGATGACCGCGCCGTTCACGAAACCGATTACCGAACCCGCCGCCACTGCCGCAATAATCGCGATAAACGTATTGCCCGTGGCGTTCAACACCATCGCGCAGAGCACGCCGGCGAACGCCACCGTCGAGCCCACCGACAAGTCGAAATCGCGCGATGCCAGGCAGAACATCATCGTGCAGGCGACCATGCCGATCTGCGAAATCGACAGCGCGAGGCCGAGCATGTTCTCGATGGAGAAGAAGTGCTCGACCGAGAGCGACATCGTGATGAACATCACGATGAAGATCACGATCAGGCTGTATTCGGTGATCTGTTGCCACCACTTCTGCTTATCGTTTTTCGACGGCACCAGCGTGTTGCTTATGTTTTCCCTGACTTCCATGATGTCCTCCAATCTCCACTTTTTTGCTTCAGGCTGCTTGTGCAGTCGGTTCAGATTGCACAGGCAGCGCGAGATTCAGCACCGATTGTTCGTTCGCTTTCCCGCGTGGCAATTCGCCCGCGACCCGCCCTTGCCGCATCACCACGATCCTGTCCGATACTCCCAGCACCTCCGGCAACTCGGACGAGATCATCACGATCGCGCAGCCGCGTTCGGCCAGTTGATAGATCACGTGGTAGATCTCGTGCTTCGCGCCCACGTCGATGCCGCGCGTGGGTTCATCGAGGATCACGACTTTCAGCTCCGGCTCCGCGAGCCAGCGAGACAGAATCGCTTTTTGCTGGTTGCCCCCGGAAAGGAAACGAATCTTTTGACGGCGGCTCGGCGTCTTGATCTTCAGCAACTGGATGAAACGATCAGCGGTTTCGGCTTCTTTCTTGCGATCGAGGAACAGCCCGGCGCGCAAGTAATGCCGGCGGCACGAGATGTTGATGTTCTCGGACACCGTCGCCATCGCCACGATGCCTTCCTCTTTGCGGTCTTCAGGACACAGCACGATGCCGTGCCTGATCGCTTCGCCGGCGCTGCGGATCTTGATCTGCTCGCCATCGAGCGTGATCGTGCCGGCCTTCTTGCGGTCCGCGCCATAGACGAGGTGCATTAGTTCGCTGCGCCCCGCGCCCACCAGTCCGAAGAAGCCGACAATCTCGCCGCGGCGCACTTCGAAACTCGTCGGTTCACGCAGCGCGTGGCCTTCCACGTTCTTCACGGCGAAGCGCACATCGCCGAGCGCACGTGGCTTGTAATCGTAGATATCGGAAATCTCGCGGCCGACCATTTCCTGCACGAGCGTATCGCGCGGGACTTCGGCGAGATTGGGGTGCGAGGCGATCTTGCGGCCATCGCGGAAAATCGTGCACGTGTTGCACAACTCGTAAATCTCGTCCATCCGATGCGAGATATAGATCAGCGCCCGGTTGTCCGCCTTCAGGTCGCGCACGAGCTTGAACAGCACTTCCGTCTCGCGATGCGACAGCGACGACGTGGGTTCATCGAGCGCAATCACGCGCGCATTGCGCAGCAGCGCCTTGCAGATTTCCACCATCTGCCGTTGCGCGATGGAGAGTTTCTTGAGCTTCGCGTTCGGATCGAGATCGACGCCCATTTGCATCAGCCGCTCGCGCACATGCTTTTTCGCTTCGCGCTTATGCACCCAGCCAAACGTGCTCGGCAACGCGCCGAGCAGCAGGTTTTCGGCTACGGTCAGATCGGGCACGTACTGCAATTCCTGGTGAATCACCGCGATACCCGCCGCGATCGATGCCGCCGCGCTCGCGAACTTCACCTCGTTGCCATCAATCAGAACGCGCCCGGAATCGGGCTGATATTCACCGCCCAGCACTTTCAGCAAAGTCGATTTGCCCGCGCCGTTCTCGCCCATCAGGCCGTGCACTTCGCCGGCGTTGACGTCGAACGACACGCCGTCGAGCGCGCGCACGCCTGGAAAAACCTTACCGATATTGTCAAAACGCAGCGTCGCTGACACATCGCCTCCTTGGAATTCGTGCGGACCGCGGCGCCTTGTTCGACACGCGCCGCGGTCCGTGGTGTTGCACTACGGAACAGCCTTACTTCGATGCCAGGCCCATCTTCTCGCGCACTTCGCCCACGTTGTCACGCGTCGCCAGCATGCCGGTCGTGAGCGTCACGAGCGGCGGTTCCTTGCCGTCCTTGATCCACGTGTACATGAGTTCCGACGTTTCCTCGCCATGACGCTTCGGGCTGATGATCACGGTGCCGTAGAAGCCGGTCGGGTTCGGTTTCTTGAACTCGTTCAACGCCGAGTCCGAGCCGCCGATACCCACGCCGATCATGTTGTCCGCCTTGAAGCCACGCCCTTCTGCTGCGCGCACTGCGCCGAGCACGGCTTCGTCGTTCAGGCCGAACGCCACCCAGTGCTTGAACTGGGTGTTTTTCGTCAACGCGATGTTCGCTGCGTTGAAGGCGTTTTCCGTATCGGTCTTGGCTTGCGGCGCCATTACGATATTAGCCTTCGGAAAGCCCGCTGCGACCAGCGCTTCCACGGCGCCCGCGGTGCGGTCATGCGCGGTCGGAAGCTGTTCGTACGTCACGTCGATAGCACCGACTTCCGCCATGTTCCAGCCGCGCTTCTTGATCTCGGCGGCAATTCCATCGCCTACTTGCTTGCCGATGTTGAACGCCGAAATACCCATGTAAGGGACCGATTCGATCGGTTTGCCCGAGCCATCCACCAGACGGTCATCCACCGTCATCATCTTCAACCCGGCAGCTTTCGCTTTGGCAACAATGCCCGGTCCAAGCTTGACGTCTGGCGTGCAGATCACGAAACCCTGCGCCTTTTGCGCGGCGAGGTTGTCGATGGCGCTCATCACCTTTTCACCCGACGGCGCGCCGATCTTCACCAGCGTGAAGCCCTTTTCCTTCGCGGCCATTTCGGCGAATTTCCATTCGTCCTGGAACCACGGCTCTTCCGGCTGCTTGACGAGGAAGCCGATCTTGACGCTATCGGCGGCTTGCGCCACCGGCGCCGTGAACAAGGTCGCGCTTGCTGCCGTGGCCGTGGCAACCAGTGTGAGGAACATTCTGCGTTTCATGGTCTGTCTCCTGACTTGATGGTCTATCTAGTTGGTACGAAGGTGTTGGCCGCGTCTTGTTGTCATGACGTCGCACCACGGCCAGTGCGTCATTCTGTGCTGCGTTTTCTTTTTTTCAGTCGTGGTACAGCGCCGAGCGCCCGCCATCGACGGTGATGCAACTTGCGTTGATAAACGGCGCTTCATCCGATGCGAGGAACACCGCCGTCATCGCCACTTCCTCCGGGCGGCCGATGCGCTTCATCGGTTGCAGATCGAGCGTCCTCTGTTGCGCTTTCACCGGATCGGGCTGTTCGTCCCACCAGTCGTGCGTAAGCTGCGTCTCGATGTAACCCGGCGCGATCGCGTTCACCCGCACCTGGCGCCGCGCGTATTCGATACCCAACGCCCGCGTCAATCCGATCACACCGTGCTTCGCCACCGGATACGGGAAGCAACCGGGAATGATCTTGAACGAGTGCGTGGAAGCAATATTCACGATGCTGCCGCGCCCGCGCTCGACCATGCCTGGCAACACGGCGCGGCAACCGTTCCAGACGCCGTCGAGATCGACGGCGAAACAGCGGCGCCAGTCGTCGTCGGTCATGGTCAGCGGATCGCAGAACACGTTGATGCCCGCGTTGTTCACCAGCACGTCGATAGGGCCGAACCGGGCTTCGCCTTCGCTGACGGCGTTTTGCACCGATGCGCTTTGCGTCACGTCCGTCTGCACTGCAAGCACGTTGGCCGCGGAGCCGATCCGCGCTGCCGTTTCACGCGCTAACGCAATGTCCAGTTCCGCCAGCACCACAGCCGCGCCTTCGCGTACAAACGCGCTGGCGATTGCCGCGCCGATGCCACGCCCGGCGCCGGTGATCATCGCGACCTTGCCTGCGAGCCGGGTCATTTCTTCTGGCCTCGTGCAACGGCTAATCCGTTGATGAACGCCTTCGCGTGCGACGAAGTCGTTGCTGCGCTCTGGCCCGGCTTGTACAACGCCGAACCTAAACCGAAACCGTTCGCGCCCGCCGTGAGGAACGGCCCCATGTTGTCCGGCGCAATTCCACCGACCGGCACCAGCGGCACGCGCGCCGCGATCACCGCACGCCACGCCTTCACCACATGGACTCCGAGCTGCTCGGCGGGAAACATCTTCAGCACGTCCGCGCCGTTCTTCAACGCGATAAACGCCTCGTTCGGCGTCGCGACGCCTGGCGCGCAGGCGAGCCCTTGAGCCTTCGCGGCACGCACGACGTCGCCGTCGCTGTGCGGCATCACGATCAACTCGCCGCCGGCCTTCTTCACTTCATCGACGTAATGCGGGTGCAGGACCGTACCCGCGCCGACGATGGCATCGGCGGGAAGCGCCTGTCGGATCGCCGCGATGCTGTCGAACGGTTGCGGCGAGTTCAAAGGCACTTCGACAATACGAAAGCCCGCTTCGTACAGCGCGCGGCCGTGATCGGCGGCGTCGGCGGGCGTCACGCCGCGCAGGATGGCGATCAGCGGACACAGCTCGAACGCAGCGGCGAGGCCCGCGTGCGGTGCGTAGGGCCCGGGAAGGTTGATATCGATCATGTTCTGCTCCTGATTAGTTCGCGCTGGTCATCGAGCGGATCAGCCCGGCCTGCACGGCGATCCGATGCAGCCCGCGCTCGGTCGCATGCGCGACGGTGCGCGCATCGTGGCAACCGAAACGCGCGAGCGCGTGGCGATAACGTTCGCAAAGCGCGTCGTTGCCGATCAGCCTTAGTGTCTTGCCGGCGAGACCCGCTTGCTCGCGCGCCAGCACTTCGTTGAGACCACGCAACTCATGGCCGATCAGCAGGCCCGAAAGGTAATCGGCTTGTTGCTCAGGCTTCAGTTGCCCGGTCAGTCCCAGCGTGCGGGTGCTGAAAATCGTCGCGAGCATGCCGGCGTGGCCCGCATCTTTGGCGGTATCGACGCCACGAATGAACGCGGCCAGATCGTGCTGATCGGTCACGCGCATGGTGCGGCCGAGGATGGTGTGATCGCGTAGCGCGCCGAAGGTCTCGCCGGTCATGAAGGTATAAAACCGTTCGATTCGTCCCTTCGATACCACCGCCCACTTCGCATGCGTTCCCGGCAAGCCGATCAACCCGCCGTGCGGTTCCTGGTCCAGCGTGGTGTCGCTCGCGAGCGCCCCGAAGATCTGCGTTTCTTCGCCGCGCATCACGTTGGGCAACGCGCCGTCCTCAAGCACGCCCGGAACGATATGAACCGTGAGGCCCTTGAGCGTTGTCACGCGCACGATACCCGCCACGAGGGCGGCGGGATCGGCGGGCGTGGAGATGTACGGCGCCTCCATCCAGCCTTGCGCGCTGCCGACCATGCCGGCCGCTATGACGGGAAGCTGCGAGTCACTGGCGAGCCAGGCGCCGCAGGTTGCATCGAATACCGTGTCGAAACCGCCTTCCGCTGCGGGCTTCGGCAGATTCATGATTCCCGCCGACGAGGCCCGCGAATCCAGCACCACGCCCTGTGCGTCGAGGAGATAGGCGCGCAACGCCGTGGTGCCCCAGTCGAGCGCGATCAGAGCGGGAGCGTGTTGCGCTTGCTGCGCTTGTTTCGTCACGGCCGATGTGTCAGTCCGCGTCATCGTTTGATCCTGCGTGTGGCGGGCTGCGGTACACGCCAGCCGAGTTCTTGCGAGATCGCGCGCGCCTCGCGCTGCACGACCGGAATCAGTTCTTCCATGCGCTCCGGCGGCATGTACGGAATCGTGCTCGCCACCGAAAGCGCCGCCACGATTGCCCCCGATGCATCGCGCACCGGTGCCGCGACGCAGCGGATGGACGCTTCGTTTTCCTCGAGATCGAAGGTGAAACCGCCTTGCGCATAACGCGTCATGCGCTGCACGAAGGTATCGATATCGGGCTGATGGTCCGGCTTGAAACTCACCTTCGCGAGCACGCGATGCGACGCTTCAAGCAGCTTCGACCAGGTCTGGGGCGGCAGGTCGAGCATCATCGCCTTGCCGATTCCCGTCGATGCAAGAGGCATCCGGTGCCCCACGCGCGAGCGCATTTCGAGGCCGCGCGTGCCGGGAATCTTGTCGATGTAGAGCACGTCGTCGCCATCGCGTACGCCAAGGTGGATGGTGTCGTGCGTGTGTTCGGCGAGCACTTCCAGATGCGGGCGCGCGACCGCGGTGAGCGGCATTTGTTCGAGCGCGATCGTGCCGAGTTCGATCAGCTTCGGGCCAAGCAAATAGCCGCCACCGACCTGGCGCAGATAACGCGCCTGCACCAGCGAGCTCACCAGCCGATGCGTCGTGCTGCGGGTTGTGCCGAGCGCCGCGCCGATGCTGCGCAGATCGCGTGCGCCGCCCGCTGCGGCTTCGAGAATCGCGAGGCCGCGCAGCAGGGTTTGCGTGCCGGCTTGCTGGGGCGTGAGGTCGAGCAGCGCGGCCGCCGATGCTTGCGCTTCGTTCGGTTCGTCTACATCGCGCGCTGCCGGTTTGCTGGCCGCGCGGTCCATCGACAATTCTTGTTCGACGGTGGGGTTCAGGGTCTTGGTCATGGCACTCGATGTTCCCGGCTTGAGAATGACTGAGCTTTCGTTCACGACGCGGGTTACCGGGCCGATCGCACGTGGCGAAGCGTCGCGCTGGACGCGGCGCGGGAAATCATCGATGAGGAGTGCGGGACGCGCGGATGCTTGAGCGAATGCGAATGCGCTGATTGCGCTGACCTTTGCATGACTTGTCTCCGAGTGCTTTTTTCGTTGCACGCGGGCAGCGGGAAAACCCCGGGACCGCGTGTAACTGCCGTTTTGGCTGTGATTGGATTTTAGAGCCGTGCGTCGGAATTATTCAATATGTGATTGATGTGTTCACATATTGGGAGATTTGATGGGATTTTGCGTGAAATGAGGGAAACAAAAAACCCCGACGGATCGGGGTTTTGGGGGGAAGCTTCACGAGTTCATATTGGGGCTGCGTTATGCCTCGCCGCCTCAATGCGGCAACTCCGCCGCCCCCATCCGCCTCGCAATCACCCCCGCGCGTTGCGACAAATACGCGGAGCCGCGATGTTCATCGAAGTATTTCGGTCTCGGCAGCATCACCGCGAGCCGCGCCGATTGCCACGCGGTCAGCTTCGACGCCGACGTCTTGTAGTAATACCGCGCCGCCGCTTCAGCGCCGTACACGCCATTGCCCCACTCAACGGAATTCAGATAGATTTCGAAGATGCGCTCCTTGTCCATCCAGAGCTCGAGCATCGACGTGATGACGAGCTCCTGCGCCTTCCTCACATAACTCTTTTCCCGCGATAAAAACAGGTTGCGCGCCAGTTGCTGCGAGATGGTCGACCCGCCCGCGACAATCTTGCCGCGCGCCTTGTTCTTCTCCCAGGCTTGCAGGATGGCATCAGTTTCGTAACCGTTGTTGTTGACGAAGTTGGCATCCTCGGACGCGATGATCGCGCGCTTCAGATTGCGTGAAATCTGGTCGTACGGGACCCAGGTGCGCTGGACAGAAAGATCGGGTCGATCCTGCGCGAGCCGCCAGGCGTCGGAGCGCATGAATGCCGTCGATGACGGATTGACGACCGTATAAATGCCGACCATCGCGAAGAAGTAGACCTGCGTGGCGATAGCCGCAATCGCCATCACCGAGATGCCGTAGACAATCCACCGAGCCGGCCCGAGACGAACGGGCGATTTTGTTCTTGTCATCGTGCTTCTTCTGTTTGGAACGGAACGGCGCGCTGATCCACGCGCTTTTCTAAACCTTCGTCGATAACTCCAGCCGCAACGCACGCAGCACCGAACCGCTGTCCGGGCGCACCCCGCGCCACAGGAAAAACGATTCCGCCGCCTGTTCGACGAGCATTCCGAGACCGTCGGCCGACCGCGCGCCGAGGTTTTCCGCGTGGCGCATGAACACCGTCGGCTGGGCGCTGTACATCATGTCGTAGGCGAGCGTGCCGGGGCCAAACGAACCGTCGTCGCAATCGGGCAGCGAGTCGTCGAGACTGCCGGCCGTCGCGTTCACGATGACATCGTAAGGGCCCGCTTCCACGCCATCCGCACCTCCGCCGGAGAAACGCACATGCGCGGCGCGGGCGGCATCGGAGAAATGGTCGACGAGTTGCTGCGCCCTCGACGCCGTCCGGTTCACGATCGTCAACGCCGCCACGCCGCAATCCAGCATCGGCAGCACAACGCCTCGCGCCGCGCCGCCCGCGCCCAGCAGCAGCACGCGCGCGCCTTTTAACCCAACGCCCAGATTCCCTTCGATATCACGCACAAGGCCAACGCCATCGGTGTTGTCGCCGAGCACGCCGTCTGCATCGCCGAAACGAAGCGTGTTGACCGCGCCCGCCGCGGCTGCGCGCGGCGTGAGGGTATCGGCCAAAGCGTGGGCGTCGAGCTTGAACGGCACCGTCACGTTCATGCCGCGACCACCCGCTTGGGCGAACGCCCGGACATCGTCGGCGAACGCGCCGATGGTTCCAAGCACGCGCCCGTACTCGATCGCTTCGCCCGTCTGCTCGGCAAAACGCGCATGAATCCACGGCGATTTGCTGTGCGCGACCGGATTGCCGATCACGGCATAGTGGTCAACGCCTTCACGTTGCGCACCGGAAGTCATCGCGTGGGCTCCGTCGTGTCAGGCGTGCTTTCGCCGGCCGGCTCATCCGTAGAGGCTTGCGCTTCCGTCGAAGCATCTTCAGCCGTCGCTTCCGCCTGCGCCTCAGCTTCGCTTTCCGCGCTCAAATCTTCCGTTTCGATCAACTCTTCTTCCGTCTCTTCCTGTTGCGCGTCAGCCTCTTGCGCCGAAGCGGCCGAAGGGGCATCGATCACATGCAGCAAGCGGCACGACGCTTCGACGGTGAGTTCATCGAGGTTCATCACCTCCAGCATCACCTTCGTTCCGCGCGCGTGCACGCCAAGCCCGGGCACATGCAGCATCAGCGGAATTTCATCCAGACGCACGAGATCGTCCTTCACCACCGACGCCGCCACCTGCTTCCTGTTCTCCTGCTTCAACCATCGCAGGCACCAGAAATACTCCATGCGCCGTTGATGATCGGCGTACGCGGAATACTGGTCATCGAAGCCCTGAACGACGGCGAACAAATCAGCGTCTTTCGGCTTGAACGGCGCGACCAGCGCAGCCGTCACGCCATGCCGCACGCACGCGAGCAATTGCCATTGATTGACCAGATCGACGTATCGGCGCAGCGGCGACGTGCTCCACGCATATTGCGCGACGCCCAAGCCTTCGTGCGGTGCGGGTGTGGTCTGCATGCGCGTGCGCTTCGGTCCCGGCGCGCCAAACCCGCGCTGCGACCGGTAAATCCCCGGCACGCTGTGATCGTTGAGAAACGCGCCCCACGATGAATTCGCGAGAATCGCAAGCTCGGCGACGATCAGATCGAGCGGCGATCCGCGTCGACGCGGCTTGATCGTGATGTGCTCGCCTTCCACGTAGAAGTTGAAGTCGTTGTTGCGCTGCACTTCGCGCCGCAGGCCGTAACCCGCGCGCGCTTCCTGACGCTTTTCGAACAGCGCCTGCGCGAGCGGCCACAGCACCGCGATGTCATCCTTGTGCGGATACTCGCCGCTGCCCGCCCCGAGCGACTCTTCCGTGACGTGTTCGTCCAGATGGTTGTGCCGAAGATTGTTCTTCACGAAGACACGCTCGGCGCGCGTTTCGGTCGCCACGATCTCCTGCGTTTCGCGATTCACGATGATGTACAGCGACAACGCCGGCCGCAATCCGCCTTCAGCCAGCGTGAACGCTTCCACGACGCTGTCCGGCAGCATCGTGATCTTGTCGCCGGGCATGTAGACGGTGGAAAGCCGCGTGCGCGCGATTGCATCGATCATGTCGCCGCGCGTGATCCCCAGCGCCGGCGCCGCGATGTGAATACCAACGCGCACGCGGCCATCGGTGAGATGCTGGACGGAGAATGCGTCGTCGATTTCCGTCGTGGTGACGTCATCGATGGAAAACGCTTCCACGTCCGCTTCCGGCAGATCGTCGGGCAACGGCGGCACAGTGACGGCAGCGAAGCCCGTGCCGTGCGGGAAAAACTCAGACAGGAAACGCGCTTCGTGCAGCGCCCGCGCAGACGCAATCCCGCCGACTTCCAGCATCAGCCGCGCTTGAGAAATCCCGCGCTGGGCGGCAGCCGCCTCGAGCGCCTTATATTCGATGGAGTTCTTATCCGGCTTCGTCAGCAAACCGATCGCCTTGCCGGCGAGCGCCTCGGGCAATTTGCCCGCGACCAGTTCCGCTTCGTAACCCGCCTGCACCAGCGCCAGCTGGCGTTTCTTTTCGAGCCCGGCCAGCGCCATTTGCAACTGTTCCTGCGGCGCGCGCTGATATTGCCCGCGGCCTTTGCGGCGGAAATACACCGGCGAACCATGCATGCGCAACACGAGCGCGGCGCGTTCGGTCGCGCCGAATTTATCGCCGAAATAATCGGCGCCCAATTCCGCGAACGGGAATTCCTCTTCCGGCGCGCATTCCCACAGGAAATCGAGGTCGATGCCCTGCGCGATGGTGTCGGCCTGTTGCATCAGATCGGCTGCGTTCGGTTTCTCGAATTCGATCAATACGTCTTTCGCGCGCACTTTTGCACGCCGTCCGCCCGGCAACTCGACCTGAAACGCATCGTTCTGTTTGGACAGAACGGCGCCGGCCTTGAAACTACCCGATTCCTCAAAAAAAACGTTCACTCAATACTCTCGAAAGACTGTTGGTCGACGTGGCGTGCAGTCGGGTTTGCATCCCGGTAGCTGAGGCGCCAAGCCAACGAAAAATGGATGCGCTTGGGAATTCAGGCCGCTACCGCGGGGGGCCGCGCTGCGCAGAACGCGAGCACCTGATCCAGATAACTGGGAAAGTCGCTGATTGCGTGATCGCTGCCCTGGATCAGCGTGGTCCGCACGTCCGGGTAATGCGCGAGCATGGTGCGATAGTCGAGCACTTCGTCGCCGGTCGCCGCGATCAGATAGTAGCGCTCCGGCCGCGTGATCGACGCGACGGAAAGCGCGCGCAGTTCATCGATATGACGCGGCTCGACCACAATACTGCCGCCGCCATGCCACAACGGCTGTTCGCCGAGATAGCAGCTCAGATCCTTTTGCGGCACGACCGCCGGATTCAGCAGCACTGCGCGCCAGCCATGTTTTTCAGCGAGCCAGGTGGCGTAGAACCCACCAAGCGAGCTGCCGATCACCGTGATCTCGTCCTCAGGGGCCTGCGCGGCGAGCGTTTCGGCGAGCGCGATGGCTTCTTTCGGCGACACCGGCAACGTCGGACACTGCCACTCGCCGACCAGTCCCAGTTCTTCGAGCCGCGCGCGCATCACACGCGCCTTGAACGATTGTGGCGATGACCGAAAGCCGTGCAGATAGAGAATCACGCCCCCTCCTTGGTGGCCGGCCGCGCCGACAGTGCGTCGAGTAGCTTCTGATGAACGCCGCCGAAACCGCCGTTGCTCATCACCAGCACGTGATCGCCCGGCCGCGCTGCGGCAGCGACCGCATTGACGAGCAACCCGAGGTCGTTGAAGGCCTGGGCTTTGTCGCCGAGCGGCGCCAGCGCCGCTTGCAGGTCCCAGCCGAGCTTGTCGCGGCCTTCGTGCGCGCCGTAGCCGAAAACCAGGTCGGCGTCGGCGAGACTGGCTGGCAATTGCGCTTTCATGGTGCCGAGTTTCATCGTGTTCGAACGCGGTTCGAGAACGGCCAGAATGCGGCTATTTCCGCCGATGCGCGTGCGCAAGCCCGCTACCGTCGTTTCGATTGCTGTGGGGTGATGTGCGAAGTCGTCGTAGACGCTCACGCCGTCCACGCTGCCCTTCACTTCCATCCGGCGTTTCACATTCCTGAACGTGCTCAGTGATTGCGTCGCCTGCACGGGTGGAACGCCCACCGAACGCGCCGCTGCGATCGCCGCCAGCGCATTCATTCGATTGTGCTCGCCTTGCACTTGCCAGTCGACCACGCCCAGGCGCTCGCCTTCCCAGTACACGGCGAACTGCTCGTCAACGGCAACGCCTTCGCTGGCAGGCAGCGCTTCCCAGCCGCCCTGCACGCCGAAGCGCTCGACGCCCGACCAGCAACCGCGTGTCAGCACGCGTTCTAGCGCGGCTTCGCGCCCGTTCGTCACGATCCGTCCGACGCCGGGCACGGTGCGCACCAGATGATGAAATTGGGTCTCGATAGCGGCGAGATCCGGGAAAATATCGGCGTGATCGAATTCGAGGTTGTTCAGCACGGCGGTGCGCGGCCGGTAATGGACGAACTTGGAGCGTTTATCGAAGAAGGCCGTGTCGTATTCGTCGGCTTCGATCACGAAGAAGCTTGAGTCCGTGAGCCGTGCTGAGATGCCGAAATTCAGCGGCACGCCGCCGATCAGGAATCCCGGATTCATGCCGGCATCTTCCAGCAGCCACGTCAGCATGGAACTCGTGGTGGTCTTGCCGTGCGTGCCGGCGACCGCGAGCACCCATTTGCCGTTCAGCACGTGCTCGCCGAGCCATTGCGGGCCGGACGTGTATGGCAGGCCGCGATCGAGGATGGCTTCCATCAGGGGATTGCCGCGCGTCACGACATTGCCCACTACGTACAGATCCGGTTCGAGCGCGATTTGCTCGACGCCGTAACCTTCGATCAACTCGATGCCCTGCGCTTCGAGCTGGGTGCTCATTGGCGGATAGACGCCTGCGTCGCAGCCGGTGACGCGGTGACCCGCTTCGCGGGCGAGGACCGCGAGGCCACCCATGAATGTGCCGCAGATACCGAGGATGTGAATGTGCATAAAGCGTGTGTTCGTGGCGGGAGGGCCGTTAGCACGGGGGGAATGAGTGAAGTATTCCGGCGCCCGGAGCGGTACATTGTAACCGACGCATGGGCGGGGATTTTTGCCGACGGCCGGGCCGAGCCCACCCCCGAGTGCGAACGAAAACCTATCTCCGGTATCATTCCGCCATGATTCGCAAATCACATTTCGATCCGCTGCGCGTGCGCGAAGAAATTGCCATCGCGGCGGCGCGGATGATCGCTGAAGACGGGCTCGACTACTCCACCGCCAAGCGCAAGGCAGCGCGCCAGGTGGTCGGTGAGACGCGCGTGGGCGGCGAATGGCTGCCGGATAACGGCCAGATCGAAGAAGAAATCCGCGAGTACCAGGCAATTTTTCAAAGCGAGAGCCAGCCAGCCGTCCTGCGACGCATGCGTGAAGTGGCGCTTGAATGGATGCAGCGGCTCCAGCCCTTCAATCCGTATCTCACCGGCGCGGTGCTGAATGGCACGGCGGGCGAGCATTCGGACATTCATCTGCAGTGTTTCTGCGACAACCCGAAGGAAGTCGCTATTTACCTGCTGAACGCGAACGTTCAATACGATGTGTCGGAGACACGGCATTTTGCCGGGCGCGGTTACGTCGAAACCTTGAGCTTCCTGATGCGCCCCTCACGCGACGAAGAACCAATGGGCATCCACATCGCGCTCTACGACACCAACGACCTGCGCGGCGCCGTGCGCGCGGACGGCCGGGGCAAGCTCGCGCGAGCCAGCGCTGCCGCCGTACGCGCATTGCTCGACGAACCGCCAACACCTGCTACCTCACTATGAATTCCATGCGCATTGTTGCTGCCCTTGTCGTCGCCATGGCGGCGACCGGGGGCGGCTTCTACGCCAGCCATCTGATGATGGGCGGCGAAACCAGCGAAGCGGCGGTGCTCACCTCCAAAGCGAGCGGGAACGCCGTCGATGAACTCTGGAAAGCACAACTGCAAGCTGCTACCGGCACGCAGCAAGCGCTCGCCGCGTTCAAGGGCAAGCCCGTCGTGGTGAACTTCTGGGCGTCATGGTGCGGCCCGTGCGTGAAGGAAATGCCGACGCTCGCCGCGCTTCATCGTGAATACGAGAAAAAAGGCATCGCGTTCGTGGGTCTCGGCGTCGATTCCGAGAAAAACGTGAACGCGTTCCTCCAGAAGGTGCCGGTCGATTACCCGATTTATATCGCGGGCTTTGGCGGCGCGGACCTCGCCCGCAGTTTCGGCAATAACGCGGGCGCCTTGCCGTTCACCGTGGTTATCGACGCGAAGGGTGTAATTCGCTCGACAAAACTCGGCGAAGTCGATCCAAAAGAGCTGAAAGCGACGCTCGACGCCTTGTAAGACGCCTGTTTAACCGCGCAAAAATCGATACGAATCGCGGGGAGATACCGTCATTTCAAGAAACTTTGCACGAAAATACGTGCAAAATGCGCTTGTTCCGCCTGCCCGACTCCCTGATCGGGGCGTCGGGCAGGCCGTAAAACTAGACAAAATTCTCTAAAGGGCGCTAAAGTGCGCCCAACTCCGCACAAACCAAAGCCACTATGTCACGACTGCTGGTGCTGCACGGCCCAAATCTTAATCTGCTTGGCACCCGCGAGCCGGACGTCTACGGCCGGGTGACGCTCGCAGAAATCGATCGGGCGCTGGCAGAGAAGGCACAGGCGGCTGGCGCGGAATTGTCGTCGTTCCAGAGCAATCATGAAGGCGCGATCGTCGACCGCATTCAGCAAGCGCGGACCGAACAGGTGGACTTCGTGCTGATCAATCCCGCGGCCTACACGCACACGAGCGTCGCGATCCGCGATGCCCTCGCGGGCGTGGCGCTGCCGTTCGTCGAGATTCATTTGTCGAACGTGCACAAGCGGGAAGCTTTTCGGCATCACTCCTATTTCTCCGATCTCGCCGAAGCCGTGATCTGTGGCCTGGGCTGGAAAGGCTATCTGTACGCGCTCGATTTTGCACTCGAGCGTGTTGCTTTGAATCCTGCTGCAAAGTCACGCGCTTGAGTCGCGATCCGCTCGAAGCAATTGAACTGCTCGCACGACGTGATGCGGAGCCTGCGTCTGCAGCATCGGACAATGCTCCCGTCGGCGGCACCCAAAACCAAGTCAAGCACCGGAAAAATGCTTCCGGTCACCAAGCATTGAAAGGGGAATTTTCGATGGACCTTCGTAAACTTAAAACTCTCATCGACCTCGTCTCGGAATCCGGCATCTCGGAGCTGGAAGTCACCGAAGGCGAAGGCAAGGTTCGCATCGTCAAGAATGCCGCGC
The DNA here is from genome assembly GCF_030464885.1 of Caballeronia sp. SEWSISQ10-4 2. Lineage (GTDB taxonomy): Bacteria > Pseudomonadota > Gammaproteobacteria > Burkholderiales > Burkholderiaceae > Caballeronia. The sequence continues at coordinate 24,282 of NZ_JALPRJ010000025.1, read as the reverse complement.
CGGTCTACATGCAGGCTCCGCAGTACATGCCGCAAGGCCCCATGCAGCAAGCACCGCAATACGGCCCGCCGGGCGACGCAGGCAACGGCGGCGCAGCAGCCAGCGCGCCGGCTACGCCGGTAGCTGTCGTGCCGCAAGGTCACATCGTGACGTCGCCGATGGTCGGCTCGTTCTACCGCGCGCCGTCGCCGGGCGCCGACGCGTTCGTACAAGTCGGCGACACGGTGAAAGAAGGCCAGACGCTGTGCATTATCGAAGCAATGAAGTTACTCAATGAAATCGAGTCGGACAAGTCGGGCGTCGTGAAGGAAATCCTGGTCGAGAACGGCCAGGCCGTCGAGTACGGTCAGCCGCTGTTCGTGATCGGCGATTGATTTCCAGCGATTCCGCCGGACATGAGCGCGTTCAGTTGTGATGCGCCTGGCCGGTGGCCGCAGCACTCGGGCACTCGCCTGATTAGTTTGACTAACCGGCGAGACGCGCCACCGATCTCCCAGGACCGCCACGGGCAACCGTCCAGGCGATCCATCGATGAGTCGAAACCTTGCTATGTTTGAAAAAATCCTCATTGCGAACCGTGGTGAAATCGCGCTTCGAATCCAGCGCGCGTGCCGCGAACTAGGCGTCAAGACGGTCATCGTCTATTCGGAAGCCGATAAAGAAGCCAAGTACGTGAAATTGGCCGATGAAGCCGTGTGTATCGGACCGGCTCCGTCCAATCTCAGTTACCTCAACATGCCGGCGCTGATCAGCGCGGCCGAAGTCACCGACGCCGAAGCGATTCACCCCGGCTACGGTTTCTTGTCGGAGAACGCGGACTTTGCGGAGCGCGTCGAGCAATCCGGCTTCACGTTCATCGGACCGCGTCCGGAAACCATCCGCTTGATGGGCGACAAAGTCTCCGCCAAGCAAACGATGATCAAGACCGGCGTGCCGTGCGTGCCGGGTTCGGAAGGCGCGTTGCCCGACGATCCGAAGGAAATCGTGAAGATTGCGCGCGCTGTGGGTTATCCGGTGATCATCAAGGCGGCAGGCGGCGGCGGTGGTCGCGGCATGCGCGTGGTGCACACGGAAGCGGCGCTGGTGAACGCGGTGAACATGACCCGCGAAGAAGCCGGCCGCGCGTTCGGCAATCCGCAGGTCTACATGGAGAAATTCCTGGAGAACCCGCGGCACATCGAAATCCAGATTCTCGCCGATTCGTTCCGTAACGCGATCTGGCTCGGTGAACGCGATTGCTCCATGCAGCGCCGTCACCAGAAGGTGATTGAAGAAGCGCCGGCGCCGGGTATTGCGCGACGCTTGATCGAGCGGATTGGCGATCGTTGCGCCGATGCCTGCAAGAAGATGGGTTATCTCGGCGCGGGTACGTTCGAGTTCCTGTACGAAAATAACGAGTTCTATTTCATCGAAATGAACACGCGCGTGCAGGTCGAACATCCGGTGACGGAGCTGATCACCGGCGTGGATATCGTGCAGGAACAGATTCGTATTGCTGCCGGCGAAAAGCTCGCGTTCCGCCAGAAAGACATCGTGTTTCGCGGTCACGCCATCGAATGCCGGATCAACGCAGAAGATCCGTTCAAGTTCACGCCGTCGCCGGGACGTCTCACGTCGTGGCATTCGCCGGGCGGTCCTGGAATTCGCGTCGATTCGCATGCGTACAACGGCTATTTCGTGCCACCGAACTACGATTCGATGATCGGCAAGCTGATCTCGTACGGCGCGACGCGCGAGCAGGCGATCAACCGCATGCGCATTGCGTTGTCGGAGATGGTCGTGGAAGGCATCTCGACCAACATCCCGCTGCATCGCGAGATGATGATCGATGCGAAGTTCGTCGAGGGCGGCACGAGTATTCACTACCTCGAAAACAAGCTCGCCGCGCGCAAGGCGGCAGCCGCCGTCGCCGCGGAAGACGCAGCACAGTAAAGGTTTGGAAATGAGCTACCGGGAATTGATCGCCGAGCTGGACCGGGAACACGCGGAGGCATTGTCGGATGCGCTGCTGGAGTTGGGCGCGCTGTCGGTATCGGTGGAAGATGCCGACGCCGATACCCCCGACGAGCAACCGCTATTCGGCGAACCCGGCCTCACGCCGGACCAGAAGGCGTGGAACCGCTCGCGCGTCGTCGCCCTTCTCGCCGACGACGCCGACCCCGCCGTGCTACTGGCGGCCGCGGCGAATGAAATCGGCTTGAAGGACACGCCGGCCTTCGCGCTGCGCGACGTCGAGGACCAGGACTGGGTGCGCCTCACGCAATCCCAGTTCGACCCTATTCCTATCGGCAAGCGCATCTGGGTCGTGCCGTCCTGGCACGCAGCACCCGATCCGGACGCGCTCGTGCTCGAACTCGATCCGGGCCTGGCGTTCGGCACCGGCAGCCATCCGACCACGCGCCTTTGCATGGAATGGCTCGAGCAGTCGGTTTCGCAAAACCAATCCGTACTCGATTACGGTTGCGGTTCCGGCATCCTCGCGATCCTGGCGAAGAAATGTGGTGCGGACCCGGTGATCGGTATCGACATCGATCCTCAAGCCGTCGAATCCGCGCGTCAAAATAGTGAGCGTAATCGCGCCGAGGTCACGTACGGCCTGCCTGCCGATCTTGAAGAAGGGCAATTCGATATCGTGGTGGCGAACATTCTGTCGAACCCGCTCAAGCTGATGGCATCGATGCTCTCGGCACGCGTGAAACCGGGCGGACAGATCGCGCTGTCGGGCATTCTGGCTCGCCAGGCCGACGAAGTGGCGGCGGTCTATGCGCGCTGGATCGACATCGGCGTCTGGCGGGAACACGAAGGCTGGGTGTGTCTCGCGGGTACCCGCCGCGAAAGCCTTTAGAATAGCGCCATCGTCCATCTACCGGCCTCTGGCCTTCGGCTACATATGGCGCTGGCAACCCGCTGTCCCCACTGCGATACCGTGTTCCGTCTGGATCCGCATTTGCTCGCGCCGCACGACGGCCGCGTGCGGTGCGGCCATTGCCAGGAAATCTTCGACGCCGCGCATTACCAGTTCGACCGCGACGAAACCGTCATGGCCGCGCTGGCCGCGACCGCGCCGAATTATGGCGCGGACCCGGCGAGCCCGAGGTCGGAGAAATCGAGCGCCGAGGTCTCCGGGGGCAAGCACGACGCACTGGGCATTCCGCTGCACCCGCTTGTCTCCAATACCGCCCTCGCACCTCACGCTGAAGCCGATCAAACCCCGGCAGCGCGCGAGGAACCGCCCGCTGGAGTTGCCGCCGGAGTTGCCGCTGCAAAAGCCGTGTCGCGCACGCGCGCGGAGAGTGATTTTCCAGGCGAAGAACGCGCCGGATCGCCGTGGCAGGCGGTCAATCGCACCGAAGCCGAAGCTAAAGCAGCCGCCGATACAGCACGCGCCAAAGCCGACGCACCCGCTCGCACCGAACCCCGTGCCGATCCTTTTGTCGCTCGTACGGATGCTGATCCACTGAAGGAATCGCGTACCGATCCCTTCGTCAGGCGCACTGAAACCGAAGCGCTAAACGAATCCCTAAACGAATCCCTAAACGAATCGCGTACCGAGCCGTTCGTCGGGCGCAGCGAACCGCGCGTGGAGCCGGAAACGCCTGCGCCCCGACGCCCCGCCGATACCAACGCCCGCACCGAACCCTCCCCGCTCGGCGCCGCACCTGCCGCGCCATGGGCCGCCGATCCCGAGCCGCGCTTCGGCGGTGCGCCAACGTCGTCCGAACCCTCCTCCGAGCCTTTTCCCGTTATCCGCGAAACGCGCGCGCCGGTACGTTCGGGAATCGTGTGGAAGATCATCGGCTGGTCGATCGCGTTCGTGCTGTTCGTCGCGTTGATCGCGCAGGTCGCGTGGTGGCAACGGGAAACCGTGATGGTCTACTGGCCCGCCTCGCAGCAACTCTTTGCGCAAGCCTGCGAGCAGCTTGGCTGCGTAGTTGCGCCGCCGCGCGATATCGATGGCTTGCAGATCGAGAACTCCGGTCTGCGCCAGGTGGACGGATCGCACAAGCTGGAACTGAAACTCTCGCTGCGCAATCGCTTCGACGTGGCGATCGCGTATCCGGCGCTGGAGCTCACCCTCCTCGACGACAAGAACAACGTCGCAATCCGCCGCGTGCTCTGGCCGCAAGACTACGCGCGTCCCGGCACGGTGATAGGAGCCGGCCTCGCCGCGCGCAGTACGCAGCCCGTGATCGTCCGGCTCGATACCGGCGACGCGGTTGCGGCGAATTATCGCGTGCAGATCTTTTATCCCTGACGCGCACCTGCTTTCACATTTTTACGCTTAGCCAGTCGTTGTTTTCCGCGCGCGTCTCTCGTCCGTCCCCGGTCAGACGACGCGCGTATTCCCTGAACGTCAGACACATTCTGGAGTAGACATGAGCCAAGTTACCCTCGGCGGCAACCCGATCGACGTGGCAGGCACGTTCCCGGCAGCCGGTTCGAAAGCAGCTGATTTCACCCTCGTCGGCAAGGATCTCGGCAACCTGACGCTGGCAAGCTTCGCCGGCAAGCGCAAGGTCCTGAACATCGTGCCGAGTCTCGACACGCCGACGTGCGCCACCTCCACGCGCAAGTTCAACGTCGCGGCAGCCGGACTCGACAACACGGTGGTCGTGGTCGTCTCAGGCGACCTGCCCTTCGCGGCAACGCGCTTCTGCACGACGGAAGGCATCGAGAACGTGGTGACGGCATCGTCGTTCCGAGGCCATGACTTCGCGAAGGCATACGGCGTCGATGTCACGAGCGGACCGCTGACGGGCCTGACGGCGCGCGCAGTAGTAGTGATCGACGAAAACGACAAGGTGCTGTACTCGGAACTCGTGCCGGAAATCAAGAACGAGCCGAACTACGACGCAGCGCTGGCAGCGTTGAAGTAAGTAGCGAAGAACGCGGGCTCCTTGCAGCCTGCGCGGTCGACGCCGGCGAGCGGCATCCTGACGCATCGCTCGCCGCGCCGAACGTATAAGCCGAATAAATGCTCCAAGCAAAACGTTTAACCAGTAGCGCATTCAACCCGCAGGCCGAATGCGGCGTGCGTATCCGTCACGTGGAGGCGGCCGGCCCCGCCGCCGCGTGACGAATGCGCAGCGCTTCATGCGGGCATGCACGGTGCTCAGGAACTCAAACCTGCGCGCACTTTTATCGATTATTTTTAGGATTTCGCTAGTGTCTACGCTCATCTGCGGCTCGCTCGCCTACGACAACATCATGACGTTCCAAGGCCGCTTTGGCGACCATATCCTGCCCGACCAGGTACATCAGCTGAACATCAGCTTCCTCGTCCCCACGATGCGGCGCAACTTCGGCGGCTGCGCGGGCAACATTGCCTACGCGCTGAACCTGCTCGGCGGCGACGCGAAGATCATGGCGACCCTCGGCGAAGCCGACGCCCAGCTCTATCTCGACCGCTTCGATGCGCTGGGTTTGTCGAAGCAATATGTGCGTGTCCTGCCCGACCAGCACTCGGCGCAATGCTTCATCACCACCGACCTCGGGAACAACCAGATCACGGCGTTCCACCCGGGCGCGATGATGGATTCGCACCTGAACCACGCTGGCGAAACCCAGGGCATCACGCTTGGCATCGTCGCGCCGGATGGCGCCGACGGCATGCGCCAGCACGTCGAGGAACTGGCGGCCGCGGGCGTGCCGTTCGTCTTCGATCCGGGCCAGGGCCTGCCGATCCTCGAAGGTGTGGAACTTCGTCGCATGATTGAACTTGCTACTTACGTGGCAGTCAACGATTACGAGGCGAAATTGTTGAGCAACAAGACCGGTTGGTCGATCGACGAAATGCTGAGCCGCGTGGAAGCGCTGGTGATCACGCGCGGCGAATATGGCGCGCAGATTTTGCACGCTAAAGGCGTCGAAGAAATTCCGGCCGTGAAGGCGCAGAAAGTCGTCGATCCGACCGGTTGCGGCGACGCGTTCCGGGGTGGCTTGCTGTATGGCATCGAGCACAAGCTGGGCTGGGCAAAAACCGGTCGTCTCGCGAGCCTGATGGGCGCGCTGAAAATCGAACATCAAGGACCGCAGACGTATGCGCCTTCGCGTGGCGAGATTGGCGAGCGGTTCGAGCAGGCTTTTGGTTCGGCGCTCTAAGGTTTTTCAAGTAGTGCTGTGAAGAAGCTTGAGATGAGTCATGAAAGCGGATCTGGGCGACGCTTCGGCAATGACATGGTGCAACAGGCTGTTGGCCACCCGTGCAGCAGCCTGCCGTAATTTAGTGGAGTGAAGAATGAACATGACAAGTCGTATGGCGCTGGCAGCAGCGCTAGTAAGCTCCGTCGTCATGACGGGATGCGCCTATAACAGCAGTTCGCCCGACGTGTACACCGCGTCGCAAGCGCAGCGCGAAGAAACGGTCCGCATGGGCACGGTCGACAGCGTGCGCGGCGTGAAGATCAGCTCGAACAACGGCCAGCCTAGCGGCCTTGGCGCTATCGGCGGCGGTGCACTGGGTGCAGTCGCAGGCAGCGCGCTTGGCGGTGGGCGTGGCTCGATCCTCACGGGTATCGTCGGCGGGATCGCGGGTGCGGTGGCGGGCAACGCGGTCGAGAACGGCGTCGCGACGCAGAACGGACTGGAGATCACGGTGCGTCTGGATAACGGCGACATCCGCGCCATTACGCAGACCGCAACCGGCGAAGTGTTTCAGGCCGGCGAGCGCGTTCGGTTGTTGTCGAGCGGCGGTGTGACGCGAGTGACGCACTAGCGGATGAAGAAAGTGCCGGCGTGATCGGATCGATCGCGCCCGGGGCTGGAGAAAAGCGCATGCGCCTTCGGGCGTGTGCGCTTTTTTTCGTCTGCGCTTTTTTGCAGCGAGCGTTTGCTGCGAGCAAGAACGCCTCGTCGCACCATGCAACGCCCAATAAAAAAACCCGCTGCCGGCAATCACCGGTAGCGGGTTTGGACCGCGTAGCAATACACGGTCTCGAGACACATCGCGTGTGTCGAAGTACTGCGTTACACCCTGCGCTTACGGACGGCTGCCCGTGGGGAACGGCCATGCAGCTGCCGGATTCAACGCCGTCTTGACCGTTGCAGCCGGAGCCGGCGCTGCAGGAGTCGTTGCCGTCGTTGCCGGTGCTACAGCAGTCGTCTTCTTCGCAGCAGCAGCCTTCTTGGCCGGAGCCTTTTTGGCAACCGGAGCGGGCGCCGGAGCAGGCGCTGCGGCCGGAGCAGCAGCTACGGCCTTCTTCGCAGCAGGGGCAGCCTTCTTGGCGGGCGCAGCCTTCTTGGCGGCCGCCTTTTTGGCAGGTGCTTTCTTAGCAGGCGCCTTTTTAGCAGCGGCCTTTTTAGCAGCAGCCTTTTTGGCGGGCGCCTTCTTGGCCGCAGCCTTCTTGGCAGGCGCCTTTTTGGCAGCAGCCTTCTTGGCAGCAGCCTTCTTGGCAGGCGCCTTCTTAGCAGCAGCCTTCTTGGCAGGCGCCTTTTTAGCAGCAGCCTTCTTGGCAGGCGCCTTCTTGGCGGCAACCTTCTTGGCCGCTGCCTTCTTCGCAGGCGCCTTCTTGGCTGCAACCTTCTTCACCGCAACCTTCTTCACTGCGACCTTCTTGGCGGCGACTTTCTTCACTGCAACTTTCTTCGCCGGCGCCTTCTTAGCTACCGTTGCCTTCTTGGCAGCCACTTTCTTGACAGCCGGTTTTGCTGCAGCTTTCTTTGCGACGGATTTCTTGGCTAATGCCATCATTTTCTCCTTCAGGTTTCAAGATGAGAGTCAGTTCAAACAACACCCTTCGTCAAAACCCGCTTCCCGCGTGGGCTTCTCAGGACGCACGCTGCGAAGCGGATTATTCATCGGCGTACGCTGATGGAGCCTGCTTACGCTAATGAATACGGCAAGGCGCGCTGTGCCACGAGGCACAGCGCGCCAAATTAAGTCAGCACCTGAATCGGGTGCCGGCAATCGCTTGATCGGGCCATCGGCACTGCCGACGGCATATTTCGGGGGGAAGTTTGCCCGTCCCACTGAAGGGTCCGCAAAACGCCTGTCATCTTTTTGGGCTGTTAAGCCACAAGGCGCACTTTGCATCAGGCGACCGTTCTCCTAAACCTGTTGGCCGGCGCGCGCGCAATCGTGATCGCACGCAATGGCGCCGGTTTGCCATTCATCCCGTCTACTCGGCGCCCTCTCAGGGCGCCCGGTCTACATCTAATTCGTGGCGGCAATGCGTCCATTGCCGCTGACTGACGCTCATTCGCTGACTTGCTGACTCGCTTATTCCCAGGTCAGCGCGCCGCCCGTCTGATACTCGATCACTCGCGTCTCGAAGAAGTTGCGTTCCTTCTTCAAGTCAATCATCTCGCTCATCCACGGGAACGGATTTTCTTCGTTCGGGAACAGCGGGTCGAGGCCGATCTGCTGGCAACGACGGTTACAGATGAAACGCAAATAGCTTTTGAACATGGACGCATTCAGGCCGAGCACGCCGCGCGGCATCGTGTCTTCTGCGTACCGGTATTCCAGTTCGACGGCTTCCTGGAAAATCCCGCGGATCTCCGCGCGAAATTCCGGCGTCCACAGTTGCGGCTCTTCCAGCTTGATCTGGTTGATCAGGTCGATACCGAAGTTGCAGTGCATCGACTCGTCGCGCAGGATGTACTGATACTGCTCGGCCGCCCCCGTCATCTTGTTCTGGCGACCCAGCGCCAGGATCTGCGTAAAGCCGACGTAGAAGAAGAGTCCTTCCATCACGCAGGCAAACACGATCAACGACTTCAGCAATTTCTGGTCCGCTTCGAGCGTACCGGTGGTGAAGGCCGGATCGGTGAGCGTATTGATGAACGGAATCAGGAACTCGTCCTTCGCCCGGATCGACTCAACCTCGTGATACGCGTTGAAGATTTCGCTCTCGTCCAGACCCAGCGATTCGACGATGTACTGATACGCGTGCGTGTGGATCGCTTCCTCGAACGCCTGGCGCAGCAGAAACTGCCGGCACTCGGGCGCCGTGATGTGGCGATACGTCCCGAGCACGATGTTGTTGGCCGCGAGCGAGTCGGCCGTGACGAAGAAACCGAGGTTGCGCTTCACAATCCGGCGTTCGTCGTCGGAGAGGCCGTTCGGGTCCTTCCACAGCGCGATGTCGCGCGACATGTTCACTTCCTGCGGCATCCAGTGGTTCGCACAACCCGCCAGATACTTTTCCCACGCCCACTTGTACTTGAACGGCACCAACTGATTCACGTCAGTCTTGCCGTTGATGATGCGCTTGTCGGCCACGTTCACCCGCGTTGCACTGGCAGCCGCGATGTCGCTGGCGCTCGGTGCTGCGGGAGCAACGAAGTCGCTCGCAAAAATATTCTGTGCCGCTGACGTTTGATGAGCTGCCTGAAGCACGCCATGACCGGCGACTTGCGCTGCTGCATGTGAAGTGACTGGAGCAGCAGCACGCGATGCTTGGCTGACTGCTTGGCTGAAACCCGCAACCTGACCCGCCGGGTTACGCAACATGTTGTGTTGCGAACCGTTCGAGGGAGTTACGGCAGTGGTCTCGTCATCCCAGTTGAGCATAAATTCTCACCATCAATTTAGATCGGTTTGTACCATCTTTCCATGAGCGATAAAAGAGCTTGCTCATAAAAATCCTGTTTTAGTGTTGACGCTGCTACTTGCATACAACACTTTGCGTTGAGCTCACTTGCTTGAAGCTTCATGCGAAGTCTCTTTGAACGTGTTCGATGCAGCGCTTCTTCACGCTCTTCAGCGTTGCTTTTGCCTGGTGCTTTGCATCGTCCGGCTCTGCTGTGAATCGTCTTGCGTGTTGCGTTGCGTGTTGCGTTGCGTGTCGCCGTTAAGGCGTGACATGGAACAGCTTCGCCCTCGTGATTGCCTCAATGAAAACCTGGCGCGTCTGCGTGTTCGACCATGAGAGTAAGTGCCGCTCGCGACTCGTTCAAATCACCTGAGCCGGGCTTCGGATCGTGACCTTCGACGGACCCGCCTCGACCTGCCTTTTCGAGTGCATTCCGACTCGACAAGCCCAATGTCCAGAGCTCCCGATTACACGTGTCTTGCAGCGGAAAACGATGTGCTGGCGCGTCTCGTTTCCATGTCGAAAGTGTAGCACTCGAGGTCGTCATCGCAAAGGCAAAACCACAAAATATTGGGTGTTTTGGCCTAGTGACGACTACCTATAGTACAAACGAATACGTCATGCAAGAGCCGGTTTTTACCGTAAAAATGCGACTGCATGAGGTCCGGACGCACGCATGAATCGCCCGACGCAACGCGCTCTCGCGCCGCTTTTCAGCCGCGCTTGTCACGCAGCGGCGTGAGCAATTCGCGTAAGTTGTTGTGATCAATTTCGTGCATCAGCGCGAGCAGCCGGCCGAGTTGTCCTGCAGGAAAACCCTCACGTGCGAACCACGCGAGATAGTGACCGGGCAGGTCCGCGATCAAGCGGTCCTTGTACTTTCCGTAGGGCATCTTCAGCGTGACGAGACGCTGCAAATCTTCCGGGTCCATCGTCGTTCTCCTCGGGTTTTATCGTCGTGAAGTGTCGCCGAAGACGGCACTTCACGATGTCGTTGCGATGATATCGATGCCATAATCCCAGCTTCCCGCCGCGAAGAGATCCCCTTCCGTTCTCCATGTCGCTAGCCATCAAAGCTTTCGTTGCCCCTCTCATCGTCGCTTGCGCGATGTTCATGGAAAGCGTCGATGCCAACGTCATCGTCACCGCGATCCCCGAAATGGCCAGAGCTTTTGGTCGCGATCCCGTAACGCTAAAGATCGCCGTCACCAGTTATGTGCTTGGCCTGGGTGTCTTCATCCCGATCTGCGGCTGGGTCGCCGACCGCTTTGGCGCACGAACCATCTTTCGGCTCGCCATTGGCATCTTCGTCGCCGGTTCCATCTTGTGCGCCGCGTCCACCTCGCTGATCCCGTTCACGCTCGCGCGCTTCGTGCAGGGCGTGGGCGGCGCGATGATGGTGCCGGTCGGGCGGATCATCATCTTTCGCTCGGTGCCGCGCTCCGAATTCATCCGCGCGATGAACTACCTCTCCGTGCCCGCGATGTTCGGTCCCGCCGTCGGCCCGCTGCTCGGCGGTTTCATCACCACCTATCTGCACTGGCGCCTGATCTTCTTCATCAACATCCCGATCGGCATCCTCGGCATCTACCTCACCAACCGTTACATCGGCAACGCGCGCGAGGCGCATCCCGGACCGCTCGACTGGGTCGGTTTCTTTTTATCGGCGAGCGGCGGCACGCTGTTTCTGCTCGGGCTTTCGCTGATCGGCGGCGAACTCGTCACCGATCGCACCGCGGCGTGCATGGCGCTCGCCGGCATCGTCTTCCTCGTCGTGTATTTCCTGCACTCGCGACGCGTAAAACTGCCACTCCTCGATCTGCGCTTCCTGCGCGTGCCGACCTTCCAGGCGAGTGTCGTGGGCGGCTCGCTGTTTCGCATCGGCCTCGGCGCGGTGCCGTTCCTGCTCCCGCTCGCGATGCAGGAAGGACTCGGCATGAGCGCGTTCAAGTCAGGTTCGATCACTTGCGCGTCCGCGTTCGGCGGCATGTTCATGCGCTCGCTCGCGTCGCGCGTGCTGCACCGCTACGGCTTCCGGCAGACATTGATGGTCAACGCCGCGTTCTCGGGCATCGCGATTGCCGCCTGCGGCATGTTCTATCCCGGCACGCCAACGTGGATCATCTGGAGCGTCGTCCTGCTCGGCGGTTTTTTTCCCGCGCTGCAATTCACAAGCCTCAACTCGCTGACATACGCCGAGATCGAAAGCCGCGATGTGGGCCGTGCGACGAGTCTCGGAAGTTTCATTCAGCAGGTGTCGCTGGGACTGGGTGTGACCGTTGGCGGAATCGCGTTGCAGATTTCGCACGATCTGCAAGGGCATCCGCAGATGGTCTGGTCGGATTTCTGGCCGGCGTTTGTGGTCGTCGGATTGTTTTCGTTTCTTTCGATACCCATTACCGCGAGGCTCGGACGGGACGCGGGGCACGAGATATCGAGGGGAACGCGCGGGTGACGAGAGTCTGCGGCGTTTCGGAACCCGGCGAGCATGAATAGAAAAGAGAAAAGGCCGGTTCCGAATCCGCCGCCCCTTCCGTTCTGGAAAGAACAACCGCCTCGTACCGGCCTCGAATCTCAAACAAATCTCAAACACTAACCAGCGACAGGCCGATTGCATCGGCCTGTCGCTCTCTCCCTCTTACTGGCAAGCCTCGCACTCGTCGAACCCGGCATCGCCCGGACGCATCATGCAGACCGGACCATCGGCTTCGGCTTCCGCCACAGCCGCAATCGCCGGTGCCGCGACTGCAGCGGCGTTGAAACCACCCGTCGACGACCCGTGCGAACCTTGCGAGCCAAAGCCGTTGCCGTTCGCACCTGAAGCACCACCGGCGCCATTGCCCGAGTTGCCCGAAGGCACCGAGTTCAGTTGCCCGTGCGCCACCGTCGACTTCTCGACGTGCGTCGCGGCCATCGTGCGGAGGTAGTACGTGGTCTTGAGACCGCGCAGCCACGCGAGCTTGTACACCTCGTCGAGCTTCTTGCCCGAGGCGCCCGCCATATAGATGTTCAGCGATTGCGCCTGGTCGATCCACTTCTGACGGCGCGATGCCGCTTCCACCACCCACGTAGCATCCAGTTCGAACGCCGTTGCGTAGATTGCCCGCAGATCGGCCGGAACCCGGTCGATGCGCGACAGCGTGCCGTCGAAGTATTTCAGGTCGGAGACCATCACTTCGTCCCACAGACCGCGTTGCTTCAGGTCACGCACCAGATAATCGTTCACGACCGTGAATTCGCCCGACAGATTCGACTTCACGTACAGATTCTGGAACGTCGGCTCGATACACGCCGACACGCCGATGATGTTCGAGATCGTCGCCGTCGGCGCGATTGCCACGCAGTTCGAGTTGCGCATGCCGTACGTTGCGATCCGCGAACGCAGTTCGGTCCAGTCCATCGATGCGCTGTCGTCCACTTCCACGTACCCGCCGCGCGCCTCGGCCAGCAGCTTCAGCGAATCCTGCGGGAGAATGCCGCGATCCCACAGCGAGCCGCGATAGCTCGAATAACGGCCGCGCTCTTGCGCCAGTTCCGTCGATGCGTAGTAAGCGTAGTAGCAGACCGCTTCCATGGACGTATCGGCGAATTCGACCGCTTCCTTCGACGCATACGGCGTGCGCAGCAAGTGCAGGCAGTCCTGGAAGCCCATGATGCCCATGCCAACCGGACGATGCTTCAGGTTCGAATTGCGCGCCTTGGCGACGGCGTAGTAATTGATATCAATGACGTTGTCGAGCATGCGCATGGCCACGCTGACGGTGCGCTTGAGCTTGTCGTGATCGAGCGCGAGCGTGCCGTCGGCCTGCTTCGTCATATGCGCCACCAGGTTCACCGAGCCGAGATTACACACGGCGATTTCGGTGTCGCTGGTGTTCAGCGTGATTTCCGTGCACAGGTTCGACGAGTGGACGACGCCCACATGCTGCTGCGGCGAACGGATGTTGCACGGATCCTTGAACGTGATCCACGGATGACCCGTCTCGAACAGCATGCCCAGCATCTTGCGCCACAGTTGCGCGGCCGGAACCTTCTTGAACAGCTTGATCTCGCCGCGCGCGGCTTTCTCTTCATACGCGACGTACGCTTTTTCGAACGGTGCGCCGAACAGATCGTGCAGGTCCGGGCAGGTTGCCGGCGAGAACAGCGTCCAGTCGCCGTTTTCGTGAACGCGCTTCATGAACAGGTCGGGAATCCAGTTCGCCGTGTTCATGTCGTGCGTGCGGCGACGGTCGTCGCCGGTGTTCTTGCGCAGCTCCAGGAATTCTTCGATATCCAGGTGCCACGTTTCCAGGTACGCGCACACCGCGCCCTTGCGCTTGCCGCCCTGGTTGACCGCAACGGCCGTGTCATTCACGACCTTCAGGAATGGCACCACGCCTTGCGACTTGCCGTTCGTGCCCTTGATGTGCGAGCCGAGCGCACGCACGCGCGTCCAGTCGTTGCCCAGGCCGCCCGCGAACTTCGACAGCAGCGCGTTTTCCTTCAGCGCTTCGTAGATGCCGTCGAGGTCGTCGGCAACCGTCGTCAGGTAGCACGACGACAATTGCGAACGGCGCGTGCCGGAGTTGAACAGCGTCGGGGTGGACGACATGAAGTCGAAGCTCGACAGCACGTTGTAGAACTCGATCGCCCGCGCTTCGCGGTCGATTTCGTTCAACGCCAGGCCCATCGCGACGCGCATGAAGAACGCTTGCGGCAATTCGATGCGCTTGGTTTCGTTGTGCAAGAAGTAGCGGTCATACAGCGTCTGCAGGCCGAGATAGCCGAATTGCAGATCGCGCTCGGCGTCGAGCGCGGCGCCCAGGCGCTTCAAGTCGTACTGCTGGAGCTTTTCGTCGAGCAACTCCGCTTCTACGCCCTGCTTGATGAACAGCGGGAAATACTCGGCGTAGCGCGTGGCCATTTCGCCTTGCGAGACGTCTTCTTCCAGGATTTCGCGACGGATCGTGTGCAGCAAGATGCGCGCGGTGACCTGGCTGTACGCCGGGTCTTTTTCGATCATGGTGCGCGCAGCGAGAATGGCGGAGTCATAGACTTGCGCCATCGGCACGCCGTCGTACAGGTTCTTCACCGTTTCCGCGACGATCGGATCGGCGCTCACTTCGCTGCCGAGATTCACGCACGCTTCGTTGATGCGCGCCTTCAGTGCGTCCAGATCCAGCGGATGCGACACGCCGTTGTCGATCACATTGATGCCAAGCGCGTTCGCCCGCGTTTCCGGGGCGTGGGCGCGCTCCTGCGTGCGCTTCTCGCGATACAGAACGTACGCGCGCGCCACGTTGTGCTCGCCGCCGCGCATCAGCGCGAGTTCGACCTGATCCTGGATGTCTTCTATATGGAACGTACCGCCGTTGGGACGGCTGCGAACCAATGACCTGACGACGCTTTGCGTCAGTTGTTCGACGAGTTCGCGCACGCGTGCCGAGCCTGCGCCCTGGCCGCCGTTCACAGCCAGAAACGCTTTCGTCACGGCGATGGAGATCTTCGACGGCTCGAACGACACCACGGTCCCGTTGCGGCGGATGACTTTGTAGTCGGCCAGTGTGGCGTCCGGTGCGAGTCCGCTGGCGCTCGGCTGACCCTGCGCGCCGATGGGCCGCACGGAGGCGCCCTCGTAGGAAGTCGTGGCGTTGTCGGTGGTTTGCATGTGCAAATCTCCTGGTGTTCGATGGTGCGGAACGTCCGCGGATTGAGATGCGTGCCGCGCGTGGTGGCTGCTTGTTGCTTCTTTGTTGCTGTTCACTGCTTTTGCCAACCACGCACGACGATGAAATTGAAAATGGCTAGCTGGGGAAAGCGCCGGTGCCGTTCTTGCGCCCGGTCCCAATCGTTTTCCGATGGGCCGACACGCTTCAAACCGACGAAGACACCCTCCTTGCTACGCCTGTTTGCCTCGGTCTTTCAAACTGGACGCCGACGTTTTTTACGCGACGAATCAGTTGCTTATCCGGTGTTTTCTTCTATGGCCGGAAAGCATGCGGCGCCGGCTCTACGAGCGGGGCGCCGCTTGGACAACACAACATATAGTGCGAATTACGTCTCTGAGCACCAAGTATAGTGACATTCCGCACAGTCTCAAAAACTTTTATTTGCTGAAGAATGGCCTTCAGAGGGTTGACTTTTGAAATGCCAAAGTCGGACAAGGGAAAGCGCGCTTACGTGCGGCGATGCAAAACGCAAGCCCTGCGATCCGTGCGAAGCGCTCAGTAACGCGAGCGCTAAGCCAGAGAACGATGGCAAGAGAAAAGCGCGGCCCGGCGTCTCAATCACTCACGTGCGGCAAGCACTCGATCGAGCGAGAACGACAGCGAATCAGACGTCGCCGAGATAGGGAAAATACTGAAGGGGGAGTTGTGTATCGCGCTGCAGCCGCGGCCATTCGAAGTACGGGCCCGGATCGGTTTTACGACCCGGCGCGATGTCCGAATGACCGGCGAGCGCTTCGATCGGATATCGCCGGATGAGCGCCTGGACGACATCATTGAGCGACCCATATTGCGCGTCCTCGAACGCACATCGATCACTGCCTTCCAGTTCGATGCCCACCGAGAAGTCATTGCATCGCTCGCGCCCGAGAAAACTCGACACGCCCGCATGCCACGCGCGTTCATTACACGACACATATTGCTCAACCGCACCGTCACGGCGGATCACGAAATGCGACGACACGCGCATGCCGCGCAGTCGGTCGTAATACGGATGAGCGTCGTGATCGAGACGATTCTGGAAGAATTCAGCGATTGCGCTGCCGCCGAATTCATCTGGCGGCAGGCTGATATTGTGAACGACAACGAGCGTGGGCTCGATACTCCCCGGCCGCGCTTCGAAGTTCGGCGACACTACGCGATGCGCAGCCGTGTACCAGCCGTCGGCACCGATCGAACCGGCAACGCTCATCGCGCGTCGCGGCCTGTGGGGCGAGCGGCGTGGCGCCGGGCGTGATCGGCCGAACAGAAGCGATGCCCCGCCGCGATGATCGCTTCGCTGCTCGGCGTATGCACGCCGCATTCAGCGCAGCGCACCAGGGGATCGGGGAGCTGCGGCGCGCCGCCGGAAGCGGCAGGACCGTGAGAGGCGCGCGCGGCGCCAGCGCCCCCGCCAGCTTGCGCGCCAGCGGCAGCCTGAGCGCGCTTGAGCTTCTTGAACAGCCACTGGCTCGCAAAGAACACAAATATCAACAGCAGAAGTTGGCGCATGATCTTACTAATAGTAGAGGCAACAAAATCCCGGTGATTCAAACCACCGCGTCAGACGACCGCGCGATGCAGCAGCACTTCGAACACGAAGCGGCTACCCACGTAAGCGAGCAGCAACGCGACGAACGAAGCCAGCACCCAGCGTAACGCAGCGCGGCCGCGCCAGCCCGACACACGGCGCGCGGTCAGCAATGCGCCGAACATCAGCCACGACAGAATGGCGAACACGGTCTTGTGATCAAGTTTGAACGCTTTATCGACGAGTTGTTCGTTGAACGCGACACCCGATATAAGCGTGAGCGTCAGCAGCACGAAGCCCGCCGAGATCAGGCGAAACAGCAATTTTTCCAGCGTGAGCAGCGGCGGCAAGGTATCGAGCCAGCTCGACACCCAGCTATTCGACGTATGCCGCGTAGCCGTTCCGCGCATGTTCTGCAGGCGCTTTTCCACCATCAGCATCAGGATGGCGTGAAGCGCGGCAATGGCAAACAAGCCGTACGCGATGTTCGCGATCAGGAAGTGCAGCTTGAACATGGGCGCGGCGGAGTACGACAACACGTGCACGCCGCCAAAGACCAGCGGCATCACCGACGCCACGCACGCAAGCGGCAACACGAGTAGCCGCAAGCCGTCGAGCGGGAAGAAAAAGCTTTCTATCCAGTAGATGCCCGCGCCCAGCCAGAACATGGCGGAGAGCGCGAAGGCAAAGCCGAACACCATCGCGTTCTGCGGAAAGATGGTGGTGTGCAGCAAGAGGCCGTGCACGAGCAACGCGACGCCCAGCAGCACGCGTCCCATTGAACTCATGCCCGATGCCTTCGATGCCCGGCCGCTCTGCATTGCGTCGGCCATGCCGGTGCTCATTCCGCCGGCCAGGCGACCGCCCGCAGGCATGCCTGCCAGCGCCGGTTCCACGGCCGTGTGGCGATGCGCGCGCCAACCCGCTACGGCAAGTCCGCCGTAGAGAAGCGCAGTGAGGGCATACAGTACAATATCCATGTTCGAAGTTTACACCAGGCCCTGAGGCCACGACGTCTTCCCCTCTTGCCAGTACGACTTGAAGCAAGAGCAGTCGGGACGCCGCAACCCGGCCGCACTCTCCACACGCTCCCATGCTCGACACACTCACTACACGGATGGCGCGCGTCGTCAAGACGCTGCGCGGCGAAGCCCGGCTCACTGAGGCTAACACGCAGGAAATGCTGCGCGAAGTGCGCCTGGCGCTGCTCGAGGCCGACGTCGCGTTGCCGGTCGTGCGCGAATTTATCGCGAAGGTGAAGGAAAAAGCGCTCGGCGAGGAAGTGATTTCCAGTTTGTCGCCGGGTCAGGCGCTCGTCGGGGTCGTGCAGCGCGAGCTGACTGCCATTATTGGCGGGGACTACGAGGGTAAGGCCGTCGAGCTGAATCTCGCGGTCACGCCGCCGGCAATCATCCTGATGGCCGGCCTGCAAGGCGCGGGTAAAACCACCACGTCGGGCAAGCTCGCCAAGCTGCTGCGCGAGAAGCACAAGAAAAAAGTACTGACGGTGTCCGTCGACGTGTATCGTCCGGCCGCTATTCAGCAGCTGAAAACGGTGACCGAACAGGTTGGCGCAGACTTTTTCCCGTCGGAGCCGGATCAAAAGCCCGCGGACATTGCGCGCGCGGCCGTGGACTGGGCGAAACGCCATTTCCATGACGTGCTGATCGTCGATACGGCCGGCCGGCTCGGTATCGACGAAGCGATGATGAACGAAATCGCTGAACTCCACGAAATCCTGAAGCCGGCGGAAACGCTGTTCGTCGTCGACGCCATGCTCGGTCAGGACGCCGTGAACACCGCCAAGGCGTTCAGCGACGCACTGCCGCTGACCGGCGTGGTGCTGACCAAGCTGGACGGCGACTCGCGCGGTGGCGCGGCGCTCTCGGTGCGCCACGTGACCGGCAAGCCGATCAAGTTCGTCGGTGTTGCGGAAAAACTGGACGGACTGGAAGTTTTCCACCCGGGCCGGATGGCGAACCGGATTCTCGGCATGGGCGACATTCTCGCTTTGGTCGAGGAAGCGCAAAAAGGCGTGGACGGCGCGGCCGCGCAAAAACTCGCCGATAAAGTCAAGAAAGGCGGCGATTTCGACCTGAACGACTTCCGTGCGCAACTTTCGCAGATGAAGAAGATGGGCGGTTTGTCCTCGCTGATGGACAAGCTGCCGGCACAGTTCCAGCAGGCTGCGGCGGGCGCGAACATGGGCGTCGCCGAAAAACAGATGCGCCGGATGGAAGGCATCATCAATTCCATGACCCTGCAGGAACGCGCTAAACCCGATCTCATCAAGGCGCAGCGTAAGCGGCGAATTGCCGCGGGCGCGGGCGTGCAGGTGCAGGAAGTCAACCGCATGCTGAATCAATACGAGCAAATGCGCGGCATGATGAAAAAGCTCAAAGGCGGCAATCTGCAGAAAATGATGCGCGGCATGAAAGGCATGATGCCGGGCATGCGTTGAGTTTTTTGATCGGGTATTGATCGAGTTTGATTTCCACGGCCCGCGTTTCGCTGAGGAACGCGGGTTTATCATGTGGCGCTTAGCGCCGCGTTTCCCCTATTTTTAGCTCTACACCCTCGCCGCCTGCCCTTATGAATCGCGAAGAAGCACTCCATATTTTCAGCCACTCCGAAGAGATCGTTTCGGCGCAAGACGTGGCCGCGTCGATCGAAAGCATGGCGAAAGCCATCGGTGCAAGTGCTGGCGAAGAATTCCCGCTCGTGCTGTCCGTCATGGGCGGCGCGGCCGTGTTTACCGGCATGTTGCTGCCGCACCTCGACTTCCCGCTCGAGTTCGACTACATCCACTTGACGCGGTATCGGAACACCACCAAGGGCGGCGACAAGATGGAATGGCGCGTGGCGCCGGCCGAATCGGTGAAGGATCGCGTGGTGCTCGTGCTCGACGACATCCTCGATGAAGGCGAAACCATGGCCGCCATCCGCGACCGCATCATGGCAATGGGCGCAAAGAAGTTTCTCTCGGCAGTGCTGTGCGAGAAGATCATCGATAAATCGAAACCCTTGCGGCCGGACTTTTGCGGCTTCGAAGTGCCGGACCGGTATGTGTTTGGCTGCGGCATGGACGCGAAGGGATATTGGCGCAATCTGCCGACTATCCGGGCGCTGACGGAAGGGGCGTGAGTCGTCTTGAGTGTTTGAGGCGAGCGTAAAGTAAAGGCCGCACAATCCGCTGCGATGCCGTTCAGCCAAGTTTAAAAAAAATGCCGTTTCAACTTACGTTGAAACGGCATTTTTACGTACGGTTGTTGCCTCTTGCGTTCAACCCCAAAAGCCGCTGCAGGCGTTTTAGGAAACTGAACATCGACGTCGAACGCGATCCCTGGCTGTACTTCGGTCAGGCATGAATGCGTCAGCCGTTCACCGCCAGCTGATGCACGAAGGTCCGTATTCCGGTCAGTATCATTTCCACCGATATCGCGACCAGCACCAAACCCATCAAGCGCTCGAACGCCGTGACAGCGCGTTCGCCGAGCCAATGCTGGATCTTCTCGGCCAGCACCAGCACGACCGCACAGACCATCATGGTGACGGTCAACGCGCCGACCCATTCCCACATCTGCCCCGGCGCCTGCGATGTCAGCAGCATCACCGTCGCAAGCGCTGACGGACCGGCCAGCGCGGGAATGGCCAGCGGCACGATCAGCGGTTCGCCACCGCGTGAATCGCCGCCCATCGGACCGTCGGGATGCGGAAAGATCATCCGCAACGCGATCAGGAACAACACGATCCCGCCGCCCAGCCGCAACGACAAATCCGTCAGACTCATCGCGCGTAGAAAGCGGTCGCCGACGAGCATGAACGCCAGCAAGATCCCAAAGGCGATCGCCACTTCACGCAGGATCACAACCCGCCGCCGCTCCTTCGCCACACCACGCAATGCGTTGATGAAGATCGGGATATTGCCGAGCGGATCGGTGATCAGAATGAGCAGCACCGTCGCCGAGAGGAAGTTGTACTGCACGTTACCGCGCCAGTGCAGCGCGCACTTTCTCGATCACCACGCTCGCCGCGTCTTCCACCGGCAGCAACGTGGCTTCGGCGTCGCGTCGCGCCTGATATTCGAGCTTGCCTTCCTTGAGCCCACGGTCGCCAATCACCAGCCGATGCGGCACGCCGATCAGCTCCCAATCCGCGAACATCACGCCCGGACGCTCGCCGCGATCGTCCAGAACCACATCGATACCCGCCGCTTGCAGCGCCGCATACAACTTGTCGGCCTGCTCGCGAACGGCGTCGCTGCGCTCGTAACCCATCGGGCATAACACGACTTCGAACGGTGCAATCGATTCCGGCCAGATGATGCCCTTGGCGTCGAAATTCTGTTCGATCGCCGCGCCCAGGATCCGCGTGATGCCGATCCCGTAGCAGCCCATTTGCATGGGCGCAGGCTTGCCGTTTTCATCGAGGAACGATGCGCCCATGGCATCGGAATACTTCGTGCCGAGCTGGAACACGTGGCCCACTTCAATGCCGCGGCAGATTTCCAGCGTGCCCTTGCCATCCGGCGACGGATCGCCTGCGAGCACGTTGCGGATGTCCGCGACGACCGGTTCTGGCAGATCGCGGCCCCAGTTCACACCGGTGGTGTGATAGTCGACCTCATTCGAGCCGACCACGAAGTCGCTCATGTTCGCGACTGTGCGATCTGCGATCACCTTGATCGGCTTCTTCGTGCCGATCGGGCCGAGATAACCCGGCGGCGTGCCGAACGTATCGATAATTTCAGCTTCCGTCGCAAAGCGATAACCCGCCAAGCCCGGTTGCTTGTTCGCCTTGATGTCATTGAGCGAATGGTCGCCGCGCAGCATCAACAGCCAGATGGTCGGCTCGGCGCCTTCGTTATCGGTCGCGAGGATGATCGACTTGATCGTGCGTTGCAGCGGAATGTTCAGCAACTCCGCCACTGCCTCGCACTTCGCCTTGCCCGGCGTCGCGGTCTTCTTCATCTCTTCCGCGGGCGCGGCACGCGTGGCGTTCAGCGGCAACGCATCCGCCGCTTCCACGTTGGCTGCGTAATCCGAGGTCGGGCAATAGGCGATTGCGTCTTCGCCCGTGTCGGCGATCACGTGGAATTCATGCGAACCGCTGCCGCCGATCGAGCCGTTATCGGCCGCTACCGCACGGAATTCCAGGCCGATGCGGGTGAACACACGCACGTAGGCATCGAACATTTTCTTGTACGACTCGGCGAGGCCTGCCTGATCGCGGTCGAAAGAATATGCGTCCTTCATGATGAATTCGCGCCCGCGCATCACGCCGAAACGCGGCCGGATTTCATCGCGGAACTTGGTCTGGACCTGGTAGAAGTTGACCGGCAGTTGCCGATAACTCTTGATCTCGCGCCGCGCGATGTCCGTCACCACTTCTTCGTGCGTGGGTCCGATCACGAAATCGCGCTCGTGACGGTCCTTGATGCGCAGCAGCTCGGGACCGTACTGCTCCCAGCGTCCCGATTCCTGCCAGAGTTCGGCCGGCTGCACCGCGGGCATCAACAATTCTAGCGCGCCGGCGCGGTTCATTTCTTCACGCACGATTGTCTCCACCTTGCGGATGGAGCGCAGGGCGATAGGCAAATAACTATAGATACCGCCCGCCACGCGGCGAATCATGCCCGCACGCATCATGAGTTGGTGGCTGACGATTTCCGCGTCGGTGGGAGCTTCCTTCAGGGTGCCAATAAAGAAACGGGATGCTTTCATTCAAAAATTTTCCAAAGCGGGAGCGCGTCGATTGAATGGGTTTTCGACCCAAACCTGCGGAACATGCAGAACGTGCGGAACGAGTGAACGACGGGACAGCGATGCGGTAAGACGTTGGCCGACCGCCCCGGCACCCAAGCGAAACGAACCCCGATTCGGGTTCGTGCCGGTGCGCCAGGCCCGTTATCTGTTTATAATCAAAGCAATTTTAAAGGATTCGAAGGTGGTTGTATGCTGGATCGTGAAGGCTTTCGCCCGAACGTCGGCATCATCCTCTTGAACGCGCACAACGAAGTGTTTTGGGGCAAGCGGCTGCGTGAACATTCCTGGCAGTTTCCGCAAGGGGGCATCAAGTACGGTGAGACCCCTGTGCAAGCGATGTATCGGGAGTTACACGAAGAAACCGGCTTGCTTCCGGAGCACGTGAAGGTCGTGGGTCGAACCCGCGACTGGCTGCGTTATGAGGTGCCGGACAAGTTCATCAAGCGCGAGGTGCGCGGACATTATCGCGGACAGAAACAGATCTGGTTTTTGTTACGCATGGTAGGCCGCGACTGTGACATTTGTTTGCGTGCGACTGATCATCCGGAATTCGATGCCTGGCGGTGGAATGAGTATTGGGTCCCGCTTGACGCGGTGATCGAGTTCAAGCGGGATGTATATCAGCTTGCGCTCACGGAACTTTCTCGCTTTCTGAGGCGCGCGGTCGTGCGGGCAGAACGCGCGGAACGTATGGCGCATCACGCCAATCGTTATCCACGCGTGATTCAGAGCATGACGATTGAAGACGCCTCCGTTTCTGCTAACGGTAGTGTCGTTCAGGCAGAATGTTCGGTGACCGAAGAGCTGCACATTTACGCACAACGTCCCTCGCGGGATTAGGACGTGTGTCATTCGAAGCGGCGGCGCGGCAACGCGCGCCGCTTTTTTTCGTGCAGCGTCGAAGGCTGGGCTTGTGTGTTTGGCATGCCGATGCGTTCCCTGGCGGGGACAATCGCGGCGCAGACACGCAGCACGATCGATTTGCAGTCGCTTCTGCATCAACCTCGGGAACTCAAGAATTGAAAGCCATTGCATTGTTCGCGGCAACCGCGGCAGCCCTTGCCGTGCTCGCCGGCTGCGGCAGCTCCAAGCCGTCAAACAAGGACGACAGCGCGTTCGTCTATCTCATGGACCGCAAGCCGACCTGGACCGAAAACGCGGTCGACACCTTGCCCCCGCTGCCGCAGGAGGCAAATCTCCTGCCGTTCACGGTGTCGGAAAACACGCCGCTGACTTTTTTCATCGATAAAAACTCGCTCAGCGTGGGCACGGACGGCATCGTCCGTTACACGGTCGTCGTGAAAAGCCCGGCGGGCGCGCGCAACGTCAATTACGAAGGCATTCGCTGCGACAACTACAACTGGCGCCTGTACGCGAGCATTAATGAGGACCAGAACAGCTGGGACCGCACAGTCGCGAACGATTTTCAACGCATCGAAAACGGCAATTTGAACGCCTATCGCGCAGCGCTGTATCAGGACTATTTCTGCGCAAACAAGTTGCCAATGGGCTCGGCCAAGCAGATTTTGTCGAACATCCAGATGAAGCGGACCGCAGTTTCGAACTATCACTAGATTGTCAGGCCGGTGAAAAAGCCCGCTGCGCCTCTCGGCCAGCGGGCTTTTTTTCGCCTAGGGCCACATCACGTTGCACGATTACGTCACGTAGCAGTGTTATGTTGTTCATGAGCATTGGCCATTTTTAATTGTTCACCAAGTCGCGCGGGATGCACCGGCCTTCAGGCCGGTGAGGCAGAGCGCTCA